>JBFWYG010000193.1:0-2624 GCA_050186725.1 Gammaproteobacteria bacterium | reverse complement strand
AGACCTCGTGGCGGTCACCCCCCACTCGCCCCACCTCCCCCTTCGAGGCACGTAGATTCCCGCATGTCGGGCGCGCGAAGCCGCGTGCTACGGTCCTCGCACCCGGTGGAGACCGCGCCACCAGCGCCGGGCAAGGTCTTCGTACATGGAATCAACCTGCGGGCACGCCTGCGCGTGCCCGCGCAGAGGACCTTAGCGATGAGCACCCAGCTGAAGGCGGCGCCCGG
The DNA here is from genome assembly GCA_050186725.1 of Gammaproteobacteria bacterium. Lineage (GTDB taxonomy): Bacteria > Pseudomonadota > Gammaproteobacteria > JADJYF01. Next base: position 2,397 of record JBFWYG010000193.1, on the reverse strand, counting down.
CGTCGATCCGCAATACGAAGTCATCATTCTCGGCGCCGGCGTGTCCGGCATGTACCAGCTCCATCGACTGCGCGAGCTGGGCGTGAAGTGCACGGTGGTCGAGCGCGCGCCGGACGTCGGCGGCACGTGGTACTTCAACCGCTACCCCGGCTGTCGCTTCGATTCGGAATCCTATACCTACGGCTACTCCTTCTCACCGGAACTGCTCGCCGAGTGGAACTGGTCCGAGCGCTTCGCCTCCCAGCCCGAAACCCTGCGCTACCTGAACCACGTCGCCGACAAGTTCTCCCTGCGTCGCGACATCCAGTTCAACTGCATGGTGAAGGCCGCGCATTTCGATGACGAGAATCGCCTGTGGCGGATGTTTCTCGAGGACGGCCGCGAGCTCACCTGTCGCTTCCTGGTCACGGGCCTGGGCCTGCTGTCCGCGCCGACCATGCCGCGCATTCCGGGCGTGGAGAGCTTCGCGGGCGAGGCCTATCACACCTTCTACTGGCCGCAGACCCCGGTCGATCTCACGGCCAAACGCGTCGCGGTGATCGGCACCGGCGCGACCGGCGTGCAGGTGATCTCGGCCATCGCCGACAAGTGCGGCTCACTGACCGTGTTCCAGCGGCGCCCCAACTGGTGCGCGCCGCTGAACAACAGCAAGCTCTCCGAAGCGGACATGGACGAGATCCGTTCGCGCTATGAAGAAATCTTCGCCAAGTGCGCGCGCTCGCCCGGCGGTTTCGAACACGAGCCCGACCGGCGCGGCTTCTACGAAGTCTCGGCGGATGAGCGCGTGGCGATGTGGGACAAGCTCTACGACGAACCGGGCTTCGGCATCTGGCTGGCCAACTTCCGCGAGATCTTCACCGACGAGGTCGCCAACGCCGAATTCTCCGAGTACATCGCCAACCGCATTCGCCGGCGCGTGCAGAATCCGGAAGTGGCGGAGAAGCTCATCCCGCGCGATCACGGCTTCGGCGTGCAGCGCGTGCCGCTGGAGACGCGCTACTACGAGGCCTACAACCTGCCGACCACCACGCTGGTCGACGTGAAGGAAACGCCCATCGAAGCCATCACGCCAAAGGGCATTCGCACCAGCGCGCGGGACTACGAGTTCGACGTCATCATCTACGCCACCGGCTTCGACGCCATCACCGGCGCCTACGATCGCATCGACTTCCGCGGTGTTGGTGGCGAGAAGCTCAAGGACAAGTGGCGCGACGGCCCGGTGACCTATCTCGGCATGCAGGTCAGCGGCTTTCCCAATCTCCTGACCGTGGCCGGACCACAGAGCGGATCGTCCTCGACCAACTTCCCGCGCAGCATCGAAGCAGCGGTCGGCTGGGTGACCGGACTCCTGGAATACATGTGGAAGCGCGGCTACACGCGCGTCGAGGCGCGTCCCGAGTCCGAGGAGCGCTGGACCCGGCACGTCGCGCAGATGTACGAAGTGATGCTGATGCGCAAGGCCAAGAGCTGGTTCACCGGCTACAACTCCAACGTCGACGGTCACGAGGGCGGCAAGATTCGCCACATGGTGTATAACGGCGGCGCGCCGAAGTACGTCGAGACCCTGGTGCGCGAAGCCGAGGCCAACTATCCCGGCATGCGTTTCGACTAGCCCCTCGCCACACCTGGGCCGAAAGATCGTCCCAGGTGTGGGATTTCCCATTCTCGTTGCGCTTCGTCGCCTCCTAGACTCCCTGCCACGGCATGAAGGCCGAGGCAGGGAACATGGAACAGCAGGCACGACTGGAACATCTCAGCGACGCGTTCTTCGACGCGGCGGTCGAGCCGTCGCGCTGGCCGGCGGTGCTGGACGAGCTCGCTCGCGAGTTCGGCGCGGTGGGCGCCGATCTGCACCTGCTGCGCCATGACCAGCCGCTCGCGGCGTACATGGGCGCGCAGCCGCCCGAAGTACTGAACGAATACCTCGAACGCTTCCTGCATCGCGAGCCACGCTCACAGGCGCTGCATGGCCTCCGCGCCGGACGGGTGGTCACCGACTGCGACATCACCGACGCCGAGACCCTGCGCAGTCACGAGTACTACGCCGACTTCCTGCCACGCAACGGCATGGGCGGCTGCATCGCCGCCGTACCGTGCAACGACGGCACGCTGCGCGCCTACTTGGGCGTGCACTATCCGCGCGGCGTGGCGGAACCCTCGCACCAGGCGCGGCGCGCGATCGAAGCGCTGCAGCCACGGCTCGCGCGCGCGGTGAAGGCACAGTTGCGCATCGTGAGCGCCGAACTCGACCAGGGTCTGCACGCACAGGTGCTCGACCGCCTCGCCACCGGCGTGCTGGTGCTGGACGAGACCGGACAGATCCTGTTCGCCAATGCCGCGGCCCGCGCGCTGTGTGGTCCGCGCCGCGCGCTGCGCTGCGTTGGCGGACGCCTGGTG
>JBFWYG010000192.1:0-2638 GCA_050186725.1 Gammaproteobacteria bacterium | reverse complement strand
AGCCGCGTGTCGAGCTGCTCGGACTGCAGCATGTAGTGCTCGAGCACCTCGGCGATGGAATGGAGCGGCTCGCCCTGATCGCCATGCAGCGGCACGATGCCCTGGTAGGGCATCGTGCCGGTCGGCCGGTCGCGCGCGTCGAGCGTGATGGCGCAGCGGCCGCGGCCGTGCACGTTGACCAGTTCGGGCAGGGCCGCCGAGTCGCCGATGGGTCCGGCGAGCTGCGCCGTGGCGCGAAAGCCGAGCTCGGAGGTGATCTCGGCGACCGCCAGTTTCAAGGGCCCGTCGCCGTGCACCTGCAGCACCAGCGCGCCGTCGAACTTGATGTTGGAGTGCATCAGCACACCGGCGGCCAGCATCTCACCGAGCAGCGCGCGCACCGGTGGCGGGTAGGCGCCCACCGCCGCGCGTCGGGCCAGCACTTCGCGCCAGCCACCGGTCAGGCGCACCAGCGCGCCGCGCACCGGCAGGCCTTCGAACAGGAAACGATGCAGCAGACCGGGGGACATGACGCGCGCTCGACGACTCTGAAGGGTGATTATCGATGCCGGCTCGGCACGCGGTCCAGCGGCACGACTGCCGCACGCCGGCGCAGCGTGTAAATTAGCGTCATCGTCATTCGAGCCCCGGGGAGTTCCGCCGTGAATGCAAGCACCGATTTCCAGTACATCGTCTACGAGACGCCCGAGGCCGGCATCGCGCGCATCGTGCTCAATCGTCCCGAGACCGCCAACGCGCAGGACACGCGCTTTCTCTACGAGCTGAACGCGGCCTTCGATCGCGCCGCCCACGACGACGACATCCGCGTGATCATCCTCGCCGCCAACGGCAAGCATTTCTCCTCGGGCCACGATCTGGCGGAGAAGAACTGGTACGAGGCGATGCACGAGCACGACACGGTCGGCACCATGTGCGGCTTCACCTGCGCCGGGGCAGAGCGCCAGATGGCGCGTGAGGAAGAGATCTACCTGGGCTTCAGCGAGCGCTGGCGCAATATCCCCAAGCCGACCATCGCCGCGGTGCAGGGCAAGTGCATCGCCGGCGGTCTGATGCTGGTGTGGCCCTGCGATCTGATCATTGCCGCCGACGATGCGAGCTTCACCGATCCGACCGTCAGCTTCGGCGTCGGCGGCGTGGAGTACTTCCACCACCTGTGGGAGGTGGGTGCGCGCAAGGCGAAGGAGATGCTCTTCACCTCCGACGCGCTGTCGGCTGTCGATGCCCACCGTCTCGGCATGGTCAACCAGGTGGTGCCGCGCGAAGAACTCGGCGAAGCGGCGCTCGCCATGGCGCGCAAGATTGCCGCCAAGTCGCGCTTCGCGCTCAAGCTGACCAAGAAGGCCATCAACGGCGCGCAGGACGCTCAAGGGCGCGAGCTCGCGATGCAGAACGCCTTCCACCTGCACCAGCTGGCCCATACCCATTGGTTGAAGCTCTACGACTTCCTCATGGACCCGACCGGGCTGCCGGAGGCCACCCGTCGCGCGCTCGGTATCAAGCTCGACGCCGCGGAGTAGGCAACGATGCTGATCGAGTCGGCGCTCTCGGAGGCGGAGCGGGCCTTTCTCGCCGAGGTGCGCACATTCCTTGCTGCCGAACTCGAACCGGCGCTGGTGGTGGCCGAAGACGCGCAGCGCAGCTTCATCGCCGATCACGAGCGCGGCAATCGCTGGATAGAGAAACTGCGCCCGCGCCGCTGGCACGTCGGCCACTGGCCTGCCGCCCACGGCGGCGCCGGCCTCACGCCGATGCAGAACTATCTCCTGCAGTACGAGCAGGGTCTCCACGGCGCGCCGGCCGCGCCGCCCATGGGGCTCGCCTACGTCGGACCGACGGTGATCCGCTTCGGCACCGAAGCGCAGCGCGCGACGGTGCTGCCGCCGCTGATCGAGGGGCGCGATCACTGGTGTCAGGGCTTCTCCGAGCCGGGCGCGGGCTCCGATCTCGCGCGCGTGCAGACTTTCGCCGAGAAGCGCGGCGAGCGCTACGTGATCAACGGCTCGAAGATCTGGACCACCGATGCGCAGCACGCCAACAAGATTTTCGTCCTGCTGCGCACGCGCCGCGACGACAGCCGCGAGGCCTTGAGCTTCTTCCTGGTCGACATGGCGACACAAGGTGTGACGGTGCGTCCACTGCGCATGCTGACCGGCGACCACGAGTTCAACCAGGTGTTCTTCGACGACGTCGAGGTCGGGCCCGAGGCGCTGCTCGCCGGTGAAGGCCAGGGCTGGGCGGTGGCGAGATTCCTGCTCGAGATCGAGCGCGGGTCCTTCGTGTTCGGCGGGCGCCTGCGGCGTCGGCTGGCGTTGCTCGAGGCCCGCCTGCGCGCGGTCGGTCGGATCGACGCCCTGGCCGAGCACGCACTCGCGCGGCTCGACCGCGACCTGCTGGCCTACGAAATGACCGAGCTCCGGCTCGGCACCCTTGCGCAGGGCGGCGCGCTGCAGAACGCCGCCGCCAATCTCATCAAGATCGACTGGACCGAGCTCCTGGTGCGCATGGACGAACTGGCGCTCGCCTCTGCCTCCCCGGACGCGCTGTGCGCCGACGGCGCGCCGCTGCGCGACGGCGAACTCGGCATGCCGGGCTGGCTCGCGTCGCGCTTCAACAATCTCGCCGCGCCGATCTACGGCGG
>JBFWYG010000191.1:0-2692 GCA_050186725.1 Gammaproteobacteria bacterium | reverse complement strand
GGAGAGGTGGCAGAGTGGTCGAATGCGGCTGACTCGAAATCAGTTGTACGTTTGCGCGTACCGGGGGTTCGAATCCCTCCCTCTCCGCCATATACGACAAAGGGCCCAACGGGCCCTTTGTCGTATATGGCGGAGAGGGAGGTGTGGACGGACCCCCTCGGGTTCGACCGTCGTCCGAAGGACGATGGGACGCCGCAGCCGCGCTGCGGCGCCCCGAAGGGGTGACGAATCGCAACAAGCGATTCGTCATCAATCCCCGCATCCCGGAGCGCTGTCCAGAGCCGTTCTTCAACCCAGCCAGCGCCTGCCACGCCCATGGATGCCTGCTTTCGCAGGCATGACGTAGTGGGTGCCGTTGACGGTGTCGCCGCACCAAGCGCCCGGCTCGTCTCGGAAGACAGCGGCGCGGAGGCCAGGGCACTTCCCCCTCCCCATCCCATCAGGTAATTCGACATGCCCGGTAATCGCGGCTAAGCTTGGCCCATGGCCAGCTATCACCCTGCAACTGTCAATCTCCTCGCGCCCGAAGTACGTCGCGATCCCTATCCCTACTTCGCCTGGCTGCGCGCCGAGGCGCCGGCGCTGTGGTCGCCGGCTTTGAATGCCTTCCTGGTCAGCCGCTACGAGGATGTCGCGGTCATCATGCGTGACCCGGCGACCTTTTCGTCCATCGCCATGCGGCGTTCGGCGCCGGGACGTGACCCGGCGGATCGCGGTGGCCACAGCGTCATCACCAGCGATCCGCCCGAGCACACGCGGCTGCGGCGCATCCTGCAGGACGATTTCCGCATGCGGCCGCTGCGCGAGCTGGAGCCGCGCATCCGCGAACTGGTCGCGGCGCTCGGCGCGCGGCTGGAAGGCGAGCGTGCATTCGACCTGGTGCGGGACTTCACCATTCCGCTGCCGGTGACGGTGATCGCCGAGTTGCTCGACATCGAGCAAGACCGCCAGGAAGACTTCAAGCGCTGGTCGGACTGCCTGATCAAGATCCTGAACGATCGCGAGGGGCCGGAGTGGCTGCAGGCGCGGGCCGGCGTGCACGAGGTCATCGCCTTCTTTGGCGCGGAGCTCGAGGCGCGCGCCGCGAGCTTTGCCGGACAGCGCGACATTCTCGCCGTGCTGCTCGCCGCGGAGGCCGAGGGCCGCATCGATCGGCGCGAGATGGTGGCCTACGCCATCCTGCTCTTGACCGGTGGCAACGAGACCACCACCAACCTGCTGGGCGGCATGACGCTCGCGCTACTCGAACATCGCGAGCAGCTCGCGCTGCTCGAGGACGAGCCGGCGCTCATCGTCAACGCCATCGAAGAGGGCTTGCGCTACTGCTCGCCGGTGCAGGGCGTCTATCGTCGCGCGATGCGCGAGGTGGCGATTGCCGGCGTCACCATCCCGGCACAGAGCGACATCGTCGTACTGCTGGCCGCCGCCAATCATGACGATGCCAAGTTCGCCGCGCCCGAGCGCTTCGACGTACGCCGCCACACCGGCGGGCACGCCGGCTTCGGCATGGGCATCCACCATTGCCTGGGCGCGCACCTCGGCAGGCTCGAGGCGCGCGTGGCGCTGGAATGGCTGGTACCGCGCCTCGCGCGGCTGGCCGCAGGTTTCGACGCCGTGCACTGGAACCCGAACTGGTTCGTGCGCGGCCCCGAGCGCCTGGCGTTCGCCTGGCGCTGAGCGCGGGTGTTAGCTTCGGTCAGGCGACGAAATCGCCCGTCGCCAGGCTCGTCACGTTGGTCAGCCTGATGACGAACTCGACGGTGTTGAAATCGCTGTCGGTGTTGCCGAACAGGACGCCGTTGTCGAGTCGCAGCTGACCGGCCGCGGTGAAGGCGCCCACTACCAGGGTCGTGTTGAACGCGTCGTCGCCTACGGTGTCGGTGTTCGCATCCAGTCCCGACAGGTCCAGCAGGTCGGTCGCGCCGAAGTCGCTGACGATGTCGGCGGTCACCTCGGTCGTGCCCAGGTCGGCCAGGTCGTCGAACACGAAGGTGTCGTTGCCGGCGCCGCCGATCAGGGTGTCCAGCCCGCCCGCGCCGTTCAGCGTGTCGTTGCCGACGCCACCGTTTAGCCGGTTGTTCTGCTCGTCGCCGGTGAGCGTGTCGGCCTTGGCGGAGCCGATCACGTTCTCGATGTTCCTCAAGGTATCGCTGCGTGAGCCGCCGGTATTTTGCGCGACGCCGTCCCGGCTGAGGTCGACCACCACGCCGGTGTTGCCCGGGATGCCGAACGCGTAGGACACGGTGTCGTTGCCGAGCCCGCCGTCGATGACATTGACGCCGGTGCCGGCGAAGATGGTGTTGTTGCCGGTGTTGCCGGTCATGTTGGCCGCGGTGCCGAGCATGATGCGACCGTGCTCGACCTGGGCCGGCAGCGTGAAGGCGGTGGCGAAGCTGCGCACCTGGTCGGTGCCTTCGCCGACGCGCTCGATGACGCGGTCGGCGGCGCGATCGACGATGAAGATGTCGTTGCCCACGCCGCCGCGCATGGTGTCGGTGCCGCTGCCGCCGTCCAGGGTGTCGTTGCCCGCCAGCCCGTTCAAGGCATCGTTGCCAGCCAGGCCAAACATGAAGTTGCCCTTGGCCGTGCCGTTCAGCACGTCCACGCCGGCGTCACCGGCGACGGGGGCGGCGCCGAAGCGCGCGACGATGCTCGCGCCGGGGGTCCCCGGCTTGCTGATGTTGCCCGCCAG
>JBFWYG010000190.1:0-2729 GCA_050186725.1 Gammaproteobacteria bacterium | reverse complement strand
ACCGCCGCGCGCATCGGCGAGGATCGCGTGTTCCTGCACAACGGCCGCGAGACGCCGACCTTTCCCTGCTTCATCCGCAACACGGACCCGGGCAGCAACGCCGGCCTGCCCGGCCTGTCGCTGCCCATCGGTCGCGCCGATGACGGTCTGCCCGTGGGGCTCGCGCTCGATGGTCCCATCGGCGGCGACCGCCGCCTGCTCGCGGTCGGGCTGGCGGTGGAACAGACGTTGCCGCCGATGCCCTTCGCGCCGCTCGGCGGCTGAGCGGGTCCTCGGCAAAGCACCACCCGTGTGGCGTTGCGGGGTCGCGCAGCGGCGCGCGTCATGGCAAGCAGCGGCCTGCAACGCAGGCACCCTGCGCGCGCCGCCAGCCAGATGCCGGCCACGCCTGCGACGACTGTCTAAGGACGGGGCGCGGGCCCCGTCCTTCGCGGGTAGGCAAAGGGCCCCGCCTTGGTCACGCTAGCGCAGGCCCGGCGCACCTGCGGGTCGCACTGCACTCCATGCGTTCAACCCCCATCGACAGCGAGGCAGCCATGCACGACTACGGACGTTTCCCCATCGCCGAGGCACGCACCCTGCCCGGCTGGTCCCTGACCACCCTGCTCGCGCCGAGCGCGCTGTACGGCGCCAACGGTATGAAGGTCGGGCCGGACGGCAAGCTCTACGTGGCGCAGGCCTTCGGCAGCCAGGTGAGCGCGCTCGATACCGCGAGCGGCGTCGCCGCCACCGTCGTGCCGGTGGGCAGTTCGGTGGTCGCGCCGGACGATCTCGCCTTCGACACCCACGGCGTAATGTTCATGACCGAGGTCATGAGCGAACGCGTGGCCGCGCGCCTGCCCGACGGCACGCTGCGCGTGGTGGCCGATCACGTACCCGGCGCGAACGGCATCACCTCGGTCGGCGATCGGGTGTTCATGGACGAGTTCCGCCCCGGCGGCCGGCTGTTCGAACTGTATGCCGACGGCCGCGCGCCGCGCCTCATCGCGGACAACCTGAATTTCCCCAACGCGCTGTCCATGGGCCCGGACGGCTGCCTGTATTTTCCGCAGGTGGTGGACGGCGAGATCTGGCGCGTGAAGGCCGAGGGCGGCACACCGGAACGCGTCATGTCCGGTCTCGCGCTGCCCACCGCGGTGAAGTGGAGTCCACAGGGCGAGTTGTGGACGACCGAGGCCGGCAGCGGCGACATCACGCGCATCGACCTCGCGACCGCCACGCGCCACGTGCTGACGCGCGTGCGCAGCGGCATCGACAACTTCGCCTTCGCACCCGACGGCCGCATGTTCGTGTCGCACTTCGTCGATGGCGGCGTGGCCGAGATCGGCGGCGACGGACGCGAGCGCGTGCTGGTCGCGCCCGGCATGCTCGGACCGTTCGGGCTGGCGCTGGACGCGGAGGATCGTCTGCTGGTGGCGGACGGCATGAGCCTCGCCCAGCACGAGCGCGACGGCCGCCTGGCGGGCCGCTGGGGCCTGCTCATCACCCACGAGTTCCCGGGCTTCGCGACCGGCGTGGCGGTGGCCGGCGACGGCGCGTGGCTGATCTCCACCACCGCCGGCACCGTCACGCGCTTCCGGCCGGAGGGTGAGCGCACCGTGCTGGCGAGCGATCTGCAGCAGGTGATGGGCCTCGCCGTCCTGCCCGACGGCGGCGTGCTGGCCTGCGAGCGCGGCGCCGGTCGACTGCTGCGCATCGGCGACGATGGCCGCTGCACGGTGGTGGTGGGCGGACTGGTCGCGCCGACCGGGGTGGTCGCCACGGCTGACGGCGGGTGCTTCGTCAGCGAAGCCGGCGCGGGGCGCGTGATGCACGTGCGGAACGGGGTGGCGACGCAGGTCTTGACCGGCCTCGCCGAACCCCATGGTCTCGCGCTCCTCGGCGACGAACTCTTCGTGGTCGATCGCGCCGCGCGCAGCCTCACCTGCCTGTCGCTCACGAGCGGCAGCTCGGCGACGGTTGCGGACGGCCTGCCGCTCGGCGCGGCGCCTGGCATCGTGCCGCGCGTGCTGCCCGGTATCGCCGGCCTGATGCCCGGGCCGCTGCTGCCCTTCGCCGATCTCGTCGCCACCCGCGACGGCCGCCTGCTGCTCGGCGCCGACGGCGCCGGCGCGGTGCTCGCGCTGCAACGCGTGTGAGCCGCCGCGACGCGCGATCCACTCGGGGTCGCGCGTCGCTGGCGCCTCACGCGCCGCGCAGCGCACAGCCCGGAAACGTCTCGAACAATTCGGCGACGGCCACTCGGCCGTCGCCCACGTGCACCTCGCGCCCACGCAGTTCGTCGCTGAAGACACACGCGCCCTCGCCCGGCAGCAGCACCGCGGTGTCACCCCACAGCGCCGCGCCCACCGGCATGTAACCTGCGTCGCCACCCAGGGCGGCGAACAGCCGTCCCGCCACCACCACCACGCGCTCGCCCGCGCACTCGCGCTGAAAGGCGATGACGTGCTGCGCGGCGCTGCCGCTCACGGTCAGCGGCTGGTAGCCGCCGTCGCGGAACAGGGTCGGCAGCCGCCGCCGCAGGTCGAGCAGGCGATGCACCAGGTGGAGCTTCAGCCGTCCATCGGCGAGGTCGGCCGCCCAGCCGGCGAGCGCGGCGTCGAGCGCGTCGCCCGCGGCCGCGGCGCGCACCTCGTCCAGCAGCGCCGCGCGCCGCGCGAAGTCGACCGGACGACGATTGTCGGGATCGACCAGCGACAGGTCCCACAGCTCGGTGCCCTGGTAGAGGT
>JBFWYG010000189.1:0-2851 GCA_050186725.1 Gammaproteobacteria bacterium | reverse complement strand
CGAGCCGCGCCGCCTGGCGCAGGCGACGCTGTTGCGCGAACTGGACGCGCTGCTCGGCGATCTCGATCACACCCTCGCCGACGAGGTGCCGTCCCGCATCGTGCATCTGCCGCTCGCCTGGGACGACCCGTCCACGCGGCTCGCCATCGACAAGTACATGCAGTCTGTACGGCCCGACGCGCCCTGGTGTCCGAGCAACATCGAGTTCATCCGGCGCATCAACGGGCTGGCCGACGAAGACGCGGTGAAGGACATCGTGTTCGGCGCGTCCTACCTGGTCATGGGCCTCGGCGACGTGTACCTCGGCGCGCCGGTCGCGACGCCGCTCGATCCACGTCATCGCCTGGTGACCACCAAGTACAACCCGGCGCGCACCTGGACACCGGAGAACGCGGTCGGCATCGGCGGCTCCTATCTCTGCATCTACGGCATGGAAGGCCCGGGCGGCTACCAGTTCGTCGGCCGCACGCTGCAGATGTGGAACCGCTACCGCGGCACGCAGGCCTTTACCCGGCCGTGGTTGCTGCGCTTCTTCGATCAGATCCGCTTCTTCCCCGTGAGCGCCGAGGAACTCGCGCGTCTGCGCGAGGACTTTCCGCGCGGACGCTACGATCTCCGCATCGAGGAGACGAGTTTCAGCCTGTCGCGCTACCAGGCCTTCCTCGCCGAGCACCAGGACGGCATCGCGGCCTTCAAGGCCACCCAGCAGGCGGCCTTCGAGGCGGAGCGCGCGCGCTGGGCCGCGGCCGGCCAGGACCTGGTCGCGGACGACGGCCATGCGGTCGCGCTGGACGCCGACGAGCTCGCGCTCACCGCCGGCGAACGCGCCGTCAGCACCCACGTGCACGGCAGCGTGTGGCAGGTACTGGTGGAACCCGGCGCACGAGTCGCACCCGGCGACACGCTGGTGGTGGTGGAATCGATGAAGATGGAGATAGCGGTGGTCGCCGAACACGCCGGCACCGTGGCGCGGGTGCTGTGCAAGCCCGGCGCGCACGTCGCGCCGGGGCAGACCTTGCTGGTGCTGGCGGACTAGCGCCGCGCAGTCAACCCCGCAAGAGCTTCGCCGCCAGCAGATGACGCACGAAGCTGCCCTGGCTCGCAAGGAAGCCCAAGTGCTTCGGCAGCGCGTCGGCGACATCGGCGACGCGCTTGTCGTAGAACATGTGGCCAACCGGCACCGGCAGCATGTCGAGCTTTGCGTGCACCGGCGTCGGCACCATCGTCAGCTTCGGAAACAATGGCGCCGCGAAGACCTCGATGGCCGGCGCGCCGCATTGCTTGCACTTGCCGCGCTGCACGTTCGGCGGCGGCTTGTAGGCCTGGAAGCTCACGCAGCCCGCGGTGGGGGACTGCACGGCGACCGCGTCGTAGACCACCACGTCGGCGAAGGGCGCGGCGTTGAAGCGCTGGCAGATGGTGCAGTGGCACAGGATGCGAAACAGCGGCCGTCCGACGATCTCAAGGCGCGTGTGGCCGCAGGGGCACTGGCAGGTCTGGGCAGGCATGTCGTGCTCCCCTGAATTCGGTGAGTCCGCGTGCGGGCGCGGACTCCGCCGTTGCGTCCCTCGAGGCCGTCAGGACTTCGCCCGCCAGCGGAAATCGCAGTGACCGCCGCCGGACATGATGGTGCGCGTGCGCTCCATGGTCACGGTACTGGTGAAGGTCTCCATCATCGGCCAGTCCGCCTCGCAGGTGATCATCGCGCCGAACTCGGCTTCGTCGAGTCCCTTGAAGTATTCCGCGTAGCGGCAGCCGCGCACGTTGACCGAGAACTCCGCCGGCGTGTCCGCGACCGGCTCGACGTCGAGCGCATTGCCGGCCGCGAACATCGGCATCATGGCCTTCACCTGCGCGACCGATTCGCCGGGAATGGCGCTGGCCATCACCTGCCCCATGCCGAGTCCGTATTCCCGCACCGCCTCGCGGAGCATCGCCGCGGCCTTCTCCGCGCCGAGTTCCGCCCGCACCCGCCGATAGAACGGCAGGAGGATCTCGCATTGCACCTTCACCCGGTCCAGATAGCTGAGTTCGCTCATGGTTGCATGCTCCTTTTGATGGCCATGAATGGGCAGGGCACCGTGCTCGACGTGCCCGGCACGGGCCGCGAGGGCAATCCGCCGCGGCCCCCGCGGCGCGTGAATATGACGCGCGAACGTCCGCGCGGCGCCCTCACAGCGTCACGCCGCGCGCGTGCCTGACCGTGCCCGCAGGGACCTCGACCCACCGGTGGCGGCGCTGCTCGTAGAGCGAGACCTGCGGCGCCGGGAAGTCCGGGTCGGCGAAACAGCCGACCGCCACGCCGATCATGTCCGGCAGCACGGCCGGCAGGTAGAAGTACACGTTGCTGCCGCAGGTCGGGCAGAAATGGAACACCAGGCTGTCACCCCGATCGCCGGTGCGGGTGTAGGTGCGCGTCTCGCCCCCGACGGTCGCCGCGTCACGCGCGAACCACGCGTCGAGGTGGTAGCTGGTGCCGGTTCTGCGCTGGCAGAACTCGCAGTGGCACATGAAGGTGAACTGCGGGTCGCCCCGCACCTCGACCGTCACCGCGCCGCAATGGCAGCGGGCTGTTCTTTGCATGGGAGGCTCCTCTGATCGCGTAAGCCCCATGCTAGCCGTCCCGCAGGCCCTCGCGACAGATCACCAGCGACAGCGCGCGACGCCGCCCTGCCCGGCTTCAGGTGGTCGCCGGATGCAGTTCCACCTCCGCCTCGATCTCCACCGGCAGGTTGAACGGCAGTTCCGCCATGCCGACCGCGCTCCGCGCATGCGCGCCGACCGTCGCGCCGAATACCTCGAGGATGAGCTCGCTGAAGCCGTTGATGACCGCCGGCTGCTGGCCGAAGCC
>JBFWYG010000188.1:0-2852 GCA_050186725.1 Gammaproteobacteria bacterium | reverse complement strand
CGAGCTGCGCGCGCAGGTCATAGAGCTTGCGCGCGTCGGCGCGGAACGCGGCGCGCTCTTCATCGGTGTAGGGCCGGTCTTCCATCGGCATCACCCACTGCGCGGTGCGCTGGAAGAGCGCGTAGTGCCCGACCTTGTCGGCCAGCGCGGTGGTGATCTGGATGGCGGTGGAGCCGGTGCCGACCACCCCGACCCGCTTGCCGGCGAGCGGTACGGAATGATCCCAGCGCGCGCTGTGGAAACACGCGCCCTTGAATGTGTCGAGCCCCGGCAGCTGCGCGACGTTCGGATGATGCAACACGCCGGTCGCGGCGATGATCACCGCCGCCTCGTCTTCACGCCCACGCGAGGTGCGCACATGCCAGCGGCCGTCGTGGAACTCGCAGTGGGTGATCTCCTCGTTGAAGCGCACGCGCTCCGTGATGTGGTACTTGGCCGCGATGCGCTCGAAGTAGGCCTGGATCTCGGCGCCGCCCGCGAAGGTGCGGCTCCAGTCCGGGTTCGGCTCGAAGGAATAGGTGTAGAGATGCGCGGGCACGTCGCAGGCGATGCCCGGATAGGTGTTCTCGCGCCAGGTGCCGCCGAGCCGGTCGGACTTCTCGTAGATGACGTAGTTGCTGTAGCCGTACTGCTGCAGCCGAATGCCGGCAAGGATGCCGGCCATGCCGGCGCCGATGACGATGACGCGGAGCGGCTGGGAATTGGAGGTGGTGTCGGTCATGGCGGAGCTTCCTGGAACACGGGCGGCGGTGAGTCGTGAAGGCTGCGCTCGAGGCGCGGCGCAGGATGTTAACGCATGTGATGGGGGCGAAGAATTGGGTGGGGTGGAGGGCCGGGTTGGCATGTATGGCCGTTCGCCTGGCGCCCCGCCCGGCCGATTGAAATCGGCCCTACAAAAGATCGGTTCCAATCGCTCTTCCTGTAGGGCCGGTTTCAACCGGCCATTTCGTTCCCAACGTATCGGCCGTTGTTCCAGACGAAAGGCAGCCCCCCGATCGATGTATTGAATTAGAGCATGCTCTATTTTTATAGTGCGCTCCATGTCACTCCGGCAACGCCAGGTCGACGCACGTCGGCACGCCATCCTCGACGCGGCCGCGTTGCTCATCCGGCGTACCGGCACGACGGACTTCTCCATGCGGGCATTGGCCGAAGAGGCCGGCGTGAGTCCCGCGACGCCCTACAACCTGTTCTCGTCCAAGGACGGGCTGCTGTACTCGCTGCTGGCACGCTCGCTGGACGAGGTGGTGTTTCACGGCCTGTCCTTCACCGCGGCGGACCCGCTCGATCGGGTGCTCGAGGCCGCGGAGCGCGCCGCGGATCTCTTCATCCAGGACCCGGGTTTCATTCGGCCTCTCTACCAGTTCCTGCTCGGCGTGATCGATCCCGTGCATCGCCCGGCCTTCGTGGCGCGCTCGCTCGAGTACTGGGACACCGCGCTGGAAGCCGCCGCGCCGATGCTGCCGCCGCCCTTCGACCGCGGCCTCATCAAGTACACGCTGATGGGGCTCTTCATGGGCGAGCTCGAATTCTGGATCCACGACGACGTCGGCGCCGACGCCTTTCGCGCGCGCGTCACCTACGGCACGGCGCTCGTGCTGCTGCCGATGGCGAACGACCCGCAGCGCGCGCGCCTGCTGCGGCGCATGCGCGAGGCGCAGCGCACGCTCGCGCCCGCCGGCAAGACTTCTCCCGGGTTGAGCCTGCTCAAACCCGCCCCCAACGTTCAGCGCAAGAAGGATTCACCTCGATGAAGACGGGCTACATGATGATGATGGCCAACCTGCACGAAGGGCTTGGCGACGACGAGATGGTGCGCCAGGAGATGCGCCTGGCCGAACTCGCCGAAGATCTCGGTTACGACGTCATCTGGTGCGCCGAGCATCACTTCGAGACCTACTCGATGGCCGTCGACAACATCCAGATCCTGACCTGGCTGGCGGCCCGCACGCGCAAGATCCAGCTCGGCAGCGCGGCGCTCATCCTGCCTTGGTGGACCCAGCCGATTCGCCTGGTGGAGAAGATCACCACCATCGACGCGATGTCCAACGGCCGCTACCTGATCGGCTTCGGCCGCGGCCTGTCGCGCAACGAGTTCGAGTCCTTCGGCATTCCGATGCACGAGACGCGCAGCCGCTTCGACGAGGCGGCGCGCATGATCGTCGACGCGCTGGACACCGGCTACATCGAAGGCGCGGGCCCGCACTTCCCGCAGAAGCGCACGGAGATCCGGCCGGCGCCGACCATGAGCGCGCGCGACCGCCTGTACGCGGTCGCCATGTCGGCCGAGTCCGCCGCCATCGTCGGCGAGTTGGGCGCGCGCATGATGTGCTTCGTGCAGTTCTCGATGGACAAGCACCTGCCCAACTTCGACCTCTACCGCGGCGCCTACCGCAAGACTCACGGGCGCGCCGCGCCGCCGCCGCTGCTGCTCGACTTCTGCTACTGCGACCGCGACGCCGGCAAGGCGCGCGACGTGGCGCGCAAGTACCTGGCGACCAACTACCTGTCGATCCTGCAGCACTACGAGTTCATGGCCGACTACCACAAGGAGATCAAGGGCTACGAGGGCTACGGCGCGGCCGCCGAGTTCCTGAATTCGCTCGGACTCGACGCGGCGGTGGAGGACTACATCGCGCACCAGGCCTGCGGCACGCCGCAGCAGATCCTCGATACCCTGCACGCGCGACGTGAGGTGATCGGCCACTACGAGTGGAACTCCATCGTCAGCTACGGCGGCATGCCGTTCGACATGGCGGAGAGCAGCATGCGGCTCATCGCGAGCGATGTGCTGCCGGAGCTGCGCAGCTGGCAGGAGACCGCCAGCGACGCACCGACCGCGGCCGTGGCGT
>JBFWYG010000187.1:0-2874 GCA_050186725.1 Gammaproteobacteria bacterium | reverse complement strand
CGTTCAAGGCCAACGCGGCCGCCTCGATCGACTGCCCCGGCCTCATTCCCCAGAGTTCCCTTGGCGCGGTCATGGCGCGCCACGCGGACGGCAAGCTGCTCCTCGCGCAATCCTTCGCGACCGGCGGTGCGCCGGACGTCGCGGTCTGCGTCTCCCGGTTGCTTCCGGACGGCACGCTCGACGCGAGCCACGGCACCGGAGGCCGGGTCATGCTCCCCTGGCCGTTCCAGTGGAACCGAGCCACGCCCGTGGCCCTGTTCGCGCTGCCGGGCGGGGGCGCGGCCCTCTTCCTCCAGATTCGCCGCGAGCTGAACGGCAACCTCCACTACCACTACATGATCGCGACGATGACGGCCGACGGGTCGCTCGATGCCAGCCGCTTCGACGGCGGGGTCACCGGCCCGACGGACCTGCACGTCGCGAAGCTTGCCGCGGTCGCGAGGCCATCCGACGGCAAGTACCTGATCGCCGGCTATCCCGCGCTCGGCGACGACCTGTCCGCGCCCCCGGGAAGCGATCGCATCGATCGTTCGCAGCCGCGAATCGGCCGGTTGAACGTGGATGGAGGCGCGGACCTCTCCTTCGGAACGCTCGGGACGGGCTACACGCCGCTGCTTTCCTTCGGCCGGCGCCTGGCACCGAGCCACGTCAGCGTCGGGCCGGATGGCGGGATCCTGGTCGCCGGCGCTTCCGGCGACGCGGGGCCGGTGAACGCGGGCGAAGCTACGCGCTTCGCCGTCGCGAAGCTCGCGGGCGACCCGTGATATCGGGGTCAGGTTCATTTTCGAACCTGTCCCTGGCTTGGAAATGGGGACAGGTTCGAAAATGAACCTGACCCCAATTTTCCCCGTCAGGGCCGATGCGCGCGCAACTGTCGCCACAGCTTGAGCGCCACCAGCAGCAGCGGTGTCGCATGCATGACCAGGTCGAGGATGTCGAGTGGGCGCACCAGCGCGCCATGGACCAGAAGGCGGAGCTTCTCGACCAGATGTGGCTCGGGCGTGATCGGCGCGATGGCCATCCAGGCCGCCAGCAGCAGCAACCAGGCCCACGGCAGGCGGTCGAGCAGGCTCAGCATCGCCGGACAGGCGCGACGCGGCAGCGGCAGCGCGAGGCTTCTCGACGTCCAGGCACCTAGCGCCCGCGGACGAACAGCTCGTAGAGCGTGAGGACGATCTCGACCACGATCAGGATCACGATGTACCACTCCACGCGCAGCGAGTGCCGCGTGTTGAGCGTGTCGAGCAGGGTGCGCGCGGTCCGGGCCACCAGTCCCAGCTTCTGCTCCAGGGCGGCGTGGCGCTCCTGCAGCTCGAACTCGTCCTCGAGGCGCAGGTACAGGCCCTCCAGCGCGGGGTAGTCCCACAGGATCTCCGGCTTGTCGCCGACCGCGGCGCGCCCCACCACCAGGTGCTCGGAGTGCAGGGTGGCGCCGACGTCCTGGAGGAGGCTGCGCGTCCTGGCGGCGATCCGCCCGGTGCGCTCCAGCTCCACCGCCAGGCTCTCCATGCGTTCGAGGCTGCCGGCGATGCTGGACTCGTACGACGCCAGCAGCACGCTCTTCGACAGCACGTCGGCGATCACCTGCAGGCGCTCGACCGACAGCGCCTCCAGGTAGACCGATTCCTCCTTCATCCCTTCCTTGACGGCCGCATCCACGCGCACCTCCACCGTCTCGGTCTCGGGTGAGGGATACGGATTGCCGATGAAGGGCTGGATGCCGGCGAGAAAGGCGGCCGCCGCCTCGGGGCCGGTGTCGAAGAACACGACGGCGCCGTAGCGGAACAGCACCGCCGCGCCGCCGCCGCGGACGGGCACCGTCAGCGGGTTGGTGGCGAGCGTTTCCGCCGGGCGCCAGGCGCGCAGGTCGAGGCGCTGCGCGGCGAGCACGGCGCTCGCCCGGAAGGCCGGCTTGCCTGCGAAGGAAAGTTGCGCCACGGCGCGCCTGCGGGAGTCGAGTCGAGACCCATTCTAGGCGCGCCGATGGCGGCGTGTCGTGCCGGAACCGCCGGCGGCCGGCCGTTCAGACGAATTTCTTGTACTTGGCGAGGTGCCGCACGGGTTTCGAGAGCGCGTCGCGGCGGAACGGGTCGCCCAGTTCCTTCGTGACCATCATCTCGATCACGGTCGCCCACCTTGTCCACCACCACGCCCTCGCAGCCGAAGCTCTTCGCCACCGCCACCCAGCTCGGGTTCACCAGCTCCACGCCCTGGTAGCGGCGCGAGTAGAAGTCCACGTGGTTCTTCTTCTCCGCGCCCCACTGGCCGTTGTTGAAGACGACCACCGTCACGCCGATCTTCTCGCGCGCGCAGGTGAGGAGTTCATTGAGCGAAATGCCCCACGCGCCGTCGCCGACATAGGCGATCGCGGGCCGGTCGGGCCGCGCCACCTTCGCGCCGCAGGCCACCGGGAAGGCGTAGCCGCAGTTGCCGAAGCTCATGGCGGCGAGCATGGAGCGCGGCTCGTCGAAGCGCAGGTACGAATTCGACACCGAGCAGATGTTGCCGATGTCGGTGGAGACCATCGCACCCTTGGGCATCGCACGCTCGAGCGCGCGCAACATCTGCCGCGGGTGCATGGCGGAGGAGCCCTTCGAAATCTCCACCGAGTACGGGTCCGTCTCGTGCGCCCACTTGTCGAGCTCGGCTTCCCACGCGGCCTTCTCGGCCTTGATGGCGGCATCGCGCTCGGCCTTGTTCGCGTGGCAGGCGAGCGTCTTCCCCGCGAGGCGTGCGGCGAGCGCGGAGGCCGCGGCCTTCGCGTCGCCGTTGATCCCCACGCCGATGGGCTTCACGAGGCCCAGCATCTTCGCGTCCGCGTCGATCTGGATGATCTTCGCGTTCGCGGGCCAGTATTCCATCCCGTATTGCGGG
>JBFWYG010000186.1:0-2891 GCA_050186725.1 Gammaproteobacteria bacterium | reverse complement strand
CGTGGCCGGCGAGATCCGCGCTGCTGGAAGCGATGAGCACTGACTTAGGTCCGTCAGCCAGTCCGAGATCGGTCAGTTCGAAGGTACCGGTCGCGCTGCCGGCGCGCAGACAGCCAGTCATGCTGTGCGGCGCATCGGCGGCGTGGGCGGTGGCGGCGCATCCCAGCGCGATGAGAGTCCAGGCGACGAGACTGCGGTGCATGGCGTTGCTCCCCTTTGGATGGTCACGGCAGGCACTGGGCCGCGGCCGAGTGGCCAGCGCGCTCTGTGCGTGCAGCGAGTATAGGCGCAGTCATCGTCCGTAGAGACGCTGGGACGCGCTCGCTTCATCCGCCGGGTAGAAGGCCTCGATGTGTAAATCCTGCAAAGTGATGTCCTGTGGACCCGAGAGGGTGGTGACGGTGCTGAACATGCGCAAGGTCCTGGGTGCGCCGAGCGAGCGGAGCTCGCAGGGGATCATCAGGCGGCGCGGCGCGGAGAGGTCCGGCGCCTGCCAGTCACCCGGCACGTCCGGGTAATCCAGCAGCCGCGCGATCAGAGCGTGCAGCGCGGGATCTTGAGTCCAGGCCGCCGCGCGCTGCACCTGGTCGAGCATTGCCTTCGCGACCTCGACCCAGTTCACGATGTAGGGCCGCACCGCGCGCGGGTCGAACACCAGGTGCAGCACGTTCAGCCGGGGCGCGGGCAGCACCTGGTAGGCGACGAGCGCCTCCGCGCTCGCGCCGACGGTATAACGCAGGAATTCGACGTGCGCCTCGTTCGACATCACCAAGTTCCAGTGGCGATCGCAGGCGAAGGCGCTGTAGGGCTCGTGCTGCCGCAGGATCAGCATGAGCGCCTGGCGCGCCTCGTCCATCGGCGCGGCCTCCAGTGGCGTTTCGGCGTAGAGCGGCGCGAAGCCGGCGGCGAGGCACAGCAGATTGCGTTCCCGCAGCGGGATGTCCAGCACCTGCGCGAGCACGATGAGCATCTCGCGGCTCGGCTGGGTCTTGCCGGTCTCGAGAAAGCTCAGGTGCCGCGCCGAGATGCGCGCATCGAGCGCGAGGTCGAGCTGGGTCAGGCCGCGGAACTCGCGCCAGCGCCGCAGGAGCGCGCCGAAACCGCCGCGCGTGCCGGCCGCATGGCGATTCACAGCGCCTTCATGTAGCCCTGACCCTCGACGATGAGCCCGTCCTGGACGCGCATCAGGTTCAGGCCTCGAACGCTGTCGGCGGGGCCATCGCCCCAGCGATAGCGCCACTGGATGACGGCGCGCTCGCCGAACACGAGTGTGCGCTCGAGTTCGAAATTGCCGTAACGATTGGCGGCGATCTCGCGCCAGACAGCGAGACAGGCGTCGCGACCGAGATGGCGCGCACCGTCCGGCGCCGGTGTGGTGTTCTCCAGCGTGCAGTCGGGTCCGATGAGCGGGACGAGCAGCTCGGGGGCGTGGCGCTGGAATGCGTCGTTGAAACGCTGCATGACGGCGGTGGTGCGCGCGTCGAGATCTGCGTTCGGGATTGACATGGTGCTGACTCCGGTCGCTGTTGATGGCAAGGGCAACCAGACTCGCTCAGCCGTCGCGCGAGCTCAATGACACGGCAGGTAAAGTCGCGACACCCGGCGCCGCGCGCGTCACGCGCCAGTGCGCCTCGTGCTGCGCGGTCGTGCCGGCCAGCAGTTCCAGCGCCGTCAGCCGCCGCAGCTGCCGACCGAGCGCGAGTTCCGCGGTGAGCCCGATAGCGCCGTGCAGTTGCACCGCGGCGCGCGCCACCGCGCGTCCCTCTTCGCCTGTCGCGGCCTTGGCCGCCGCGATCCACGGCGCCGCGGCGACGAGGCCGAGTTCGTCAGCCTTGAAGCGCGCAACCTCGAGCAGGGATTCGAGACGCGTGAGCGTGAGCGTCATGTCGACCAGGCGATGCTGCAGCACCTGGAACTCGATGAGCGCGCGGCCGAACTGCTCGCGCTGGCCAAGATACACCACGCTCGCGCGCAGCATGACGCGCAGAAGCCCGACGCTCTCGGCAGAGGCGCACAGCGCGTGCAACCAGGCGGCTTCGGCGAGCACCGCGTCCGTGCCCGCCTCGAACTCGAGCCGCGCGCCAGCGGGCGCGGTCACACCTTCACAGCGCACACGCGCGTGCCCACGACCGTCGATCGTCTCGCGCGCCTCGCGCATGAGCGCCGTGGCGGGCAGCACGTACAAGGCATTCGCGTCGCGCTCGTCCGCGACTGCCAGCAGGCAGTGGGTGGCGAGCATGCCGTCCAGCACCAACGGCGATTCACCGTCCAGCAGCAGGTCGCCGTCGACACGGCGAACACGAAACGCGGGCCGCGGCGTCCAGGGCGGCGTCCCAGGATCGCCGTCGGCGAGCGCCACCAGCGCCTCTCCCGCCAGCCAGGCCGCGAGCAATGCGTCGCGCGCGGCGCCGGGCCGGGCGCGCACCAGCACCCAGCCGCCGAGCGCGACCTGCGTCGCGAAGGGTTCGAGCGAGGCTGCAGGCGCCAGGCCCTCGGCGATCACGCTCGCATGTGATGGCGACAGGCCGAGACCGCCGGCCGCCTCATCGAGCACCGCCGCCAGCCAGCCTAAGCCTGCCATCTCGCGCCAGCGCGCCGCATCGAAGCGCGGCACGGCGAGATCGGCCAGGCGCTCATCGCACCAGCGGCGCACGCTCTCATCCAGCGCCGCACGTTCCTCGCTTGCGTGCAGACGGCTCATCACGCGCTCCCCCAGGCTTGGCGCAGCGCGCGGAACACTAGATTGCGCTGCACCTCGTTCGATCCGCCGTAGATCGGCGCGGCGAGATTGTTGAAGCGCGACGCGAGCCAGCCCGGCATGCCGAGTTCGCCGTCGCGCAGCGGCGCGCCGTCGGCGCACAGCGCGTCCGGGGAGGCAGAGGCGAGCGCCA
>JBFWYG010000185.1:0-2986 GCA_050186725.1 Gammaproteobacteria bacterium | reverse complement strand
AGTCCCTGCAGGCGGTCGCCGCGCAGGCCCTGCGCGCCGGCGACGTGGTACGGCGCATCCGCGGCTTCGTCAGCCACCATGATGGCGGGCGGGAAGGCGTGGCGATGAACGACATCATCGCGAGCGTACTGGCGCTGGCCGCCATCGACGCCACCGCCAACCAGACCCGCATCGACACCGATCTGACCCCTGACCTGCCCCTGGTGCTGGCCGACGCGGTGCAGATCCAGCAGGTGTGCCTCAACCTCATCCGCAATGCCATCGACGCCATGATGCCTCTGGCGGAATCGGCGCGGGTGATGACCATCCGCACCCGGCTGGGGGACGAGGGGGTGGAGGCCCAGTTCTGTGACTGCGGCCCCGGTGTCGCGCAGGAGATGCGCGAGCGTCTGTTCCAGCCCTTCCAGACCACCAAGAGCGAGGGCATGGGCATGGGGCTGTCCATCAGCCATTCGATCATTTCCACCCACGGCGGCAGCCTGCGATACTCCGACGCGCCGCAGGGCGGCGCTTGCTTCACCCTCATCCTGCCCGTCGCGCTGGGAACGACATGACGACCCTGACACAGACCGTATTCGTGGTGGACGACGACCAGGCGGTGCGGATGTCGCTGTCCCTACTGATCCGCTCCATGGGCCTGGCGGTGGAGACCTTCGAATCGGCGGCCGCGTTCCTGGGCGCCTGCGATCCCGAACGCTCCGGCTGTCTGGTGCTGGACATCCGCATGCCCGGCATGAGCGGGCTCGAGATGCAGGAGGAACTGAACCGCCGCGCCATCGGCCTGCCGGTGATCTTCATCACCGGCCACGGCGACGTCGCCATGGCCGTCCGCGCCATGAAGAGCGGCGCGGTGGACTTCATCGAGAAGCCGTTCAACGACCAGCAGCTGCTCGACCGCATCAACAAGGCCCTGGAACTGGACCGCAATGCCCGCGCCGCGCGCGCCGAACATGCGACGCTCGCCGCGCGCATCGAACTGCTCTCGCCGCGCGAGCGGGAGGTGATGGAGCGTATCGTCGCCGGCCAGGCCAACAAGGTCATCGCCATCGAACTCGGGCTCTCCGAGCGCACCGTCGAGATCCACCGCGCCAAGGTCATGACCAAGACCGGCGCCCGCTCGCTGGCGGAACTCGTCACCATGGTCAATCGCTACGCGGCCGAGGGGTGAGGAGCCAGAGGCCGGGACAGACCCCGTACGGGGTCTGTCCCATCCGTTGCATCGGTCCCGTCCGCCGCGAAGAGCCCCGTAGCCGGGACAGAGCCCGTGCGGGGTCTGTCCCACCCGTTACGTAATTCCCGAAAGCCCTTACGCGAAACCGCGAATTTCGGCACGGCCCGGCGCTGCCTATAAATGTCCCCACAAGATTTCACATCTCGGGGATGAACAAGCATGCGCAGCAACGTCTTTGATTTTCCGAAGCTCGCCGTCTCCTGCGGCGAGTGCCAGTGGTCGCGCTCCTGCGTCGCCCACGGCTTCGCGGTGGCGGGCGAGGAAGGCCCGGGCCTGCGCTGCTCCGCGCCGCTGAAGCGCAACACGCACGTATTCCAGCAGGGCGAGCCGCTCGAGTTCCTGTACATCCTGCGCTCCGGCTCGGCGAAGTCCTATTTCGACAACGCCGACGGCCTCGAGCAGATCGTCGCCTTCCACTACCCGGGAGACCTGCTCGGCTTCGACGCCGTCGCCAACGGTCATCACCAGACGGCGGTGGTCGCGCTCGAGACCGCGTCGCTGTGCCGCATTCCCTTTGCCTCCATCGAATCCATCGCCGCGCGCACGCCGAAGCTGTGGGCCGAGGTCATGCGTTCGGCCGCCCGGCAGATGATGGAGAAGAACAACCACGCGCTGCTGCTCGGCCAGAAGTCGGCCCAGGCGCGCTTCGCGAGCCTGCTGCTTTATCTCTCCAACCGCTTCGCCGCGCGCGGCTGCTCGCGGGTCGAGTTCAACCTCAGCATGCCGCGCCAGGACATCGCCAATTACCTGTCGCTCGCGGTCGAGACCGTGAGCCGCCTGTTCGGCGACCTCCAGGCCCAGGGCATCATCGCGGTCGATCGCCGCTACGTGCGCATCCTCTCCCTCGAGCGGCTGCGCGCGATCGCGGGCGAGTCCTCCAACGCCGCGGCCCGGCTGGGCTCGGTCTGAGCTCGAGGCGGATTGTCGCCGTGGGTACCGAGGCACGACCGCGACCTTCGGTCCTGGTGGTGAACCCGGATCCCGCGGCGCGCAACCGCATCGTCGCGGTGCTCGCCGCCCAGTTCGACGTCACCGCATGCGCGAGCGCCGCCGAGGCGCTCGCGCTGCTGCGCATCGCGCGCCGCCATGCCATGGTGGTGGATGCCTCACTCGACAAGGGCGGCACCAGCGTCGAACTCCTGCATGCCTGCGTCGCCGCCGGCATCGCGCCCGCTACCGTCATGACCACGGCCCGCGGCCAGATCCAGACTGCGGTCGAGGCGCTGCGCGAAGGCTTCAGTGACTACGTCCCCGAACCCTACGACGACCGCCTGACCCAGGCGCTGCTCTCGGCGCTGTCTTCCAGTTCCGCCGCGGCCGCCGTGGCGTTGAGTCCTGCTGCTTCCTGAATCCGTAAGCTTCTCGCGATCTAGTCGGGCCGAGTTCGATCGGCCATGCATGGCGTGGCTATTAGCGCGGTACATGGCGGGTTGAAACCCGCCCTACAGCGCCCTCGTTTCGCTCGTGGATGCGACCCTTGTAGGGCCGATTTCAATCGGCCGCGCACTGCGTTCCGATGGGTGGCGTGCAAGGCGGGTTGAAACCCGCCCTACGGGTGCCGTGCTTGTAGGGCCGATTTCAATCGGCCGTGTACGGCGTTTCGATGTGCGTCGTGCATGACGGGTTGGAACCCGCCCTTGTGTATTGTTTTCTGCGTTAGACGAACGATGGCCGGGGAGCCCGTCCCGCCCAGGGTCACGAGACCGCTCTGTAGCGTCAGGAGCCCCCGGCCACTTTCTTTCAAGAACCCGAATG
>JBFWYG010000184.1:0-3010 GCA_050186725.1 Gammaproteobacteria bacterium | reverse complement strand
TGGTCGGCAAGCAGCCGGGCCGCGAGGGCGCGGTGGCTCAGCCGGTTCTTCTCCGCGGCCGAGAGCTCCGCCGCGGTCTTGCCGAGCGCGGGCAGGAGGAAGTGGGGGTCGTAGCCGAAGCCGCCCTCGCCCCGCGGCGCGCGCGCGATCTCGCCGTGCCAGCGTCCCTCGGCGATAGCGGGCTCCGGGTCGTCCGCGCGGCGCACGAGGACGATCACGCAGACATAGTGTGCGGCGCGGTCCTCGCGGCCCTCGAGCCGCTCGACGAGGAGGGCGTTGTTCGCGCGGTCGCGCTCCTCGCGGGTGCCAAGTCGCCCGGCGAAGTACGCCGAGTGCACGCCGGGGGCGCCGCCCAGCGCGTCCACGCAAAGGCCGGAATCGTCGGCGAGCGCGGCGAGGCCCGTGTGGAGCGCGCAGTTCCTCGCCTTGGCGAGCGCGTTCTCGACGAAGGTGGGGTGCGGCTCCTCGGCCTCGGGAACGCCGAGCTCGCCCTGGGACACGGTCTCGAATCCCAGCGGCGCGAGGATCGCGTGGAGCTCGCGCAATTTCCCCGCGTTGTTCGACGCGATGACGATCTTCTTCATGGAGATCCGCCATGGTATCTCGGTCGAACGGGAAACCCAATTTTTGCGGCAGGGGTCGTCCGAACTATCATTGCGTGGCGCAGGGGCAGTCGTCGCTAGCGGCACCTGCACTTCCGGAGGGAAACATGGGCAAACGTCGATGAGGGGCAGACTCGAGGGCCTTCACGGCTTGCGTGGGCTAGCCGCCTTGCTCGTCGTTCTATTCCATGCCCAGGCGATTCCGCGCATCGAGCTTGCGCCGCCCTTCGGAACGTTGATCGGGCACTTTTTCCTCAGCGTCTTGTTCTTCTTCGTCCTGAGCGCCTTTGCGCTGACTCATTCAAGCGAAGTGTCGCCGACTTCTCTCGCGAATTATGCCGTTCGGAGATTCTTCAGAATCGCACCATTGTTCTACGCGGTCATGGCTTGGAATCTGTGGCGTTCCGGGTTCCCCGGATGGGATGTCCTGCTTGCCAACTTGACGTTTGTGTTCAATTTCCGTCCGGGATTGGAACAGAGCCTTGTCTGGGCGGGATGGTCCGTTGGCGTAGAGATGGCCTTTTACCTGATCCTGCCGCTCCTGTTGTGGGCCTGCGTCGGCTGGAAATCCTCCGCTATCGTCTGGGTGGCGGCCTTGGTGGCTAGCGTCATCATCTGGTCCGATTTTCGATCCAATCCCGCATTGCCTCGCGACTACGCGTATTTCTTCGTCGGGTCCAACTTGCCTTCGTTCGTTGGCGGAATCGTAGCCTGCCGAATCATGTCGCGGCTACCCGCCACGCGGGGGGGGGGGGGGGTCGGCACCATAGCGACCGTACTGATGGTGGTTGCGTTCGCAGATCCTCTTTACCTGCAATGGAGGAGCCCCGGGATCTACTTCGCCTTGTGGGCTGCAGCATTTGCAGCGATCTGCCTCTGGCAGTCCCTGTGGCCGGCGGCGCCTCTACGTAGCGCGCTGATGCAGTGGTTGGGCGACAGAAGTTTCAGCATCTACCTGCTGCATCCCATCATCCTCGTCTTGGGTGAGCCTGCGTACGGCAATCTGGCCGCACGCCTTGGTGCAGGCGGCGGCGCATCCTACCTAGTCTGTCTCGTGGTGTCGCTACCTATGCTCTTCCTTTGCGCCGAATTGTCGTATCGGCTCGTGGAGACACCGGGCATCGCACTGGGGCGGTGGATTGCTAAGCGGCTCGCGTCCTCCCGGGCGCGTCGGTCTATCAGGTCGCCGTAAGGGCTGCCCGCTGCATGGCGACGATCCGCGCGATCCCCATTTGCGCGAGCGCC
Organism: Gammaproteobacteria bacterium; assembly: GCA_050186725.1. Lineage (GTDB taxonomy): Bacteria > Pseudomonadota > Gammaproteobacteria > JADJYF01. The sequence continues at coordinate 1,163 of JBFWYG010000184.1, read as the reverse complement.
AGCAGGCGCTCCATCTCCTCGCGCGAGAAGGGCGCGCCCTCGGCGGTGCCCTGGATCTCGACGAACCCGCCGCCGCCGGTCATCACGACGTTCATGTCGGTGTCGCAGGCGGAGTCCTCGGCGTAGTCCAGGTCGAGGCAGGCCGCGCCGCCCACGATGCCCACGGAGACCGCCGCCACGAAGTCGCGCAGCGGCTCGCGTGTCACGAGGCCCTTGCCCTTCAGCCACGCGACCGCGTCGGCGAGCGCCACCATGGCGCCCGTGATGGCCGCGCAGCGCGTGCCGCCGTCGGCCTGCAGCACGTCGCAGTCGAGCGTGACCTGGCGCTCGCCCAGGGCGCCGAGGTCCGTCACGGCGCGCAGCGCGCGTCCCACGAGGCGCTGGATCTCCTGCGTGCGGCCCGACTGCTTGCCGGCGGCGGCCTCGCGCCCGCCCCGGGTGTGGGTGGCGCGCGGCAGCATCCCGTACTCGGCGGTGACCCAGCCGGAGCCCTTGCCCTTGAGGAAGGCGGGCACCTTCTCCTCCACGCTTGCGGTGCACAGCACGCGCGTCTCGCCGAACTCCACGAGCGCGGAGCCCTCGGCGTGGCGGGTGAAGCGGCGCGTGAGGCGGACGGGACGCAGCGCGTCCGCCGGGCGGTCCTGGAAGCGGGTCATGGCGTACTTTCGGCTGGCTAGCGGGGAACCTTGCGGATCGCGCTCTGGATCTCCGCGATCGCCTTCTCGATCTCCTCGTCGGTCACGTCGTCCATCGCGGCGGGCCGCTCGAGGTCCGCGGTGTTCGAGGAGGTGGTGAACTGGTCGCCCTCCATGAGCTCGGTGTCGGCGTGGCGCGGGTCGTCCTGCGCCTCCCAGGTCATGGCGACGACGGAAAGGTTGTCGGACTGCCCGGCGGCGCGCTTGTGCGCCTCGGTGAGCAGCCCCGGAAGCAGGCCCACGACGTCTTGCTTGCGCAGGAGGTTCGCGATGAGGTCGGGCGGGATCTGCGCCCAGAAGCCGTCGGTCGAGAGGAGGATGGTGTCGCCCTTCTGCAGCGAGAACTCGGAGCCCACCCCGATCACCGGGGGCACGACGCCGCCCAGGCAGCTGAAGATCTTGTTGCGCTCGGGGTGCGTGGCCGCGGCCTCGCGGGAAAGCACGCCGGAGTCGATGAGCTGCTGCACG
>JBFWYG010000183.1:0-3022 GCA_050186725.1 Gammaproteobacteria bacterium | reverse complement strand
CGACCCGCAGGCTGCCCGACATGCCGAGATGCACGATGAGCGTGCCGCGCTCGAAGTCGAACAGCAGGTATTTCGCCCGCCGGCGCACGGTGAGGAGCTTCTGACCCGCGAGGATGCCGGCCAGGTCCCCCGTCACCGGGCGGCGCAGGCGCGCGTCCCGCACCGTGACCCGCGTGACACGACGACCGGCCAGGAGCGGCATCACGCCGCGGCGCGTGGTTTCGACTTCGGGCAGTTCAGGCATTGCGATTGCGCCACCACAGGATGAGCCCGTTGGCTGCGAAGGCGAGCGGCAGGGCGAGGCCGAAGAACAGGAAGATGGTCAGGCGCTGCCAGAGCGCCAGATCGAGATCCGCATCCGGCGCCTTGGGCAGCGCGAGTTCGAGCAGCGCGTCGCCGCCCGCCAGCCATTCCACCACGCGTCGCCCGAACTCGATGTTGCCGAGGTTCGCGCCATAGGTATTGGACAGGAAGTCGCCGTCGCCGAGCACCACCACGCGCTGCTCGCCGCCGTCGCCGCGCGGCCGCGTGAGCGTGACGCCGAGCGTGAGTTCGCCCTCATGCTCGTCGGCCGCATCGTGGCCGACATTGCCGCTGAAGGGTCCGGTCTCGTTCCAGGCTGCGGCGCCGGTGTGGGCCAGCACCGCCGCGCGCCACGGCGGTTTGGGCGCGGCTTCGAGCGCGGCGGCGTAGGGAAAGGCGACGGTCTGGTTGAAGCCTGCGAGCAGCGCGTGCGGCGCGACGTCGAGCGCGACCGCGTAGGTCGGATCCTTGAACTTGGTCGCGCCCACCGGATCGACCACCGTGCCGGGCAGCGCGTGCACGCCGAGCAGCTCGGCGAGCGCGGCGAGTTCCGGCTTGGCATCGGGCTCGGTCAGCCACAGCAGGTTGCCGCCGCGCGCGAGGTAGCGTGCGATCTGCTCGAGCTCCGAGGGCGCGTAGGGAATGGTGGGCGAGGCGAGCACCAGTACCGCGGTGTTGTCCGGGATCTCGGCCGTGCGGCCCGGCGCGTACTCACGCAGTTCGAGGCCGCGCTCGCGCAGGCGCCTGGCGAACTCGGAGAGATCATGGTTCGCCTCGCGCAGCACGCGCCGCTCGCCGTTGCCGACGAGGAACACCGCGTAGCGGTCGCGCGCTTGCGCGAGGCGCGCGAGCGCGTTGGTCGTCGCGCTCTCGGAGAGATCGTCGACGCGCTCGAAGCGCGCGCCGTGGGTGAGCAGGATCTCGCCCATGCGCGCGCGCTTCAGCTCTGGCGCTTCGCCGTGTTTGCGCGGATCGACAAAGCGCAGGCTGAGATCGGGTTTCGCGCGCTGGTAGCGCGCGTAGAAATCACCCACCGCGCGACGAATGGCCGGCTGATCGGGCAACAGCGCGACCGCCTCCACCGGGCCGTGGAGCTCTGCGAGCACCGCCACCGAGCGCGGGTCCAGCGAGTTGCGCGCGTCGCGCGACACGTCGCGCACGAGGTTGTGCTGGTCGAGCGTGCGCACCAGCGTCACCAGCGCGGCCAGCAGCAGCAGCGGCACCAGGGCGTGACGCAGCCGCGCCATCAGTCGAAACGGCGCTGGCCTTCCACGGCCCACACCGCGAGAGTCAGGCACACCAGCGCGCCCCCCGCGAAGTAGGCCAGGTCGGCCAGGTTGAACACGCCAAGCGCGAAGCCACGCAGGCGCGCCATGGTGGACAGCGCGCCGAGCAGCGTCGCCTCGCGATCGAGCTGCTGCACGATGGCCGCGAGCCACAGCATGAGCGACACGAGCAGCGCGAGCACCGCCGCCAGCGCCGGTTGTCCGGTGAGGGCCGAGGTCATGAGCCCCAGGCACACGTGCAGCAGCATGAAGAGCGCGAGTCCCAGCAGGTTCATGGCGTACACGCCGAGATCGATCGGCGCGCCCCAGGCGAGCGTCAGCGGCATCAGCCCCATCACCAGCCACAGCGCGGCGGCCAGGCACAGCACCGCCGCCAGCTTGCCGCCGACGATGGCGGCGCTCGACAGCGGCGTCGAGAAGAGAAAACGCAGCAGACCGTCGCGGCGGTCGGCGGCCAGGGTCTGCATGGTCACGAAGGGCATCAGCACCAGCGTCACCAGCGCCGCGCTGCCGAAGTAGCGCACCAGGATCTCGGCCGTCACGCCGGCGTCGCGCAGCTGCGCGTAGCGCACGTCGTAGCGCAGCAGGTTGAAGAGATAGAAAGCCGCCATGGTCGAGGTGGCGAGCGCCAGCGCGTACCAGGCGAAGGGCCGCCGGAACAGCCGCTCGAATTCCATGGCGAAGATCGCGCCCATGCCGCGCGCCAGCCTTCAGGCGGCCCGCGCGCGCTGGCCGGTGACGGCCAGGAACAGGCGCTCGAGGTCGTCGTCGGCCGGGTCCAGCTCGATGAGCCCCCAGTCACCGGCCGCGGCGGCCGTGACCAGTGCTTCGGCGCTGTCTTCGGGCGTGGCCGTGGCCAGCAGCCAGCCTGCCTCGGTCTGCTCCACCGCGGTCACCCCCGGCAGGGCGGCGAGCGCCGCCGCGGGCGGCGGCCGACGCAGGCGGGCACGCAGCCGAGCGCTGGCGGTGACGGGCCCGTCGTGCACCACCCGACCCTGGTGCAGGACCAGGAGACGGGTCGCGAGCGCGCGCACCTCTGGCAGGATGTGGGTCGAGACGATCACGGCGCGCTCGCGGCCGAGCTCGGCGATGAGCGCGCGTACCTCGCGGATCTGCGCAGGGTCGAGGCCCGAGGTCGGTTCGTCCAGGATCACCACCGCCGGATCGTGGACCAGCGCCTGGGCGATGCCGACCCGCTGCTGGTAGCCCTTGGACAGGTGGCCGATGACCCGCGCGCCGACCGCCTCCAGGCCGCAGTGCGCCCTGGCCCGCGCCACCGCCGCCGGCACCGCGGCGCGCGCCACGCCGCGCAACCGGGCGCAGCCGGCCAGGTAATCGTCCACCCGGAGATCGCGGTACAGCGGCGGCTGCTCGGGCAGGAAGCCGAGCCGTGCCTTGGCCGCCGCCGGCGCCCGCGTGAGTGAGTGACCGCA
>JBFWYG010000182.1:0-3076 GCA_050186725.1 Gammaproteobacteria bacterium | reverse complement strand
GGGAACAGGCCGATGGTCGGTTCGCCGGCGCTGACGCGCTCCAGCGCGAAGCGTTCACGCTCTTCCTGGGCGAGCGCGTCGCGCAGCACCTCGTCGACCAGCGCCTGCGGGATCACCACCGCGCCTTCGCCGTCGCCGACGATGACATCGCCCGGCACCACGAACACGCCGGCGCAGGTGATGGGCTCGTCCACCGAGAACGGCATGTGCTGACGGCCGGAGGTCGCGCCGGGGGACGCGAGGGGGTAGACCGGCATGTGCATGTCGACGATGGCGGGCGTGTCGCGCAGCGCGCCGTCGGTGACGATGCCGGTCGCGCCGAGCTTGAAGGCGCGCGTCGCATAGATGTCGCCGATGGTGGCCGCGTCCGGCACGCCGCGCGCCTCGATCATCAGCACCTCGCCGGGACGCATGCTCTCCACCACGCGACGCTGGGCGTTCAGCCCGCTCGCGTACTGGCTCTGCAGATCTTCGCGCAGCGCCACGTAGCGCAGCGTGCGCGCGCGGCCGACCATGCGCAGGCCGGGGTGCAGCGGCTTCAAGCCCGACAGGAAGGCGTTGCGGATGCCGCGCTGCTGCAGCTGGTGGGTGAGGGTGGATGTCGCGACGCTGTTCAGCCCCGTGATCTGCGCGGCACTGAGCGCCGGCGGTGAAGACTCCTGGGTCATGATGGCTCCTGGCAAAGCTCGGCGGGCGTGGGTCGGCGCGCCGCCGATGGGTCGAAGAAAAATCGTGATCGCCGCGGTCGTTCCGCGCTCAGCCGAGGCTCATGCCCGACTTGATCTGTTCACTGAACTCGTGGCCAAAGGTGTCACGCACGTAGTACTCGGACTGGTGCGTCGCCGGGCGTCCGCCGTGGCCCACCTCGATCAGGAAGCCCGACGGCGAAGCGAAGTAGAACGACAGCATGTGGTCGTTGGCATGCTTGCCGAGGCTGATGAGGATCGGATACGGGCTCGCCTTCACGAGCTCGTGGGTCATGAAGAGGTCGTCGATGTTCTCGACCTCCAGCATCAGGTGATTGATCGACTTGCTGCTCGGCGGCCCGAAGGCCAGCGTGTGGTCGCGCTGGTTGCAATGCATGAACAGGATGTCGAACACCCCGTCGGGCATCGGGATGCGATACTCGAGGCCGCCCCGCATGCCGAGCAGGCGATAGAAGGCTTGCGTCTTATCGAGGCCCGCGTGACGCAGGATCATGTGGCCCAGGCCGCCGTGATCGCCGGTGGCGAAGCGGCCGTGCATGCGCCGCCCGGGGTGGAAGGGCTTGTGCGGTTCGATCAGCGGACCATGGAAGATCTCGAGCGGATTGCCGGCCGGATCGCGCAGGCGAATCAGGTCGAGCACGCGGCGTTCGGCGGCGAGGGTCGAGCCACCCTCCTCGAAAGCGACGCCCGCTTCCGCCAGACGCGCGCGCAGTCCGTCGAGTTCCTCGGCGCCGGCGACACGCAGTCCTGCGGCAGTCAGGTCATCCGCGCCATCGGCTTCGAGCACGACGCGGTGATGCCAGTAGTCGGTGCGCAGGTATAGACGGCCCGCTTCGCCCGCCTCTTCGCCTACCTCGAGACCGAGCAGCTCCGCGGCGAAGCCACGCCAGGCGGCCAGGTCGGACACGCCAAACACGACGTAGCCGAGTTCGGTGACGGCGCTCATGGGGGACTCTCCTCTCTATCCTGAGCGCCGCGTCCCGGCGCAGACGCCGAAGGGGGCACTCGGCCACTTCGTGACCGACGAAGCGCGGTGTACCTATCCGGCACTTGCCATTGTCTCCCGCTCGCGGTCAGATTCCAGCCCTGGGGCGACCCCACCGGCTCGCCAACCCACCACCCGACCCGGGAGACGCTTCATGACCTGCATGGTCCACATCGAATTCAAGGCGAAGAAGGCTCACGCCGACGAACTCGCCGGCTGGCTGCGCAACATCCTTCCCGACACCCGCTGCCGCGAGGGCTGCGTGTCGGTGACGGTGACCCGCAACCAGGACGACCCGACCAACTTCGCCTTCGTCGAGCTGTGGGATTCCCGCCAGCACTACGAGCGCTACTTCGCCTGGCGCAAGGAACAAGGCGTGCTGGACGAGCTGGCGAAGTTCGTCGACGGCGAGGCCAGCTTCCGCTTCTTCGACATCGTCGGCGTGTGAGCCGGGCCAGCCTTGTGGTCGGGGGTGCCAGCCGCTAGGGTGGCGCCCCGAACTTGAAGCCCTTGTCACCGGAGATCCCCATGACCCCAACCCTGATCCATGAAATGAGCGTCGCGCTCGAGAAGTACTTCGACCTCATGTACGACTGTGACGTGAAGAACTTCGACAGCGTGTTCGCCGGCACTGCCCAGCTGCATGGTTTCCGTGAAGGCCAGATGAGCTGCTGGGGCGCGTCCCAGTACAAGGAAGTCCTGGCTGGCCGCACCAGCCCCAAGGCGCAGGGCGCGCCGCGCGAGCCGCAGGTGCTGATGCTGGACTTCACCTCCGACACCCAGGCGCTGGCCAAGGTGCGGGTGCGCATCGGTGACATGTACTTCGTCGACTACCTCTCCTACCACAAGATCAACGGCACCTGGCTGGTGACGTCGAAGGCCTACCATCGGGAGGCTTGAGGACGTCCTGGAATCGGGTGGCGGTTGGGAATCGGGGACAGACCACGGTTGCTCGAATGCGGGTGACAGACCACGGTCAGTACGCAACCGTGGTCTGTCCCCGATTCCCAACTCCCCTAAACCGCCATCAAGGCCCGTGCAGGCTCGCCAGCAGTTCCCGGAGCCAGCGGTTGGCCTTGTCGGCGTCGGTGCGGCGGTGCCAGATCACGTGGACTTCCAGGGGCGGGACGGCAAAGGGCAGGGCGCGCACCTGTAGCTGGTGCGCGTCGGCCAGGCGGCGCGGAATGCTGGCCGCGAGATCGGTCTGACGCACCAGGAAGGGCAGGCCGAGGTGATGGGGCGTGCGCACCGCGATGCGGCGCTGCTCGCCGGCGCGCTTCAGCGCCATGTCGACGTGTCCGAGTCCCCTTGGCCGGCCGGACGCATGTACGTGGTCCATGGCGAGATAGCGCTCGAGGGTGAGCGGCGCGGCGAGCGCCGGGTG
>JBFWYG010000181.1:0-3285 GCA_050186725.1 Gammaproteobacteria bacterium | reverse complement strand
TGGAGAGACGCAGGAGCTCGGCGCAGATCCGCCCGGTGAGGTTGTAGGCGTGGTATTCGAACACCTTCTCCGACAGCCAGCGCGACAGCATCACCACGCGCTGCAGGATGACCTGCGCGAACTCGGCGTGCTCGTGCAGCAGCCGGCGGAACTCGCCGGCCGGAATCTGGGCCACCACCGCGTCGGTCTCGGCGGTGACATCGGCGGTGCGTGGACCGTTGTCGATGCAGGCGAGTTCGCCGAACATTTCGCCCGCGTTGAGCAACTGGTAGGTGATCTTGCGCTGGCCCTGGCCGAGGAGTTGTACCCGCACCTGGCCGCTCAGCAGCAGGAATACCGCGGTGGGCGGCCGGCCTGCGTCGATCACACGCTCATCCTTGTCGTACGTGCGGCACACGCCTTTCTGCGCGATGCTTTCGAGCACCGCCGACGGTTGTCCGCGCAGAAGCCTGACCACCTCGAGGTCCTGTGTGGTCAGGCGAGTGCGCTTTTGAATCCGTCCTCCGTCCATGTCTGCATTCCTTCTGCTGAGCGACGCGTTGCGGTGCCGTGCGACAAGTATTGCGCAGTGCCCGCAGTGCTTCCAGGGCAGACCCTGGTTCCCTCGTCGGGGGGTGATAAACTCGCGCGCAACACCTCAATTGGGGCTTTACAGGAGCATGCCATGCTGACCTCCATCGACATCAACTGCGACATGGGTGAGAGCTTCGGCAACTGGCAGATGGGCAACGACGCCGGCATGATGCCGCTCATCACCACCGCCAACGTCGCCTGCGGCTTTCACGCGAGCGATCCGGTGACCATGGTCAACACCTGCCGGCTCGCCGGCCAGCACAAGGTGGTCGTCGGCTCACACCCCGGCCTGCCAGACCTGCTCGGTTTCGGCCGTCGCGCGATGAACATCACGCCGGAGGACGCCTACGCCTACGTGGTCTACCAGACGGGCGCGCTGCAGGCGGCGCTCAAGGCCAACGGCATGACCCTGCACCACATCAAGCCCCATGGCGCGTTCTATTCCGTGCTGCGCACCAACGACGAACTGGCGGACGCCGTCGCCGAGGCGATGTGCGCCATCGTCGACACCCCCATGCTCTACTGGCCCGCGCCGACCGACGCAGCCATGCCGCGCGCGGCGCGCAAGCGCGGCATCCGGGTCGTGGGCGAGATCTACCCGGATCTCACCTATGCGCCGGACGGCTCGCTGGTCCTGCAGCGGGCCAAGCACATGACCGACACCGAGTTCGCCGCCGCCCAGGTCAAGCGCTACGTGACCACCGGCAAGGTGCTGGCCAACGACGGCTCGGAACTGGCACTCGACGCCGAGAGTCTCTGCATCCACGGCGACGGACCGAACGCGACCGAGGTCGGCGCCGCGGTGCATGCCGCGCTCGCGGAGGTCGGCTGCCGCGTCGCGCCGGTGACGGCGTGATGGCCGCGCCCATGAAGTTCGGCTTGCTGTTCTCGCAGCAGGTGCCGCCTGGCAGCGGCATCGCGCCGCGCGAGCCCTACGAGGACATGCTGAAGTGCCTGCCGGTGGCCGAGGATCTGGGCTACGAGTCGGCCTTCCAGGTCTCCCACCACGCGCAGAAGGACGGACTCTGTCCCGGGCCGCTTATCGCCTGCGCCGGCGCCGCCGCGGTGACCAGGCGCATGCGCATCGGTACCGGCGTGCTGCTGGTGCCGCTCTACGCGCCCTTGAAGCTCGCCGAGGACGTCGCGGTGCTCGACAACCTCTCCGGCGGGCGCTTCGTGTTCGGCGTCGCGCCCGGCTACGTGCAGAAGGAGTTCGACGCCCATGGCATTCCGCGTGAGGAGCGCACCGGGCGCTTCGAGGAGGCGCTCGATCTCATGACCCGCGCCTGGACCGAGGATGAGTTCGAATTCGAGGGCAAGTACTACCGCGTGCCGCGCACCCAGCTCACGCCCAAGCCCGCGCAGTCGCCCCATCCGCCGCTGTGGTACGGCGTGTCGGCCAAGTCCTCGCTCCGGCGCGCGGCGCGGCGGCACGCGGTGCAGATCATGTCGCCGCGCCACGGCCCGGAGGAACTCATCGAGCACTACAAGCCCTACGAAGAGACCGCGCGCGAGATCGGCTGGACAATTCCGGAGCGGCCGATCATCCGCTCGGTGTTCGTCGCCAGGACCCGCGCGGAGGCCGAGCGCATCGCGGCGCCGGCCTTGAACTATCTCTTCACCGAGCTCTACGGCGCGGCCTCGGCCGCCGGCGACCGCGTGCTGCGCGCGGCCGATGGCTCGGTGATCACGGACAAGACCCAGGTCGGCTTCGAGAACTTCAAGAACCGCTACATCATCGGCGACCCGGACTTCGCCATCGAGCAGCTCGAGCTCTACCGCCGCGCCGTGCAGCCCACCGAGGTCGTGTGTTGGATGCACCTGCCGGGCCTGCGCGGCCCGGAGGTGATGCGCTCGGTGGAGCTCTTCGCCCGCGAAGTGATGCCGCACTTCCAATGAGCGACGCCGTCGCGGCGCGGGGGGCGCCGCCCTGCGTCGCGTGCGGCGCGCCGCTGGCTTGTCATCTGCAGCACTGGCTCCTGCGCTGTCCGCGCTGCGGCCTGCGCGCCTCGACGCTCGCCGCGGACACGGTGGACGCGCACACGCCCGGTGCCTGGGACGCGCGCAACGCGCGCGCCTTCACGGCGCTGCGCGACGCCACGGCCCGGCGACTGCTGGACGAACTGGCGACGCTGATGCCGCTCGCCGGCAAGCGCCTGCTGGACGTGGGCTGCGGGCCGGCGTGGTTCATCGCCGCCGCTCGGACGCGCGGCCTGGAAGCGCTCGGCCTCGAGCCCCACGCACCGACCGCCGCCGAGGCGCGGGCGCGCGGCCTCGAGGTGCTCACCGGCCGCTTTCCCGACGACCTGCCGGCTGGCGTCTTCGACGTTGTCACCTTCAACGACGTGTTCGAGCATCTCGGCGCGCCGAACGGCGCTATCGCCAGCCTGCGCGGCTGCCTGGCGCAGGACGGGGTGGTCGTCGTCAACGCGCCGAGCCGCGGCGGCATGTTCTACAGGGTCGCGGAACTTCTCGCTCGGGCCGGCTGGACGGCGCCGCTCGAGCGCCTGTGGCAGCGCGGCTTCGTCAGCCCACATCTCTTCTACTTCGATGCGGCCAGCCTGGACGCGCTGTTTGGCCGCGCGGGCTTCACGCTGCGTCGTCGCTTCTCCCTGCCGACCCTGGCGCGCGCCGGCCTGTGGGGCCGGATTCGCGCCGGTGGGCGACTGCCGCTGCCGCTCGCGGCGCTGGTGTGGGGCGGCTGTCAGCTCG
>JBFWYG010000180.1:0-3566 GCA_050186725.1 Gammaproteobacteria bacterium | reverse complement strand
GACGTGTGCTCTTCCGATCTTGGCTGGACGCAGGTCAGATCGTCGAACAGGGCGTCACCTACCAGCGCTACCTGCATGGCGAGGCGGAGCTGCGCGTCGCCGAAACCATCGATCGCAGCGGCATCGGCGCGGCCGGCCTGTGGCTGGACGCGCGCGGCGCCGCGCGCGCGCTGCAGGGCGGCGCGGGCAACGACCTCTACTTGGTGGACGACGCGCTGGATAGCGTGAGCGAAGCCGACGGTGCTGGCGTAGACACCGTGCGCGCCTCGATCTCCTTCACCCTGCCCTCCGATGTCGAGATCCTGCGCCTCGGGGGGCTGACCAATCTGGACGGCACGGGTGGTGGTGGCAGCCAGCAGCTATTCGGCAACGCGGGCAACAACCGGCTCGACGGCGGAGGGGGCAGCGACGCGCTCCACGGCGGCGTCGGTAATGACGAACTCGTGTTCGACGCCGCCGACAGCCTCATCGACGGTGAAAGCGGCCTCGATACCCTGCGCCTGGACGCAAGCGGCGTGGTCCTGGACCTCACGCAGCCCAACGGGCCGAGCCTAGACGGGATCGAGCGTATCGATCTCGGGGCTGGCGGCAACACCTTGGTACTGACCGTCCTGGATGTGATGGACCTGCCGGACGCCGCTGCCGCTTGGTTGAATGCTGCGACCCGGCAACTGCTGGTGACCGGCGAGGCGGGAGACACCGTCCAATCCCTGGAGCAGGGCTGGGTGCGCGGCGCTGACCAAATGGTGGGCGGCGAGAGTTACGCGTCCTTCACGATCGACGGGATCGCCGCCCAGCTACTGGTCGATCTCGCTCTCACGCGGCAGATCACCTGAGCCGAGCGGCGCCACCTTCCCCGCGTGCGCCTTACCCCACGCCCCGACCCCGCCGCCCCGCCCGACCGGGGAGTGCTGCCGCGTCGCGATGCCTGCTATCGTCCGTGTTTCACGATCGCCGGCCGGAAGGAGGCCGATTTCATGTCCGAGAAATTCGACGTAGTCATCATCGGCGCCGGCGTGTCCGGCCTGTACTCGCTCTACCGCGTGCGCGAACTGGGCCTGAGCGCGCGGGTGTTCGAGGCCGGCGGCAGCGTCGGCGGCACGTGGTACTGGAACCGCTACCCTGGCGCGCGTTTCGATTCCGAGTCCTACAGCTACCAGTACTCCTTCTCGCAGGAGCTGATCGAGGAATGGGCCTGGTCCGAGAAGTTCGCCGGCCAGCCGGAGATCGAGCGCTACCTCAACTTCGTCGCCGACAAGTTCAAGCTGCGCGACGACATCCAGTTCAACACCCGCATCGCCCACGTGCACTTCGACGAGACCGAGCGCGAGTGGACGGTGGAGAGCGAGGCGGGCGCCAAGGTCCGCGCGCGTTTCGTGATCTGCGCGACCGGGCTTTTGTCCGCCACCCAGTTCCCGGACTACCCGGGCGTGCACGACTTCAAGGGCATGTCCCTGCACAGCTCGCGCTGGCCGCAGCAGGACCCGGACTTCACCGGCAAGCGCGTCGCCATCATCGGCAGCGGCCCGACCGCCGTCCAGATCCTGCAGACCATCGCGCCCAAGGTCGGCGAGCTCAAGATCTTCCAACGCACCGCCAACTGGTGCACGCCGCTGCGGAACGAGCCCTACACCGCGGCCGAGCAGGCCGAGATGCGTGAGAAGGCCGGCGAGATCTTCGATCTCTGCAAGCGCACCTTCGCGGCCTTCATCCACGACATGGATCCGCGCAACGGCCTCGAAGTGAGCCGCGAGGAGCGCTTCGCCAAGTACCAGGAGCTTTACGACCGCGGCGGCTTCGCGCTGTGGCTCGGCAACTACATGGACGTCTTCACCAACCGCGTCATCGCCGACGAGATCAGCGAGTTCCTGGCCGGCAAGATTCGTCAGCGTGTGAAGGATCCGGTCAAGGCCGAGAAGCTCATTCCGAAGAACCACCCCTACGGCACCAAGCGTCCGCCCGGCGAGAAGAACTACTACGAGGCCTTCAACCAGGACAACGTCGACGTGGTCGATCTGCGCGCGACGCCGATCAAGCGCATCACCGCGACCGGCATCGAGACGTCCGATGCGAGCTACGAGTTCGACATCATCATCTACTGCACCGGCTTCCAGAGCCTGACCGGCGAGCTGATGCGCATCGACATCCAGGGCGAGGGCGGCAGGACGCTGCAGCAGCACTGGGCGAACGGTCCGAAGACCAATCTCGGCGTGCAGGTCTCGGGCTTCCCGAATCTCTTCGCGGTGATGGGTCCGCACAACCCGGGCACCTTCTGCAACATCACGCGCTGCGTGGAGAGCAACACCGACTGGATCGTGCGCTGCATCCGCTACGTCGTCGAACATGGTTACAAGACCATCCAGGCGACGAAGGAAGCCGAGGAGGCTTGGACCAAACGTTGCCACGAGTCGGTCAAGGGCATGCTGATCGACGAGATGCGCGACTCCTGGTTCTTTGGCAACAACAACCGCGACGGCGGCACCGGCCAGTACCTGATGTACGCCGGCAGCGTGCCGTCCTACCGCGAGCTGTTCAACGGCGTCGCGGACCGCGGTTACGAAGGCTTCGAACTGCGCTGAGTTCATAAACGGGAGCAGGGCGACGATGACCACCTCCACAATCCCCGTCATCGACGCCCAGGTCCACGCCTACGAACGCAATCACCCCGCGCGTCCCTGGGCCGGCGACCTCGCCGGCCCGCGCGAGGTCACCGGCGACGACATGGTCGCCGCGATGGATGAGGTGGGGGTCGACGGCGCGATATTGATCTCGCCCTGGACGCTCTACCGCTACGACGCGAGCTACGTGTGCTCGGTGTACGCGCAGCACCCCACGCGCTTCGGGCTGGTGAGGCCCTTCGATCACACCGCCCCCGATGTCGAAGACCAGGTACACGCCTGGGCCAGGACACCGGGCGCGGTCGGCGTGCGCGTGGTGCTGCTGGAAGGCCCGACGCCTGGCGCGGGCGACCTCGGCATCGCCGCCATCATGCGCGCCGCCGCCGTGCACGACCTGCCGGTCAACATGCTGGTGTGGGACAGGCTCGCGTTCTTCGCCGAGGTCGCGCGCCGCTACGACGGCAATCGCCTGGTGCTCGATCACTTAGGCATCCGTCAGCCCTTTCATCCGCCGGTGCCGGACGCGCCCTTCGCCGCGTTGCCCGAGGTGGTGAAGATCGCGGCGTTCCCGCACGTCACCATCAAGATCACCGGCGCCGGCACGCTGTCGCATCAGCCCTTCCCCTATCTCGACATCCGCCGCCCGCTGGAAGCGCTGTTCGAAGCCTACGGCTTCGACCGCTGCCTGTGGGGCACCGACTGGACGCGGGCCACGGAGTTTCTCGACTACCGGCAGGGCGTGGAGGCGTTTCGTGCCGAAGGCTGGCTGACGGATAGCGAGCGGGCGCAGCTGATGGGGGGGAGTTTGTTGAAGGTGTATCGCTGGGGCTGAACGCTTCTGTCCACCTTGTAGGGCGGGTTTCAACCCGCCATGCACGGCCCTGACGCGCGCCGCGCACGGCCGATTGAAATCGGCCCTACACACGCGGCATCCGTCCGACACATCAA
>JBFWYG010000179.1:0-3604 GCA_050186725.1 Gammaproteobacteria bacterium | reverse complement strand
CCGTCCGCGATCGCTGGCGGCAGCGCCAAGCATCCAGGTCGAGCCGCTCGCGTCGTGCAGCACCGGGCGGCCGAGCAGGCGCCAGAAGGCTGCGAGGTTGACCGCGCCGTCCGCGAGATAGCGCTCGCGCGCCACGCGCGGCAAGGGCACGCACATCTCGCCCTGGCACAGGCCCTCGGGCTTCAAGATCCAACCGCAGGCGCGCGGCAGGTCTGCGGCCGGCAGCCACAGGTCATCGCCCGCGGCGCGGGCCGTGTCGACGCTGTTCGCGCCGGTGTCGGTGAGTATCGTTGTCATGGTCCTGGCTCGTGGGTCGTCCAGGCAGTCTAGCGGGCGCCGCCACCGTCTCCAACTTGCCGTCATCGGCATCGACGCGGCGGTGCGCCCGGCTAAGGGGTGAGCAACCGGGCCTCGGCCAGGCCCCGAGTGATTCGAGCGGTGGCGTCCGGGTTGCCCGCCATCACGCCGACGTAACCGGCAAAGCGTGTGGCCGTGAGAGCCGGATTGATGGCCGTGGCCCGCGCAGCCGCGGCACGCGCGCCATCCGCATCGCCGACGGCGCCCCACGTGCTCCAGCAGCGCGCGCTTGAGAACGACATCGCTGACCCGAGCTGTTGCGAAAGCGCTCGAGACACCCTTTTCGGGCTCGTCGTCCACCCCATTACGTGTCGATTCCCGATCCACGCGCGCGCGATCGCAATGCAACTTCGCCACCCCCGGCTCGCCGCGCTTCTTCACGCCACGATCCTAAGCGGCACGGCGCTGTTGTCTCGCGCAGAGTGCCGCCGATAGACTCGCTAGCGCGTGCTTCACAGCGCGCATCGATCCGTGAGCAAGGCGTGGGGAGCAGCGACATGCAGATCGGGGACGTGAGATGGGACGACGTGACGCACGACGTCCACTGTGTGCCCTGCGGGGCGCGCCTGTGCGCGGATGATCAGAACTGGAAGGCCCATGCGCTTGTGCGACGTGGCAACGCCGCGGAACGCTTGAACGGCGGCGGCTTCGGCGATACCTACCGACTGTACGAACACGCCGAGCTGGAGCTTGCGGAAATCTTCTGCCCCGCGTGCAAGGCGCTGCTGAGTGTGGAACTCTACCTGCGCGGCGAGCCGCTACGCTGGAGTTGGCGAAGCCTCGCGGTCGCGGCACGCCAAGGCTATGACCCCGTCGCCGAATTCGCAGCCGATCCGACTTCCTGGATCTCTTTCGGCGGCGCGCGATGAGCGGCGCCGGGAACGTAGCGGACGCACCGGAGTTCGACTGTTCGATCAGCCGCGTCGCGCCGGGCGCGATCAACGTGCGTGGCTACGACCTGTGCGAGATGATGCGTCAGGCAAGCGCGTCCGAGGCGAGCTTCCTGGTTCTGACCGGTCGTCGCCCCACACGCGGAGAACTGCGCGTGTTCGACGCGATGCTGGTCGCCAACGCGGACCACGGCCTGGTCAGCACACTGGTGATCGCCGCGCGCTACGTCATGACCGGCGCGGCGTCGCTGCCGGCCGCGATGGCCGCCGGCGTGCTGAGCTTCGGTCCCTACACAGGTACGGCGGGCCTGATCGCGGACTTGCTGATCGAACTCGGTCTGAGCATCGACCCGCGCGAGGCAGCCAATGCCGTGCCGCCGGACGATGCCGCAATCGACGCCGCGATCGCTGCCCGCCGCGCCCGACGTGAACCGGTGCCGGGCCTGGGACATCCCATTCATCGTGAGCGCGATCCGCGCACCGACACGCTGCGCGCGATTGCCTTGGAGTGCGGCGTCGGCGGCGCGGCCGTCGAGCTGCTCGACCGCGTGCGCGCCCGTGCGTCGCGCGCGGTGGGGCGCGAACTGGTCATCAACGTTGATGGCTTCATGGGCGCGCTGATGCTCGATATGGGCTTTACACCGGCGCAGATGCTCGCGACCAACATTCTGTCCGCGATTCCGGCCATCGCGGCCCACGCGATCGAGGAAGCAGACGGCGGACGCCGCCTGCGTTATCCACGCGACCACGCGGCGAGCTACACGCTGCCGGAAGCGACCCGCGCGTGGGCTGACGAGCCCCCCGCGGGCGAACGGGGATGAGCATGCCGGTCAGCGTCGCGGGCAAAGGCCGCTTTCGCGTAGGGCTGGACATCGGCGGCACCTTCACCGATCTCGCGGTGCACGACAGCGCGAGCGGCGACATGGCGCAATTCAAGAGCCTCACGACGGCCGACCCTGTGCCGTGCGTATCGGCGTGTCTGGCGAAAGCGGCGGTCCACTATGGCCTGACCCTCGAAGACTATCTCGCCGAAGTGCGGCTGCTGTTCTGCTTCGGTAGCACCATCGGCCTCAACACCCTGCTCACGAGCAGCGGAGCGCGGGTCGGCATCGTCACGACGCGCGGGCATGGCGACGCCTACCGTATCGCCGAGATGGACCGCGGTGGCGTGGTGGACGTGCGCGCCGCCGTCGAAGCCACGTTTCGCCCGCTGGTGCCGCGGCGGCGCGTAGCCGAGGTGCACGAGCGCATCGACTACACCGGCAGCGTGGTCGTGCCGCTCGCCGAGGACGAACTGCGCACGGCGGTGCGCCGTTTGGTCGAAACGCAGGAAGTCGACGCTCTGGTGGTCTCGTTCCTGTGGGCGCATCGCAACCGTGTGCACGAGCTGCGCGCGCGCGACATCGTCGCCGAGCTCTATCCGCAGCTCTTCGTCACCCTCGGTGCGGACGTGAGCGGCACGCTGGGCGAGTTCAAGCGTACGGCGACCGCGGTCGTCAACGCGTACATCGGCGCGGCGGTGAAGCGCCAGGGCGAACGTCTGGAAGCGTGGCTGCGCGCGCACGGACTCGATGTGCCGTTGCTGGTCATGCAGACGCTCGGCGGCGTGGCGCCCTTGACTGAAGTGGTACGCCTGCCGGTGATGCTGCTGAACAGCGGCCCCGCGGGCGGTGCGGTCGGCGCGCTCGCCGTGAGTCGTGCGACCGGCCAGCGCAACGTCGTGTGCATGGACGTGGGTGGCACGAGCTGCGACATCAGCGCGATCACCGAACACGAGATCGAACTGTCCGGCGGCCTCAGTGTCGTTGGGCACCCGGTCGCGGTGTCGGGAGTCGAGATCGTGTCCATCGGGGCCGGTGGCGGCAGCATCGCGAGTCTCGCGCGCGCCGGCGACGTCGCGCGCCTGATGGTGGGGCCCGCGAGCGCGGGCGCCGACCCAGGCCCGGCCTGCTACGCACGTGGAGGCACGCGACCCACCTTGACCGACGCCAACCTGGTCTTGGGCCTCATCACACCGGATGCTCGACTCGGCGGCGAGCTCGCGCTCGATCTCGATGCCGCGCGCAGTGCGATCACGAACCATGCGTCGGCGAGTGGCGATCCCTCCGCGGTCGTTGCCGATGCCTGGGGAATCTACCGCGTGATCACCGCGGGAATGGCCGACGCCATCGAGAACTTCCTCGTCGCCAAGGGCTATGACCCACGCCACTACGCGCTGTGTGCCTTTGGAGCCGCCGGCGGGCTGCACGCCGCGGCTATCGGTAGCCGATTGCGCAGCCCACAGGTGATCGTACCGAGCTTCTTCCCGGTGTTCTCGGCTTTCGGCCTGATGAGCACCGACATACGCCACGCCTACA
>JBFWYG010000178.1:0-3614 GCA_050186725.1 Gammaproteobacteria bacterium | reverse complement strand
GGCGCGCGCTTCGACTCCGAGAGCTACACCTACGGCTACTCCTTCTCCAAGGAGATCCTGAACGAGTGGCACTGGACCGAGCGCTTCTCGCCGCAGCCGGAGACGCTGCGCTATCTCAATTTCGTGGTGGACAAGCTCGATCTGCGCAAGCACATGCAGTTCAACTGCCGGGTCGATTCGATGGCGTGGGACGAGACCGCCAACCTGTGGCGCCTGAAGGTGAGTGACGGCCGCACGCTGACCGCGCGCGTGGTGATCACCGGCATCGGCCCGCTGGAGAAGCCGACCTTGCCGAAGATTCCCGGCATGCAGGACTTCAAGGGCCTGTCGTTCCACACCCGCGACTGGCCGCACGAGCCGCTCGATCTGAAAGGCAAGCGCGTCGCCATCATCGGCACCGGCGCGACCGCCATCCAGATCATCCCGGTGGTGGCGGAGCAGGCCGGTCATCTGACCGTGTTCCAGCGTCGCGCCAACTGGGCCGCACCGCTCAACAACAGTCCCATCTCCAATGAGGAGATGGCATCCATCCGCGAACGCTACGATGAAATCTTCGCGGCCTGCGCGCGCTCTCCAGCGGCCTTTGAGCACACGCCCGACCCGCGCAGCTTCTACGACGTGTCGCCGGCCGAACGCAAGGCGTTCTGGGACAAGCTCTACGCCGAGCCCGGCTTCGGCATCCACTTGTCGAACTTCCCCGAGACCTTCATGGACGAGAAGGCCAACGCGGAGCTGTCGGCCTATATCGCCGATCGCATTCGTCAGCGCGTGAAGGACCCGGTCATCGCGGAGAAGCTGATCCCGAAGGATCATGGTTTCGGCGTGCAGCGCCTGCCGCTGGAGACGCGCTACTTCGAAGCCTACAACCGCGACAATGTCGAACTGGTGGACGCGAAGGAAACGCCCATCCAGTGCATCACCGAGAAGGGCCTGCGCACCACCAACCGCGAGTTCGAGTTCGACATCATCGTCTACGCTACCGGCTTCAACGCCTTCACCGGCTCCTACGAGCACATCGACATTCGCGGCGTCGGCGGCAAGCAGCTGAAGGACGTGTGGGCCGACGGCCCGGTCACCTATCTCGGCATGCTGGTACACGGCTTCCCCAACATGATCATGCTGGGCGGCCCGCAGATTGCCGCGGCCAATTTTCCGCGCGGCTCGGAAGTGGCGGTGGACTGGAACATCCCGCTGCTCGAACACCTGTGGAAGAAGGGCTACACGAGTTTCGACGTGACCGAAGAGGCCCAGCAGCGCTGGTTCGACGCGGTCAAGAAGAGCTACGAGGGTCTTCTGCTCAACAAGGCGCAGAGCTGGATCACGGGCTACAACTCGAACCTCGCGGGCCACGAGTACGGCAAGACTCGTTACAACATCTTCGCCACCGGCGGGGCCGAGTACACGAAACATCTGAATGAGGCGGCCTCGGGCAACTACCACGGCATCCGCTTCGCCTGAGCCGGACGCGGCGCGGTGCCTTGCGCACCGTGCCGGACCGCGCCGGGCGCCGGCCGGGACTCGCAACAACGTGGGCGCCGCGATAGGCTTTCGTTCAAGACAGTCTGTATAGGAGTAGACGGATGGCAATACAGGACCCCGGCAGCTTGGCCAAGGAAGTGGCCGCGCACGAAAAGGAATGCAAGAAGTGGTTCGAGCAGGCCGACAAGCTCGCCAATCTGCATGAGAAGAGTTGGGGTCAGTTCACGATGATCAACTCGGCCCTGTGGGAGGGCGCGAAGGAGATCGAACGTCTCATCAAGGAGCTCGCGGACGCACGCGACGCGTTCGAGAAGATGTCCACCAAGGTAGAGGCCCTGCGCAAGGACATCACCAACAACGGCAAGCTGGCGCGCGACATGATGGCGCAGATAAAGAAGCCGCTGCCTGACATCGAACAGTCGGGCAAGGACGTCGAGACCCTGCTCAAGACCAACAAGGGCAGTTCGCTGCTCAAGGACGCCGACAAGACCTGCAAGGCGCTCACGCGGGACATCGAGAAGTACCGCGTGATGCTGCAGGGTAACGCGCAGGACTGCGAGGAACCGCCCAAGAGTCCGACGATGCCGAAGTAAATGCCGGCGCGAGCGCTCCTGGCGCCGCGCCTGCCGCGGCGTCGGGCCGCCGCTCTTGCGCCGGCGCGTCACCGTCGGGTACCAGCCCCACACGATTCCGCCGGGCCCCACAGGCCCAGTGGCCTCGGCTCACCACCCTCTGCTTTGTTCTAACGGCCGGGCGACGGGTCGCCCGCGAATCGCCGCGCGCTTCGCTCGGTGCATGCCTGTCTGGTGGCGGCGCCGCCCCGCATCGGGATCTGGACGGAGCGAATGCGCGACAATGACGCCGACCAATTGGAGCAACGTTCCGCATGAAGGCTCAGGCGGCCCCGGCACTCGACCTGTCCGTGATTTCCATCGCGCTCCTCGGGGCGCTTGTCGGCCTCACGGCGCCGACGTCCGCCACCGAGGCACCGGCGAGCATCGAACAAGTGACGGTGAGCGGCTGGCGGGATCCGGCCCAGGGTCCGGCCCTGCCGAGCGAGCTGTCAGTGAGCGGCCCCTTCGGCAGTGCGCGCTCGCTCGCCGACACGCCGCGCGCCATGACCGCGGTCACGCCCGAACTGATGGAGCGCTTCGGCGTGGTGGAACTGCGCGATCTGAACCGCGTGGCGCCCAATCTCTACGGCGCCAACACCTTCGGCCAGCAGAGCCTGCCGAGCATCCGCGGCCAGCTCGGCGAGATCTTCGTCGACGGCCTGCGCCGCCAGGGCGGCAACAACGGGCTGGGACTGCCGCTGTCGTTCAACGCCTTCGACCAGGTGACGGTGGTGAAGGGGCCGCCGCCCGTGGTGCTCGGCGCGACGCAGCGCGTGGGCGGCTTCCTCGAACTCGCGCAGAAGCGGCCGGATCTCGACACCCGTCGTGGTGAACTGCGCGTGCAGGGCGGCAGTTGGGACAGGTTCCGTCAGCAGCTCGATTACTCGACGCCGATCACCGCGGGCGTGTCGGGCGTGCGCCTATCGGTGGAGAACCGCGACGAGGACAGCTTCTACGATTACGGCCGCTACGACAGCCAGGACGTCTACCTCGCGTTCCGCCATCGACCCGACGGCAACACGCTGCTCGACGCGAGCTTCGAATACTTCGACGTGGACTTCACGGACAACGCCGGCTGGAATCGCGCCACCCAGGACCTGATTGACGACGGCCGCTACATCACCGGCCAGGGCCGCCAGGCCAACGGCTCGCGCGTACCCGCCGCGGGCGCCGTGATCAAACCGACCGGCAGCGTGCAGCTGCCGCGCAGCCGCACCTACACCGATCCCGACGATATCAACGGCGCCGACAGCTACGCAGCCAACCTGCATTTGAGCCACCGTCTGAATGACCTGTGGCGCCTCGAGAACCGCACGTTCTACCAGCACCTCGAACGCGAAGCGGTGGCGCGGAACAGCTTCGTCGAGATCGTCGACGGCGCCGACACGGTGGAAAATCGCATCGAGCTCATCGCCGATTACGAGCTGCCGCTGTTCGGCGCCGCGCGTCGCCAGCAGACCGACGTGGGCCTCGATCTCCGCTACCACGACGTGCTCGGCTTCAGCCAGTTCACCACCGAGG
>JBFWYG010000177.1:0-3701 GCA_050186725.1 Gammaproteobacteria bacterium | reverse complement strand
CGGCGCGCGCTGACCCGCGGCCTGCACCTCGATCGGCGGCCTTTCCTGATCAGCTACGACCCGGCCATCGACACCGACGGCAGCATCGTCGAGCGCACGCTGGCGGCGGTCGGGCCGGTCGGCGCCGGCATCAACCTCGAGTACTACTTCTCCTCGGTGGACAACGAGCGTTTCGGCTGCGGCACCAAGCTGCCGCACAACGTGACCGGCATGATCGGCATCATGAATGGCCACCTGAGCGATCTGCGGACCGGGCTGCCGCTGCAGATGGTGGAACTGCATGAGCCCATGCGCCTGCTGCTGGTGGTGGAGGCGAGGCCGGAGACACTGCTGGCGGTCGCCGCGAAGCAGCCCGAGGTGGCGGAGCTGGTGGTCAATGCCTGGGTGCAGCTGGTCTCGCTCGATCCCGACACCGGCGCCATGCAGGTATTCGAAGCTGGCCGCTTCGTACCCTATACGCCAGCCTCGCGCGACCTGCCGACGGTCGCCAAGTCGCAGGATTGGCATGGCCAGGCGCGCGAACATCTGACGCCCGCGCTGGTCAGCGCGGGTAGCTTCGTACCTGCCCCGGCACGCGCGGCCGCCGGCGCGGTGGCCTGAAACGCATGCACATCGCGCTGGTCGTCGCCATTCTCGCGCCGCTGCTCGCGGCGGTACTCGCCGGTAGCGAACTCCTGCTCGGCGCGCGTCCGCCGGGCGAGCGACAGGTGGTGTTCACGCTGCGCGCGGGCTTGCTGATGTCGCTCCTCGCCAGCGCCGCGATCGCCGCGGCCCATGTTGGACAATGGCCCGCGGCGCTCGCCGGCGAGGTGGACTTCGGCGCCTGGATCGCCATCAGCAGCTACGAGATCCCGGCGGTGTTCCTGGTCGATCACGTGGCCGTGGCGTTCTCGTTGCTGGCCGCGACCCTGACGGTGCTGGTCGCGCGTTTCTCCGAGACCTACCTGCACAAGGACCCGGGTTTCCTGCGCTTTCACATCCTGATTGGACTGTTCGCCGCCGGCACCCAGCTGGTGGCCTACGCTGGCGCACTCGACCTGCTGTTCGCGGGATGGGAGGCCATCGGCATCGCCTCGACGCTGTTCATCGGTTTCTTTCATGAGCGCGCCGAGCCGGTGCGCTCCGCCCTTCGCGCCTTCGTCACCTACCGGCTGTGCGACGTCGGCCTGCTGCTGGCGATCGTCGCGATCCACGAAGATCTCGGTTCGACCCGCCTCTCCGCGCTCGTGGCGGCGGACAGCCTGTCGACGGTGGCGGTGACGTCCATCGGACTGCTGCTCCTGCTCGCGGCCTGCGGCAAGTCCGCCCAGCTGCCGGTGTCGAGCTGGCTGGTGCGCGCGATGGAAGGGCCCACGCCGTCGAGCGCGCTGTTCTACGGCGGCGTGTCCGTGCACGCCGGCCTTTACCTGCTGTTGCGCACCTCGCCCGTACTTGCGGCCGCGCCGCTGGCTGCCGCGGTGGGTGTCGTGGTGGGCTTGTCGACGGCGCTCTACGCGACCCTGGTCGCGCGCACCCACGCCGACGCCAAGGGCGCGCTGGCGCAGGCCACGCTCGCGCAGATCGGGCTCATCCTCGCCGAGATCTGTCTCGGCTGGACCACGCTGGCGCTGACCCATCTGCTTGGCCACGCGATCCTGCGCGTGTGGCAGTACCTGCGCGCACCGAACATGCTGCACGACGCCCATCATCACGCCCACCACGGGCACGCGTCGCGCGAAGGGCTGCTGACCCGCGTGCTGCCGCCACGCTTGATCAGGCACCTCTACCTGGTGCAGCTGCATCGCTTCCGCCTCGATGACATGCTCGATGCCATGGCGACACCGGTGACGAGGCTGGCGCAGGCGCTCTGTCGCCTCGATCGGCGCTGGTTCGACGCCGGGTCCGCGCAAGAGGACGACGGCCGATGAGTCTCGAAGCGAGCTCGTCTGGCTTTGGTGCGCTGCTCGCCGTGCTGGTGATGGCGCTGGTCCTGGTGCCGGACGCGGTCACGCGCCTGCGACCGTCGCCCGCATCGCTGTTGAACGCGACTCTGCCGGCGCTCGCCATCCTGATGCCGACCGGCGCCTCGGCCTTCGCGCTGCTGGGCCTGGCCGCTTTCGCGCTGTGGTGGCAGGCGCGTGCCGTCACGACGCGCGGCGCGCGCATGCTCGGCATGGCGGCCCTCGGTCAGCTGACCGTCGCCGTGGTGATGCTGGTCCAGCCGGGCGGGGCGGCCATCCTCTTCGGGTCGTTGTTCGTGCTGGCGCTCCGCGCGGGGTGCTGCGGTCTGCACGGCGGCGTGTCGGCGCTGTATCGCGCGGCGCCCGCGCTGCAGGTCCAGCAGTTCGTCACGCTGCTCGCGCATGTCTACGTGCATCTGCGTTACGTCGACCACCTGCCGGCGGCGTTCGCGGCCGCACCCGCGGTGGTGATGCTAGGCGCGGCTTCGGCGCTGGTGTTCGCGCTGATCGCGCTGGTCGCGCGTTCACTGGACGGTATGCTGCGTGCGTCCATGCTGATGCACGGTGGCCTGCTGCTCGCGGCGACCGGCGCCGCGGGCAGAGGACACCAGGCAGCGGCGCTGTTCGTGGTGCTGAGCATGGTGCTCGCGCTGGCGGGTTTCAGCATGTGCGTGCTTGCGCTCGAGGCACGGGTGGGCAAGGTCTCGCTGCTGCACGCGGGAGGCCGCGCGCGTGCGTTCCCGCGCCTGGCGTCGGCCTTCGGATTCTTCGGCGCGGCCGGTGTAGGCATGCCCGGCACCGCAGGCTTCATCGCCGACGACCTGGTGCTGCACGCGCTATGGGCGGAGAGCGTGTCGGCCACGGTCGCGGTCACCGTCGCGACCGCGCTGCTCGCCATCGCCACCCTGCGTACCATCACCCAGACCTTCATGGGGCCGTCGACGCCGTCCATTGCTCCCGATCTCGGCGCCAACGAACGCGCCATTGCGCTCGCCCTGATCCTGTTGCTGCTGGCCATCGGGCTCGTGCCGCAGCTCGTGATTGGCGCCGCAGCCGAGCTGTTCGTGGGCCGATGACGCTGGTTCGCCAGGCGCGCCTTGACCGTCTGACTGGCCATTCGGACAATTCCGCGACGCCGTCCAGACGACGGCTGTCCCACACGTCGTAAGCCGTGGCCCCGGCGGGCCGCCCACACAGAGGAAGTCCCATGTCCAGTCTCTACGGCGACGCGCATCGCGCGCTTCACGAACAGTTCGACAGCGCCCGCCTGGCCACCCTGCTCGAGACTTTGGACGCCAGGGAAGTCTCGCCCGCGCACCAGGCCTTCATCGAGAGTCGCGACATGTTCTGGATTGCGACCGTCGACCAGGAAGGCCGGCCGCAGTGCCAGTACAAGGGCGGCGCGCCGGGCTTCGTGCGGGTGGTGAATCCGACGACCATTGTCTTTCCGAGCTACGACGGCAACGGCCGTTACCACTCCATGGGCAACATCAGCGCGACAGGCCAGGTGGGGCTTTTGTTCCTGGACTTCGAGACGCCGAATCGCGTCAGGGTGCAGGGTAAGGCCACGCTGAGCGCGGACGATCCGCTGCTCGCCGACTACCCGGGCGCCGAGCTCATCGTGCGCGTGGCGGTGACGGACGTCATCATCAACTGCCCGCGCTACATCCCGAAGATGCAGCGCGTGGCGGCGTCCAACTCGCTGCCGTCCGCGGACAAGCCGCAGGCCTTCGCGCAGTGGAAGCGCATCGACCTCGTGCA
>JBFWYG010000176.1:0-3946 GCA_050186725.1 Gammaproteobacteria bacterium | reverse complement strand
GGCGTCGCGGCCTTGGCGGTGTAGGCCGCGATCACTTCGTCGGTCAGATTGTCGACGGTAAAGTCCTTCACGCGCGTCTCCCCTTGTGGCGTGGTGATAAGGCCGGCGCCTCAGGCGACGGGCTGCGGCGTCTCGTGATTGCGCAGGAAATCCTCGGGGATCTCCGGCCCCCAGTAGTGCAGGGCCGCGAGCGGATCGAGCAGCGCCGGCTGCCAGGCGCCGCCCTGCGGCACGAAATCGATGTCGGCTGCGTACTCGCAGAACGAGCCCCAGGGATCGCGCACGTAATGGAAGTGATTGGCGCCCGCGCCGTGGCGGCCGACTCCCCAGCCCTCGGCGTGGCCGGCGTCGCGCATCTGCATCGCGCCCATGCCGCACTCGGCGAGATCGGCCACCTCCCACGCGGCATGGTGAAAGCCGGGACGTGGCGACTTGGCGAAGGCGAGCAGATGGTGGTCCGAGCCCAGCTGGCCGCACAGGAAGGCGAGCAGGTCGAGCGAGGTGTCGCTGACCGCCAACCCTAGGCCCGCGGTGTAGAACGCGCTCTGGCGCGGCACGTCCGGACTGAACAGCATCACGTGGGACAGGCGCGTGGGACGCACGCGCTGCGCCTGGCGACGTCCAGGCTCCACGCCGCGTAAGCGGTCGGCGGGCGGCGGCGCGGGTGGCGCGCGACGGGCGTTGGAGGAGACCTTGGGTCCGACCTTCACCTGCAGCAGGTTGCCGTCCGGATCGGCGAACCAGCTGCCGCCCGATTCCGCCTCGCGCGGACCGTCACGGCGCTGCGCGCCGGCGGTTTCCAGCTGGCGCAACAGGCCGCGATAGTCGGTGTCGGCGCAGCCGAAAGACAGCCATCCCAGGCTCTTGCTCGCCCCCGGCACGACGCGGCCCCACACGTGCCCGCTGCCCGCGCACTTCAACGTGAGCACCTCGCCGACCCGCGCGACGCTGAGTCCGAAGGCCTCGTAGAATCTGGCGGCCACGTGCAGATCGGGCACGCGCAGCGCGAAGTGATCGAGGGAATGGACGCAGGCGAGCCGCGCGGTGCTGGTCATTGACGGGTCCCTGGCGGACGGGCATCTGGCGATGCCCCTGGCAAACTCGGTCGATTTAACAATCTATGACGGGAATTAAGCAAGGAAAGCGCTTCTTCGCGGCCCGCGCCGCCGGTCCCACCCCTAGAATCCGGACACGAGCACCAGCACGCACGAGCCACCATGGCCGGACCCGACATCAACGAAGAACAGAACCGCGCCGAGCATCCGGCGTTCGAGCGCCCCGACGAAGACGAACTCGAGCAGCTCGCGCGCCGCCAACGCATCGTGCGCGGCGTGGTGCACGAAAGCGCGCTCACCAGCGCCGGCACGCGGCTCGATGGCACCAGTGGCGTCGCCCCGTCCCGTGTCACCCACCCCCCGTCGGTGCATCAGCACGACACGCACGCCCCACGCGTCATGGCCCCGGCACGCATGCCGACCACGACCCCCGCCGGGCGCCAGGAGCGCGTATCCATGTACGACCAGGATCTCCAGTCCCTCGCCGACACCCGCAACCTGCAGCGCGGCGTAGTGCCGACGCCAGGCATCGATCTGCAGGCCCAGGTGGCGCCCAACGTGGTCACCGACGGCAGCCTGCGCGCCTACGCGGTCGGCGTGCGCAAGATTTCCAACGCCGGCATCATCCTCAAGGTGCCGGCCGCCGTGCACAGCGCACTCGCGCCCCACGACGAACTGTGGCTGACCCTCAAGCTGCCGAGCCGCCCGCAGCCGGTGCGCATCGCCACCCACGTGCGCCATCGCCTGTCCGACGGCACCGACTACGTGTACGGCTGCGAGTTCGACTGGAGCGGGACTTTCGATCCGCTCGGCATTGCCGAGGATCTGCTCGATTTCGTGCTGGAGAGCGGCGCGGACTGATCTGCGACCAGGGAAACCTCCGGGACAGGAGGAACGGGATTGCGAGGGCGCCTGAGGGCGCCCTTTTTTTTGAACAGTTCTCAGGCAAACCGCAGCGACACCGACCCCAGTTCCTGTATCCGCACCGTGATCGCATCGCCCCGCGCAATCGAAATTGCTGCGGTGATGCCGCCGGTCATGATGAATGTGCCGGCCGGGATCACCTGTCCGCGCCGCGCGAGGTTGTTGGCGAGCATCGCGACTGAAGTCGCGGGATGGCCGAGCACCGCGGCGGCGGCGGCGGTTTCGACCACCTGGCCGTTCTTCTCCACCACGAGGCCCAAGGTCGGCAGATCGAGTTCATCGACGCGCCGTGGGCGACCGCCGGCGACGAAGCCGGCGGCGGAGGTGTTGTCGGCCACCACGCTCACTAGATCGAACTTGAAGTCGCGGTAGCGCGAATCGAGGATCTCGACCGCCGGCAGCACGAAGTCGGTGGCGGCCAGCACCTGGGCGAGATGGCAGCCGGGGCCTTTGAGTTCGGTGTGGGTGACGAGCGCGATCTCGGCCTCGATGCGTGGCGCGATGAACTTGTCGAACGGCACTTCGCCGCCGTCGGGGTAGGCGCCCTGGTCGGTGAGAAAGCCGAACACGGGCTCGGTGACATTCATCTGGCGCATCTTGGCCTGCGACGTGAGCCCGGCCTTGAGCCCCGTGATGCGCACGCCGGCCGCGAGCTTGGACGCGCGGATGGCATCCTGGATCGCATAGGCGTCCTCGTAGTCGAGGGCGGGATACTCGTCCGTTATCTTGGTGAGCGGCTCGCGATTGCGTTCGGCCGCTGCGAGCCTGGCCGCGAGCTTCGCGATGGTGTCCTGGTCCAAGGTCATTTCGCCGCCTCCGCCGCGCGGGCGTGCTTCAGGTTGAGCGCCACGTCTTCGATCATGTCTTCCTGCCCACCGATGGTCTTGCGCCGCCCGAGTTCCACCAGGATCTCCGCCGACGGCACGCCATGCTTCGCGCTCGCGCGCTTGGCGTGCAGCAGGAAGCTGGAATAGACCCCGGCGTAGCCCAGGATCAGCGAGTCGCGATCGACCCGTATCGGCTGGTCCATGAGAGGCACCACGAGATCCTCTGCGACGTCGGTCAGCTTGTAGACGTCGACGCCGGTCTCGGCGCCCATGCGCGCGAGCACCGCGTTGAAGACTTCGAGCGGCGTGTTGCCGGCGCCGGCGCCGAGGCCCGCCACCGAGCCGTCGATGCGCGCCGCGCCTGCTTCGACCGCGGCGAGCGAATTGGCGACGCCCATGGCGAGGTTGTGGTGCCCGTGGAAGCCGACCTCGGTCGCCGCATCCAGCGCCGCGCGCAGCGCGCCGATGCGGGCAGTGACGTCGTCCGGCAGCATGTAGCCGGCCGAATCGGTGCAGTAGATGACGTTCGCGCCGTAGGACTCCATCAACTTGCCCTGCCGCACCAGTTCCTCGGGGCTCACCATGTGCGCCATCATGAGGAAGCCGACGGTGTCGAGGCCGAGTTGCCTGGCGCGTGCGATGTGCTGCTCGGCGACGTCGGCCTCGGTGCAGTGAGTGGCGACGCGCACGCAGCCGACGCCGCAGTCCTTCGCCATGTGCAGGTGATCGATGGTGCCGATGCCGGGGATGAGCAGCGCCGAGATGCGCGCCTGGCGCATCTTCGGCACGACGGCGCGGAGGTAGTCCTCGTCGGTGTGCGCAGGAAAGCCGTAGTTGATCGACGCGCCGCCGAGCCCATCGCCGTGGGTGACCTCGATGAGCGGCACGCCGGCCGCGTCGAGCGCGGAGGCCACGCTCACCATCTGCTCGAGCGAGATCTGGTGACGCTTGGGATGCATGCCGTCACGCAGGCTCATGTCGTGCAGCGTGACTTTTTTGCCGCTGAGATTCATGGCGGGCTCCTCAGGCGTTGACCGCGGCGAGGGTCATGCGGCCCTGCGCGATTTCCTGGGCGAACATCTCGGCGGTGCGGAGCGCCGCCGCCGTCATGATGTCGAGATTGCCGGCGTAGTTCGGCAG
>JBFWYG010000175.1:0-3979 GCA_050186725.1 Gammaproteobacteria bacterium | reverse complement strand
AGGGCGGGTTTCAACCCGCCATGCACGGCGTGTGTCGCAGCGGACGGGACAGACCCGGTCCGGGGTCTGTCCCTACGCCTCACCGCGCGCACATCCCTCCGTCGCAGGTAAACACCGTGCCGGTGGTATTGCCGGAGCGTGGCGAGGCGAGGAAACACACCAGGTCCGCGATGTGCTCGGGCTGGCCGGGCGGATACACAGGGTCCAGCATCTCGCGCCAGCGCTCGGCGTCGCCGAGTTCACGCGCGGCGTGGATGCGTTGCATGGCCTCCATGCGCTCGGTGACGATGAGGCCGGGATTGATGCCGACCACGCGCAGCCCGTCGCGCCTGCTCACGCCGCCGAGCGCGCGGGTGATGCCCATCAGCGCGGCGTTGCCGCCGGCGCCGGCGATGTAGCCGGCGGAGACCCGCTCCCCGCCCGCGCCGATGACGTTCACGATCACCCCGCCGCGGCCGCGCATGGCGGCGTACACGCGGCGCGTGAGATTGACGTAGCCAAAGACCTTGAGATCCCAGGCCGCGCGCCAGCGTTCCTCGTCCACCTCGTCCAGCGTGCCGGCCGGAATCGCGCCGGCATTGTTCACCAGGATGTCGAGCACGCCGGCCTCGGCGCACAGGCGCTCGAGCGCGGCGCTCTCGGCGATATCGAGCGCGGTCCAGGTGATGCGTCTGCCGGTCTCGACGCCGAGTTCCGTGGCCAGGGCGGCGAGCGCCGCGCCGTCGCGGGCCGCCAGATGCACGTCGCAGCCTTCGCGCGCGAGCGCTCGGGCCGTGGCGCGGCCAATGCCCTTGGAGGCGCCGGTGACCAGCGCGCGCTTGCCGGTGAGTTCGAGGTCCATGGTCGCGTCTCCCCGTTTCTCGTCTCAGGCGGCGCCGTCGCGCAGCGCCGGCATGATCTCGCTGACGAAGAGCGCGAGCGAGCGTTCGCTCTGCGCTGGCGTCAGCGAGCCCCAGGCGAAGGAGCCGACGAAGTAGTCGATGCCGCCGGCCGCGATCACATTGCGCATCTTCTCGCGCACCGTCGCCGGTGAGCCGACCAGCACGGTCTCGCCCGCAAGACAGTTCTCCCACTTGAAGAACTCGTCGTAGGTGCTGTCACCGTGGCGGTGCCAGAGTTCGGTGATGGAGCGGTAGAAGTGCGCGTAGGCCCCGGCCGCGATGTCCAGCGCCTGCGCGTCGCTGTCGGCGATGAACACCTGGCGCATCACGCCGATGCGCGGCGTCACGACGTGCCCGTTCAGGCGTCCTGGCCGCGCGCGATGCTCCTCCCACACCTTGCGGTAGAGCGCGGTCAGCTTGGCCACCACCGGCGGCGGCCCGATGCACATGTAGTTGTAGCCCTGCTCGGCGGCATAGGTCGTCCCCGAATCGGTGAAGGACGGATACCACAACGGAGGGTAGGGCTTCTGCAAAGGCTTGACCGGCACGGGCACGCCCTCGAAGCGGTAGTGCGCGCCGACGTGGTCCAG
This sequence comes from Gammaproteobacteria bacterium, assembly GCA_050186725.1. GTDB lineage: Bacteria > Pseudomonadota > Gammaproteobacteria > JADJYF01. The sequence goes on along the minus strand of JBFWYG010000175.1, from coordinate 2,508 downwards.
CACGTCCTCGGTCATTGCCGCGCGCAGGACATCGAGTGTCTCGTCGAAGCGCGCGCGCGCTTCCTCGGGTTCGACGCCGAAGCAGCGCTGCTCGTAGGGCGACACGCCGCGGCCGACGCCCATCTCCACCCGTCCGCCGGAGAGATGGTCCAGCATGCACAGCTCCTCCACCAGGCGCAGCGGGTGGTAGAGCGGCAGCAGGTAGGCCATCGGTCCGAAGCGGATGCGCGAGGTGCGCTGGGTGAGCGCGGCGAAGAACAGCGCCGGCGACGGCGCCATGCCGAGCCGCGTGCCGTGATGCTCGGCCATGTGGTAGCCGTAGAAGCCCGCGCGCTCGGCCATCTCCACCAGGCGCAGGCGCGCTTCGTACAGCGCTGCGGTGGTGTCGGTGCCGGCGTCGAGCCAGTCGAACATGCCGAAATCCAATGGGCGGGACATGCTTCGCTCCTTATTGTTCCTGCCGGGACGTGTCGCGATCACGGACCGCGAACCCGCAGCAATACTCGCCGTCGCCGCGGCCGACGGCAAGCGTGGCGCGAGGCATGCAGGCCTTGCGGCATCGCGTCAAAGGCGCTGTCCGTCAGCGCTTGCGCGCGGTGTATAGTCCTCGGCAAGGCGCAGTACGGAGACAGTCACATGGCGAGACTCGCGGGCAAGATTGCCATCGTGGTCGGCGCGGGCCAGACACCGGGCGACACCATCGGCAACGGCCGGGCCACCGCCATCCGCTTCGCCGAGGAAGGCGCGACGGTGCTGCTGGTGGACGTGAACCAGGAGTCCGCCGAACAGACGCTGGTGATGGTCGAGGCGCGCGGCGGCCAGGGCAGCGTGTTCGTGGCCGACGTCACCAGTGAGGAGCAGTGTCAGGCCGTGGCCCACGCCTGCGTGCATCGCTACGGGCGCATCGACATCCTGCACAACAACATCGGCACCGGCGCCGGCGACAGCGGCGCGACCACGGTGACCGAGGAGACCTGGGATCGCATCTTCGCGCTGAACCTGAAGTCGGTGATGTTCATGTGCAAGCACGTGCTGCCGGTGATGCGCGCGCAGGGCGCGGGGGCCATCGTCAACATCTCCTCCATCGCCGCGGTCGCGGCCACCGGCATGGTGAGCTACAAGGCGTCCAAGGCCGCGTTGAACGCCTACACCGAATCCTTGGCCAGCGGCGGCGCGAAGTACGGCATCCGCGCCAACGTCATCATGCCGGGGCTCATGAACACGCCGATGGCGATCGAGACCTACGTCGCGGCGGGCTTCGAGCGCGGCAAGCTGATCGAGAGCCGCAACGCCTCGGTGCCCCTCGGGCGACAGATGGGCTCGGCCTGGGACGTGGCCAACGCCGCGCTGTTCCTGGCATCAGACGAGGCGCGCTTCATCACCGGCGTGTGCCTGCCGGTGGACGGTGGCCAGCTGACGCGGGTCGGATGAAGCGTCGGCGGGTACTCATCCTGGGCGCCGCGGGACGCGACTTCCACGACTTCAACGTGCTCTTCCGCGACGATCCGCGGAGCGAGGTGGTGGCCTTCACCGCCGCGCAGATCCCGGACATCGCCGGGCGCGTCTACCCGTCGACGCTGGCCGGGCCGCTCTACCCGGCGGGCATTCCCATCATCGACGAGGCGAATCTCGCCAGCGCCATCATCGATCTCGCGGTCGACGAGGTGCTGTTCGCCTACAGCGACCTGCCGCACGTCGAAGTGATGCACCGCGCCTCCATCGCGCTCGCCGCCGGCGCGGATTTCAGCCTGCGCGGACCGCGCGCGACCATGCTCGCCGCGCGCGTGCCGGTCATCGCGGTGTCCGCCGTGCGCACCGGCTGCGGCAAGTCGCAGACCACCCGCTGGCTGGCCGCGCTGCTCCGCGCGCGCGGACTCGCGGTCGTGGTGCTGCGTCATCCCATGCCCTACGGCGATCTCGCGCGCCAGGCGGTGCAGCGTTTCGCGACCCTGGCCGATCTCGATGCCGCCGACTGCACGGTCGAGGAACGGGAAGAATACGAACCGCATCTCGCGCAGGGCACCGTGGTCTACGCCGGCGTCGACTACGCCGCGATCCTCGCCGAGGCCGAGCGCGAGGCCGACGTGCTGCTGTGGGACGGCGGCAACAACGACTTTCCCTTCCTGCGCCCGGATCTCCACCTGGTGCTGGTCGATCCGCTGCGCGCCGGTGACGAGCTCGATCATCATCCGGGCGAGACCGTGCTGCGCATGGCGGACGCGGTGATCGCGGCGAAGTGCGACGTGGCCGAGCCTGCCGCGGTAGACGCGGTGCTGGCGCACGCACGCGCCGTGAACCCTGCAGCGCGGCAGTTCCGCGCGGCATCGCCGGTGACCTTGGACGACGCTGCGGCCGTGCGCGGGCGGCGCGTCGTGGTGGTGGAGGACGGGCCGACCTTGACCCATGGCGGCATGGCCTATGGCGCGGGCCTGGTCGCGGCCCGCGCCGCGGGCGCGACCATCGTCGATCCGCGCTCGGCCGCGGCGCCGGCGATCCGCGAGCTTTATG
>JBFWYG010000174.1:0-4005 GCA_050186725.1 Gammaproteobacteria bacterium | reverse complement strand
CAGCAGCCGGAGAACAACATCGTGCGGGTCGCGCTGCAGAACCTCGCGGCGGTGCTGGGCGGCGTGCAGTCGTTTCATGCCGCGGCCTACGACGAGGCGCTCGCGCTGCCCTCGCAACACTCGGCCCTGCTGGCGCTTCGCACCCAGCAGGTGCTGGCCTACGAGAGCGGCGTGGGCGACGTGATCGATCCGCTCGGCGGGTCCTATTACGTGGAGGCGCTGACCGACGAGATCGAGCGCGAAGTGAACGCGCAGGTCGCGCGTATCGAGGCCGAGGGCGGCATGCTGTGCGCGATCGAGGACGGGCGCGCGCAGGCCGAGATCGCCCGCTCGGCCTACGCACAGCAGCGCCAGATCGAAAGCGGCGAGCAGGTGGTGGTGGGCGTCAACCGCTTCCAGGACGGCGCCGCGCCGGACATCTACCTGCATCGCCCGTCGGCAGAGGTGGTCGAGGCCCAGGTCGCGCGACTCCAGCGTCTGCGCCGCGAGCGCGACAACGTGCTGGTGGCCCAAGCACTCGGCCGGCTCACCGCCGAGGCCCGGGGCAGCGGTAATCTCATGTACCCGCTGCTCGAAGCAACCAAGGTCTACGCCACGCTCGGCGAGATGTGCGGCGCGTTGGCGAACGTCTTCGGCAGACACCAGGCCCACGCAGGTGCCCTGCCATGAACCGCCCGCTGCGCATCCTGGTAGCGAAACCCGGTCTGGACGGCCATGACCGCGGCGCGCTGGTGCTCGCGCAGGCCCTGCGCGACGACGGCATGGAAGTGATCTACACCGGCTTGCGCGTGAGTCCACGGCGCATCGCCGCTGCCGCCGTGCAGGAGGACGTCGACCTGGTCTGCGTGAGCATCCTGTCCGGCGCGCACAACATCGTCTTCGCCGACCTGTTCGAGGAACTGCGTGCCGCGGGCGGGGACGACATCCCGGTGCTGGCAGGCGGCGTAATACCACAGGGCGACTTCGCCGGACTGCGCGAACTCGGCGTGCGCGAGATATTCACCCCGGGCTCCGCACTCGCCGACATCTGCGCCTGCATCCACCGCGAGGTCGGGCGGTGAACGCGAGGCGCGATGCGATGCCGGCCAATCCGCGCGGGCTCAAGCTGCTCGCGCTCGACGTCGATGGCACGCTGACCGACGGCGGCATCTACGTGTTCGATTCAGGGCTGCAGTGCCGCAAGTTCAACGCCAAGGACGGTCTGGGCGTGAAGCGCGCCATCGCCGGCGGCTTCGAGATCGGCATGATCAGTCACAGCCTGGTGGACGGCGCCATCGTGCAGCGCGCGAAGATGATGGGCGTCACGCGGGTCTACGTCGGCCAGGCGCCCAAGCTCGAAGTGCTCCAGCGATGGTGCGAGGAACTCGGTATCGGCCTGACCGAAGTCGCCTATATCGGCGACGACGTCAACGACCTGCCGGTGCTGGAGGCCGTCGGTCTCGCGGCCTGTCCCGCGGACGCCATGCCGCGAGTGATCGAGGCCTGCGAGGTGGTGCTCGACAAGCGTGGCGGCGAGGGCTGCGTGCGCGAGTTCCTGGAGCGCTTCACCTTGCTCTAAGCCGCGCGCGCAACGTGCCGACACGCCCACTTGCCAGTGCCGTACGGTATGACGCAGGCTGCCGCAAATCCTTCTCATGCTGCTCCCCACGAAACGTTCAACCCGAGGCCGCAAACCCATAGCCGGAGATCGACCATGCTCATCATTCACCATCTCGGCGTGTCGCAGTCCGACCGCATCGTGTGGCTCGCCGAGGAACTCGGCCTGCCCTACCAGTTGAAGTGGTACCACCGCCAGGAGAACGGCCTCATGCCCGCCGACTACCTGGCGCTGCACCCCGCCTCCACCGCGCCGGTCATCACAGATGGCGACCTCGTGATGGCCGAATCGACGGCCATCGTCGAATACCTCTGTCACCGCCACGGCGGCGGTCGCTTCACCGTGCGTCCCGACCAGCCGGACTATCCGCACTACCTCTACTGGCTGCAGTTCAACAACAACATCATGGGACTGTTCCTCGGCCGCATGGGCCTGAACGCCGGCCCCGGCACCGGGCCCGAGGCCGAGCGCGTCGCGGGGCTCATCGCGCGTCGCGAAGCAGGCTACTACGGCTATCTCGAGAAGCGCCTCGGTGAGGCGCCTTACCTCGGCGGCGCCGAGTTCACCTGCGCCGACATCATGTCGATGTTCACCCTGACCTCGCTACCGCTGTTCGGCGGCCGCGGCATCGAGGACCTGCCGAACACGCAGGCCTATGTGCAGCGCGTGACCGGCCGGCCGGCCTACGTCAAGGCCATGCAGCTGGCGGGGCCGGCGGCGACGCCGCCGGCTTGAGCGGGACAGCGCGGGCGATCAGTCGGCCCGCGCCCTGAACTCCAGCACCGTCGCGTTGATGCAATACCGCGGCTTGCCATCCGGCCCGTCGTCGAACACATGCCCGAGGTGGATGCCGGTGCTCTTGGACAGCACCTCGGTGCGCTGCATGTCGTGGCTGTCGTCCGACTGCTCGACGGTGGCGCCGTCCACCGGTCGGGTGAAGGACAGCCAGCCTGAGCCGGAATCGAAACGATCGCGGGTATCGAACAGCGGCGCGCCGGAGAGCTTGTCGATGAACACGCCGTCCGGTGTGTGCTTGAACTTCTCGTAGCTGCGGCAGAAGCGTCGGTCGGTCGACTTGTCGAAGGCGACGTGGAAGGCGTCGCTGTCGCCGAGCTGGAAGCGGCCGAGCGCGCGGTAGAACTCGGCCGCGCTCATGTAGCCCTGGTGGCCGCCGACTTCCTTGCCGTTGTCGAGGAAGTACACGGTCGGCGTCGCCCAGGTGGGCGTCTTGAGCGTGAGTCCCTTGAGCTGGTCGGCGCGGCGATGGGTGATTGGCACGCTGCCGGCGTAGGCGTCGGTGACGTCACGACGGAAGCGCGCGCAGAACGGGCAGTGCTCGGCCTCCAGCACCAGCACCTGCTTGCCGCGCAGCAGCGCGGCGTTGTCCGGCGGCGGCGTGGTCGTCGCGGCGAAACGGACGCCGGTCGAGTGATCGGGGCAATAGCCGCGTGGGTTCTTGGCCAGGTAGTCCTGGTGGTAGTCCTCGGCCGGATGGAAGGTTTCGAGCGGCTTGATGGTGGTGACGATGGCGCCGCGGCCGGCGGCGGTCAGCAGTTTCTGGTACTCGTCCAGCACTTCCTGCGCGGTGGCGCGCTGTTCTTCGTCGGTATAGAGGATGGTGGACCGATACTGGGTGCCGACATCGTTGCCCTGGCGATTCAACTGGGTCGGATCGTGGTGCTCGAAGAAGTGCTGCAGGAGCGCGCGCGTGCTGAGCACCTCGGTGTTGTAGCGCACCTCGACCACCTCCGCGTAGTTGTCGGGGTCGCGCCGATGCGCGAGGCTGCTGATGGCCTCGTAGTTCGGCGGGACTGTGCGCCCGTCGCCGTAGCCGGACACGGCGTCCTCAACGCCGTCCAGGGCTTCGTAGCCCTTCTCGGCGCCCCAGAAGCAGCCGGCGCCGAGCACCAGGGTCTTCACGTGCGTGGTGGCGGACGGTGGCTCGGACACGGCGGCGACGGACGCGGACGCCGCGAGCAGGCCGAACAGGAGCAGCAACAGAAACCTGGCATTCAAGAGGACTATCCTTCACGAGGGTGGCTCGGACCGACGACGGGGCGACCGGCGCCGGGGTCAAAGGCTAGTTCGCGGCGAACGCGCGCTCGGTTACCGCGCGGCCGCATCGACCCTGCCTGCGCGGCTTCGACCATGGTAGCCGGCCTGGAGACCGTCGCCAGCGGGGTCGCGCCAACCGGCGGCTGCCCCTCGCCGCGCCGGACCGCCTACAATCCTCGCAGGTCATCGCCGCGCGGCGATGGCGAGGTCCCGCGTCCACCCACCTCGATGCACGGAGCAGCGCCCATGAAATCCCGCACCTACGCCGAACGCCACGCCGACGCGCTCGAGGTTCTCCACGGCTTCACCGCCGGCGCCATGGCGGGCGAGGAGACCGCGAGCGCGATGAGCGC
>JBFWYG010000173.1:0-4181 GCA_050186725.1 Gammaproteobacteria bacterium | reverse complement strand
CTGCTCACTGCCTCCGTCCAGGCAGAAACGCCGACCGTCGAGGACCTGTGGCGGGTGGTGCAACAGCAGCAGAAGCAGATCGAGACCCTGACGCAGGAGCTGGCGGCGACCCGCGCCGCGCTCGGCGAGACCACCACCCGCACCGCGGAAGCAGTGGCCAAGGTCGAGGAAGTGGATGCCAAGGTCGAGTCTACCGCGGACGCGCTCGAGCAGGTCGCGACCGGCGACGAATCGCTCGCCACCACCAACGTGCCGCAGGCGCCGACCAGCGTCGGTTCGGCCGCCGGCCGCTGGGGCCCGATCAGCAACCGCCGCACGGCGGCCGCAGGCCGCTGGGCCGATCGCACCACGCTCGGTGGCTACGGTGAACTGCACTACAACGCACTCACCGACGACGCCACCGGCTACGACGGCGATGCCGATGATCTGAACCGCGCCGACTTCCATCGCTTCGTGCTGTTCGCCAGCCATACTTTCAACAACTGGCTGCGCTTCGCCTCCGAAATCGAGATCGAACACTCGGTCATCGGCGACGGTGCGCCGGGCGAGGTGGCACTGGAACTGGCCTTCCTCGAAATGGATTTGAATCCGCGCCACCACCTGCGCGCCGGTATCGACATCCTGCCGGTCGGCCTGCTGAACCTGACCCACGAACCGAACACCTTCTACGGCGTGGAGCGCAATCCCGTCGAGACCGAGATCATCCCCTCCACCTGGAGCGAAGCGACCGCCGGTTTCTGGGGTGAGTTGGGCGCGGGCTTCGCCTACAACCTCTACCTGCACACCGGCCTCACCGTGCCGACCAGCGGTGGCAGCGCCTTTCGGCCGCGCAGCGGCCGGCTGAACGTGGCCGAGGCCGACGACCAGAACGCCGCGGTGCTCGGCCGCCTGATCTACACCGGCATGCCAGGTCTGGAACTGGCCGCGACCGTCGACTACCAGGCCGACTACACCGGCACCGCGGACGCAGCCGAGGCCGACGCATGGCTGTTCGAAGCCCACGCGGACTACAAGCACACGAGTGGCCTCGGGCTCCGCGCGCTCTACGCGCGCTGGGAGCTGGGCCGCGATCGCGCGGCCGGCGTCGACCCCGGCGCGTTCGGCGCCGACACCCTGCAGGGCTGGTACGTGGAACCCGCCTATCGCTTCGCCCTCGGCCTGGTCCCTGGCGAACTCGGCGTGTTCGGTCGCTACCAGTCCTGGGACGAGCGCAACCAGCTCGCCGTGCACGACTTCGTCAACTTCGACATGATCACGCTCGGCTTCAACTACTGGCCGCACCCGCAGGTGGTGTTCAAGTTCGACTACCAGTGGCAGCATGCCGCCGAGCCGGTGGCGGTGGAGCGCGACGGCGTCAACATCGGTCTGGGTTACCAATTCTGATCGCGCGCGGGAATGCACTCGAAACTGCTCTTCGCCCTGCTGCTCGCGCTGGCCGCGGCCAGCGCCACGCGCGCCGAGGACGTGTTCCAGGACCCACGGGCGTTTCTCGAGGAGACGTTCCAGGGTGACGTGCCGGCGCCGCGCAAGCTGTGGGTGTCCGGTGAACTCAAGCAGCAGATCCGCGCAGTCATGGACCACGACCTCGGCGCGCTGCGCATTCGCTACTGGGCGCGGGACGGGCGCAGCGCCTGGATCCTGGAGGATCTCGGCAAGGAACAGCTGATCACCACCGGGCTGGTCGTGCAGGACGGCGCGCTGGCCCTGGTGCGCGTGCTCATCTACCGCGAGAGCCGCGGCTGGGAGGTGAAGTATCCGAGCTTCACCGACCAGTTCCGCGGCATGCACCTCGGTGACGGACTCGCGCTCGACCGCGGCGTCGACGGCATTGCCGGCGCGACGCTCTCGGTGCGCGCGCTGACGCGGCTTGCGCGCCTCGCGCTGCTGCTCGACCGCCATGTCGACGCCTGACGCCCCCGACGCCGCCACGACCTCGCTCGAGGTCCGTCACCGCGCGCGGCCGTGGCTCGCGCGCGCGCTGCTGCGCTGGCATCGCCACGCCGGCGCGTTCGCCGCGCTGTTCCTGCTGTTCATCGCGGTGAGCGGCACGCTGCTCATGCACAGCGATCGTCTCGGTCTGCCCAGCGCGCAGATCGCCAACCCCTGGGTGCTGCGCTGGTACGGCATTCGCCCGGCCCCGCCGCCGCGCGGCTTCCAGAGCAATGGCCACTGGTTCTCGCAGCTCGGCCCGCACCTGTACTTCGACACCACCGAGATTCCCTTCGGCGAAGGCCAACTCGCGGGCGTGTTCGCGACTGGCGCGGAAGCCGGCGCGAACGAGTGGCTGGTGGTGACTGACACGCAGGGGATGGTGCTCGATGCGGCGGGCGCCGTGCAGGAGCGCTTCGGACGGGACGCGGGCCTCCCGCCGGGTCTGACGGCGGCCGGGCGTGATACCGCCGGAGAGGTGATCGTGGCGGCGAACCAGGGACGCTTCCGCTTCGACGCCGAGCGCGGCGAATTCGTCGCCACCGACAGCGACGCCGCTGTGCATTGGAGCAGCGCGGGCACGCCGCCGCCGGCACTCACCGCCGCCATCAACCGCGCCTACGGTGGCGAAGGCATCTCGATTGAGCGCTTCGTGCTCGACCTGCACTCCGGGCGTCTGTTCGGTACGCTGGGCGTGGTGCTGGTCAACCTCGCCTCCCTGCTGCTGCTGTATCTCGCGTGCTCGGGCCTGTATCTCTGGTCGCGCCGCGTGGCCGCGGCGCGTAAGCGCGGCTGAGCACGCCGCGCGTCACAGGATCCGCTTGCCCAGCGCCGAGGCGATCAGCTCCACCGCCAGCTGCGCGGTCTGGTTGCGCACGTCGAGCGTCGGGTTCACTTCCACCAGTTCGAGGCTGGTGAGTCGGCCGCTCTCGGCCACCATCTCCATTGCGAGGTGGGCTTCGCGATAGGTAAGTCCACCGGGCTTGGCGGTGCCGGTGCCGGGCGCGACGGTCGGATCGAGCACATCGATGTCGAAACTGACGTGCAGCATGCTGCCCGCGCCGCCGGCGTGGTCGAGCGCTTCGTCCATCACCGCCGCCATGCCACGCCGGTCTATCTCCGCCATCGAGAAACTGCGCACGCCGGCCGCGCGCAGCAGCGCGCGCTCGCCGTGGTCGACGTCGCGCACACCGATCAGCGCGCAGTGCCGTGGATCGATCTTCGCGCCCGGAAAGCCGATGCTGGTGAGCGCGGTGGGCCCATACCCCAGCACGCAGGCGAGCGGCATGCCGTGGATGTTGCCGCTCGGTGTCGAGTCCGGCGTGTTGCTGTCCGCATGGGCGTCGAACCACAGCACACCCGGCCCGCCCGGTTCGCCACGCGCGCGCAGCGCCAGCGCCAGCGCCGCGATGGTGCCGATGGCAAGCGAATGATCGCCGCCCACCACCAGCGGCAGCGCCTCGCGCGCGAGACTCTGGCCGACCCTTTCGCAGAGCTCGCCACAGACCGCGGCGATCATCGGCAGGTAACGCGCGCGCGGATCGCCCGACACCAGGGTCTCCGGCACCGGGATCTCCAGATCGCCGAGATCGGTCAGGTGGCAACCGACACTGGCGACAGCGTCATGCAGCCCGGCCAGGCGCAGAGCGCTCGGCCCCATGCCGACGCCACGCCGCCCCGCGCCATGATCGAGCGGTACGCCGAGCAGGTGAATATCTGGAGTCCTCACGCGCATTCCTCGCGGCCAGGGTGATGATGCTGCGCACTATAGCCCGCCGTGCGGCCACACGTAGGCGCGCGCCGACAGGCAATGTAGGACCAGCACCGCATGCACTAAGTCAGGCGCTGACTTCCGCGATGGGATGCACCGGGCAGGATGGCGGCACCCAATCCGAGACATGCATGATGAGAACTGCCCTGCCACTCATGATGATTCTGCTGCTGTGCGGCGTCAGCGCCTGCGATCGCGACGGACCGGCCGAGAGGCTGGGCGAGGAGATCGATCATGCCGCCGACACGGTGCGCAACGGCGGCAAGGAGCCGCTGCGCAATCGTGTCGAAGACGCGGTGGACGAACTGCGCGACGAGTGAAACCCTGACGCAGCGCCGCGGACCATCTGCTACTCGTAGACGGTCTGCTCGCGCTTCACTTCACGGCGCTCCGTGACGCCGTCATTGGTGAGGGTTTCCTTGGTGGTCGTCCGTTCCACGCGGCCGTCCACTGTGCGTGTCTGCTGCTCGACGCGGCTTTC
>JBFWYG010000172.1:0-4262 GCA_050186725.1 Gammaproteobacteria bacterium | reverse complement strand
GATTCACCTCGGCGATGACGCACTTCGCGCGCTCGACCCAGGTGGGCGAATACCAGAGCTGCTCGCCGAAGCTGCAGTAACCGTCCGCGTCCGGCGGCGAGACCATGAGCAGCAGCACGTCGGCCTCCAGCAGCCCCGATTCGCGCCCGGGCTCGCGCCACTTGGCCGGTGAGTAGACCGTGGTGATGTCGTAGTCGAGGCGGCGTTCCTTGTAGAGCGGCCGCAGATGTCCGGACAGGTAATTGGCGTGCAGCCTGAACGCGTCGCCACACTCGGGTTCGAACCAGGGATAGGGCTGCATGGTGTTGCTGCAGAACACGTCCACGTTGCGCAGCTCGCGCCAGCGCTCGCAGAGCGCACTGATGAGGTAGCGCGGCTCGGTGGTCGCGACCGAGGTCAGCACGCGCTGACCGGAGCCGATCCGGGCCACCGCCTCGCGCGCGGTGCAGAGCTTGTCCCGGTAAACATCACGCCAATCGGTGGACATGTCTCGACGCTCCAAGGGCAGGGTGGCAGGGGCGGTCGCCGCGCGGCGCGCTGGCTCGAGTGAGCATAGACCACCGGCCCGGCGGCGCGCGGTTCCAGTACGCCGCGCCGGTTACCGTGGCGACAAGCGTCGCGCTCAGCGGAAGCGCTGCTTCACCCAGCCCTGGTCCCAATTCGAGACCTGGTGGGTCCTGCCGCGCAGTTCCTCGAACAGCCAGCGGCCGTCCTGCTTCACGAACTGGTCGGTGTAGTTCAGCGTCAGCACCACCGCATCCTCGCCGATGGTGCACAGGCACAAGAGGTAGAACCAGCCCGTGGCGCGCAGGCCGTCGTCGGCCACCTCGATGCGCGGCTGGGTGACGAAATGCAGCGCCCAGGGAATATGCGCGGACAGCGCGCGGAAATGCGCCTTGATCTCCTCGTGTCCCTGCATCGAGCCGCCTTCGCCATCCACCAGCCAGCGGCCGTCGGCGGTGAACAGGCTCGCGATGCCCTCCGGATCGTAGCGATCGTCGCAGCAGGCGGCGTAGCGGTACTTCAGACGCTCGATGGCGCGCTCGTCCTCGAGCCGCTGCAGCCGTTGTTCGAGGGTCATGTTCATCCTCCCCTTCTCGTGCGTCGTGATTCAGCCCGTGCGCGGCACGCCCCGCGTGTTGTCACCGGGCGGCTCACCACTCTCCGGCTGCCAGCCGAAGGCGAGGCCGCGCCACAGGTCGCGGTAGTCGTAGTCGGTGGCGAGCGCGAGGTTCAGCCGGTTGTAGGACGCGAAATCCGACACCAGGTGGATGAGCTGCACGATGCCCTTGTCGGTCAGCCCCGTCGCGCGCAGCGCCGCCACATCGGCATCGGTGATGGCGCGCGCATCGGCGTTCACGCGCAGCGCGAAGTCGAGCAGCGTGCGCAGGCGCGGCGTGGTCACGGCGTCCAGGCCCTGCTCGGCGAGGCCGCGCACATAGTCCTCCGCGCTGCCGAGCCCGTAGTTCAGGATGGTGCAGAACGCGGCGGTGCAGTAGGGGCAGCCATTGGCGCGGGACACCAGGATGCCGATGTGCTGGACCTCGGGCAGGCTGAGCTCGCCCATCTGCCACAGCACCCGCGTGGTACCGAGCTTGGCCTTCAGCAGTTCGGGGAAATTGAGCTCCACGCGAAAGTGGTTGGGCACCGCGCCCTCGACCTCGGTGACCCAGGCGAAGATTTCGCGAATGGCGGGATCGTCGACGGTTTCGCTGGCGGGCATTGCGACTCGGGCCATGGCGCTTCTCCGTTGGGCACTCGCCGCATGTTAGCCAATCGGTGAGCGGCGGACAGCCCGGTCAGCCTTCTGCTTTGCCGGGCCAGCCCCTATCATCGGCCGCGCCGGTTCCCGGCCCTGGCCTTCACGGAGCCCGTCGATGCACGCACCCACCAAGATCCTGCTGGACGAGCGGGACATGCCGACCCGCTGGTACAACATCGTGCCGGACCTGCCCGCACCCCCGCCGCCGCCGCTGCATCCCGGCACCCACCAGCCGGCGGTGGCGGAAGACTTCGCGGCGATCTTCCCGCGCGCGCTGATCGAGCAGGAGATGAGCACGGCGCGCTACATCGACATTCCCGGCCCGGTGCTGGACGTCTACCGCCTGTGGCGGCCGAGTCCGCTGTTCCGCGCGCACCGTCTGGAGAAGCTGCTCGATACGCCGGCGCGCATCTACTACAAGTACGAAGGCGTGAGCCCGGCCGGCTCGCACAAGCCCAACACCGCGGTGCCGCAGGTCTGGTACAACGCCCAGGAGGGCATCCGGCGCCTCACCACCGAGACCGGCGCCGGGCAGTGGGGCAGCTCGCTGGCCTTCGCCTGCGCGCAGTTCGGCCTGGAATGCGAGATCTGGCAGGTGGCCGCGTCCTACCGCGCCAAGCCCTATCGCCGCACGATGATGGAGCTGTGGGGCGGCAAGGTGTACTCGAGTCCGTCCGAGCGCACCGCCTTCGGCCGCGAACTGCTGGCCGCTGATCCCGACCATCCCGGTTCGCTCGGCATCGCGATCTCGGAGGCGGTGATGGAAGCGGCCGCCGACAGCCACGCGCGCTACACGCTCGGCAGCGTGCTGAACCACGTGCTGCTGCACCAGACCATCATCGGCGAGGAGGCGCTGCTGCAGCTCGCGAGCATCGGCGAGACGCCGGACGTGCTGGTCGCCTGCACCGGCGGCGGTTCCAACTTCGGCGGCCTGGCCTTTCCCTTCCTGCGCGAGAAGCTCGCGGGGCGCAACAACACGGTGATCCGGGCGGTCGAGCCGGCCGCGTGCCCGAGTCTGACCAAGGGCGAGTACCGCTACGACTTCGGCGACACCGCGGGCCTGACGCCCTTGATGAAGATGCACACCCTCGGCCATCGCTTCATCCCGGAGCCGATACACGCCGGCGGCCTGCGCTACCACGGCATGGCGCCGCTGGTGTCGCACGTCTATGCGCTCGGCCTGGTCGAGGCGATCTCCATTCCGCAGACCGAGTGCTTCGCGCGCGCCGTGCAGTTCGCACGCAGCGAAGGCATCGTGCCGGCGCCCGAGCCGACCCACGCCATCGCGGCCGCCGTGCGCGAGGCGCTCGCCTGTCGCGAGCGCGGCGAGGCCAAGGTCATCCTGACCGCGCTGTGCGGCCACGGCCACCTGGATCTGGCGGCCTACGAGAAATACCTGCGCGGCGAGATGGTGGACTTGGACCTGCCGCAGGCAGCCATCGACGAGGCGATGCGCGCGGTGCCGGAGATCGCCTGAGGCGCGTCGCGCCTCAGAAAGTGCTGAGCCCGCTCGCCTCCATGAAACGGTAGAGTCCGCGCCGCCAGGCGCTGTCGTCCTGATAGGTGGCGTAGTCGGTGGTGAAGTGGCGCCCCGGCCGACCCTGCCAGATCTCGTCGACGTAGGCGCGCGCCGCGGTAAACACCGCGGCATCCGCCGCGCCGCGCGCGGCGACGTTCAATTCCAGGTTGAGATCGGCGAGATTGCGCCGCGTGTAGTTGGCCGAGCCGAGGTTCAGCCACGCGCTGCCGTCGGCGCGTTGGATCAGCAGCAGCTTGCTGTGGCACTGCTCGCCGTGGGTGTCGGCGAAGCGCAGCGGCACGCCGGCCGCCACCAGCTCCGCCGCCACCTGGCGGTTGGGAATGCCGTTCTTCTCGCGGCCGAAGGCGTCCTTGTTCGGGTCCAGCACCACGCGCAGCATCACGCCGCGCGCCTGCGCCGCGAGCAGGGCGCGCACGATGGCGCGCTCCGAGAGGTAGAACATCACCAGGTCCAGGGTATCGCCGCGCCGGGCGGCGTCGATGGCCTCCAGCACCGCGCTCGCGATGCGCCCTTCGCTCAGCACCTGGAGTTCGACCTCCCCGGCCGGCGCCTCGGTGAGCGCCGGTTGAAAGCCGACGTCATCGCCGCCGGAGAAGCGCAGCACCGCGCGCTCCGCCGCGAGCAGATCCACCGCCGCCTGCCCGCCGAATTCGAGCGCGACGTTCTGATGCGCGCTGCTGCCGTCGTGGGGATTGGCGGAGGTCACCAGCGCGCGCAGCCCGGTGGGCGTGTCGGCCAGCACCACCTTGCGATGGTTGGCCTTGAAGTTGGCGAGCGCGAGATAGCTGCGCAGTCCGACCTGGCCGGCGCCGAAGGGATTGGGCAGCGCGCCGCCCGGCGCGTTGCCGAAGGGCTGCGCCAGCAGCCGCCAGAAAGACGAATACAGCGGGTTGCTGTCGCGCAGCCGGGTGAGCCGCGTGACGGTCACGTGCACGCCCGCGTCGCGCAATTGCGCGAGCC
>JBFWYG010000171.1:0-4318 GCA_050186725.1 Gammaproteobacteria bacterium | reverse complement strand
ATTGGGGACTTTCTTCATGACGCTCCGTCGCCACGGACTGCGGGCAGCTGCTGCCCTGCTCGCCGGCCTGCCGCTCACCGCGCCCGCCATCATCACCTTGAACGACAACATCGAACTCGAAGGCTTCGTCCAATCGCAGAACATCCTGCGCACGCCGCAGATGGACGACGCCGAGTTCATCATGCAGCGCAATACCGCGCAGATCGAAAGCAAGTACTACTTCCTGAAGGACAGCACGGCCTTCGGTCGCTTCAACACCGGCAAGCTCGAAGAGGCGACGTTCACCTTCGTCGGCCGTGCGGTGTATGACTCGATCTACGACATCCGCGAGTCCTACCGCGATGACTACATCGGCCGCGAGCAGGGGCCCCGCCAGCACGAAGGCAAGGTGCGCGAAGCCTACGTCGACCTGCTGCTGCCGCCGTTCTCGCTCAGGCTCGGCAAGCAGCAGATCGTGTGGGGCGAGACCGACAACTTCCGCGCGCTCGACGTCATCAACCCGCTGGACCTCTCCTGGCACTGGGTGTGGGAGTCCTGGGAAGACATCCGCATTCCGCTGTGGGCCGCGCGCGGCGTGTACGACATCGGCAAGATTGGCAAGCTGGAAGAATCCTTCCTGGAGGTCGTCTATATCCCCTGGGACGTGCGCCAGAACGTGGTCGAGACCGATCCGAACAAGCCCTGGTCGCTGTACGGCCCCGGCGCGCAGGCGGTCGCCAACTCGGCCTTCGTCGGCAATGACCTCCTGGATCTGAATCTCAGGGTCATCGACGGCCGTCCGGGGCGCAAGCTCGAGAACGGCCAGGCCGGCTTCCGCTTCAAGGCGGTGTGGGGCAACGTCGACTTCAGCTTCAACTATTTCTACGGCTTCTCGGCCGACCCGCGCGCCAAGTTCCGGAATGAGTTCACGCGCGTGACGCCGACCGCGCTGAACGCGGTGGTGGAGACCAAGTACCCGCGCAACCACCTGGTCGGCTTCACCGCCAACTACTCGGAAGAGAAATACACCCAGACGGTGTTCCGCCTCGAGACCACCTTCACCACCGGCGTGCCGATCACCATCGCACCCGGCGCGCCCTTGTCGGTGGACCCGAACCAGGACCAGTTCGAGACCGCGCGGCGCAGCGTGGTGATGCTGGCGGCCGATCGTCCGACCTGGATGAAGTGGCTGAACAAGGACCGCACCATCTTCCTCTCCAGCCAGATCTTCTGGCGCCGCTGGCTGGACTACGACGAAAGCTTCCGCGGCCTCTCGAGCGTACTGCCCGCGAGCCTGAACGGCGTGGTGCAACCGGGGCGCTTCTTCAGCGTGAACAATGACGAGATTGACCAGGACGAGGTGGTGATGACCTTCTCCGCGTCCACTACCTACGGCGACGCGGGCCTCTTGCAGCCGCGCTTCGTGTTCGCCTTCGACCCGCGCTCGACCGGCGCCTACAACCAGATCTACGTCGACTACCTACTCTCGACCCACGTGGTGCTGCGCTTCCAGCAGAATCTCTTCTGGCGCTTCGGCGGCAAGGAGATCGGGCCCTGGCAGCTCGGCGACATCTGGGGCCACTCCAACGGCCAGAGCCGCCACGAGTCGGTGTTCCAGTTCATCTACCAGTTCTGAGCTGCATCACGGGGCCGGCCGCGGCCGGCCCCGTCGCGCCGCCGCCGCGTGCCGGCGTCACATGTCCGGCATGCGTGGCGCAGTGTCCGCGGCTTCCTTCACTTCCACCATCGTAGCCTCCGTGAGCAGCAGCAGGCTGGCCACCGACACCGCGTTCTCCAGCGCCACGCGCACCACCTTGGTCGGGTCGATGATGCCGGCCGCGAGCAGGTCGACATACTTGCCGCAGGACGCATCGTAGCCCTCGGCACCCTGGCTGTTGCGCATTGCGTTCACGACCACGCCACCATCGACGCCCGAATTGGCGGCGATGGTGCGCGCCGGCGACTCGAGCGCGTTGCGCAGGATCAGCATGCCGGTACGGAAGTCGCCCTCGGCCTGCGCGGCCGCCGCCTCCAACGCCGGGATCGCGCGCAGAAGCGCCAGCCCACCGCCCGGCACCAGGCCCTCCTCGCTCGCCGCCTTGGTGGCCGCGATGGCGTCGTCGTAGGCGTCCTTGCGCGCCTTCAGTTCCGCCTCGGAGGGCGCGCCGACCCGGATCACCGCCACGCCGCCGGCGAGCTTGGCGAGCCGCTCCTCGAGCTTCTCGCGATCGTAGTCGGAGGTGGTGTCCTTGATCTGGCGACGCAACTCGGCGCAGCGCGCATCGATGGCGGGGCGCTCACCCTTGCCGCCGATGATGGTGGTGTGCTCCTTGCCGACCACCACGCGCTCGGCGCGGCCGAGATCGGCCAGGGTGGTCTTCTCGAGCGACAGGCCGAGTTCCTCGGCGATCACCATGCCGCCGGTGAGGACGCCGATGTCGGCCAGCATGGCCTTACGTCGATCGCCGAAGCCGGGCGCCTTGACCGCGACACAGGCGAACACGCCACGGATGCGATTCACGACCAAGGTGGCCAGCGCCTCGGCGTCCACGTCCTCGGCGATCACCACCAGCGCGCGGCCGGCCTTGGCGACTTCTTCCAGCAGCGCCAGGAGATCCTTCAGGTGGCTGACCTTGCGATCGGCGAGCAGGATCAGCGGGTCTTCCAGCACCGCTTCCATCTTCTCGGTGTCGGTCACGAAGTAGGGCGAGATGTAGCCACGGTCGAACTGCATGCCTTCGACCGTCTCGAGCTGGGTGTCGGTGGTCTTCGATTCCTCCACCGTGATCACGCCTTCCTGCCCGACTTTCTCCACCGCCTCGGCGACTACCTCGCCTATGGCCGCGTCGTTGTGCGCTGAAATCGTCGCGACCTGGGCGCGCTCGGTGCGCGTCGCGACCGGGCGCGAGAGGCCGCGCAGCGCCTCGACCGCGACCTTGAGCCCGGCGTCGAGCCCACGCTTGAGGTCGATGGCGCTCGCGCCCGCGGTGACGTTGCGCACGCCGTCGGCGTAGATCGCGTGCGCCAGCACAGTGGAGGTGCTGGTGCCGTCGCCGACCGCGTCGCCGGTGCGCTCGGCGGCTTCGCGCACCATCTGCGCGCCGAGATTCTCTTCGCGGTCCTCGAGGTTGAATTCCTTGGCGATGGTCACGCCGTCGTTGCACACGATGGGCTTGCCGAAGCTGCGCTCGATCAGCACCGACTTCGAGCGTGGCCCCAGGGTGACGCGCACTGCGTCGGCGAGCAGGGTCGCGCCACGCATCACTTTCTCGCGTGCCGCCGAGCCAAAGGTCAATCTGCGGAATGCCATGCTTCGCCTCCCGGGAATGTGCCGATGAGGCGAACGATAAGACTGCTGCCGGGCGCGACTCCTGACCGACGTCAGCGTTGGAGGCGCTCGCGAAGGGCGCGCGGCCTCAGCCCGCGGTCATGGTCACCCCGGCGTCGAGCAGCGCGGCGATCTCCGCCTCCTCGTAACCCACCTCCCTCAGCACCTCCAGGCTGTGTTCACCCAGGCGCGGCGCGAGCCGGCGGGTCGAGGGCGGCGTCGCCGACCAGGTGCTGGCGTGGCCGAACTGCCGCAGGCGGCCTTCGCTCGGATGGTCGACGGTCTCGAAGAAGCCGACCGCCTCGAGATGCGGGTCATGGCGCAGGGACTCGAGCGTGTTCAGGCGCATGGCGGGAATGTCGGCGCGGTCGAAGAACTCCAGCCACGCCTCCGTGCCGCGAGTGCGCAGGATCTCGGCCACCATGCCGTAGAGGGCTGCGATGTGCTGCGTGCGGGTGCCGATGTCGGCGAGACGCGGATCGGCGGCGAAGCGCTCGGGCTCACCGAGCGCCGCGAAGAACGCGCGCCAGTGCTGGTCGGTATAGATGAGCGCGCAGACGTAGCCATCGCTGGTCGCGAAGGGCGTGCGTTCCCGCGCCAGCAGGCGGCTGTAACCTAGGTCGCCCAACGGAGGCTCGAAGGTCTCGCCGGACAGGTGCTCGCCGAGCACGAAGGGCACCATGGTTTCGAACATCGGGATCTCGATGGACTGGCCCTGCCCGCTGCGCTCGCGCTGGAACAGCGCCGCGCAGATCTGGCCGACCGCGGCGGTGCCGACGGTGCGGTCGATCATGGTCACCGGCACGTAGCGCGGCGTACCGTCGCCGACCCGCGCGACCAGCGAGGGAATGCCGACCGCGCCCTGGATGAGGTCGTCGTAGGCAGGCTTCGCGGCATAGGGGCCGCGCTGACCATAGCCGAACATGCCGACGTAGAGGATGCGCGGATTGACCGCGGCGACATCCGCATAGGTCAGCTTCAGGCGCGCCATGGCCTGCGGCCGCACGTTGT
>JBFWYG010000170.1:0-4422 GCA_050186725.1 Gammaproteobacteria bacterium | reverse complement strand
CGGAGGACCAGAAGTTTCCGCGCCACCGCGGCTTCGACGTCGCCGCGATGCGCGCCGCCTACCGCGAGCATCAGCAGGGCGCGCGCCTGCGTGGCGCGAGCACGATCACCCAGCAGCTCGCCAAGAATCTCTTCCTGTGGTCCGGACGCAGCTGGGCTCGCAAAGGCCTGGAAGCGTGGTTCACGGTGCTGCTCGAGATGCTGCTCGACAAGCGCCGCATTCTCGAGCTCTACGTGAACCTGGTGGAGTTCGGTCCCGGAACCTACGGCGCGGAGGCCGCGAGCCGCCGCTTCTTCGGGCATGGCGCGACGACGCTTCGCGCCGAGGAAGCCGCGCTGCTGGCCGCCGTACTGCCGAGTCCGCGAAGCTACGACGCCGCGGCGCCCGGTTCCTACGTGCGGGCCCGGCAACGCTGGATCCTGGCGCAGATGCGCCAACTCGGCGGCGCACGCCTGCTGCAGACCCTGTAGGTCGGACTTCAGTCCGACATGCGCGCCCGTCGGACAAGCACATTGTCGTGTAGGGCGGATTTCAATCCGCCATTCAATTCCAGAGCCTCCGGCGAAGCCCCCATCGAAATGTCGGACTGAAGTTCGACCTACACCTCAGCATTCTCGCCTCAGTGCCCCAACCGCTTCGCCTCTTCGTCCATCACCACCGCGATGCGACCGAGCGCGCGGCGGGCGAGCACGTCGTCCATGGCCTGGTGCACCTTGGCAAGCGGGTAGGTGACGTCGACCACGGGGTTGATGCGGCCCGCATCGAACCAGCGGAACAGCTGGCTCATGTTCGCGCGCACGCGGTCTTCGTAGTGGTAGCGCAGATCGTTCGGGCTCCAACCGTAGTAGAGGCCCATGTTCAAGCCGCACACACTGAGATTCTTCACCAGCAGTATGTTGGCCGGGATCTGTGGAATCTCACCGCCGGCGAAACCGACCGGCATGATTCGTCCCTCCGGCGCCATGCAGCGCAGCGACTGCATGAAGACCTCACCGCCCACCGGGTCGTAGACCGCGTCGACGCCGCGGCCGTCGGTGAGCGCCAGCACGTCCTCGCGAAAATCGCGGGCGCGGTAGTCGATGCCGTGGTCGGCGCCGTGGGCCTTGGCGAGCGCGAGCTTGGCCGGCGAGCCGGCGGTGGCGATGACCGTGGCGCCGAGAATCTTGCCAATCTCCACCGCCGCGATGCCCACGCCGCCACTCGCGCCGTGCACCAGCAGCCGTTGTCCGGGTTGAACATTCAAGAGGTGCGGCCAGGTGAGTGCCGCGGCGGAGGTCGCGTAGGAGTTCGTGAAGGCAATGGCGCGACAGAATTCCAGGCCGTCGGGAATGGCGAACACGTTCACCTCGCGCGCCGTCGCCTCCTCGGCCAGGCCGCCCCAGTCGAGGACCGCGCACACGCGGTCACCCGGTTTGAAGCGATGGGCCTCCGCGCCGGTCTCGGTCACCACGCCGGCCACCTCGGTACCGGGCGTGAAGGGCAGGGGCGGGCGGCGCTGGTACTTGCCCTGCACCACCAGGCTGGTGGCGAAGCTCACGCCGGCCGCCTGGATGCGGATGCGAACGTCGCGCGGACCCAGTGCCGGCGGCGGCAGTTCAGTGAGTTCCAGGCGATCGAAGGTCGTCCATTCGCGGACCAGCAAACCCAGCATGACGTTGTTCCGTACCTGTAGTGATGGCCGCATGGTAGCGCCGCGTCCGCGCGGCGGCACCCACGCGCAAGAGGCCTCGCCTGTCGTCCGTGGGCGACAGGTGGCGAGCCGCGCGACCGCGCGGCCGGGCGGCGCGCGGCGCGAGCTGTGAAGCAGTTCGCGGCCTGCCCATGAAGCGGGTCACATTCGCGGCCGGCGAGCCCTTCAATTCGGCGATTTGCCGCCGATTACCGGGCATTGGCACAGCGCTTGCGGTTTCAATCCGCGACGCCGGCCTTGCAGGCATCGGAGCAGGAGCACGCACATGAACGAACGTCTCGACATGAAGACCGACCTCGACACCCCGTCGCGCACCGCGCGATCGATGAGCCGCGATCTCGATCGCGACCCGCCGCGCAGCGAAGCGGCCCCGGGGCAGTGCCCCAACTGTGGGCTCGACACCGGCGCGCGCGGCTGGCGCTACGTCTACCCGACGCATTGATGTGACGCCGCCTCGCGGCGGCTCCTGATTCTCCGGCCCGCTGGCATCGCCGCGGGCGTCGCGGCGCCTCCCCGACCGCGCGATTGTGCGGCCCTGCGCCGAAGGCTACCCTGCGCCACCTTCTTCCCGGCGCGTTCTCGCATGGCACGGAAACCCCACGCACGCTGGCTGGTGCTGCTCGGCGTGTGGGTGATCTACACCGCCTTCGGCCTGGTGGCGGCCAGCCTCGCGCCGCTGGTCAAGCTCATCGAGCGCGACCTCGGCATGAGTCACGCACAGATGGGCGGCGTGATGGGTGCGTGGCAACTGGTCTACATCGTCGCGGCGCTGCCCTGCGGTGTGCTGCTCGACAGGCTCGGCGCGCGATGGGCGCTGCTGCTCGGCGCGCTGTGCGTCGCGGCCTCCGCCCATTGGCGTGGCGAGGCGACGTCCTTTGCCGGACTCGCCGCCGCGGTCATGCTGTTCGGGGTCGGCGGCCCGATCATCTCGGCTGGCGCGCCCAAGGTCATCGCGCAGTGGTTCCAGGGCCCGAGCCGGGGGCTCGCGATGGGGATCTACATCACCGGACCGGCACTCGGCGGCGTCGCCTGCCTGACCCTGACGCCCGCCTGGCTGCTGCCGCGCTTCGACAACGACTGGCGCTTCATTCTGAGCCTGTGGGCAGGCGTGACCCTGGTGGCGGGCCTGGTGTGGCTCGCGCTCGCCTCGCTGCCCGGCGTGCGCGACAAGACCGACGAGCGACAGTCCTCCAGCCATGCCCCGCACCGCGAGGTCCTCATGGGCCTGCTGCGCTTGCCGAGCGTGCGCCTGGTGCTGGGCATGGCGGTCGGAGTGTTCATGGTCAGCCATGGCATGAGCAACTGGCTGCCGGCCTTGCTGACCCACGGCGGCATGCCGGAAGTACAGGCTGGCTACTGGTCCTCGGTGCCCACCCTGGTTGGTATCCTAGGCTCGCTCACCATCCCGCGCCTCGCGGTGCCGGAGCGACGCTTCCTGATCCTCGCGCTGCTGAGTTCGGCCATCCTTGCCGCGAGCCTGCTGCTGCAGTTCACCGCCCCGGCGGCGTTGTTTCCAGGACTCGTGCTGCAGGGCGTCGCGCGCTCGACCTTGACCACCGTGCTGATGCTGTCGCTGGTGGAGCTCCCCGAGGTCGGTGCGCGCCACGCTGGCGTGGCGTCCGGCCTGTTCTTCGGCGCGGGGGAGATCGGTGGCATGCTGGGCCCGCTGCTCCTCGGCGTGCTCTACGACTGGACCCATGGTTTCGCCGCCGGACTGGTGCTCTTCACACTGGTCGGGGCCGGCCTGCTGGCCGGCGCGTGGCGTCTGCGCGCGCTGGCCTGAGCGACGGCGCGCGCGCTAGCATGGCGCGTACCCGGGGAGGCGTGAACGATGGATTTTCTCGCGCTGTCGCCGCTCGAGCGACAGTACGAAGTCGAGCAGCTGCTCGCGCGCTACGTGCACTGCATCGACGACGACCGACTGGAAGCCTGGCCCGAGTTCTTCACCCGACGCTGCGACTATCGCATCGTCGCGCGTGAGAACACCGAGCGTGGCCTGCCGCTCGCGACCATCGCCTGCGATTCCCGCGGCATGCTCCAGGATCGCGTGGTCTCGCTGCGCAATGCCAACATCTACGGCTGGCATCGCTATCGCCACCTGGTCGGCAGCGTGCTGCTGCAGGACGTGCGCAACGACGAGATCGTGGCGCGCAGCCACTACGCGGTGTTCCGCACGCGTGCCGAGGGCGTGGGCGAGCCCTACAGCGTCGGCACCTACGACGACCGCATCGTGTTCGATGAAGGGCAGCTCCGCTTTCGCGCCAAGCTCGTGACCTACGACACCCATCGCATCGACAGCCTGCTGGCCACGCCGCTGTGAGGTTCTTGCCATGACTGCCTTTGCGTTAGACCGTCCCTGGCCGCGGCCCGCGAGCGGCTGCGCCGTGCCCTACGCGGTGTTTACCGACGACCAAGTCTTCGCCCGCGAGCAGGCGCGCATCTTTCGCGGTCCGCACTGGAGCTTCGTAGGGCTGGCGGCCGAAGTTCCCGAGTCAGGCGACTTCAAGACCACCTATGTCGGCGCGGTGCCGGTCATCCTGCTGCGCGATCGCGACGGCGAACTCGTCGTGCTCGAGAATCGCTGCGCGCACCGTGGAGCGCTCGTGTGTCGCGAACTGCGGGGTCGCCACAGCCGACTGGCGTGTGTCTACCACCAGTGGACCTACGACCTGCACGGCCGCCTGCTCGGCGTGCCATTTCGCGGCGGCATCGAGGGACGCGGTGGCATGCCG
>JBFWYG010000169.1:0-4515 GCA_050186725.1 Gammaproteobacteria bacterium | reverse complement strand
TCCCGCGTCGCGCATCTTGCAAGGGGAGTTCTGCATGCCGTCCACCGTCGACCTCGGCAGTCGCGCGCGCATCAGCGCCTACACCATCCTCGACCACCTGGCCGACACGCCCTGCGCCGCGCCGGACGAGGTGCCCTGGCGGGCCGAAGCCCTCACCCCTGCGTGGCTGACGCCCCGGCTGTGCGCGGACACGCCGGGCGCCGCGGTAAGCGCCGTTGAAGTGCGCGATGCGAGCAGCGGTTCGAGCGTGCGCAAGCGCATCACCGTGCGCTACAACGAGGCAGGGGAGCGCGCCGGCCTGGTGACGCACTTCTTCGCCAAGACCACGCCGACCGTGCTCACGCGCCTGACTTCCGGCCCGTCGGCCGGGCAGGAGGCGAAGTTCTTCGCCCAGCTGCGGCCGCTCCTCGACCTCGAGACGCCGGTGCACCGGCACTCGGTGCACGACCGCATCAGCGGCCGCGCGCTGCACCTGTTCGAAGACCTGGTCGCCACGCGCGGGGTCAGCTTCTGCGACTACCGCACCGAGTTCAGCCGCGCGCAGCTGGAGGCGGCGCTCGACCTGCTCGCGCGACTGCACGGCCGCTTTCACGGTGACGCGCGCCTGCTCGGCGAGTTCGCCTGGATCCCGACCTACGAAGTGTTCTTCGAGGCGCTGGCGCGCACCGGCACCCGCCGCGGCCACGACCAGGCGCTCGAACAGGCGCGCTCGCTGCTGCCCGCCAAGCTCTACGCGGCGCGCGAGCGGCTGTGGCCGGCCGCCGAGGCCGGGCTCGCTGCCCATCGTGACGAGACACGCGGCGTGGTGCATTCCGACGTCCATCCCGGCAACTGGTATCTCACGGCCGACGGTCAGCCCGGGCTGTGCGACTGGCAATGCATCGCGCAGGGGCACTGGGCGCGGGACCTCGCCTACGCGCTCGCGAGCATGGCGAGCATCGCGCAGCGCCGCGCCTGGGAGCGCGAACTCGTGGCGCATTACCTGGCGCGGCTCGCGCTGCACGGCGGACCGCGGGTCGAGTTCGCCCACGCCTGGCAACGCTACGGCGAGCAGCTGCCAGGCGCGCTGCTGATGTGGACGCCGACGCTCTGCCATCCGCCCACCATGCCGGACATGCAGCCGGACGACGTCTCATTGGAAATGATTCGGCGCCTCACCACCGCCATCGACGACCTGGGAGTGCTGGCATGAACACGCTGACCATCACGCTCGCCGCGAACAGCCGCCGCTGCGACGTAGACACTGCCGAGCTCGAGGCCTGGAGCCGCGCGCTGCTCGACGACCTGCTGCTCACCGCGGCCATCGCCGCCGGCGAACGGCCCGCGCCCGACGCCACGCCGCTCACCGTCTCGCAGGAATTTCACATCAGCGTGGACGCGAACGGCGCGTTGCGCGTCGCGCGCTGAACGGCACGTCGCCCGGAGGAGAGCCCATGAAATTCGGCATCAGCATTCCCAACAACCAGGGCGTCGACTCGGTGCGCGAGCTGGTCGCGATCGCGGTCGAGGCCGAGCAGCTCGGCTACGACTCAGGCTGGGTGAGCGAGCACCTGTTCCATGCCAGCTACGTGGCGGCGCGCTTAGGCAATCGTCCCTACCACGAAGCACTGGTGGTGCTGACCGCGGTCGCGACGCTCACCGAGCGTCTGCGCCTCGGCACCTCCGTGCTGGTACTCCCCTGGCATCACCCGGCGCGGCTCGCCAAGCAGATTGCGAGCCTGGATCAATTGTCCGGCGGTCGCGTGGTACTCGGCGTGGGCGTGGCGCAGACCCCGGACGAGTTCGCCAACCTGGGGGTGCCCTACGCGACCCGCGGCGCGGTCACCGACGACGCCATCCGCGCGCTGCGCGCGCTGTGGAGCGAGGACGTGCCGACCTACGACGGCGAACATTTTCGCTTCGAAGGATTGCGCTTCGCACCCAAGCCGCGCCAGGCGCGGTTGCCGATTCTGATCGGCGGCAACTCGCCGCGCGCGCTTCGACGGGTGCGGGAACTGGGCGACGCCTGGCATGCCATGAGCCTGTCGGTGGACGAAGTGCGCGCGGCGATGCCGGGCACGGGCGGCAAGCCAGGCTCGATACGCCTGGTGCTGGAATTCACCGACGCGCCGCCGCCGCGCGCGGTGCACGAGCGCCGCAGCCTCAAGGGCACGCCAGAAGAACTCGTCCAGCAGGTGCGCGGCTACGCGGCGGCCGGCATCGAGGAGATCGTGGTCGACGCCAACCTGCCCGACGTCGCGGCGACCCGCGCCTGCTACCGGCGCTTCCGCAACGAAGTGATGGCGGCGCTGTGATGTCGCGCTGCTCCCCGGCGTCGCGCACACCGGCAGACCCACGATGAAGACCCTGCTCCTGCTGCGCCACGCCGAAGCGGCGCCGGCCGGCCCCGGTCTCGATGATCACGAACGCGTCCTCACCGCGCGCGGCCGGCGCCAGGCCGAGGCCCAGGGTCGCTGGCTTGCGCGGCACGGACCGCGGCCAGCGGCCGTGCTCTGCTCGAGCGCCGCGCGCACGCGCGAGACCGCCGCCCTGCTGGCCGCGGCCGCCGACTGGAAGCTGGAGCCCTGTGCGCTGGACGCGCTGTACGACGCCACCGTCACCGCCCTGCTGGACGCCGTGCGCGCGATCGATGACGGGCTCGACACCGTGCTGCTGGTCGGCCACGCGCCGAGCGTGCCGGCGCTGGTCTCGGCGCTCGTGACCCGTGGCGATGACCTTGCCCTGGCCTGCGATCCGGCCACGCTGTTCAGGCTCGACTGCGACTGCGGCCGGTGGACGGAGATGGCCCCCCGCATCGGCACGCTGTCACTGTTGCTGCCCCCCTGATCACGACGAGTGCGCGGACTCCCGCGACGCTGGACGGTTGGCGCACTTACACTGCGCCGCCCTTTGGCGTCCGGCCACGCTCATGCAACTCGTCATCGTCAGCGATACCCACGGCCAGCACCGCAAGCTCGGTCGCCTGCGCGGCGACGTGCTGATCCACTGCGGCGACATCGCGATGGGCTCGCCCCGCCATGACGGCGGCATCGCGGCGCTGGACGCGTGGTTCGCAGAACAGGATTTCCGCCTGATCCTGTGCATCGGCGGCAACCATGACTTCGCGCTGCAACGGGTCGGTCGTGGCGCGCGCCGGGTTTTCCGCCACGCGCATTACCTGGAGGACGAGAGCTACGAATTCGAGGGCGTGAAGTTCCACTGCGCGCCGTGGGTCCCGGAACTGCAGGGCTGGGCCTGCTACCGCGAACCCACCGCGCTTGCCAGGCATTGGGCCGGGATTCCGGCCGACACCGACGTGCACATCACCCATACACCGCCGCGCGGCATCCTGGATCGCAATTCCGGTGGACGGGAATGCGGCTGCGCCGAAGTGCGGGCGGCGCTCCGGCGCGTCGCGCCGCGGGTGCATTGCTTCGGCCACGTGCACGCCGGCCACGGCGTGCTGGCGCAGGACGGGACGACCTTCGTCAACGCGGCGTTGGTCAACCGCGCCTACAAGATTGTGCGCGGCGCGGTGAGTCTTGAACTGCCGCCACGCCGGCCGGCGCGGCGTCACTGAGCGCGATCCGTCAGCCGTACTTGGCGAGGATCTTGGCGACCTGCGCGCCGGCCGCCTTGGCGGTGGAGAGATCGCCGGCGACTTCCATTTCCGCTTCCATGGAGCACGCCACCATCTCGTAGAAGGCGCGATCGAGCGCGCGGCGCGCGGCCGCGAGCTGCTGCGCGACCGCCTCGCAGCCGGCGTCGGCGTCGATCATTCCCTGGATGCCGCGCAGCTGTCCCTCGACGCGGCGCAGCCGCACGATCATGTTGCGCTTGTGCTGGGCGAGCGTGGTGGCGTTCGCGGAATCCGTCATGTCAGTCTCCCTGGTTCGTCGAGTGAGGGTCGCGGTCGGCGCCCCGCCCCTCGAGCGCCGCCTGCTCCATCTGCAGGAAGACGTTATACGCGTTGCCGCGATTGGCCGCATCAAATGTCGGCAGGTGCGCGAAGCGTCGCCAGTCGATGCGGGCATAGGCTTCGTCGAAGCTCAGAAAGTCGGCCACGGCGCGCTGCATCTCGGCGCGCAGGAACGCGAGGTAGTCGCGTGTCAGGGTCAGATCGACGCGCGGCTCGTGGGATGCCGGTCCGTGTCCCGGCACCAGCACCCGCGCGGGGATCGCCAACAGGCGCTCGATGGCGCGCAGCCAGGCGGCGGTATCGGCCTCCCCGACGAAGGGCACGCGGCCGGCGTAGACCGTGTCACCGGCGAACAGCACCTCGTCCGGTTCGACCTTCATGACCCAGTCCTCCGGCGCATGGCCGGGCCCGATGTGCGTGAGTGAGAAGCGCACGCCGCCCAGTTCGAACTGCTCGTCCCCCGTCACCCAGCGATCGGGCAGCGGCAGCGCGAAATCCGCGCCCAGCCACGGGCCCAGCGTGCCGCGCCGCTCGGCCAGGCGGCGCGCCGCCGCCTCGCTGTGCAGGTAATGCCGCGCCGCGGCCGGTGCCCAGATCTCGGCACCCGCGGCGCGCAG
>JBFWYG010000168.1:0-4562 GCA_050186725.1 Gammaproteobacteria bacterium | reverse complement strand
AGGGTGCCGATCCGCGATTGTTCCAGGCGCTCCTCGACAGGCACATGGATAGTTGCGCGCCACTGCGGGCGAACTGGCGTTCACAGCCGGCTGTCATGGATTTCGTCAACGCACTCGGGGCGCGGTTGTTTCCCGGCAGTTATGTCGAACTCGAGCCTCGTTCACCCACCAGCGCGGTTGCCGCCTTGGAGGTGGTGGACCTCCAGACTCGTGCCAAGCGCGATGGAAACTATCGCCGCGGGCAGGTCCTCGCAGGGCGCATTGCTGCGTTGCTGGATGACCCGTCGCTCGAAGTGTTCGACCGGCACCTGCAGCGTAGGCGCCGGCTGCGAGCCGGGGATATCGCCGTTCTGTGTCCGACTCACCGCATGTTGGGCGAGTACGCGCGCGCGCTCCGCGACGCTGGCCTGCAAGCGCAACTCCAAGAAGACGGATGGCTTGGCTCGCGGGCGGTGCAGCTGGCGCTGGCGGCGCTTGCCTACGTCGCCAACCCGGCGGACACGCACGCCGCGCTCTACCTCGAAGTGACCGAGATGGGAACGATGACACTCGAGGCGGGGTTACGGGTGCTGATGGAGGGGGGAACACTCGACTCCCCTTTGCTGGCCAGGTTGCGTGCGCTGGCGGAGGTGGGCGCGCAAGCAACGGTCTACACCTTGGTGGCGGATGTCCTGGCCTCACTAAATCTCTTCGACATCGTCCAGCATTGGCCGGCCGCACGTCAGCAGCGCGCGAACCTCCTGCGGCTGCAGGCCGAGGCCGGTGCCTTCATGGATGCGCAGCGCGAGGCGCTGGCCTATGGCGGCTTTCATGGCTCGGGATTGCCGACCTTCCTGGCGTGGGTCCATGAGCGCGCGAAGCGCGACGACACAATGCCGCCGCCCTCAGTACTGGATGCGGATTCGGTCGAACTCGTCACCTGGCATAGCGCCAAAGGTCGTGAATGGCCCGTGGTGATGGTGGCGGGCACCGAGCGCGTGGTCAGGGCGACGCTGCCGCGGGTCGCCCTGGGGTATGGAAGTTTCGACGACCCAGGGGCACTGCTCGAACTCGCGTCGGTGGAGTACTCCCCTCGGTTCGCCGCCGAGGTAACCAATGAGCGCTTTCTCGCTCCCTTGCAGGCCAACGCTACTGTGGAAGCCAAGCGGCTGCTGTACGTCGCCCTGACCCGCGCACGCGAGAAACTCGTCATCGAATGGCCGAGCTACCTCGCCACGAGCGACACCACGACGTACTGGAGCCTGCTCGCGGCGGACTGTGGCCTTCGACTGAACGCTCAGAACCTTGCGATTGGCGAGGCCGTCTTCCCCTGTATCGTTCACCTTGCGAAGCTCGACGGCGAACAGGAGGCGGCCGGCGGCCCGGTTGAGGCGGAGTCGCTTGTCAGGTACGGGCGGCGGGCCTTGGTCGAGGCCGTCAAGCCGTCGGTGCGTACACCTGACGCTGTGACCGCCAGCGGTTTCGCAGGGACAGTCGAAGCAACTTCGGTCGCGCGCTCCGATACCCACGTATATGCAGACGCGCTGGCCATTGACACCGCAGAGGGCGGCGCCGCCTTTGGCACGACCTTGCACCGGTGTTTCGAGGTGCTTGGTGCAGAACCCACGCGGCGCAACTGGTTACCCGGCATTCTCGGCGTCGCGGCCGAGGATTCGCTGTGCGACGTGGTCGCCGCCCACGTCGCCGCGTTCGAGGCCTGGCTCGCCAGGACCTGGCCCGATGCGGACGTACTGCGTGAATGGCCGGTCCTCGCCCTGCGGGCGGATGATTCGGTGTTGACGGGCACGATAGACGTGCTGGTCCGACGGGGCGACGAAGCTTGGATCATCGACCACAAATCGGACCGCGTAACGGTCACGGCCGCTGCCGCAGCGCGATACCTACCGCAGTTGGAAGCCTACGCCGAGGCGCTCCGAGGACAGGGCGTCACGGTCCGCGGCCTCGGCCTCAACTGGCTCCGCCTTGGCCGCGTGGAACTCGTGACGGGAAGCATGGCATGACCTTGGCGCAATCCTTCTTCGGCTGGCTCGATTACAACGAAGCTGACGCCAAGCGCATGTGGGAAGTGTTTGCGGCCTTCGACGACAAGGGCACCGTCGATTCACTCGGTCTCGGCATAATCCGTGACGCGATAGCCGATCAGCTCTTTCCCGGGGTCAGCACCATCCAGACCCGCGCGCGGTATTTCTTCTTCCTGCCCTGGATCTTCCAGCGGCTCGAAAAGGAGCAGGTCACGCCGGCGCGTTTCGCTACGCGTCTGCGCGAGCTGGAAGCCGAGTTGATCGAGGCGCTCCGGCAGAGCCATGGCCCGGCCGAGGGCGTCATCGGCTATCGGGCCCGGGCGCGCCTCACACGCATGCCGTCGAGCATCTACTGGGCTGGTCTCGGGGTCTACGGCATCCGCGCGATGCCGCTGTCGCTCAGCGACTACCGCAACCTGTTGCCGAGACTCGCCCGTCAGGCGATCGACACCGACGACGATGGCGAGCCTGTGAGCCGCCCTCGTCGCGTGTGGGACCCGGGATTGCCACGGGCTCCGGGCGGCTTCCCACAAGCCGCCGTCGACTTCAAGCTCACGGCGGCGGAGAGCGACTACCTGGTCGAGCACATCGTGACGCACTGTCCGGACAGCCTCGTCGCCGAGCTTGCACGCGACTTCTCGCTTGACCGTGACGTGGACCTGCCCTGGGAGCTGCACCTGCCGCACGCCTCGCCGCGTCTGCGCGAGGTGCTCGTCCACGCGCAGAATTTCTCGGACCTCGTGCATGGCGCGCAGGCCCTCTACAACCTGCTGCTGGCGCGCCGCGCCGAGCAGGAACTGGGATTCGACGGCCAGGACCTCGCCCTGGAACTGGAGGACGAGATCGACCAGTGGAGCCTCTGTCTTTCCGAGCGCGCGGATGTGCTCTCTGCCTGGCTTGCGGATGACCGTTTCTGGCACGTGGTCGGGCGCGTCGCAGCGGTCTCCGGACGTACCCAGCGCTTTGTCAGGGCCTGGGGCGAGGTCGTGCTGACGAACCCGCGTGCCGGGTGGAAGAGAGGGGCAGCCGCGGCACTGGTGACTCAACGCGAACTCGCCCTCAAGGGCAAGCTCGCGCGCCTGGTCGAGGCGCGTGCGCTGGAGGGCTGGAACGGCCAGCCTTTCGGTCGCGGCCAGATGACGTATCGCTGGGCCAATGCCCAGCGGATCCTGGACGACCTCCAATACCACGGCGACTGAGACATGCTGAATCCGGACGATCGTCACACCTTGCTCGATGCACTACGTCCGCCCCCTGGGTACGGTCTCGGCTGCGCCGTCGGTACGACCTTCTCTCTAAATCTGGACTGCGCACTGACACCGCCCGCAGCGTTCGCGCTCTACTCGATCTCGGACACGGACCGGACCAGCACGCTCGAGGCGCTGGAACTCCTCGAGTCGCTACGCCGCCATGCAGAGCGCTTCACCATCTTCTTTCAGGCAGGCCAGGTCGCCGTGCCACGGCAACGACGCCTGTTCGCGTTCCTCGAGGAATCGGTCGTCGCGGTGCGCGCGCCGCGCGGCGGTGTGTTTCATCCGAAGGTGTGGGTGCTGCGTTTCGAGGCGCTGGGCGCGCCGCCGGTGTTCCGCGCGCTGGTCGCCTCGCGCAATCTCACCTTCGACCGTTCCTGGGACACACTTCTGCGTCTGGATTCGGTGGACACCGGCGACGCCGACGTCCCAACCATCGATGGCTCGGCGCTGGCCGAGTTCGTGGCCGCGCTGCCGGGGCTGGCTGATTCGACACCAACCGTCCAACGACTCGCAGACATCGCGCGCCTGGCAAGTGAACTTCGCGGAGTACGCTGGGCCGCGCCAGCGGGGATGACCGGCGGGCGCTTTCATGTGTTTGGGATCGGCGACCAAGCTGTCCCATTACCGTTTCCGGACACTGCGGACCGAATGGCCGTGATCTCGCCCTTCCTGTCCAGCGGACTCCTGCATCGCTTGCCGCGTGTCGAGGGGCGTACCGTCATCGTGTCTCGACCCGATGAGCTGCGAGCTAACGGCAAGGCTGTGACCGCGATGTTCGATGAAGCCTGGGTCCTGGACCCCGACGCCATGCCCGCCGCGATCGAAGTTCCCGAACAAGGTGGCCACGCGACGTCTGCCGATCCGTCGCTCCCGCTGGAGGGCCTGCACGCCAAGGTCTACGTCTTCGACCGCGGCGACCGCACCGTTCTGCTGACGGGCTCTGCCAATGCCACCCGGGCCGCCTTCAACGACAACGTCGAAGTCCTGGTGGAACTCGAGGGCAGCAGTCGGGCATTTGGGATCGAGGCCCTGCTCGCTGAGCCCGCGCCCGAACGGCAGACCCTGCGCAGCTTTCTCATGCCCTTCACGGTCGAGTCCGAGGACGCGGCAGAAGAGATTCCGCCCGAGCAGGCGCTCCTCGACGCCTTGCGCCGCGACATCGCCGGCATTGGTTGGGAAGGGCGCGCGCGTGC
The DNA here is from genome assembly GCA_050186725.1 of Gammaproteobacteria bacterium. Classification (GTDB taxonomy): domain Bacteria; phylum Pseudomonadota; class Gammaproteobacteria; genus JADJYF01. Next base: position 95 of record JBFWYG010000168.1, on the reverse strand, counting down.
CACCGGTGACAATGACCGCTATTCCCTGGAATTCGCCAACACGTCCCCACTCCCCGAGCTGCCGACGGGCCTCGCGTGGCGCGCCTGGCCGGTGA
>JBFWYG010000167.1:0-4673 GCA_050186725.1 Gammaproteobacteria bacterium | reverse complement strand
CCGCCGTGCCGCTGCTGGAGGAGCGTGGCTGCAGCGTGGACGTGTGGAGCGTGACCAGCTTCAACGAACTGCAGCGCGACGGCCTGGCGTGCGAACGCTGGAATCGCCTGCATCCCGAGGCACCGCCGCGCTCACCTTATCTATGCCAGGTGCTCGCCGGGGAAAGCGGCGCGTTCGTGGCGGTGTCCGACTACATGCGCGTCTATGCGGGTGCCATTGCGCCGTGGGTGCCCGGCGAATTCTCCGCGCTGGGCACGGACGGCTACGGCGTGAGCGATACGCGCGAAGCGCTACGGCGCTATTTCGAAGTCGATCCTCCCCATATCGTGCTCGCGGCGCTGGATGGACTGCGCCGCGGTGGCGCCGCCACCAGCGCCGAGATGGCGGCGGTCATTCGTGACTTCGGCATCGACGCCGATGCACCCGCAGCAGCGGAGCGCTGACATGGGAGCGCAACCCAGAGTGCTGAAAATCCCGAATCTTGGCGAAGGCGCGACGGAAGGCACGGTGGTGGCCATTCTCGTGGCCGCGGGGTCTATGGTCGAAGCGGGGCAGAGCCTGCTCGAGGTGGAAACCGATAAGGTCACGATGGAGGTTCCCGCTGAATGGAGCGGGCGCATTCTCGAGATAGCCGTCACTATTGGAGACACCCTCACGGCGGGCACACGCTTCGCGACCATCAGCGCGAGCAACGACGATACTGCGCCCCCTACGGCGGAGACTCCCGAGCAATCATCGACTGCATCTTCAGTCGCGGTCGACTTCACTTCGTCGGTCAGCGCAGATGCGGCCGCGCCGGAAAGGCCAACTGCACGGGTGGCGGCCCCCTTGGCTGACGATATCGCCGCATCCGCCGTCACGCAGGTCGCTTCGCCGCAATGTAGTTATCCAGCCGGGCCGTCGGCACGCCGAGAAGCACGGGAATTGGGCGTGAGTCTCAGCGATGTGACCGGCACCGGCCCGAGCAATCGCATCAGCCGCGACGATGTGCGCCGACATGTACGCGCCCGGCTCGTTCAAGCTCCAGGCAATGCACCTTCCCCCGCCCCCTTGCCCGATCTCTCCGCCTTCGGACCAGTACGCAGCGAGCCCTTGCCTCGCATTGCACAGACGACGGCCAGGAACATGGCGCGCTCAGCAAGCCTGATACCTCACGCGTGGATACAGGCAACCGCGGACCTGACCTCGTTGGAAGCGGCCCGCGGTCAGATCCGCCGCGCACAGCCTCCCGGCGAGGCGCCGCTGACCCTGAGCGTATTGATCGTGCGCGCAGTGGCCAAGCAACTTCTCGCGCATCCCCGCTTCAATGCCGCTTACGACGCAGAGAACCAGGCGCTCGTGATGCGCCAGTACATCAACGTCGGCATGGCCGTCGCGTCGCCCCGCGGTCTGGTCGTGCCGGTCTTACGGGATCCGTTGGCGCACGACCTCAAAGCGCTTGCCGCGCATCTGGACACACTGATTGCGGGTGCGTGCGAACAGAAGCTTCCGCTCCGCGCCTACCAGGGCGCGGGCTTCACGATCTCCAATCTGGGCGGTCACGGTGTCGCCAGCCTTCAGCCGTTGGTGAACTGGCCCGAAGTAGCAATCCTGGGCGTCGGAGCGCTGTTGGAGACGCCGAGCGTGGTGGACGGACACATTGCCGTGCGTCGCTGCATCTCGCTCACGCTCGGGTTCGACCATCGTGTCATCAACGGCGCCGATGCCGCCCACTTCCTCGGTGACGTGCGTGCGGAATTGGAAAACCCCTTGAGAGTTGCGACTTGAGCCTGTCGGGCCGCCTGGGATTAGGGTCGTGAATGCTGCTCGGCACTACCCCGGTACCCATCGGGTTCCGCCCGGTCGCGCGTGCGCGAACTCTGCGTAACACGGCCCTGCATGGTACGGCTTAGCTGGGAACCAGCAGCGACGGGCGTCCCGATAACCGTTTGAAAGTCCATGTTCGGTCTCGATCCAGGCGGTCTGAGCATCCTTGGGTCGGTGGTTCAATTCCACCCTCGGCCATCAACGAACCATTAATCTTCCAGTGGGCAGTCCGCCCACGTGTTCCCCATGCAGGGGTTGCGCGGGACCTGGTTCTCAAGCCGGCGATCGATGTTGCCGAACCACCATGTAGACCGGCGGCCCCGTTGCATCCCGGACCTGGTGGGCCGATTCGCCAAGCCGTTGCGGAACGCTCGCGGAGCCACTATCGCTCGCCGTAAGCCTCCCTCAATTTCCGCCTCAACGGCTTGTGCACCGGGCTCTTCGGTATGGGCTCCGCACGCACGATTATCCGCTTCGGCATCTTGTGGCGAGTGAGCCGTTCGCGCAGGAATGCATCCAGCATCCCTTCGTCGATGGTCGCGTCGGCCTTCGGTACGACCACGGCCGTGACGGCCTCGCCCCACTTCTCGTCGGGCAGGCCGAACACCGCGGCCTCGGCCACTCCCGGGAATGCGCAGATCTGGTCCTCGACTTCGGCGGGCCACACATTGAAGCCGCCGGTGATGATCATGTCGTCCTTGCGGTCCACCACGTACAAATAGCCATCCGCGTCGAAGTAACCCATGTCGCGGGTGTATACCCAGCCGTCGCGGACGCGCTCGGCGGTCAGTTCGGGGTTCTTCCAGTAGAAGGCCATGGTGTGCGGGCCGCGGCTGACGATTTCGCCGATCTCACCGACGGCACGGGCGCAGCCCGCATCGTCGACGACGCGAACCTCTACCCCGTAGCCGACCCGCCCTGCCGACCGCAGTCGTGCCGGTGGCTCGTCGCCTTCGAAAACGTGCTCTTCTGGCAAAAGCGTGGTGAGCACGTTGGGCGCTTCGCTGCTGCCATAGATCTGGGTGAGCACAGGGCCGAAGGCCGCCAGGCTCTCCTCGATGCGCTTTGCCGGAATCGGCGCGCCGCCGTAGATGATGCGGCGTACGCTCGACGTGTCGTACGCGCCTAGCCTTCCCGAATCGAGCAGCACGTTCAGTGCGGTCGGGATCATGAACATGGTGGTCACGCGCTCGCGCTCGATGGTCGAGAGCACTTCGTCGGCGCGGAAATTGAATGCTGGCATGATGACCTGGCGTGCACCGCGCATCCACCACGTGTACATGATCTTGCCGCACGCGTGCGACAGCGGATGGAAGTGCAGGACGGTCTCATCGTTGGGCACGTTCCAGTTGAGCAGCATGTTGTCGATCACGTGCGCCATGCAGCGGTGATCCATCAGGATGCCCTTGGGCTGCCCAGTGGTGCCACCTGTGAATCGGAGCGCGTAGGCGTCCTCCTCGACCAGATCGACTTCCAGCGGGCCGCGCTCCGCGCCGGCGATCAGCGACTCGTGGTCGAGTTCGTCGGCCCGCGCCTCGCCGATGGCGATCACCTGTACGGGCAACGCCAGCTTCGCGAGCGCCGCGCGAAGGGTCGCGAGGCCGTCGCCGGCGGCGAAGACGGCGCGCGCGTCGGAGAATTCGATGAACCGCTCGACTTCCGCGACGCTTGAGGTGATGAGCATCGGCACACGCACGGCGCCTGCCTTGCAGATCGCCATCTCGGCTTCGGGGTATTCGACCTGGTTGCCGATCAGCACGCCCACTCGGTCCCCCTTCTCGATGCCGAGCCCGCGCAACGCTCGCGCGAGCGCGTTCGTGCGCTGCTCGATCTCGCCGTAGGTACGCGACGCGGTGGGCGTGGTGAAGGCGACACGCCCGGCGTGGCGCCGGACGCTCCAGGCAAGCATGTGCGCGATGTTCATGGGGTATGGGCCGGGATGGTGGCACCCGCGACACGCGCCTCGCGCAGGTCTGCACGCAGCGTCGCGGTCGCGGCCGCGTCTGCCTCGCCGAAGTCGGGGTCCAGGACCACACCATAGATGGCGCGCGCCGCGGCCGCCGATACCACGCCCTCGCGGACGTCCTCGCTCACGGCGCGCGGGTCGCGCAGCAGCGGGTCGCCGTAGCCGCCGCCGGCCACGAAGGTCATCACGAACACGTCGCCGCCGGGCCCCTTCTGTATGCGCCGATCACGCGGCCACACGGACTTCGAGGGCTGCGGCTCGAAACGGTCCCAGGTGTCACGCTCGAGGTCGCCGAACGTCGGCATGCGCCCGCCACGCAGACGGTCGTAGGTATCCGTGCCGCAGATCGGCCCAAAGTACACGCCGGAGCCCGGATATCCGCCGAAGATCCCCTGGGAGGGCACGGCATTGCGATCCGAGCACCAGATACCGCCCTGCGGCCCGCTCTGCTCGCCCCAGGCGATCACCGCTTCGCGGATGCTCCAGCCGCCGCGCCAGCGTCCCGCACCGCCCGAATCGCGCCACACCTCACGCGTGAGATACAGGAACGGCTCGGTGCGCTCGTGCGCCTCGACGCTCGGGATGGAGCCGCTGATGCAGGTGTAGTTGCCGCGCCCGCCGTCGAGCCCGGCCATTGCGCCCTGGCCCTCGCCCATGCTGTCCTGGTTCACGAACACCGCGAAGGCGCCGTACTGATTGATGCCGTTGAAAACATAGGTTGGCGCCATCGCGCCCCACTGCGCGGTGGCGCGTTCTCGCAGGAATGGATCGTCGGACGCCTGCATCGCGAGGCTCGCCGCCGCGTAGAACGCTTCCTGCACGCGCCACGCGCCGTAGCCGGTGGCCACGCCGACCGGCGTCGGGTAGCTCGCGTTGATGAAACTGCCGCGATCGGCTCGCA
>JBFWYG010000166.1:0-4726 GCA_050186725.1 Gammaproteobacteria bacterium | reverse complement strand
GCGCCCGCCGCGCCCGAGCGTCACGACTGGCTGATCGAACTCATGGAAGGCGTCGAGGACATCCCGGGCGTCGCGCTGCGCGCCGGCCTGTCGTGGAACTGGGAATCCTTTCCGCAGTACATGGACGTGCTGGACGCCACGCCGCGCAGCTTCGACATCGCCACCCAGCTGAGTCACGGCGCGCTGCGCGCCTACGTGATGGGCCAGCGCGGCGCCGACAACGAGAACGCCACCGCCGACGACATCGGCCGCATGGCCATGCTGACCCGCGAGGCGATGGACGCCGGCGCGTTCGGCTTCTCCTCCTCGCGGACCGCGGTGCACGTCGCGCTGGACGGTCGCCCGGTGCCGGGCACCTACGCGGCCGATGACGAGCTGGTCGCCATCGCCAAGGCCGTGCGCGGCACGGGGCGAGGTCTCGTGGAAATCGTGCTGGCCGGCGTGGCCGGCGAGGACGTCGCCGGGCTCGACCGCGAGATGGCGATGCTGCGCCGGGTGGCGGAACAGTCCGGCGCGCCGGTCATGTTCCTGATGGTCCAGCAGCTCGGCGACTCGGCGCAGTGGCGCCGCCAGCTGACCGCCTGCGAGGACGCCGCGAAGGCGGGGCTCAAGATCATTCCGCAGGTCGCCGGTCGCCCGGTGTCGATCCTGTTCTGCTTCGAAGGCGAGCATCCCTGGAAATTCATGCCGAGCTACCAGGAGATTGCCAACCTGCCGTTCGCCGAGCGCTACGCGCGGCTGCGCGATCCGGCGTTCAAGGCGCGCCTCTTGTCCGAACAGGATCCGAACGACCAGGGCTTCTCGCTCTTGTACAAGAACCCGTCGATCTGGGAGTTCACCTACCCGGCCGGCAGCCCGATCAACTACACGCCGGACCCGTCGAACAGCATCGCGAAAATAGCCCGGCGCGAGAACCGCTCGCCGTGGGAAGTGGCCTACGACCTGCTGCTCGCGGACAACGGCCAAGCCTTCCTGATGTACGCGCTGACCGGTTATGCCGACGGCAACACCGAGGCGGTGCAGACCATGGTGCGCCATCCGCTGACCGTGGTGGGACTGTCCGATGCCGGCGCCCACGTGCGCTTCATCGCCGACTATGGCGTGCATTCCTACATGCTGTCGCACTACGCGCGCGACGCGCAGAAGGACGACCCGCGCCACATGCCGCTCGAGTTCGTGGTCAAGCGCCTGACGCTGGACAACGCGCGGGTCTACGGCATGCCGGATCGCGGCCGCCTGGCCCCGGGGCTGCGCGCCGACGTCAACCTCATCGATCTCGCCAATCTGAAGACCGGCCAGCCGCACATGGTCTATGACCTGCCCGCGCAGCAGGCACGGCTCGACCAGGCGGTCAGCGGCTACGTCGGCACCTGGGTGAACGGTGCGGCCGTGCAGCGCAACGGCGTCGACACCGGCGCGCGGCCGGGGCGGCTGGTGCGCAGCCGCTGAGACGACTTCGCTGATACCGAGGCCGGTGGCGCCTGCGCGCCACCGGTCCGCTTGCGGTGGATCAGGGAATGGTCCCGTCAACTGTGGCGGCCGGCACCGTCATCGTATACAAGCAGTCGTGATTGACCATCGAATCGAGCACGACGCCCGCCGGCATGTCGAAACAAGGACGAGCGCACAGTCAGGATGACATCGCCACGCGGGCGGAGCGGCTGCTGGCCAACCTGCATTGCGTGGTCTGGGAGGCCGACCTCGAGACCTGGCAATTCGTCTATGTGAGCCCACAGGCCGAGCGCCTGTTCGGCTACCCGCTCGCCGCCTGGCTGGAACCCGGGTTCTGGAGCGCGCACATGCACCCCGCGGATCGCGACGCCGCGACCAGCTACTGCCTGAGCGCCGCGCAGGCCATGCGCGATCACTACTTCGAGTACCGCATGATCGCCGCCGATGGGCGCACGGTGTGGGTCGGCGACAGCGTGACAGTGGTGGTCGATGGCGATCATCCCCGCCGCCTGTGCGGCGTGATGACGCCGATAGCCCCGCGCGACGCGCTCGCGGCCGGCGTCGCCCACCTGCCGTTGCTGCCGTCCGTGACCTTCACCGTGCCACCCGACGAGGACGCTCCGCAACCACAGTCACGCACCGCGATGGTGGACGCGCTGCGCGTCGCCGCGGAGCGGCGCGAACGGCTGCATTTCCTGGAATCGATGGCACGCGTCAACCTGGCGCTGCAAGGCGAGCCTGACGTCGAGCGGGTGATGAACGCGGTGCTGGCGGTGGTGCTCGAGATCTTCGACTGCGATCGCGCCTATCTGATCGAGGGCGTCGACGCCGCCGCGCGGCGCTGGACGGTGCGCTACGAGCAGGCCCTGCCCGCCTGGCCCGGCATCGGCCACGGCACGCTGTTCGAGGAACCGGCAGACAACACGCTGCGCGATGCGGTCGCGAGCGGCAACGCTGTGCGGGTCGATCCCGACTCCGATCTGAAGCTGCCGGCCATCGCCCGCGAGAGATTCCACGTGCGCTCCCTGCTGCAGTTCGCGCTGCGACAGGTGCCGGGCGCGGACTGGGTGCTGGGCCTGCACCAATGCAGCTTCGCCCGCGTGTGGACCGCGGCCGAGGCGCGGCTCTTCGAACAGATCGGTCGTCGCATCGGTGACGCCCTCGCCGGCCTGCTCGCGCACCGCGCGCTCAGCGTCAGCGAGCGGCGTCTCAGTGAAGCGCAGCACCTGGCGCGCATCGGCTCCTGGGAGCGGGACGTCGACGCCGGCCTGCTGACGCTCTCCGAGCAGAGCTTCGAGATCTACGACCTGCCCTTGCAGGCGACGCCGTTCGACACCTCGGATTTCATGCGGCAGTGGATCGCGCGCATCCATCTCGACGACCGTGTCCGGGTGCTGGCCGAACACACCGGCGCATGGATGGCGCGGCGCGCCTTCGACATCGAGTATCGCTACTACACACGTGCCGGCGAGCTGCGCCACCTGCGCAGCCTGGGCGCGCCCGACGCGCGTGGCGGCGGCGTCGGCCGCTGGTACGGCGCGGTGCAGGACAACACGCCGCTGCGCCAGATGGAGGATGACCTGCGCGCGAGCGAGGCCCGCCTGCGCGACTACCTGGACAACGCCACCGACGGCATCTCGGTGCACACGCGCGGCGGCACGCTGATCGACGCCAACCGGCACCTGTGCGAGAGCCTCGGGTATCGCCGCGAGGAACTGATCGGGCAGACGCCGATGCTGTTCGATCGGCGCATCACACTCGAGCGCATGGTCACCAACTACCTGGCGCTGGAGCGCGGTGAGAGTGTCAGCTTCCGCTCCCACCATCGGCGCAAGGACGGCAGTGAGTTCCCGGTCGAGATTCGCATGAACAGCTTCAGGCGGGACGGCGTGCTGTATGCCGTCGCGGTCAGCCGCGACATCACCGCGCAGGTCGCGGCGGAGGATGCGCTGGAGCACAGCAACGCGCTCTTGCGCGCGGTGATCGAGGGCACCGGCGAGGCGATCGACGTGCAGGACGCCGAGGGCCGCTACCTGCTGATCAATGCCGCCGGCGCGCGGCGCCTGGGACTCGACATCGACGACATCGTCGGGCGCACGTCGGCCGAGTTCGGCGCGAATGGCGACCTCGCGCGGGCCGGCGCCGCGGACAGCGTACCGGTGGACGGGCGCTTCCATGAGGAGAATCTGACGCTGGATGGCGAACCGCGCGAGTTCCTCACCGCGCGCCACGTCTACCGCGGCGCGCAGGGCGAGGATCTCGGCGTGATCAGCGTGTCGCACGACGTCTCGGAATTGCGCCGCTTGGAGGCCCAGCTGCACCAGGCGCAGAAGATGGAAGCCATCGGCCGCCTCGCTGGCGGCCTGGCCCACGATTTCAACAACCTGCTGACCGTCATCCTCGGCTACGGCGGCGTGCTGCGCGAGCGGCTCGCGCAGGAGCCCGCCAAGTACCGGCTGGTGGACGAGATCGTGCGCTGCGGCGAACGCGCCGCGACCATGGTCAGCCAGCTGCTGGCCTTCAGTCGCAAGCAGACCCTGCGCCCGCTGCGCGTCGACCTGGGCGAGCTGCTCGCCGACTGGCAGCGTCTGATCCGCCCGCTGCTGGACGAGGACGTGGAGCTCTCCCTGGTCATCGCGCCCGACGTGGCGCCCGTGCGCGCGGACCCGGTGCTGCTCGAGCAGGCGCTGACCAACCTCGCCATCAACGCCCGCGACGCGATGCCGGACGGCGGCGAGCTGCGCATCGAGTTGCGGCAGGTGGAAGTGAGCGCGCCCCACCCACGCGGTGACCTGCCGGCGGGCAGCTATGCCGAGATCCGCGTGCGCGATCAGGGCCAGGGCATGGACGCCGCCACACTGGCGCAGGTGTTCGATCCCTTCTTCACCACCAAGTCGATCGGCAAGGGCACCGGCCTCGGTCTCGCCATGGTTTATGGCTTCGCCAAGCAATCAGCGGGCGACATCGAAGTGGCGAGCCAACCCGGCCAGGGCAGCGAGTTCAGCCTGCTGCTGCCGGCCTGCGACCCGCAGGAGCGCGCGGCGCCGCCACCGCCCCACCCAGCCGAACGGCGCGCGCGCGGCGGCGGCGAGACGGTGCTGCTGGTGGAGGACGAGCCCTCGGTGCGCAAGCTCACGCGCGAACTGCTGGAAAACGATGGCTACCGCGTGCTCGAAGCGGCTGACGGGGACGAGGCGCTCGTGCTCGCGCGCGACCAGGACTTCGACCTGCTGCTGACCGACGTGGTGATGCCACGCATGAAGGGTCCGGAGCT
>JBFWYG010000165.1:0-4797 GCA_050186725.1 Gammaproteobacteria bacterium | reverse complement strand
CCCTAGACCGAGCGCACGAAGTCCACCACCGCCTGGCGTACGGCCTCGTCGTCGTCGAGCCCGCCATGGGTGGTGGCGCGGGTCGCCGCCGAACTGCGATCCCAGCGCCCGCCGGGGCACGGCAGCTGCCTGACCCGCTGGCTCCAGTCGCTGATGGCGAGCGCCGGCACCAGGTGTTTCTCCATGCCGAGCAGCGGGGTCTCGTCGTTGTCCTCGAAGGAACGCGAGACCAGGTAGAGCAGTGAATGCCCGTAGGGGCGGCAGGTGTCGTCGTTACGTTCAGCGGCATCGGTGAGGTTCGCGATCAGCATCGGGATCTGCTTGGCCGCGAGCTGATTGCCCAGCAGCCGCTGAAAGAGGTCGATGCGCACCGCCGGCGCGAGCAAGGACAAGGACGCCAGCTCCAGCCCCTGGTCCAACGCGCGTTTGCCAAGATAGGCATGCGCGATGGAGCCGGCCGAGTGACCGATGAGGTGCAGGCGCACCGCCGGTAGCGTGCGCTTGACCGTGGCATCCTTGAACAGCTTGAAGAGTTTCACCATGCCGGCCTCGTTGTGACCGGACAGCGCGTTGGCGTTCTGTTTCATCTCGCCCCACATCTTGCCGCCCGGCAGCCGCGCGATGCCCTCCAGGCGCTGGTCCTTCCAGTCGTGGAAACGATCCTTCAGCCGCTCCCAGCGGCCGCCCGCGACGGTGAGTTCCGCCTCGCCTCGCGTCACGTCGCGGAACATGTTGGCCAGCGTGTCCTTGGCGCCGGTCTCCCACATCAGGAAGATGGGGAAGATCTGGTTGGAATAGAGCAGGGGCACCCAGGCACGCGCGGTCTCCGCCGCGGCGTTTTCGTCGGTAAGCCCTCCGTGGGCATAGATCGCGACGTCGATGGGCGCGTTCTTGGCGAGCTTCCACGCGTCGCGCGCCGCGACCACGTGATTGGTCAGAAGCGCGGCGAGGTCGCCTTCGCTGGTGCGGAAGCGGCCGCGACTACTGAGCTGCCCCTCGTTCTCGACGTTGATGATGAAAGGCGAGATCTCGTGGTCCGCCAGCGTCTCGTCGCTGGACAGGACCACGCGGCCGGCCTTGGCATCGAAGCGCAGCGAGGGCGCATCGGCCACGCGCTCGTGTTCCGCCGTCACTACACCGAGCTGCACCACCCAGCAGTCCATGGCATTACGCAGCCAGTCCGAGTACTGCAGCACGGCGAAGCCGCCGCGTCCCCACTGCGGACCCCAGGAGTTGTGCACGATGAAACCGTCGCGGGTGTAACCCACGATGGCGAAGGCATGGCCCTGGTCCGCCCCGCCGCGCCGAGTCTCGATCACTGGAAACTGGTCGACCGCGATCGCGGTCGGCTCGGCGCGCGTGTCGAGCAGCGCGTCCCAGCCGGCATGGGTGAAGGCGCTGGCGTACACCACGCCGACCTCGCTCAAGGCCACGTGGATGTCGCGCACGTTCTCCGGCGCGATGCGGTAGTAGGCGCCCATCGGACGGCGCACCGCGTCCAGCCACCAGTCGTCGCCGGGGGTGTTGGTCGCTGCCGGCATGGCGAGCTTCTTCCACAGTCGTGCCGAGCAGGCGCCGTGCCGGGACCAGCCTTTTAGCGCGCCGCGCAGCGAGGAACCGCTGTCCTCGGTCTCGTCCTCCGACCATTCGTCGTAGCGGCGCGCCATGCTGTAGAGCATGTAGCCGGAGATCTCCTCGGCGGGACGCGACGAGCGTTCGAGCAGGACCTCGATGACGGTCGCGAGCGCGAAGCCGGTGCAGGCGTTGGTGTCTTCCTGCTGCTTCACGCGCCGCGGGTCGAGAGGCATGAGCGCATCGGGCGGTGAGAGCGCGATGTTCGGACGGTACTCCCAGTCACGCAGGTCGACCGCGTCCGGGCGCACGTTGCGCTTGTGCGGTGTACGCCGGGTGATGGCCGGCAGCGGCGCGAAACTCGGGCGACCGGGCGGCAGGCTGCGACCGGGGGCGGTCTTGCGCGCCTTGCTGCGCGCGGCGCGCGCCGGCGCGACCTCGCCGGCGAAGCCCGAGTAGGCGGCAGCCATCTTCTCCGCGTAGCGGTTCTGCGCGTAGGCCGGACCGTTGTAGGCGGCGGCGAACTTGTCCCAGTTCTTCGCGCGCAGCGCGGCCAGGAATGGCGGTCGCGCGATGAAGCGCGCGAACAGTCCGAGCTGGCCCTCGGCGCCCGCGTACTGCTGCGCGACAAAGGCTTCGACGTCGGCGCAGCCACAATAGACGTAGTTGAATCCCATGATCTGGAACAGTCCCCAGCTGGCCGACTGCAAGGCCGCCGCGCGATCGAGCTGGCAGGCGGCCTCGAGCCGTTTCCATTCACCCTTGAGGCTTCCGGAATACTGCTTCCTGTCCCACTTCGGGTGGCTGAGATTGGGCGCCTGCGCGGCGAATCGCCCACCGGTCAGACGATGAAAGACGTGGCCCTCGAACAGTACTTTGGGATGCGGATCGTTGGTCAGGAAGCCCTGGCCCGAGGCCTCCACCGCCGCCACGGCCTTGAGTGCCGCTACTTCAACGTCCAGCGTCTTGGCGAGCGCTGCCCAGGCTTCCTCGGACACGGTGGTGCTCATGATCTCCTCCTCGCGGGACACGATGCCCGGCGTGCATTTGATGACTGAAGAACGCCATGCCCGGCGTCCGGCCTCGAGCAGGTGTGCCTGTGCCGAGGCCGCGGTGAACGTAGCACCGCGACCAGGCCGTCGCGATGGTCTTCGGCGTGCTTTGTGATTCCCTACCTCGATTGCAGGGGCGAGACTGACGGGTAGTCGGCAAGTCCGAATGGGCAGCGAGCACTCTCCCTGGCCCCGCGTGTGTGAAATCCCACGCAGGACGACGCCTTCCTCACATCAGACTGGTTGCATGGCCGGGGACCAGGCGAAGCGCGGGCGTCGTCAACACCGGGCCGGCATGTATGCCAGGGAAACGCAGGGCGCCGCAACGCGGCGCAGCCGTCACGTTCGCGTCGCGTAGTGGCATGCATGGAAGCAACCGTTCAAGCGAAAGGAGTTTCGTCATGCCACATCCCAACCCTAACCACGATGAAGACCTGGCCACGGGCATCGCGCCCTTCATCGGCAACTTTCACAAGACGCTTCCGCACGACGACTACGGTGAAGTCGATCCCGCGGCCTACCGAATTTTCGAGCGGGTCTGCATCGAGATCGAAGCCGGTGCGCCGCGCAACTTCAACGAGGTTCCCAGCGGTCTCTTGCCGGCGGGGATCACCTCGGCCGCCAAGCTGGTAAGCCCAATGGCCGGCGCCTCCACCGAGACACTGGGGCTCGACCCGAAGTCCGTGGAGATGTTGCCCGCACCGAGCTGCCTGTCGCTTACCACGTCGGCGGAGATGTGCGAACTCTACTGGATGGCGCTGCTGCGCGATGCGCCACTGCTGGCGTTCCAGAGCGAGGTCACTCCGGCGGACGACTGCGCCCCTATCGACGGCCATGACACGCAGCTCGGCTACGGTGTCGTGGCGCGTACGGACACCGCGCTCAGGGTCGTCAACGCGATGTTCGACATCGCCGTGCGCCGCGACACCGAGGCGGGCCGCCTGCGCACGCCGACCGACCTGGCGGGCGGCGCAGGGGGCGCGAACATCGTCAAGCAGACGCTGTTTCGCAGCGGCCTGCGCGATGAGGCCTTGGGCCCGCTGGTGTCGCAGTTCTTCCTGCAGCCGATCGCCTTCGGCACGCAGAGCATCGATCAGCGCCAGGTGCCCTATATCGCAAAGTGCGACTTCCTGACGAAGCACGAGACATGGCTGTTAGCGCAGAACACCGGCAAGGACTGCTTCGACCGGGACTATGGCAATTGCAACAACTATTCCGATCAGTTGCATCGTGGCGCGCTCTACTACCCAACCATGAACGACCAGCCGGATGGACCGGTCGTGTGCCGTTACATTTCGACGATGCGCGATCTCGCGCGCTTCGTAAACCGCGACGCATTGCACCAGGCCTACTTCAACGCCGCCCTGTTCCTGCTCGGCTGCGGCGCGCCCACGGATGCCGGCAATCCCTATCGCGGCAACCGCTACGCGCGCGAAACCGGCTTCGCCACGCTCGGCGGTCCCGACCTCCTGACCCTGGTCTCCGAAGTAGCGAGTCGCGCCCTGAAGGTGGTGTGGCGGCAGAAGTGGCTGGTGCATAGGCGTGCGCGCCCCGAGGTGATCGCGGGGCTCATCCAGATGCAGCGCAAGGGCTACTGCAACAAGGTCCGGGATTACGGTCTACCGACCGAGCTCGACGGCGTGCCGGCCTTCAAGTCGCAGATGGACCTGACGCTCGCGGCGGTCGAGGCGCACAACGCCGGGCAGAACGGCGGCGCCGGCACCGGCACCTTCTTTCTGCCGATGGCCTTCTCGGCGGGATCGCCGTCTCACCCGGCCTACGGCGCGGGCCACGCTACCGTAGCGGGCGCCTGCGTGACGGTGCTGAAGGCCTGGTTTGACGAAGACGCGCGCCTCGCCGACGTCTACAAGGACTACAACAAGGCATTGCAGACGGACCGTACCGGACCCAAGGACCCACCGGCCGCGCCGCTCGCGATCCTGCAGCCCGGCCACCGCAAGACCGGCACGTCCCTCGAAGACTTCTGCGAACCCGCGGTCTATTGCGGCACGGATGCCGCCTGCATGACCGTTGGTGGAGAGCTCAACAAGCTTGCCAGCAATGTCGCCATGGGGCGCTCCATGGGCGGGGTCCACTGGCGAACCGACAACACGCGCAGTCTGCGCCTCGGCGAGTCGGTGGCCATCGAGATCCTGCGCAAGCGCACGGCGGA
>JBFWYG010000164.1:0-4815 GCA_050186725.1 Gammaproteobacteria bacterium | reverse complement strand
GGGTCTGTCCCGTCAATCGGCCATGCACGGCTCACGCCCCCCGCATCAACGGCGTCCAGGCCAGCAGCGACCCATCGTCGGCGAAGGTATTGCGCACCAGGCGCGCACCGCTCGCCTCCGCCATCTGCTTGTACTGTACCCAGGACATGACGGCCGCTATCGGCGTACCGCGACCGCGATCGAACTGCAGCGGGCCGTAGACGTTGGCGGTGTAGATGAGGTCCTCATCGCCGATGCGCTGGGTGGCGTCGTGACGCGCGCCGGCGGGCTCGAAGAACCACACGCCCGGGCCGTAGCCTTCCGGCGGCCCCGCGCGATAGCCGATGCGGCCGCTCAGGATGAGAAAGTCCGACGCGCCCAGATGAAAGTGCGGGCCGGCCACGCCGTTGTGGCGCACGATGAGCGAGGTCACGCCAGTCTCTTCGCTCACGCGCAGCACCTTGATGCCGAAGTCCGGGTTCTTCGGATTGACCGCCCAGGGCACCTCGCGGGTATCGACAAAATGCGGATGCAGCCTGGGGCACGCATCGTCGGCGATGTGCGCCGCGCGGGTCAGCAGCGCGCGACGCGCCGGATCGGCGATGGCCAAGGGCGCGTTCACCGCCACGTTCGACGGGCGCGGCTGCATGCACTCTGCAAGCGTGTTCGGCACCAGCGTCACGCCGTGGCTGCGCGCCGCCTGCATGACGTCCAGGCTGGTCAGCACGCTGTCGACGGCGCGTCCGTCCTCGTGCAGGAAAGCGGTCGGCCCGTAGCAGTTCACCAGGCACTCGACGTCCTCGTCGGCGCCGAAGCCCGCGATGCGCGCATTGGCCGGGACATAGCCCCAGGTGCCGGGGCCGTAGGCGCCGGCCAGTGGCCCTTCGGCGTAGGTGAGCGTACCGGACAGCACCATCAGGTCCATCGCGCCCAGGTGGACGAGTGGCGCGAGCCGCGTACCGCGCCGCAGGCGCGCGATGGCGCTGAACATGCCCGATTCGCTGCTGGCGCGCAGAGGCTTGAGCTCGAGGCCCGGCGCCTGGGGAAGCGTCAGCCACGGGACGGCGTGGGTGTCCACGCCGCCTTCGATACCGGTCGGATTGAAGTCGGGGTTGAAGGCGGTGGACATGGGCGGTGGCTCCGACTTGTGGAATCAAATGTCGGACTGAAGTCCGACCTACAGCGCTTGTTTCGCGCGGGCGAGGGCCTTTTCGAATTCTGCCGGCGGCGCGGCGCCGGTGATGGGCAGACCGTTCAGCAGGAACTGCGGCGTGGCGTCGATGCCGAGGCGGCCGGCGAGGCCGACGTCGGCGTCGATGGCCTGGCGCGCGGCGGCGCTCGCGCGATCCTGGTCGAACTTCTTCATGTCGAGACCCAGGTCCTTCGCCACGCCCACGTAGTAGGCCTCGCCGAGCTGCTCGGGCGCGGCGAAGAGCTTGTCGTGGTACTCCCAGAACTTGCCCTGCTGGTGTGCGGCCCAGGCCGCGAGCGCGGCGTTGCCGGCCTCCGGATGCATGTCGCTCAAGGGCAGGTGCTTGTACACCAGCCGCACTTCGTCGCCGTGGGCCTGCATGAAGTTCTGCACGGTCTTGAACGCACGCTTGCAGTAAGGGCACTGGAAATCGGAGAACTCGACCAGCACCAGCTTGCCGTCCGGCCCGCCACGCGCCGGCGAATCGCCGAGCAGTTCGGCGCGATCGATCTTCTCCACCCTGGCGCGCAGCTGCTCCTCGGCGCTGCGCATGCGCGCCTCGGCCTGCTGACGCTGGTAGCCGGCGACGGCCTCGATGATCTCCTTCGGGTGCTGGCGTATGACGTCGAGGATCTTGGCTTCGAGCGCGGCATCGGCGGCGGCGTCGGCCAGCACCGCGGCGGGCGCGCCGATACACAGCAGGGCGATACACAGCGCGCGCGTCCAGGGACGAAGGCTGACGGGGACTTTCACGTTGCGGGTACTCCTCGAGGGCTGCCGGCCGCGAACGGTCGGGCGTGTGGATGGGCTCAGCGCTCGCGCAGCCGGCCGATCAAATGGGTGTCGATGTAGGACTTGGCGTCCAGCACCAGTCTGTCCTGGGAAAGTTGCAGCTGGTGCAGGAAGAACATCACCGTGATCGCGAGCGTCAGCGCCACCAGGGTCGCATTGAAGGTGATGCCGAGGCCCTGGGTCACGCCGGTCACGTCGCCGGCGGCGGCGCGCTGCGCCTCCTGGAGCGCCGCGCCGATGCCGCGCACCGTGCCGACGAAGCCGACCGCCGGAATCGCCCACACCGCGAAACGGATCATGGAGAGCTCGGCGTCGAGACGCGAGGCTTCGAGTTCGCACTCGTCGCGCGCGGCCTCGGCGGCGTGCTGCACGCTGCGGGTCGCGGCGAAGCGCGTCATGCACATACGCAGCGTACGCGGCAGGAGGCGTGTCTGCACCGGCACCGGCAATTGCTCCAACTGGCGCGCGACGTCGCGCACGTGGTCGGGGAACACCACTTCGCCTTCGGCGAGCCGCAGCAGATCGACCTCGAGCAAGCGTCGTTCACGCAGGACCAGGAATTCGCGGTAGCCGAGGATGAAGCCCGCCCACACCGCCAGCACCCAGCAGGTCTCGGGCTCGGGATCATGCAGGATGACCCAGATCGAGCGCGGCACCCGCGCCATCGGATCCTCTGCCCACACTTCGCGCTGATGCGCGAGCGCCGCGGCGGCATTGGGGCGGATGACCAGCGAGTAGATGCCGTGGACCAGCGTGAAGGCAAGCAGCAGCGTGGTCAGCGCGTAGACGAAATCGAAGGGAAAGCGCTTGTCCATGGTGGCGCGGATTGTGGCAGAAACGGCCGGCGCTGCCAGCCCGCGAGCGGGCTTTGCGGGTAGAATCGCCGCGCCCGGCCGCGCAATCTCACGCACGCCGCCGCCAGTCGGAGTCCGCCACGAGTGTTCGCCTTTCTCGCCAAGGAGCGCAGCGTCGCGCATCCCGGCTTCAACCGCTGGCTGGTGCCGCCGGCGGCGCTGTGCATTCATCTGTGCATCGGCATGGCCTATGGCTTCTCGGTGTTCTGGCTGCCGCTGATGCGCGCGGTGGGCATCGAGGCGCCGCTCGCCTGCCCCGCCGACATGTCCTGGCTCGCGCGCCTCACCACCACCACGTGTGACTGGGACAAGCCGCTGCTCGGCTGGATGTACACACTGTTCTTCGTGTTCTTAGGGTCGAGCGCCGCGCTGTGGGGTGGCTGGCTCGAGCACGTCGGGCCGCGCAAGGCCGGCGTGGTCGCGGCGCTCTGCTGGTGTGGCGGCCTGGTGATCTCAGCGGCGGGCGTCTACCTGCACCAGCTGTGGCTGATGTGGCTGGGCTCGGGCCTCATCGGCGGCATCGGCCTCGGGCTCGGCTACATCTCGCCGGTATCGACGCTCATCAAGTGGTTTCCCGATCGGCGCGGCATGGCCACCGGCATGGCGATCATGGGTTTCGGCGGCGGCGCGATGATCGGCTCGCCGCTCGCCGACCGCCTGATGCAGCACTACGCCACCGCGCAGTCGGTCGGCGTGTGGGAGACCTTCCTTACCCTGGCACTCATCTACTTCCTGTTCATGATGACCGGCGCGCTCGCCTATCGCGTGCCGCCCACCGGCTGGCAACCGGCCGGCTGGCAGCCGCCCGCGACCGGCACCGGCGGCATGATCACCCGCGGGCATGTGCACGTGAGTCGCGCCTGGCGCACTCCGCAGTTCTGGCTGCTGTGGGGCGTGCTGTGCCTGAACGTGTCGGCCGGCATAGGCGTCATTGGCATGGCCTCGCCCATGCTGCAGGAGATCTTCGGCGGCCGGCTCATCGGCATCGACGCGCGCTTCGACGAGTTGAACGCGGAACAGCTCGCGAGCATCGCGGCCATCGCCGCCGGCTTCACCGGGCTTCTGTCCTTGTTCAACATCCTCGGGCGCATCGGCTGGGCGGCCTGCTCGGACTTCCTCGGACGCAAGCCCACCTATGGCCTGTTCTTCACGCTCGGCATGCTGCTCTATGCCTGCGCGCCGCACGCCGGCGCGAGCGGCAGCGTGGCGCTGTTCGTGGCGCTCTTCTGCGTCATCCTCACCATGTACGGCGGCGGTTTCGCCACCATCCCCGCCTATCTCGCCGACCTGTTCGGCACGCAGATGGTGGGCGCGATCCACGGTCGATTGCTGACGGCGTGGTCGGTGGCGGGCATTCTCGGGCCGGTGCTGGTGAACTACATCAACGACGCGCAGGTCAAGGCTGGCGTGGCCAAGAGCGCGGCCTACGACACCACCATGTACGTGCTCGCCGCACTGCTCGCCGGTGGCTTCCTGTGCAATCTCGCCGTGCGGCCGGTGGCCGCGCACTGGTTCATGAGCGAGGACGAACTGACGGCGGAGCGCCGGCTCGCGCACGATGCGTCGACGCCCGGGGTCGTCTCTGCGGGCGCCGATCGCGCTGGCGCGCCGATGCTCATCGTGATCTTCTGGCTGCTGGTCGGCGTACCTCTGGCGTGGGGCGTCTGGAATACGCTGACCAAAGCCCTGGTCCTGTTGCGTTGACGCGTGCGCCACGCGTTGCATTCGAGTCGCCGATCACCATCTGCCATGCAATCATCCTCTCCTGCCTCCGTGAGCGAGCTTCCGGCGGTGCTCGCCGCCGCGCGGCGCGCGCGGCGGCGACGCGTGTTCGTGTCGGTGCTGCTGCTCGCGCTGCTCGTGGCCGGCGCGGTCCACTGGCAGCGCCAGCGCGCGGCGCGCGCCGCGAGCCCCGCCATCGAGTACGTGAGCGCGGACGTCACGCAGGGCGCTCTCACGGTCAAGGTCACCGCCACCGGCACGCTGCAGCCCTTGAAC
>JBFWYG010000163.1:2296-5028 GCA_050186725.1 Gammaproteobacteria bacterium | reverse complement strand
GCCCGATTACCTGTTCAAGATGCCCGACCCTTTCATCGGGCTGACCCGCGCCGCGGCGGTCACCTCGACCATTCACCTCGGCACCGCGGTGGCGCTGGTGCCGGAGCGGCATCCGATCCTTACGGCGAAGGAGATCGCGACGCTCGATCACTACGCCAAGGGCCGCTTCATCTATGGCATCGGCGCCGGCTGGAACGAGCCAGAGTGCACCATGATGGGCGGTGATTTCGCCCACCGCTGGGCACAGGTCAAGGAATACATCGCGGCGATGAAACAGCTGTGGACCGGCGAGTACGTCGGCATGTCGGGTAAGTACGTGAACTTCCCGCCGTCGGTGTGCCGCCCCACGCCGTGGCGCAAGCCCCACCCGCCGGTGCTGCTCGGCAGCATCGGCTCGCCGAACGTCTACCGGCGCGTGGCGCAATGGGGCGACGGCTGGCTGCCCTTCGTGGTCAACCCGCAGGAGGTGGTCGATGGTCGCGCGGAGCTCGACAAGTACGCGCGGAGCGTGGGCCGCGATCCGCGCAGCATCAACATCACGGCCTTCGCGCCCGATGGCATGTTCCGCGCGCGCGCCGACATCAAGACCCTGGCCGAGTCCGGCGCCGACAACGTGGTGCTGTGGCTGCAAGGTGACAACGAAGCGGCCATCCTGCGTGAATTGGAGACGCTCGCCGCCGAGGTGTTCGGCTGAGCCCTGCAGAGCGCGCCGGGTGACCTGTCATCCGACGCGCGCCGCGGGCGCGCCTGGCTTGCCGCGAGGCGCGGTCCGCCGCTAGGCTGCGCCCTCGCGCTCAGTACCGGATTGTTCGTTGCCTTCATCATGGCCGCCGCCACGCCCGCCACTCTCGCACTGAAGAAGCTCGGCATCGCCTTCGAGCTGCGCAGCTACGACTACGATCCGAACGCCGCGAGCGTCGGCCTGTACGCCGCCGAATGCCTGGGCGAGCCTCCGTGTCGCGTGCTGAAGACCCTCATCGTGCAAGTTGATGGCAAACCGGCCTGCATCGTCCTGCCGTCCGATCGCGAGGCAAGCATGAAGAAGGTCGCGACCGCTTTCGGCGGCAAGAGCGCGGCGATGATGCCGGTAGCGGACGCCGAGCGCGTGACCGGCTACAAGGTCGGCGGCGTGAGTCCTTTCGGACAGCGCAAGCAGTTGCGCACCGTGATCGAGGCGGCCGTCGCGACCGAGGCCTACGTCTACGTGAACGGCGGGCAGCGGGGACTGCAGATCCGCCTGCGGCCGGCGGACCTGCTGAGCGCGAGTGGCGCGCTCGCCGCGTCGATCGCCGTCTGAGTTCGCGGTCTGGCGTTGACACGAGCTTCCCGGCTGGCGGACATTGACGGAACGTTTCCCACACTCTCGAAGCCTGCTCAACGGACGGTGCGGATGGTCACCCAGCTATTCAATGGCGCGCGGTTGGAGCGCCTGGACGACCCGCGCCGTCGCGTGACGCGCCCGCCCATCGCCCGGCCAGGGCTTTCGATCACCAGGCCGCACTGTCGCAAAGCCACCGCCGCACGGGCATGACCGTGAGCGTTACGTCACGCCAGATGTCCCGCCAGCCGCACGCGATGGGATGGACCGCATGCCTGCTGGCCGTCGTGCTGCTGTACGCGGGGCTGGTCCATGCCACCGACAGCGGTGTGCCGATGGTGGTCGGCGGCCGCACCATTCACGTGTTCGGCGCGGCGCTCGGCGACATCTCCGCGGCCGAGCGCGCGGAGGCCGCGCGGCGTCACGTCGAGCGCGCCTTCGAGGCCGGTGGCGCGGGCTGGACTTCGATCACGCCCACCGGCGAGGGCATCCTGATCGAGCTCGACGGCGAGCCGATGTTCACCGTCACCGCCGCCGACGCGGCGCTGTCCGCCGGCAAGTCCATCGAGACCCTCGCCAACGAGTCGTCGCGCGTGTTGCAGAAGGCCTGGGCCGAGGCCCAGGCGCGGCGCGATCCGAGCATCAATGTCGCGGCTCTGGCCCGCGCGCTCGCGGCGCTGGCAATCCTGGCGCTGATCTTCGTCGTGCTCGGCCGCCTCGGCCTGCAGCTGCGGCGCTTCGTCACCCGCTCGCTGGCCGGACATATCGACCGCCTGTCCGGCACCGCTGCGAGCGCGAACCTGTCGGGCATCGTGCTGCGCCTGGTCGCACGCAGCTGCGCCCTGCTGCTGTGGCTGTTCGGGTTGCTCGCGGTGGTGGTCTTCCTGTCCTACGTGCTCGGTCTGTTCGTCGTGACACGTCCGTTCAGCGAGGCCCTGGTCGGATCGCTGACCGAGCTCTTGGGCAGCGCCGCGCGGGCCGTGATCGCCGCCGTGCCCAATCTCGTCGTCGCGGTCGTGATCTTCCTCATCGCGCGCATCGCGACGCAGATCTCCGGCGCGATATTCGTGAGCGTGGCGGCGGGGCGCCTGCAGCTCGGGTCGCTCGATGCGCACACCGCGCCCGCCACGCGCCAACTGGTCAACAGCGCCATCTGGTTGTTCTCCCTGGCGATGGCCTATCCCTACCTGCCGGGCGCGCACACCGAGGCCTTCAAGGGGCTGTCAGTGCTGCTCGGCATCATGGTGTCCATCGGCGGCGCGGGCCTGGTCGGGCAGATCGCCAGCGGCCTCATCCTGGTCTTCACCCGCGCGCTGCTGGTGGGCGAGTACGTGCGCATCCAGTCGTTCGAAGGCACGGTGCGCGAACTCGGCCTGTGCATGACTCGCCTGCGCACCGCCGGGGGTGAGGAGAT
>JBFWYG010000163.1:0-2196 GCA_050186725.1 Gammaproteobacteria bacterium | reverse complement strand
TGCGTGCGCGTCCGCGCCAGTTCGCTCAACTACCACGACTACGCGGTGGTGAGCGGCATGCTGCCGGTGGCGGACGGACGCATCCCGATGTCGGACGGCGCGGGTGATGTGGTCGCGGTGGGCGCCGGTGTCACGCGCTTCGCGGTCGGCGACCGGGTGATGTCGACCTTCTTTCCGCACTGGCCTGGCGGCGAGGTCTCGGCCGAGCGCGCGCGCGGCGTGCCGGGCGACCACGTCGACGGCTTCGCCGCCGAGTACGTCGCCATGCCGGCCGGCGCCTTCACGCGCATGCCGGCCGGCTACAGTTACGAACAGGCGGCGACCCTGCCCTGCGCGGCGTTGACCGCGTGGCGCGCGCTGTTCGTCGAGAACGACACGAAACCGGGCGACTGGGTGCTGACCCAGGGTACCGGCGGCGTGTCGATCTTCGCCCTGCAGTTCGCCAAGGCCGCCGGCGCGCGAGTCATCTCCACCTCGTCGTCCGCGGCCAAGCTGGAACGGCTCACGACGCTCGGCGCCGATCACCTGCTGAACTACAAGGACACCCCGGACTGGGGCGTGAAGGCGCGCGAACTGACCGGCGGCCGCGGCGTGGACGTGGTGGTGGAGATCGGCGGCGCAGGCACCCTCGCGCAGTCCATCGAAGCGACGCGCGTGGGTGGCCACATCTCGCTCATCGGTGTGCTGGCCGGCTGGAGCGGCGAGGTTCCGACCGCCGCCGTGATGTGGAAGAACATCGCGGTGAAGGGCATCACGGTCGGCTCGATCGAGGACCAGGAAGCGATGGTCGCGGCCATCGAGGCCAACGGCATCGTGCCGGTCATCGATCGCAGCTTCCCGCTGGCGGAGATCGCCCAGGCCTTCGAGCACCAGGCCGCGCAGCGCCATTTCGGCAAGATCTGCCTGAGCCTGTAGGTCGGACTTCAGTCCGACATTCCTTTCGGGGCTTCGAAAAATCTCTGGGATCGAATGTCGGGCTGAAGCCCGCCCTACAAAGAATGCCGCGCTGAAGCCCGAGCGACAGGACACCATGCGCTTCCTCCACTGCGCCGACATCCACCTCGACAGCCCGCTGCGCGGGCTCGAGCGCTACGAGGGCGCGCCGGTGGACGAGGTGCGCGGCGCGACCCGTCGCGCCTTCGCCAACCTGGTGGCGCTGGCGCGCGCCGAGCGGGTCGACTTCGTGGTCATCGCGGGCGATCTCTACGACGGCGACTGGCAGGACTTCAACACCGGGCTCTGTTTCGCGCGCGGCATGGCGGAACTCGGTGAATCCGGCATCGCGGTCTACGTGGTGCGAGGCAACCACGATGCCGCGAGCCGCCTGACCCGCAGCCTGCGTCTGCCCGCCAACGTTCACCTGCTGTCCGAGCATGCGCCCGAGACCCGTATCGATGAACGACTCGGGCTCGCGGTGCACGGCCAGAGTTTCGCGACTGCCGCGGTGCTCGAGGATCTCGCCGCGCGCTACCCGACGGCGCTGCCCGGGCACTTCAATCTGGGCTTGCTGCATACCGCGCTCAGCGGTCGTGAGGGCCACGCGCCCTACGCGCCGACCACCGAGCAGGTGTTGCGCGCCAAGGGCTACGACTACTGGGCCCTGGGCCACGTGCATGCGCGCGAAGTGGTGGCGACCGATCCCTGGGTGGTCTACCCCGGCAACCTGCAGGGCCGCCACGTGCGCGAGCGAGGCGCGAAGGGCGCCGAACTCGTCACCGTGGAGGACGGCGTGATCAGCGCCGTGTCGCACCCCTGCGACGTGCTGCGCTTCGACGAACTCGTGCTGGACATCGCCGGGCTGGCCGATCTCGACGCCCTGCTGGAACGCGCCCAGGGCAAAGTGAAGACGCATCTCGCCGCGGCCGAGGGTCGCATTCTCGGTTTGCGGGTTCGCTTGACCGGTACGAGCCCTGTGCAGCGTACCCTCGCATCGCGCGGCGACACCGTGGTGCAGGAACTGCGCGCGATGGCGCTCGATGTCGGCGGCGGGGATGCGTGGCTGGAGAAGGTGCTGTTCGAGGCGCGCCCGAGCCTGGATCTCGGCCGGCTGGCGGACGGCGATGACCCGGTGGCGCTGCTCGCCAGCGAACTCGCGGCGCTCGCCGGGCCCGAGGCGCTGCTCGAATTCGCGGACGCGAGTCTCAAGGATCTGCGCCTCAAGCTGCCGAGCGAAGTCGCGCTCGACGAAGGGCTCAC
>JBFWYG010000162.1:0-5096 GCA_050186725.1 Gammaproteobacteria bacterium | reverse complement strand
GGCCCATCGCTCGACACCACCTGGTAACTGGGCGCGCGCAGGTGTTCGAGCAGGATGAAGACGGTGCTGGTCAGGAGACCGACGGCGATGCCCTTCAGCAGATCACTGAGCAGGATCGCGAGCGTGGTGACGACGAACGGCACCCACTGGTGGAAGCCCTTGTCGAGGAAGTAGCGCAACTGGCGCGGATGGGCGAGCTTCCAGCCGGTGTAGATGAGGATTGCGGCGAGCACGGCGAGCGGAATGCGGTTCAGCATCTGCGGAATGGCGAGCACCGCCCCGAGCAGCAGCACGCCATGCATGACGGCCGAGGCCTTGGTGCGGGCGCCGGCGAACACGTTGGCCGAACTGCGCACGATGACCCCGGTCATGGGCAGACCGCCGACCAGGCCGCACAGCGCGTTGCCGATGCCCTGCGCAACCAGCTCGCGATTGGCCGGCGCTTCGCGCTTCAGCGGGTCCATGCGGTCGGTCGCCTCGAGGCTGAGCAGGGTCTCGAGCGACGCCACCACCGCGATGGTCGCGGCCAGGGTCCACACCGCGGCGCTGCCGAGCACGCGCCAGTCGGGGAAGCTGAGCGCGCTCTCGAGATCGGCGAGCGAGGCGATCACCGGCAGCGACACCAGTTGCTCGCCGCCGAGGACCAGGTCGCCCGCGAAACCTGCGAACGCGCCGTTCAGTCCCACGCCCATGACCACCGCCACCAGCGCCGCGGGCACGATGGCGAAGCGCTTCATGAACGGCCGCTCCCACAGCACGAGGATCGCGAGCGACAGCACGCTCAAGACCAGCGCGCCCGGCTCGATGCGCTCGAACGCGCTCGACAGGGAAGAGAAGGTGGTCTCCGCGTTGGGCTGCACGAAGGTCTCGTCGCCTACGTAGTCGGCGTCGTAGCCGAGCGCATGCGGCAGCTGCTTCAGGACGATGATGATGCCGATGCCGGCCAGCATGCCGCGGATGACCGCGTTCGGAAAGTAATAGCCGATGACACCCGCGCGCAGCCAGCCAAGGCCGACCTGCAGCAGGCCCGCGAGGAATACCGCGGTCAGGAAGGCGGCGAAGGAGCCGAGCGTGGTGATGGCGCTCAGCACGATGGCGGTGAGCCCGGCGGCCGGACCGCTGACCATGAGGTGCGAACCCGAGGCGAACCCGACGACGATGCCGCCGATGACGCCCGTGACGATGCCAGAGAAGAGCGGCGCTCCCGAGGCCAGCGCCACGCCCAGGCAGAGCGGCAGCGCGACCAGGAACACGACGATGGAGGCGCGCAGGTCGGCGCGCCAGGACTCACGCAGCGGCGGCGCCCAGTTGGCGGCGGGGACGTCGAGTATCGCGTGCCTGCCGGTGGCGCTGGCGTCGGATTGAACTTCAGTCATGAACTCTCCGTGTCGTCACTAATTTCATCTGGCGAGCGATGCACCATCCGCACACTGCCCTGGCACTGCCGCCGGCGAGAGTGGACGACGGTCGTGGACCCGCGCATTCGCGGCCTTCGCTGAAGGCCCGGCAGGCGGCGAGTAATCGTTGGCGTCCGAGGTCTCGAACATGGCAGCAAGGTGGGCGCTGCCGGCCTCTGCTCTGAGCGCGCGATGGGCGTCGCAGTGAAATCTGGAAATGGCGCCCCCGGTGGTGACCTGGCAGGTAGTGAACAGCGTGCGCACGATTGCGTCCGGGTGGGATTGTCCGGGAGAGATGCCAGCAGGACAAGCGTCGAATCAATCGAGCGGGTTACACCCTCTGTCATCGACCTGTGTCGATTACGGCGCAAGCAACGGGTCGCTCACCGACGTGGGCCGACCTACACTGTTGCCCGGTGCGCGCGTCCGCGCTTGCTCGTCATTGTAGGAGAGGCCCATGACAATCCAGGACCTGGGTGCGATCGGTTCGCTGATTGGTGCGCTCGCCGTGGGCGCCACCTTGATCTACCTCGCCAAGCAGATCCGCTTGAACACGCATGCCCTCGAGGACGCGCGCAAGCTGGCCCTCGCGCAGACCTACCAGATGCGATCTGATGCCCTGCAGGAAATGCTGGTGCAGGCGGCCGACTCCCAGTACCTCGGCCCGGTCATCGCCAAGCTGACGACCCTCGGCTACCCGGATAATGCGAGCGCGCTTGCGCAGTTGAACAGCGATGAGCGCGCGCGCTTTCGCCTGTGGCAGATTGCCCAGCAGACGCACTGGGACAACATGTTCTTTCAATACCAGCACGGTTACCTGGATGCGGAGTCCTACGAAGACTCCTTCCGGCACCGCGTGCGCCGCCTGGCGCCGACCTGGCGGGTGTTGGGACTCATGACGGTACGCCGCAGCTTTCTCGAAGAGATCGAGCGGCTCGAGCAGGGAACGTGATTGGCGACGAGGCCGAGCAGTCACTCACCGCTGCGTTGTAAGGGCTTTGAGTGACACTCCAGAACCGCGTGACGCCGCTCGGCGATATCGTCGCCACGCCACAACGCGGCCTCTTCACCGGTAATCGCGGCATCCTCCACGACCCCACGACCCGCACCCTGCTCACGCGCCGGTGGACCAATCCCGCGTGGATCATCTGCACGCTCCAGTGGCGGGACGTTCGACGGAATGTGATGGCGACCCGCAGCTGGACGGAGCTCTTTTTTCTAGACGAAGCGGCCGCCCTGGCCGCGGGGCACCGGCCCTGCTTCTATTGCCGCCGCGGCGCGGCCGAAGCATTCCGCGCGTGCTTTCCGCGACCGCGCGACGGCGCGCCGCCGAGGGCGCGCGACATCGACCGCACGCTGCATGCCGAACGCCTCGAGGGGCGCGCCAAGCGCCTGCACGACCTCCCGCCCCGCTCGAATCCCCTGCCCGACGGCGCCTTCATCCTGCAGAACGGCATGCCGCACCTGGTGTTCGCGGGCGACGCCTATCCCTGGTCCTGGGACGGTTACGGGGCGCCCACGAAGCGCCAGGCGGACGCCCGCCTGATCACGCCGCCGTCGGTGGTCGCTGCCTTGCGGGGCGGCTACCGGGCGGTGCTGCATGACAGCGTGCTGTAGGCGGGCGGCCAAAACTGAGAGGGCTGCGAGTGCGGGGTGGGCGTCGGTCTCCGCGGCTGCCGAGCGCGGCGGGCCTGCCGCTGTCCGGCGCGGGTTGCGGTGGCGTAAACGGGCAGGAAAGGTGGGCTCATTCGCTCCGGCCTCTTCGGTAGGAAACGGTTCGCTGGGCCTCCCGGGTTTCGTTCGCGTCCTCCATCAGCTTGCCCGAACAAACCCCGAAGCATAATAATAAACATACTTATTCGGAGGGCTGCCCGATGACCATCCTGAAATTGACGGCGATCGGCACGTCGACCGGCGCAGTGATCCCGAAAGACATGCTGGCGCGCATGAAGGTGGAAAAAGGCGATTGTCTGTACGCGATCGAAACGCCTGAAGGTTATCTCCTCACGCCCTACGACCCGGCGATCCGCGAAGAGTTGGAAGCGGGTCAGTCGTTCATGAAGAAGTACCGCGATACGTTCAAAGCGCTGGCGGAATGACCGCAGCGCCGCGCTGGGTTTCCAAAGCCGCGTTGCTGCTGTTGCATGAGGAAAGTATCGCGACGTTCGGCGGCGCGCGGGGATTAAGGGACGAGGGATTGCTGGATTCTGCGCTGGGCCGACCGCGCAACGTCCATGCCTACCATCCCGAGAAATCGATCGCTGAGCTTGCCGCTACTTACGCGTATGGGTTGGCGCGTAACCATCCTTTCGTTGACGGCAACAAGCGGGTGGCCTTCCTATCAATCGGCGTCTTTCTCGCGATCAATGGCTACGCCCTGACGGCGAGCCAAGCGGACGCGATCAGAGCCATATTTGCCGTCGCGAGCGGCCAAATGGACGAAAACACACTGGCCGCTTGGATTCACAGCAATATCAAACAATGAAAACGCGTGGCCGGCACAGCGGTCCGTGGTTCCATCTCAATGCAAGGCGTAGCGTCCCGGGAAGTGGTGTAAGAGTTGAAGCTGGGCTTGCCGGACTAGCAGCCTTCAGTTCTTACACCACTTCCCGGGACGCGATCGGCCCGCTGGCTATACCCGCGGTCCGAAGTCTCGACGCTGCTTAAGTCCCCGGCTTCCGCTCGCGAGCGCCTCGGGCAGGCCCGCCAGCGGAACCGTCGCGCCAAGCGGGTCGATGGAACATCTTGGAGATTTGCGTCCCAGGCGCCCTACACGGGAGCGGAGCGAAACCTGACTATGGCGCGGGCGCGCTTCAAGCTTGGGGAGCTGGCGGGGGCGGCCTGGTCACGCCGCCCTTTCGGGCCAACTGCCCTGGCGACGCCTGGCGTAGAAGATTTGGTGGGCGATAGTGGGATCGAACCACTGACCCCTTCCGTGTGAAGGAAGTGCTCTCCCGCTGAGCTAATCGCCCGATGCTTGATCGAGGGGGCGAATTCTAGGCCGGGCGCCGGCCAAGGGTCAAACCCCGCGGGCGGCCCCCTATAATGGCCGCCCGTTTCAGCGACCAGCCGCCCCATGCCGTCCATCGTCACCCGTTTCCCGCCCAGCCCCACCGGCTACCTGCACATCGGCAGCGCGCGCACCGCGCTCTACAACTGGCTGTATGCGCGCCGCCACGGCGGGCGCATGGTGCTGCGCATGGAGGACACCGACCGCGAGCGCTCGACGCAGGAGGCGGTCGACGTGATCCTGGAAGGCATGGCCTGGCTCGGGCTCGACTACGACGAGGGCCCGCACTACCAGACCCTGCGCTTTCCCCGCTACAAGGAAGTCATCGACGAACTGCTGGCCAAGGGCCGCGCCTACCACTGCTACTGCAGCCGCGAGCGCCTGGACGAACTGCGCGCCGCGCAGATGGCCGCCAAGGACAAGCCGCGCTACGACGGCCACTGCCGCAACCACCCCAACCCCGACAACGGCCAGCCGCCGGTGGTGCGCCTGGCTACGCCACTCGAAGGCGCGGTGGTCATCGAAGACCGCGTGCGCGGCACCATCACCATCCAGAACAGCGAGCTCGACGACCTCATCATCGCCCGCTCGGACGGCAGCCCCACCTATCACCTGAGCGTGGTGGTGGACGACATCGACATGGGCATCACCCACGTGGTGCGCGGCGACGACCACCTGAACAACACCCC
>JBFWYG010000161.1:0-5171 GCA_050186725.1 Gammaproteobacteria bacterium | reverse complement strand
CGCCGTGCATGGCCGATTGAAATCGGCCCTACAGCGCCAATGCATGGCCGATTGAAATCGGCCCTGCAACGCCCATGCATGGCCGATTGAAATCGGCCATGCAGGAGCGCCCTGTAGGGCGGGTTTCAACCCGCCGTGCACGACATCAGGTAAACAGCGCGAATGAATTTCGGGCTTCAGCCCGACATTCGTCCCAGAGCCTGTCGACCGTCACCCGAACGCGCGCATCGTCGCCGCGTACTCGTCCAGGATCTTCAAGGCATCGTCGCGCTGGAAATCGCCCAGCGGGAACAGCACGCGATTGGCGCCGGTCTCGACCATGCGTTCGAGACGCTTGGGATCGAAGCCGCGCTCGGCGCGCACTTCGGCCAGCACGGTGATGTCGAGCTTGCTGTCGTCGCGACCGCGCTCGCGCATCGCCGCGCGGATCTCGGCCACCGCGCCCGGAATGTCGGCCGCCTGGCCTTCAATCGGCATCCAGCCGTCGCAGTATTCGGCGATGCGCTTCGGCGTCCATTTCGAATAGGCGCCCATCAGCACCGGCGGACCGCCGGGTTGCAGCGGCTTCGGCCAGCACCACATCGGCGGCAGGTCGACGAACTTGCCGTGGAACTCCGGTTCGTCCTCGGTCCAGATGCTGCGGATGGCGAGCATACGTTCGCGCGTCACCTTCCAGCGATCGGCGAAGGCCACGCCGTGGTCTTCCATCTCCTCGGCGTTCCACCCTGCGCCGATGCCGAACAGGAGCCGGCCGCCGGACAGGCGGTCGAGCGACGCGGTAGCCTTGGCGAGATTGATCGGATCGTGCTCGGTGACGAGCGTGATGCCGGTGCCGAGCTTCAGCTTGCGCGTGGTGGCCGCGGCGATGGAGAGCGAGACGAACTGGTCATGGGTATGCCAGTACATCGCCGGCAGTTCGCCGCCGGCGACGAAGGGCGAGCGTCGGCTGGTGGGAATGTGGGTGTGCTCGGCGTAGAACAGCGACTCGAAGCCGCGTGCTTCCAGCGCCGGCGCGAGATCCTGCGGTTCGATGCTGGTGTCGGTCGGAAAACAGATGATGCCGAAATCCATGGGGGAATCCTCGATGTGGGGGCGTTCGCGAAGGGACAGACCCCGTACGGGGTCTGTCCCTTCTCATGCGTTCAGCGCTCTGGAATCGAATGGCGGGTTGAAACCCGCCCTACAATCCCTTGGCGGATTGAAACGCGACCCATCAGACCAACTCGCTCCACGTCTCCGCCGTGTGCAGACGCGTCAGCTTGATGCGCTTGATCTTCCACACGCCGTCTTCCTTGACGTAGTCCTCGTGGTAGTGGCCCCAGCCCTGGAAGGTGCCCTTGGGTGAGCGGATGAAGTCCCACATCGACCAGATGCCCTTGGCGGTGGTGGGGCTGGTCAGCTCGATCTCGGGCATGTAGCCCTGGTGGATGGAGCGCGCGGTGACGAACAGGCCGCTGACGCCGGCCACCAGCGCATCGACGCCGTGGCAGGTGATGGGATCGGTCTGCGCGGTCATGCTCAAGCGCGGCGGGCCGTCGTAGCTCGCGACGATGTCGGCGGTGAAGCAGCTGCGCCACGCGTCCCACTGACGGGTGTCCATCAGGCGGAAGTAGCGCGCCTTCAGTTGCTTGATCTGTTCGATCTCCTCGAGATTGCTGGCCATGGTCTCTCCCCTTGTGGTGCCGCGCGCCGGCCGGCGCGTCGCTCGATTCTACGAGCCGCCGCAAGGGCGGCGCATCACGCTTCGGGGGAGGCGAGGCGCGCGGCGATGGCGGCCTGGGCATCGGCGCCGAGCAGCACGCCGTTGACCGTTCCCGGGTAGAGCCGGCCGCTGTCGTAGAGCACCTGGAACAGGAGTTCGTCCACGCGCGAATCACAGCAGTGGAAGTCGCGCCCCTCGACCAGCGCCGCGCCGAGCGCCTTGAAGGCGCGGAACGCGCTGCCCTTGGGCCGCCCCAGGCGCTCGTCCAGCTCGCGAAAGCTGGCGTGGGCCGGGTCGTGCACGATGGCTACGAGATCGGGTGGAGACATCGGGACGCGGACAGGCGGGCACAAGGGGCCACTCTAGCGCCACGCGACGCGGGTCGTCACCCGGTCATGCGAGCGCGCGGGAATTCGGTTATAGATGGCGCCATGAGCGACTCTTCGCGGAACCTGCGCGGCGTGACCTTGCGCCAGCTGCGCACCTTTCACGCCGTCGCGCGGCTGCAGAGTTTCACCGCCGCGGCGCGCGAGCTGCACATCACCCAGCCGGCCGTGTCGATGCAGGTGCGCGAACTGGAGGAACTGGTCGGCGGCGCGCTCTACGAACGCATCGGCCGGCGCGTGCACCTGACCGCGGCCGGCGAGGAACTGGCGGCCTGTGCCGCCGGCATGCTGAACCTGCTCGGCGACACGGAGGCGCGGCTCGCCGCGCTCACGGGCCAGGGCGGCGGCGTGCTGAAGCTCGGCGCCATCAGCACGGCCGAGTACTTCGCCCCGGCGCTGGTGGCGGCCTTTCGCGCTGAGCAGCCAGGGCTCGCGCTGCAGTTCAAGGTCGGCAACCGCGAAGACATCCAGCGTCGCCTGGCCGCCAACGAATTCGATCTCGCCATCATGGGCCGCCCGCCGGCGGGTGTGGCGACGGTCGCCACGCGTTTCGCCGACCATCCGCTGGTGGTGGTCGCCGCGCCGGATCATCCGCTGGTCGGCGCGGAGCTCGTGCCCTTCGCGCGCCTGGCGGACGAGCACTTTCTGGTGCGCGAGCCCGGCTCGGGCACCCGCGCGGCGCTCGAAGAGGTGTTCGCGGCCCACGGTCTCGCGCTCGCCTCGAGTCTCGAGATGAGCAGCAACGAGACCTTGAAGCAGGCGGTGATGGCGGGGCTCGGGCTGGCCTTCATCTCGCGCCACGCCATCGGCCTCGAACTCGCCACCGGGCGCCTCGCGCAGCTCGCGGTCGAAGGCCTGCCGCTGCTGCGCGCCTGGTACGTGGTGCATCTCGCCGCCAAGCGCCTGACGCCGCTCGCCGCCGGCTTTCGCGACTTCCTCCTCACCCAGGGACGCGACGCGCTGGACGCCGCCGTGAATCGCGGCGCGTGAGCGTCGTCGCGCGCTTCATTCGAGTGCATCGCCATGCCAATATCGACCCGCGGCACGGGCCGCGACTCTCGGACCCTGCATGGTTGATGTGAACGACGGCCAGCCACGCGTGAAGGCCCCATCGCGAGGACTGCGCTGGCGCCGGCCGCGACGGCGTCACCTGCTGGTGGCGCTGGTCCTGCTCGTGGTGGGCGGCGCGCTGGCCTGGGTCTTTCGGCCCAGCGTGCAGCGCGCCTTCCTGCTGGAACGCTTCGCGCCGCTGGTGGACAGCGTCGCGTTGGACTACGTGCGACTGACGCCCTGGTCGGCCCACGTCGAAGGCCTGGATCTGCGCGCCGGCGGTGGTCACTACCGCGTCGCGGAACTGGACGTCGGCTTCAATCCCCTGGGCCTGTTCGCCCACACGGTCAGCATTCGACATCTGAAGCTGGTCGGCGCGGACCTCGACCTGCGCGGCCTGCCGCCCGGCGAGGGCGGCGGCGATGAACCCTTTCCCGGCGTGCTGGCCGCGATGAACCACGGCTACGCGCTGCGCCTGGGCACACTGGACGCGGCGCTGCACCTGGACCTGGCCGGCGATCGCGCGCTCGACGTGGTGCTGGACGGCGGCGGCTTCGCGCCGCTCCGCGCCGGCACCCTGAACGCGATGCTCGCCTTCCTGCCGGCGCCTGATGCCACGCCGCTGTCGGCCAACCTGCGCCTCGGCATCACCCAGATCAACCGCGGACGGG
This sequence comes from Gammaproteobacteria bacterium, assembly GCA_050186725.1. Classification (GTDB taxonomy): domain Bacteria; phylum Pseudomonadota; class Gammaproteobacteria; genus JADJYF01. The sequence goes on along the minus strand of JBFWYG010000161.1, from coordinate 1,362 downwards.
TGCGCGCCCTGGTGGCGGACGCGGAGTCGCAGCTCGCGCTGCCGGCGCCGGCCAACGAGCAGCGCCTGGGACTGACGCTCACCATCAGCCCGCCCCCGGCCGAGGACGACGAGGACCGGCCACCCCCCACCACCATCGCGCCCGACGGCACGGTGCGCATCCTGCCCGCGCCCGAGGACATCAAGCTGGTCGCGCGCCTCGGCAATGCCGATCCCGCGACCCTCGAAGTGGCCGGCACCTACCAGGGGGCGGACGGCAGCTACCAGGGTCACTATCACTTGGCCGACGTGGCGAGCCTGCTGCAGAACCTGGCGGGTACCACCCTGCTGCCGCGCCTCGCTAGCGACACCCGCGGGCGCCTGCATCTCGACGCGGTGCACGGCGCGGGCGAGGTGACGCTCGCCGCGCAGACCCGCATCGGCGCGCTGTCCCGCGTGCTCGGCGACAACCCGGAACTGCCCGAGCACCTCGATCTGAACGTCGAGGCCGCGGCGAGCTTCGGTCCGGCGCGCGCGGCACTCGCGCACCTGTCCGCGTCCCTGCTGGACGCCGAGGGCACGCCGCGCCTGCTCGCGATGAGCGCCGCGCCGCTCGAGGTCGACCTGGCGGCGCCGCTCGCGGTGCTGGACACGCCGCGCGAACTGCTGCGCTTCGCGCTCGGCCCCTTGCCCTTGCAGTGGCTGGAGGGCCTCTCCGGTGGACGGATGCTCGAGGGCGAACTGCTCGGGCCCTTCGTGCTGCGCGTCGATGACCAGAAGCGCTTCAAACTGGAAGCATTGGCGCCGACCACGGTGCTGGACGTGCGCGTGACCGACACCGAGGCCAAGGTGGCGCCTGAACCGGATGTCGCCGCCGCGGCGCCCGACAGCGCGGCGGAGGCCGACCCGGCAAGTGACGCGACGGCATCCACCGACGATGCCTCTGCGATGCCGGCGTCGACCGGCACCGCCACCGCCACCGCCACCGCCACCGCCACCGCCACCGCCACCGCGAGCGCGCTGCGCGGCGCGGTGCTGGTGGAGAACCTCGATCTGCGTGTCAGTCCGAGCGCGAGCTGGTCGGAGGATTTCGTGCGCTACGCGCTGAACGATCTCAGCGTGACCATCGCCGACGCAGCGCTCGTGAGCCTGGATCTGAAAGCCGCGAGCAAGCAGGATGGCGAGCCGCAACGCACCTGGCGCTACCGGTTTGCGAGCAAGGTCGAGTACGACACCTTGCAGCACGTGCCGGCCGTTGCGCCGCTGCTCGCCGCGTGGCCGCTGCCGCCCGCACTGTCGCTCAGCCTGACAAGCCTGGTGTCGCAGAAGGCCGAATGGCTGTCGGTGGAGAAGGCCAATGCCGAGGTCGACAGCGCGAACCAGC
>JBFWYG010000160.1:0-5301 GCA_050186725.1 Gammaproteobacteria bacterium | reverse complement strand
TTGTTGACCAGCCCGTCGACCGTGCCGTCGGCGTCCACCGTCTGCTTGAACATCGCCTCGACCTGCGCCAGGTCGGTGACGTCGCCGGTCGCGACCGGTCCCGCGGCGGCGCCGGCCTGGCGCGCCTCCTCAGCGACCACGGCGGCCTGCGCGGCGTCGATGTCTCCGAGCGTTATGTTCGCGCCCTCGCGGGCAAAGGCGAGCACGATGGCGCGCCCGATGTTGGACCCGCCACCGGTGACGATGACGGCCTTGTTCTTGAGTCCCAGTTCCATGTTCTTTCCCCCTGTCGATGCGAGCCCGGCGCGTCCGTGAGCGGCCCACCGGGCTTCAATGTAGGTCAGATCGGCACGCGCCGCGAGCCGGCGCGCTCAGATGGCGCGACTGATCAGCTCCTTCATGATTTCCGATGAGCCGCCGTAGATGCGCTGGATGCGCGTGTCCTTCCACAGCCGCGCGATCTCGTATTCGTTCATGTAGCCGTAGCCGCCGAACAGCTGCACGCAGGCGTCGGTCACCTCGGAGCGGAGCTCGGTGTGGAACAGCTTGGCGGACGCCGCCTGGTCGGTGCCGAGCTTCCCCACCAGGAGCGCCGCGATGCAGGCGTCGAGATGCGCCCAGCCGACCTGCAGCTTGGTGCGCAGATCGGCCAGCACGAAGCGCGTGTTCTGGAATTCCATCAGGGTGTGACCGAAGGCCTGGCGCTGCTTCACGTAGTCGACGGTGAGATCGTAGGCGCGCTGCGCGGCGGAGTGCGCGGTGACGGCGATGGACATGCGCTCCTGCGGCAGCTCCTGCATCATCAGCACGAAGCCCTGGTTCTCCGCGCCGAGCAGGTAGTCGGCCGGCACGCGCAGATCGTCGAAGAAGATCTCGGCGACGTCTGAGGAATGCTGCCCGACCTTGTCGAGCTTGCGCCCCACCTTGTAGCCCGGCCTGTCGGTCTCGCAGAAGAAGAGCGAGATGCCCTTGGCGCCGGGCTCGGCGCCAGTGCGCGCGGCGATGATCGCGATGTCGGCCGTGACGCCGTTGGTGATGAAGGTCTTGGCGCCGTTGATGCGCCAGCCGTCGCCCTCGCGTACCGCGGTCGTGCGGATGGCCTTGAGATCCGACCCACCGCCTGGCTCGGTCATGCAGATGCAGGCGATGGCCGAACCATCGACCATGCGCGGGATCCAGGTGCGGCGCAGGTCGTCCTGCGCGTACTTCAAGAGGTAGTGCGCGACGATGTCGGAATGCACGCCGAAGGCCGGCGTCGCCGAGCCGGTGTAGGAGGTCTCTTCCAGCACGATGGCATTGGCGCGGAAATCGAGCCCCGCGCCGCCGTAGGCCTCGGGCATGTCGGGACACAGGATGCCCTGCGCGCCGCAGGCGCGCCAGAAGTCCTTGTCGACCTGACCCTGGGCCTCCCAGCGTGGAATGTTCGGCGTCAGCTCATTGGCGAAGAAGCGCCGCACGGCCTCGCGGAACTGCTGGTGCTCGGGCTCGAACAGGGTGCGAGGCAGCATGGCGGCGTACTCAGTAGCTCTTCGGCAGTTCGAGCACCTTCTCGGCGATGAACGATTTGATCAGTTGCTCGGTGATGGGCGCGATGCGGGTGATGGTGACTTCGCGCAGCAGGCGCTCGACGTGGTACTCCTTGGCGTAGCCGAAGCCGCCGTGGGTGAGCACCGCCTGCAGCGCCGCGTCGTGGCCGGCCTTGGCGCCGAGGTATTTCGCCGCGTTGGCCTCGGCACCGCAGGGCCTGCCGTTGTCGTACAGCCAGGCGGCCTTCATGGCGATGGTGTAGGCGGCCTCGAGATGCATCCAGTTCTCGGCCAGCGGATGCTGGATGCCCTGGTTCATGCCGATGGGCCGGTCGAACACCACGCGTTCGCGCGCGTACTGCGAAGCGCGGCGCAGCGCGTCCTGGCCGACGCCGATGGCCTCGACCGCGATCAGGATGCGCTCGGGATTCAGGCTGTGCAGGATGTAATGGAAGCCCTTGCCCTCCTCGCCGATCAGGTCCTCGTCGGGGATGAAGAGCCCATCGATGAACACGGCGTTGGAGTCCACCGCCTTGCGCCCCATCTTGGGAATGCGCTTGATTTCAATCTTCGTGCGATCGACGTCGGTATAGAAGATGCTGATGCCGTCGGTCGGTCGCTTGCAGTCCTCGAAGCGCGTGGTGCGCGCGAGCAGCATGATCTTGGTCGCCACCTGCCCGGTGGAGGTCCATACCTTCTGGCCGTTGACCAGGTAGCCGCCGTCGACCTTCTTGGCGAAGGTCTTGATGCGGGTGGTGTTCAGGCCCGCGTCGGGCTCGGTGACGCCGAAGCAGCACTTGTCCTGGCCGGCGACCAGGCGCGGCACCCAACGGGACTTCTGTTCATCGGTGCCGAACACCACGATGGGGTGGGGCCCGAACAGGTTGATGTGCACGGTCGAGGCTGCGGCGATGCCACCGCCGTGGCTCGCCACCTCGTGCATCATGATGGCCGCCTCGGTGACGCCGAGGCCGGCGCCGCCGTAGGCCTCGGGCATGGTGATGCCGAGCCAGCCGGCCTCAGCCATCGCGCCATGGAAGGCATGGGGAAACTCGCCGTCGTCGTCCCGCGCGAGCCAGTAGTCGGCGTCGAAGCGCGAGACCACGGCGCGCACCGCTTCCCGTATGGCGCGCTGCTGTTCGGTCAGATCGAAATCCACGTGTCGAACCCTCGGACTTGAATCGCCGCCGGGTGGCGGGCCGGGCCCGGCGCCTCGCGGCTTGACGGAGTGGAAAGCGGCCGTATAGTAAGTATGCGTACTATCCCTGTCAAAGGCAGTCCGGCCGCAGCCATGTCCAGCGTCGATATACTTGCGCGCGTCAGCCGCGCACCCGCCACCGGCGACGCCGACGCGGAGACCCGCATGCCACGCAGCAAGCAGCCCATCGCCACGGAACGGGCCGACGATACCAGCGAGGAGGACTGGGGCATACGCCTGGGCTTCTCCATCCACGACACGTCCCGTCTGCGCCGCATCATCTACAACCAGGCGCTTAAGCCTGCCGGGGTGACACGCTCGCAGGCCTGGGTGCTGGCTTATCTCAGCCGTCAGGACGGCATGGCCCAGTCCGAACTGGCCGCCGAACTCGATCTGGGCAAGGTCGCGCTCGGCGGGCTGGTCGACCGGCTCGAGGCCGCCGGCATGGTGGAACGACGCGGCGATGCGCGCGACCGGCGCATGAAGCGCATCTTTCTCACCGCTGTGGGCCGCAAGGTGATCAACAGGATGCGCGAGATCTCCGCGGTGACCAACACGCGCATCCTGGAGGGCGTCGACCCGGCCGAGGTGCGCGCCACGGTCCGCACCCTGCAGCGGATCAAGGCCAACCTGCTGCGCATGGCGGCGGCGGCGCGGAACGGCGAGGAATGATGCCGTGAGTTCGGCCCCGGCCTTTCGCAATCTGCGCCTGGACCACGAGCCGGGCGGCATCGTGGTCGCGACGCTGGACATGCCGGGCCGGCCGTTCAACGTGTTCTCGGATGACATGATCGACGAGCTCGCGGCGCTCATCGACCACGTCGCCGCCACGCCCGGCCTGCGCGGCCTGGTGCTCGCTTCCAGCAAGGACGCGTTCATGGCGGGCGCGGATCTGGCCATGGTGCAGGGCTTCACCCGGCTGCGCTTCGCGCACGGCGCCGCCGAGATTCGCAGGATCTTCTCGCGCCTCACCTACCTCCTGCGACGGCTGGAGCGCCTGCCCGTGACCACCGTCGCGGCCGTCAACGGGCTCGCGCTCGGCGGTGGTCTCGAGCTCGCCATGGCCTGCCACTACCGCATCGCGGCCCGTGGGTCCGCGCCGGTGCTGGGCCTGCCCGAGGTGCTGCTCGGCCTGCTGCCTGGCGCCGGCGGCACGCAGCGCCTGCCGCGGCTCACCACACCCGAGTTCGCCGCGCGTGTGCTGCTGGGTGGTCAGCCCGTGACCCCCGACGCGGCGCTCGAGGCCGGCCTGGTCGACGCGCTGGCCGAGGGCGCCGCGCTGCGCGCGAGCGCGGTGGAGATGGCGCGTCACGCCCTGCCCGGCGCACGCTGGGACCAGCCCGGCTGGCATGCGCCGGCCGACTCGAGCGGCCTGGTCGATGCCGGCGACGGGGCCGAGCGCCTCACGGCGTTGGCCTGGACCGGCGCCGAGGTCGCCCATCTCTACCCGGCGGTCAGCGCGATCGTGCGCTGTCTGCGCGAGGGCTATCCGCGCGACATCGACGGCGGCATCGAAACGGAGATCGATTGCTTCCTGCCGCTGATGCTGGACCCGACGGCCGGCAACATGATTGGCACGAGTTTCCTGGCCAAGACCGCCGCCGCGAGACGCGCAGCCGCGCGTCTCGGGCGTGCGCGCGACGTCGCGCGCGTGGCGGTGCGGGGCGGTGACGCGCCAGCGCGACTCGCGCGGCGCTGTGAGATCGTGAGCGTGGACGCGGCGGATGCGCAGGTTGTCGTCGCCGGCCCGCGGCCGGCGGACGCGCCGCCGGACACCACGCTGCGCCTGCGCGGCCCCGACGACGACGCCTCCGCTGACTGCGGCGCCGAGCTGCGCCTTCACGGGCCACTGGCCGGCGCCGAGTGCGTCGAAGTGACCGAGGGCGGGGCGGCCGCCAGCGCGCTCGGCCTCGCGCTGCGACTGCGCCTGGTGCCGGTCGCGACCGACGCGTCCACACCCGGGCCGGGCGCGCGCCTGCTGGCAGTGGTGCGCGAGTTCTGCGAACGCCGTGCCGCGAGCAGCGCGGCACGCGCCGCGTTGGCCCATGCCCTGGACCTGGGCGGCCTGCTCCGCAGCGCCGGCCTCGCGGTCGGACCGCTCGGCGGCTATACCGATGCCGACCGCGCGACGGGCCTCGCGCTCATGACCGAGGTCGCGGCCGAGGCCGCGGCCTGCCTCGCGGAAGGCGCGCTCGCCCACGCCGAGGATGCCGACGTGCTCGCGGTGGTCGGTCTCGGCTTCCCGGCCTGGAGCGGCGGACCGCTCCGCTACCTCGACATGCTGGCCCGCGGCGAACTGCCCGGCGCCGTCGTGCCCGCCGGCCTCACCGGCGCGCCCTTCTACACGGACTGAAAGAACCTCGATGATCGAACGCAAGCTCTTCACCCCCGAGCACGAGATCTTCCGCGACGCGGTGGCCAAGTTCATCGCGCGCGAAATCACGCCGCACCACGCGCAATGGGAGGCCGACGGCATCGTGCCGCGCGAACTGTGGCTGAAGGCCGGCGAGGCCGGCTTCCTGTGCTGCGCCGTGCCCGAGGCCTACGGCGGCGCGGGCGCGGACTATCTCTACGACG
>JBFWYG010000159.1:0-5329 GCA_050186725.1 Gammaproteobacteria bacterium | reverse complement strand
GGCAGCACGCTCTTCAGCCACTCGCGGACCTTCTCCACGCAGTCGGGCTTGGCGTTGAACTCGAGTATCACCTGGCAGGTTGCCATGTCGGTCTCCTTCTTGGGTTGAACAGGCCGGCTCACACCGGCGTCATGCGCTTCGCCACTTCCTCCAGCATCACCTCGGTGGCGCCGCCGCCGATGGACTGCACGCGAGCGTCGCGCGCCATGCGCTCGATGGCCGATTCACGGATGTAGCCCATGCCGCCGTGGAACTGCAGGCAGTCGTACATCACTTCGTTGACCAGGGTGCCGGCCAGCGCCTTGATCATCGACACTTCCTTGGTCACCTGCTGGCCTTGAGCGTCGCGCCAGGCGGTGTTGAAGATGAGCGCACGGCAGGCCTCGACTTGCGCGCTGCGCATGGCGAGGCGCTGGCGGATGGTCTGCTTGTCCCACAGCGGGCCGCCGAAGGCCTGGCGCTGGGTCACCCACTCGAGCGCGAGCTCGATGGCGCGGGCCGCTTCGCCCATGGACTGCGCGCCGAGCACGATGCGCTCGTTCTGCAGGTTCTTCATGAGCGCGTAGAAACCGCGGTGTTCCTCGCCCAGCAGGTTGTCGAGCGGAATGCGGCAGTCGTTGAAATGGAGCTCCGCGGTGTCGCTGCTGAGCCAGCCGTGCTTCTTCAGCGGCCGCGCGACGGTGAAGCCCGGCGTGCCCTTCTCGACGATGAACATCGACATCTGGCGGTTGCGTCCCGGCTCGCCGGTCTTGGCGGCGACGAAGTAGATGTCGCCGTGCACGCCGTTGGTGATGAACATCTTCGCGCCGTTCAGCACCCACTCGTTGCCATCGCGCCGCGCGGTGGTGCGCATGCCGGCGAGATCCGAGCCGGCGTCCGCCTCGGTCATCGCCACCGCGGCCACGCGTCGGCCGGCGACGATGTCCGGCATGTAGCGCTCGAGCTGCGCCGGCGTGCCGGCGTGATGGAGATGCGGGCTCGCCATATCCGTGTGCACCAGCACCGTGACGGCATAGCCGCCGTAGCTGGAACGACCGAGTTCCTCGGCGAGCAGCGCGGTCGCGAGCGTGTCCATTTCGCTGCCGCCGTACTGCGCGGCGTAGCGCACGCCGAGCAGGCCGAGTTCGCCCATCTCGCGCATGATCTCACGCGGCACCATGCCGGCCTCTTCCCAGGCGTCGCCGTTCGGCAGCACGCGTTCGGCGATGAAGCGGCGCAAGGTCCGGCGCAGCATCTCGTGCTCTTCGGTGAAATAGGGCCAGGCGGCCTGGCTCGGCGAGGTATCAGCGGCGCTCATCGAATGACTCCGGCGTCTTGCAATTCAACGGGTGATTGGGCAGTGTCCGGTCGCAATCTTAGCCTACTCGACAACCTCCCCCGCGCCCCATGACGAGCCGCATCGATTCCACCGCGCCTACCTTCGAGGCCAATGCCGCGCGCTACGCCGCATTGGTCGACGAACTGCGTGCACGCACCGCCTGGGCCGTGGCCGGTGGCGGCGAGAAGCTCCGCCAGCGTCATCTCGAGCGCGGCAAGCTGCCGGTGCGCGAGCGCATCGACCTGCTGCTCGATCCGGGCAGTCCCTTCCTCGAACTCTCGCCCTTGGCCTGCTGGGGCCTCTACGGCAACGAAGTGCCGGCAGCTGGCGTGGTCACCGGCATCGGCCGTGTGAGCGGCGTGCCCTGCATGCTGATAGCGAACGACGCCACGGTGAAGGGCGGCAGCTTCTTCGCCGAGACCGTGCGCAAGCACGTGCGCGCCCAGGAGGTCGCCTGGGAGAACCGCCTGCCCTGCCTGTACCTGGTCGACTGCGGCGGCGCCTTCCTGCCCGAGCAGGACCGCGTGTTCCCCGACTTCGGCCACTTCGGCACGACCTTCTATCACCAGTGCCGCATGAGCGCCGACGGCCTGCCACAGCTCTCCGCCGTGTTCGGCGGCTGCACCGCGGGCGGCGCCTACATCCCGGCTCTGTCGGATGAATCGGTGATGGTGGAGGGCACGGGCCGCATCCACCTGGGCGGTCCGCCCATCGTCAAGGCGGCGATCGCCGAGGTGGCCGACGGTGAGACCCTGGGCGGCGCGGCGATGCACGCCCGCGTGTCCGGTGTCACCGATTACCTGGCGCGGAACGAGCACGAGGCGCTGACGAAACTGCGCGACATCGTCGCCCACCTGAACTGGCCGCGTGAGGGGCACGCCGTGCGCAGCGCCGTGCGACCTCCGCGCTTCGACCCGGCCGAGCTGGGCGGCATCGTCGGCACCGATCTCAAGCAGCCCTACGACGTGCGCGAAGTGATCATGCGACTGGTCGACGACAGCGAACTGCAGGAATTCAAGCCCGAGTACGGCGCGAGCCTGGTGTGCGCCTTCACCCACATCCACGGCTACCCGGTCGGCATCCTGGCGAACAATGGCGTGCTGTTCTCGGAGTCGTCGCTGAAGGGCGCGCACTTCATCGAACTCTGCAACCAGCGCCGCGTGCCGCTCTTGTTCCTGCAGAACATCACCGGCTTCATGGTCGGCACCGAGGCCGAGCGCGGCGGCATCGCCAAGCACTCGGCCAAGCTGGTGTACGCGATGGCGACGGCCCGCGTGCCGCGTTTCACGGTGTTGATCGGCGGCAGCTACGGCGCCGGCAACTACGGCATGAGCGGGCGCGGCTTCGCGCCGCGTTTCCTGTTCACCTGGCCGAACAGCCGCATCGCGACCATGAGCGCTGACGTGGCGAGCACCGTGTTGCTCGATCTGCGCCGCGCGTCGCTGAAGGGCGAGGCCGACGAAGCGGCGCTGGCCAGCCTGGAAGCCGAGACCCGCGAGCAGTTCGACCGTCAGAGCGACCCGTATTACGCGACGGCCCGGCTGTGGGACGACGGCATCCTGGAACCCACCCAGACCCGCGACGTGCTCGGCATCTGCCTCGAGCTCGCCGACGCGAGCACGCCACGCTTCACTGGGCCGAGCCCGGTCTACCGGATGTAACAGGGGACAGGTCCGCGTGTTCAAACGTCTCCTGATCGCGAACCGCGGCGAGATTGCCTGCCGCGTCATTCGCGCCTGCCGCGCGCTCGGTATCGAGAGCGCGGCGGTCTACTCCGATGCCGACGCCAACGCGCGGCACGTGCGCGAGGCCGACCGCGCAGTGCGCATCGGCCCGGCGCCCGCGCGCGAGTCCTATCTCGACGCGCACGCCATCCTGCGCGCCGCGCAGGACACCGGTGCCGACGCCATCCACCCCGGTTACGGGTTTCTCTCGGAGAAGCTCGAACTGATCGACGCCTGCGCGGCCGCCGGCATCGTGTTCGTCGGTCCGCACCGCGAGGCCATCGCGCGCATGGGCTCGAAGATCGAGAGCAAGCGGCTCGCCCGCGAGGCCGGCGTTGCCTGCGTGCCCGGTTACGACGGGGACGATCAGTCCGACGAGCGCCTGGCGCGCCAAGCCACGACGCTGGGCTTCCCCTTGCTGATCAAGGCCAGCGCCGGCGGCGGCGGCAAGGGCCTGCGCCGCGTCGATGACGCGCGCGACTTCGCCGCCCAACTCGCGACCGCGCGGGCCGAGGCGCGCGCCGCCTTCGGCGACGAGCGTGTGCTGCTCGAACGCTGCATCACGCGCCCGCGCCACGTCGAGGTACAGCTCCTGGGCGATCGCCACGGCGGGCTGCTGCATCTCTTCGAGCGCGAGTGCTCCATTCAGCGCAACTACCAGAAGCTCATCGAGGAGGCGCCCGCGGCCCATCTCGATGACGAGATTCGCGAGCGGCTCTATGCCGCGGCACTCGCGCTCGGCCGCGCCATCGGCTACGACTCGGCCGGCACGGTAGAATTCGTGCTCGACGCCGCGCGCGGCGACGAGCCCTATTTCCTCGAGATGAACACTCGCCTGCAGGTCGAGCACCCGGTCACCGAGCTCACCGCCGGCATCGACCTCGTCGAATGGCAGATCCGCGTCGCCGCCGGCGAACGCCTGGCGCTCGCTCAGGCCGACGTCCGGCGCCAGGGTTGGGCCATCGAGGCGCGGGTCAACGCGGAAGCCCCGGCGCGCGGCTACGCGGCGTCTTTCGGTCCCGTGAGTGGCTATTCAGCGCCGGCCTTCGCGGGCCTGCGCGTGGACAGTGGCATCGATGGCCTGAGCGAGGTCACGCCGCACTACGACTCCATGCTCATGAAGCTCATCGCCCACGGTGGCAGCCGCGAGGTCGCCACCGCTCGCCTGCGTCGCGCGCTCACCGAACTGCGCATCGAGGGCGTGGAGACCAACCAGGCATTTCTCGACGCCGTGCTGGGCCACGCGGCCTTCACGACCAGGCTCACCACCGCCTATCTGAGCGAGGTGTTCCGCGACGGCTGGCAGCCGGACGCCGCCGCGGAGGCGCCGCTCGCCGCCGCCGCGGCCTGGGTGTTCGCCGAGGCCGCGCGCCACGCGAGCGACCGGCCGCTGGACAGCCTCTTCGGCCTGCGGCTGACCGCGTCGGCGGGCCGGCCGGCCACGTTCGAGGTGGCGGTGGCCGGCGCGGAGGTCGACCTGCGCGTGACGGTGCGGTGCACGCCGGACGGTGAAGTCGAATGCCAGGCGGGCGAGGCGCGTCAGCGCTTCGTGGGCCTGCCCGAGGGCCTCCGCTCGCCCCGCGCCGACTACCGCGTGCGGCTTGCGGGCGAGGGCATCGGCCTATGGTCGGCTGGCGCCTGGAGCGCCTGGCAGGTGCGTTCGGCGTTGGACGCCGCGCGCGCCGAGGTCGGCGCCGGGGTCAGCGGCGACGAGGTGCGGGCCGAGTTGCCCGGCATCGTCACCGCGCTCAACGTGCGGGCCGGCGAGGCCGTCACGGCCGGCCAGCCGGTCGCCGTGCTCGAAGCGATGAAGCTGGTCCATACCCTCACCGCGCCGCGGGACGGCGTGGTGGCGAGCGTGGCGGTGACGGTCGGCGAAACCCTCTCGGGCGGGACAGTGCTGATCCGCCTCGCGCCCGTCGACGACTGAGACTGCGCTCCGGGCTCAGCAAAGGGCGTAGGCCTTCCAGGGCATCTTCTCCAGCGGCAGGCCCTCGAGCAGCACCAGCATCGGCGCCGGCCCGAAGTAGCGGGGCGAGCCGTCCTCCAACTGCGCCATCAGCACCACGGGCGCGCCACCGAAGCGCGGCGCCAGGGTCTCCAGGGCGAGCGTTGCCTCACCCGGGGCGTCCAGCAGGTCCATGCCCACCAGCACCACCACCATGCGCTCACCCTGTACCGAGAGCGCGGCCGCCTGAACCTCGCGGCCGCCCTCGCTCGGCGTTTCGGTCCGCGCGGGGGAGAGTGGGGCGGGCGGCTCGATGAGCTCCCGGCAGCCCGGGCAGTC
>JBFWYG010000158.1:0-5345 GCA_050186725.1 Gammaproteobacteria bacterium | reverse complement strand
AAGACGCCGGCGCCCGCGAGATCTTCGGCATCCCCGGCGACTTCGCCCTGCCCTTCTTCGACGCGGTCGAGGCCCACGGGCGGCTTCCCCTCTACACGCTCTCCCACGAGCCCAGCGTGGGCTTCGCTGCCGATGCCGCCGCGCGGATGCGCTGCGCGCCCTCGGTCGCCGCCGTGACCTACGGCGCGGGCGCCTTCAACGTGATGAACGCGGTGGCCTCGGCCTACGCAGAAAAATCGCCCGTGGTGGTGATCTCCGGCGCGCCGGGGACGAGCGAGCGCGGCTCGGGCCTCTTGCTGCACCACCAGGCGAAGACCCTCGACTCGCAGTTCGAGATGTTCCGCCAGGTGAGCTGCGACCAGGCGCGGCTGGACGATCCCGCCACCGCCGGCGCGCAGATCGCGCGGGTGCTCGCGAGCGCGCGGCGCTGCTCGCAACCGGTTTACCTGGAGCTGCCGCGCGACACCGTCGGCCGGGACTGCGCGCCGGTGCCGCCGGTCGCGCCGCAGGCCGTGGACCGCGAGGCGCTCGCGGCCTGCGCCGACGAGATCCTCGCGCGGCTCTCGGCCGCCGCCTCTCCCGTGCTCATGGTGGACGTGGAAGTGCGCCGCTTCGGGCTGGAGGAACGGGTGGCCGCGCTCGCCAGGCGCCTGGCCATCCCCGTGGTCACGAGCCTCATGGGACGCGGGCTCCTGGAGAACGCCGACGCGCCCCTCGTGGGCACCTACCTCGGCCTCGCCGGCACGCCGGAAGTCTCCGCGCTCGTGGAGGAGAGCGACGCGCTCCTGCTCCTGGGCGTGATCGTGTGCGACACCAACTTCGGCGTCTCCGCGCGCCGCGTGGACCTGCGCCGCGCGATCCAGGCACTCGACGGGCGCGTGACGCTGGGCTTTCACACCTATCCCGACATTCCGCTCGCCTCCCTCGTCGAGGCGCTGCTCGAGCGCGCGCAGCCGCTCGCCAGCGCCAAGGCGCTCGCCCCCGTCGAGGCGCCGCGCGGCCTCGCCCGTGACGGCGGGGCCGTTTCGCCGCTCGACGTCTCCCGCGCGCTGAACGATCTCATGGACGCCCACGGGCGCATGCCGGTGGCGACGGACGTGGGCGATTGCCTCTTCACGGCGATGGACCTCGTGCAGACCGACCACGTCGCGCCCGGCTACTACGCGAGCATGGGCTTCGGCGTGCCGGCGGGCCTGGGCGTGCAGGCCGCGAGCGGACGGCGCCCCATCGTGCTCGTGGGCGACGGCGCGTTCCAGATGACGGGTCTCGAGCTGGGCCACTGCGCGCGCCACGGCTGGGACCCGATCGTGGTGGTGCTGAACAACGGCGGCTGGGGAATGCTCTCCGCCTTCCGGCCGGACGCGGGCTACAACGCGCTGGGCACCTGGAACCTCGCCGCCGTGGCCGACGCCCTCGGCGGCGCGGGGCACCTCGCTCGCACGCGCGCGGAGCTCGCGCAAGCGCTGGAGTCCGCGATCGCGCAACCCGGGCGCTTCCACCTTCTCGACGTGCGCATCGCGCCGGGGGATCTCTCGCCTTCGCTTCGCCGCTTCGCCGACGCGGTGTCGCGGCTGAGCGCCTGATCCGCGCTACCGGCCGCCCTTGAGGTGCGCCTGTCCCGCGGCGTTGCCGTTCCTCGGCTTGAAGGTCCCGTCCACTGCAATGAGCGAGAGCGCGGAGGCGAGCTCCTGCACCGCCGGGCTCCCCCACGCCGCGCGCAGGGCCAACGGCGACCGAATCGATGAGACGAAAGGTGCATTGACGTTTGTTAGGGGGGGGGCGGATAATTGCTGCGAAGGGAAGCGGCATTCGCCCGGCCGGATCGGGCGACGAAACGACGAGCAAGGGAGCGATCCAATGTGGCGCGGTCTGCAGTGCCTGCTGTTGGGCGCCATTCTCCTGGGCGCGCCATGGCAGGTGTGGGCGGCGGGCACGGAGAGGGACGAAGTCCGGGAGTTCACGCAGTTGCTGGTCCTCTACGACTATGGCGCCACGGAGGACGCGGCGATCGCCGAGAGCATTGTCGAGATCGTTGGCCGCACCGAAAGAACGCCCGCCGAGACCCGGCTCTTCGAACGTCTCCAGCGACCTTCCAGCGCCAGGTTCCTGATTCCGACCAGGCACCCTGTCGATCTCCGCGAGCGGCTCGGGGCCGATTCTCCCGCCGAGTTTCTCCAGCGATACGTGGTGCTCGAATTCGGAAGCGCCGAGGCGGCGAGGGTGGCCCTGGTCGCGCTCAAACAGGAACGCAACGTGAAGTCCGTTTCGCCGAATGGGGCGGGCGAATTTTCCGTATCGCCGTCGGACCCCCTATTTGCGACGGCTGGTTCTCCGATGGACTACCAGTGGGGCCTCCATGCGCTTGGCATGCAGTACGCGTGGGACCTTGCGCGCGGTCATGCCTATGTCGGCCACGTCGACAGCGGCATCCAGATCGATCATCCGGACCTCAATTACCGGCCGCAGTTCTTCTATGCGTATGACGGTGCAATTTCAGCAGACGAACTGGCATACGCTTCCACATTCCGAGGGCATGGTACTCACACGGCTGGCATCATTGCAGCATCCACGTCGAATCCGGTTTCGCAGTATGGCCACCCAAACCCACCCGCGCCCATCGGCGTTTCTGGCATGTGCTGGCATTGCAGCCTGCTCGTGGCGCGCGCAACTGTGCCTGTTGATCCATTATCGGGTGCGCCATTTCTGCCGATCTCGGGGATGATCGCGAGCACCTATTGGGCGGTGGATTCTGGCGCGCAGGTCATCAATTTGAGCATGGGACTAGATCCCAGTCCAAATGGTCCCGGGATTCCGGACTGCATTGGCGACCCCTACAATTCATTCTGTCTCGTGCTTGCTCACGCTGCCGCCAGACAGGTTGTGATTTCTGCGGCTGCCGGCAACGACATGCTCCCCGAGGTCCAGTTTCCTGCGAGCGATTCGCGGACGATTGCCGTCGGCGCGGTGCAGTCCGTCGCAACCAACTTGCGGGGCTTTCTGTGGACGGAGGAAGTCCCGTTGGACGGCTTCAGGGGATCGAACACGGGTATCGCGATGCAATTCTGGGGAGTCGTGGCGCCGGGGCGGGATGTATTGTCAACCGTGTACACGACCTTCGATTGGAACCCGCTTACGCGATGCGGCGATAACGGCTTTGGAAGCAACGCAGGCATCGGCTACGGGATCTGCACGGGGACGTCCATGGCGGCGCCTTTCGTGAGCGGGCTCGCCGGCATCATGCGGTCGGCCAATCCCCTGCTTTCCGCGGATGACATCCGGGCCCTGATCCTGCTCTCTTCGAGTCAGGCGTCCGCGCCGGACCAGTGGGCCGGCTATGGGATGCCCAACGGCTACATCGCGGTCTGGGCGGCCCTGAACACCGCGAACCGCCTGACGCCCCTCTTCGCTTTCTGGGGACCCTATACCCGGAACTACTTCTACACGACCGCTCCGCAGATGGGCAGCGCAGCGGTGATCGGAACGATGCCGCCCTACGTCTCGTCGGGATTCAACGGATATAACCCCGTCGGAACGAGCGTTCCTGGGATTTCGCTGTTTCCGGGGACGACGAGGCCAGCGCTCGCCGAGTCGTGGATCTTCACCACTCACACGAACCCCTCTAACCCGAGCGTGGAATTGCGCCCCCTGCTTCGGCTGAGCTTCAAGTGCGGCGACTACCTGCCGCCGGGCGCCACCTCGGTCTGCGCAGACTACCCCTATCACGTGGACCACTTCTACTCCACCGACTACAACGAGGCCCAGACCTACGTGAGCGCCGCCGGCTACAAGATCGACGGAGTCGAGGGCTACGTCTATCCCTACAGCTATGCCCAGCCGGCCAATACCGAAGCGCTCATCCGGGCCTACAATCCCGCGGTGGACGATCACGCGATCTTCCCGCAGTCGCTGCAGGCGTCCATGGCGTCCCAGGGTTACACGGTGAACGTGACCACCCTCGGGTATGTCTACCGGAACAACGGCTACCGGCCCACCTACTGAGAGCGTGGCGATCGGGCCAAGTTGAAGGAGTCGCGACCATGAAACTTCGAGCGGTGCTGGGCGGATGGGCGGTCGCGGTTCTGGCGTTGCTGGCCGGCGCTGGCAATGCTCAGACATTTTCCATCGAGCCGTCGGTGCCCAAGGCGAAGGAGGCAGTTTGGCTCGTAATTGGCAATGGCAATAGCGGCTTTTTCGGGCCCTCGCCTTCCACGATGGCGGGCAACAAGATTTCCGTGATTTATCGCCAACCCGAAGTTGTCCCGATGCCACCATCCGGCGCTTACTACCTTGAACTGGGCCGGTTCCCGGAAGGCGCATATGAAGTAGAGGTGCTCACGGCGATCGGAAACGGCCCTCCGCAAGGTACGATCGCGACTCTCCAGTTCACCGTCACGAGTCCCGCGCCGGGAATCGGGTCTCCGCTCGGCAACCTCACGGACCTGTGGTGGGACCCGGCCGAGTCGGGGTGGGGCCTGTCGATCACCCATCACCCGAGCAACATCATCTTCGCGGTGTGGTTCGTCTACGGCGCGGACGGAAAGCCCACCTGGTACTTCATGTCCGACGCAAGGCAGGCCGATTACACCAGCTACGCAGGTGCGGTCTACAAGACGACAGGCCCCTTTTTCGGCGGTCCCTTCAACCCTGCCGGAGTGTCGGTTTCGCCTGTTGGCACCGCCACCCTGCGATTCACGCAATACGACCGCGGAACTTTCACGTACACGATCGACGGGGTCACCGGCACGAAGAATATCCAGCGCCAGGGATTCTAGGCCCTGGCCGGTCAGCGCGCCGCGCGGTAGACCCACTCCACGAGCGCATCGAGCGCGCCCTGCGCGCGGTTGGCGTTGTCGTGGTTGGCGATCGCCACGACCACCCAGCGCTCGCCTTTCGCGTCGAGCACGAAACCGGCCACCGCCTGCACGCCGGTAAGCGTGCCGCCCTTCAGGTGCGCCTGTCCCGCGGCATTGCCGTTCCTCAGCTTGAAGGTTCCGTCCACCGCGAAGAGCGAGAGCGAGGAGACGAGCTCGGGCATCACCGGGCTCGCCCAGGCGGCGCGCATGACCGCCGCGAGCGCGCCCGCGGAGATTCGCGCGCTGCGCGAAAGCCCCGAGCCGTTGTCCATCGCGAGCCCCGGCGCGGCGATGCCCCGGGACGCGAGCCAGTCGCGCACGACGCGCTCGCTCGCCGCGGCATCGCCCGGGGCGCCGGCCTTCTCCGCGGAGAGCGTGAGGAAGAGCTGGCGCGCCATCACGTTGTTGGAGAACTTGTTGATGTCGCGCACGATCGCCGCGAGCGGCTCGGACTCGAAGCGGTGGAAGAGCACGGCGCCGGCGGGGGCGGTT
>JBFWYG010000157.1:0-5500 GCA_050186725.1 Gammaproteobacteria bacterium | reverse complement strand
GGCCCCGTCGTCGCGCCACCGAAGGTCTCTCGCCGCTCAGGCGACCTTGATCTTCTTCGGCTGCACCTGCGCCTTCTTCGGAATCACGACTTCCAGCACGCCGTGCTGGCTGCGCGCCTCGACCTGCTCCGCGTCTACGCTGTCCGGCAGGGCGAAGCGCCGGTAGAAGCTGCCGTACAGCCGCTCCACGCGTCGCGCGCCGTTGCCACGCTCCTCGCTGCGCTGGTTCTTGCGCTCACCGCTGATGGTCAGCACACCGTTCTCCATGGTGACGTCGATGCTGGCCGGATCGACGCCCGGCACGTCGGCGCTGATCACGTAGCGATCCTGTTCTTCGTGGATGTCGACCGCCGGCACCCAGTGGCTGACGACCGAGGTGGACGCGTCCTCGGTGGCGCCGCCGCCAAAGGCGCGGTTCATTTCTTCCTGCAGACGGCGGATAGTGGAAAAGGGTTCGTAGATGGTGGTTCGCATTGCGGCTGGTCCTCCGGCTCGCTTGGCTTCGATGGAGCCAAGATGGGCGTGACCGAAAGCTTTTCAAGGGCACGCGCGTCAATCTGTCGCGACTTGAAATCACGCCGCTCGGGCGCAGTTAGGGCGGTAGTTCATGCCCGCATCACGGCGGGCGTCCAGCAGGAGAAAAGCCATGAACCACATCGACGATCTGAAGCGCGGCCTGTCCCGCGCCTGGGAGCAAGTCACCGACGGCTGGCACGAACTCACCGCGCGCGCGGGCCAGGCGCTGACGCGCTTCAATCCCGTGCATCGCGCCGAGACCGACACGCGCGAGGACGCCGCCGTGCTCGCGGCGAGCTGCCGCTGGGCGCTGCTCGCGGCCGACGTGCGCGTGGACGACGAGGCGGTGCACGTCGATCTCGAGGCGCCCGGCATGCGCGCCGAGGACTTCCACCTCGACGTCGCCGGCGACATGCTCTACGTGCGCGGCGAGAAGCATCTCGAGCGCAGCGAGCGCGTCGGGCGCTACCACGTGCTGGAACGCGCCTATGGCAGCTTCGAGCGCGCCGTGCCGCTGCCGGTGGCGGTGGACGAGAACGACGCGAGCGCGCGCTACGAGCACGGCGTCCTGCGCGTGCGCCTGCCGCGCGCCGCGCACACGCGCACGCGCCGCATCGCCGTGCAGAGTCGCTGAGAAACGACGCGCGGCGCGGTGTTTGCTCAGTGCGCCGCGCCGCGGCTGCGTCCGATGCCGGTGTTGGAGCGCACGTAGAGCTCTTCCCACAGCGCCTCGGCGCGGCGGTCGCGGTAGCAGAGCGAGCCCAGCACCACGGCCAGGAATCCCAACGGAATGGACACCAGGCCGGGATTGCGCAGCGGGAAGAGCGGCGCCGCCAGGCCTACCAGGCTGGTGTCGCGTTCGCCGAGCCGGGCGATCTCGGCTTCGGAGAGCGCCACCGCGCGTTCCAATGTCGCGCGCGCCTCGCCGTCGCCCACGAGCGCCGCGAGCTGCACGCGATGCTGTTCGATCGCTGCCTGCTGGGTGGCGCGCACCTGCGCGGGATAGGTCATGTTGGGCGACACCAGCACGAGCCCGATGGCGCTCGCGGTGCCGACCACCAGCCCGGCGACCACGCCCGCGGTATTGCAGCGGCGCCAGTAGAGCGTGAGCAGGATGACGGGCAGGTTGGCCGAGGCCGCGACGGCGAAGGCCAGGGCCACGAGGTGGGCGACGTTCTGCCCCTGGGCCAGGATGCCGATGACGATGGCGATCGCGCCGACCAGCAGCGAGCACAGGCGCGCGGCGCGGGTCTCCTCTTCGTCGGTGGCGCGCTCACCCTTGATCACCCCCACCCACACGTCGTGGCTCATGGCCGAGGCCGCGGCAAGCACCAGGCCGGCCACCACCGCGACGATGGTCGCGAAGGCCACCGCCGCGACGAAGGACAGCATCAGGTTGCCGAGCAGCGCATCGGGACCGCCGCCCAGGTACTGCGCGAGCAAGGGCGCCGCCATGTTGCCGCCGCGGTCGACAGCCAGGATGTCCGGCGCGCCGACCAGCATCGCCGCGCCGGTGCCGAGGAACAGGGTCAGCACGTAGAAACCGCCGATGATCGCCATCGCCCAGATGACCGAGGTGCGCGCGGCCTGGGCCGAAGGCACGGTGAAGAAGCGCATGAGGATGTGCGGCATGCCGGCGGTGCCGAAGACCAGCGCCATGCCGAGCGAGATCTGATCGACCGGGCTCTTGAGATACAGGCCCGGTTCGAGAAAGCGCCGCCCCAGCTCCGCGCCCGACAGCGCCGACGAGCCGCCGAGCAACTCGGCCACCCGCGCCTGCACCGCCGGATGCTCGATCACCGCCTGGAAGTACGCCGGTCCGGCGAAGCCGAAGCGCTGCCACACCAGGCACACCATCACCAGCGAGGCGAACACCAGCAGCACGGCCTTGATGATCTGCACGTAGGTGGTGGCGACCATGCCGCCGAACAGCACGTAACCGAGCATCAGCACGCCGACCGCCACCACCGAGTACTGGTAATCGATGCCGACCAGGGTCTTGATGAGCACGCCGCCACCGACCATCTGCGCGGTGAGATAGAAGGTCGCGACGGTGATGGTCGACAAGGCCATGCAGGCCTTCACCACGCGCGGATTGTTCCGGAACGCGAGGATGTCGCCCATGGTGTAGCGACCGATGTTGCGGCACGGCTCGGCAATCACCAGCAGCACGGTGATGTAGGCCACCAGCCAGCCCACCGAGTACATGAAGCCGTCGAATCCGTACAGCGCGATGAGCCCTGCGATGCCGAGGAAGGACGCGGCCGACAGGTAGTCGCCGGCGATCGCCCAGCCGTTCTGCAGACCGCTGATGGCGCCGCCGGCGGCGTAGAAGTCGGCACTGGTGCGCACCTTGCGCGCCGCGCGCCAGGTGACGAACAGGGTGAAGGCGATGAGCAGCGCGAACACCGCGAAGCACAAGGGCCGCCACTCGGGCTGCACCGCCTGCGCCCATGCAAGATCGCTGTAGCCCGCGGCGCCGAGCAGGACGGCGACCGGCGCGCCGCGCGCGCCAGGCTTCATGCGTGCTCCGCCTGACGCTCGAGCGCCGCCGCCATGCGGTCGAAATGCGCGGCCCGACGCGCATAGAGCCACGCCACGCCCCAGGCCACGGCGAACTGCGAGAGCGCGAACAGGAGCCCGACATTGACCGCGCCCCACACGGGCTTGCGATAGAGGTCGGTGAACCAGGCCGCGCCCAGCGGCAGCAGAAAGTAGTACCCCACCGCAAAGGCCATCAGCCCCCACAGGAAGCGCGTCTTCTCGTCGTGCAGACGCTGAAAGGCGGGGTCCGCATGAATCCTGATCCAGCGGTCACGGTCGCGTGACATGCGCGATGCTCCTGGCGAGGGGTGTGCTGGCAGACTACAGGAATTCCCGCGCGGGCGGCGACCGCGAAGCCGTCGCCGAGGTTGCTACAATCCCAGGCCCGTCCCGGCGCGAGAATGCCCATGCAACTGCTGAGTGAAGACTGCACGCGCGTGAGCGGCGATCGCGAGATGCTCGAATCTCTGCTCGAGCTCGACGGCATGCGCCTGGTGGAACTGGGCTGCGGCGCGGCGGCCAACACGCGCATGCTCGCGCTGGGCGGCCGTGAACGCGAGGTCACCGCCTTCGAGGTGGATGAACGTCAGCACGCCAGCAATCTCGCCGCGCCGCCGCTGCCCAACCTGCGCTTTCGCTACGGCGGCGCGGAGGCCATCGACCTGCCCGATGCCAGCGTCGACGTGGTGTGCATGTTCAAGTCGCTGCATCACGTGCCGCGCGCGGCGCTGGGCCAGGCCTTGGCCGAGATCCATCGCGTGCTCGTGCCCGGCGGCCACCTGTACGTGGCCGAGCCGCTGTTCATGGGCGCGTTCAACGACATCATCCGGCTGTTCCACGACGAAGAGGCGGTGCGTGTGGCGGCCTTCGAAGCGCTGTGCGCGGCGGTGGACCTGGGACTGTTCGAGCCGGTGACGGAGGTGTTCTACCGCGCGCCGTCCAGCTACCGCGACTTCGCCGACTTCGAGCAGCGGATGATCGGCGCGACTCACACCGAGCATCGGCTGACACCGGAGGTCCATGCGGAGGTCGCGCGCCGCTTCGCCGCGCACTGCGCGGCGGGCGGCGCGAGATTCGAGAACCCGATGCGCGCCGACCTGCTGCGTCGGGTGTGAGGCTCAGGCCGCGGCGCGCAGCGCCGCGATGCGTTTCTCGAGCGGCGGATGGGTGGCGAGCAGTTCGCCCAGGCCGCCGATGATGCCGAAGGCCGCCATGCCGTCGGGCAGGGCGTGCGGCTCGTTCACCTGGCGCAGGCGTTCCAGCGCGTTGATCATCTTCTGCCGGCCCGCGAAGCGCGCGCCGCCGTCGTCGGCGCGGTACTCGCGGTAGCGGCTGAACCACATGACGATCAGCGCGGCGAGGAAGCCCAGCACCGCCTGCGCCGCGTAGTAGCCGAGGTAGTAACCCATACCATGGTTCTCGCGGCCGTCGCTGCGGTCGATGACCGCCGCCAGCAGGTGCGCGAAGACCATCACGAAGGTGTTCATCACGCCCTGCAGCAACGCGAGCGTGACCATGTCGCCGTTGGCGACGTGGGCGATTTCGTGGCCGAGCACCGCCTCCACCTCGTCCTCGCTCATGTTGCGCAGGAGCCCGGTGGACACCGCGACCAGCGCGGCGTCCTTGTTGGCGCCGGTGGCGAAAGCGTTGGGCGTCGGCGAATCGAACACGGCCACCGCGGGCATGCCGATGCCGGCTTGCCCGGCAAGACGCGCGACGGTATTCATCAGCCACTGCTCGCCGCCGGTGCGGGGGGTGTCGATGATCTGCGCGCCGACCGAGCGCGCCGCGAGGGTCTTGGACATGAGCAGCGAGATGAACGAGCCGCCCATGCCGAACACCGCGGCCATGATGAGAAAGCCACCGGTGCCCTGCCCCGGCTGGTTCAGCCCCAGCAGGTTCAGCACGATGGACAGCACGAACAGCACGGCCACGTTGGTGGCGACGAACAGACCAATGCGCATCATGAGCGACAGACACTCCTTGCTTGGGATTCGGACGACGCCCTTGGAATGGGGACGCGCCAGGCGATTTCAAGCTACGCGGCGCCCACCCGCGCCGGCGTTTCGACCGGCCTGCCGCCGCCGGGTTCGCCGCCCGCGGACCTCAGCCGAGGAAACGCGCGAGCAGCAGGCTCGAGATCAGCGCCGCCGCGAGCGTCGAGGCGACGATGCTCTTCGCCACGCAGTCCTGCCGGCGCTGGTACTGGCTGGCAAAGATATAGGCATTGATGCCGGTCGGCATGGCGGCCATCAGCACGGCCACCGCGAGCCAGGCGGGCGCCAGCCCGAGGGCGCCGCCGAGCAGCCAGACCAGCAGCGGACACAGCAGGTTCTTGAGCGCGACCAGGAGGGCGACCTCGCGCCAGCCGCCCCCGAGACGATACTGCGCGAGACCGACGCCCAACGCCACCAGCGCGCAACCCGGCCCCGCCGCGGCC
>JBFWYG010000156.1:0-5554 GCA_050186725.1 Gammaproteobacteria bacterium | reverse complement strand
CCTCGGACGCCACGCGCTGCTGCCAGTGAAAGCGCACGTAGAAGTAGCGCAGCACCAGCGCGCCGACGATGGCCGCCACGCACACCGTGCGCTGGACGAGATCCGCATGCCGGATGCGGATCACGGCGCCGGCGCCCACTACCGGGTTGACCGCCCACCAGGCGATCTCCGCCACGCTCCAGGCGACCAGCAGCACGAGCGCGAAGCAGGTGCACGCGACCACCTGCTCGGAGCGACCGGCCAGCCAGCGCCGCGCGAGACACAGCGTCGCCGCGGTGCTGAGCCCGAGCCACTGCGCGTAGATGGAGAGCAAGGCGAGCTGGTCGGCGAAGCCCGGACCAAAGCCGTTGCGCGCGATGATCACCATGAGCGCCGCCAGCTCGCTGGTGATGACCACCACGAACAGCGAGCGCGGACTGCACAGGTCGGGCAGGAAGACCGCGCCGTCGGCGCTCGCCACGCTGGCCGCGGGCACGCTCATGCCGCGCGCTTTCCGCGCGTCCCGCGCAGTCGACAGTCGATGGAGGCCCGCATGGCCGCGCTAGTGTGGTCCGCGCCTCCGGACGCGGTCAATCGCGGGGCGTCGCGGGCTATACTGCCGGCCATTCCCACTCACACCCACGTCCGGTCATTCCCATGTCGTCCACGCCGAGCACCGACAAACCCTGGGGCGGTCGCTTCACCGCGCCCACCGACGCCTTCGTCGAGGAGTTCACCGCCTCGGTGAGCTTCGATCAGCGCCTCGCGATATGCGACATCGCGGGTTCCGTCGCCCACGCGCGCATGCTGTCGGAATGCGGGGTGCTGACCAGCGCCGAGTACGAGACCATCGCCGCCGGCTTGGGCACGGTGCGCGCGGACATCGAAGCCGGTCGCTTCACCTGGTCGGTCAAGCTCGAAGACGTGCACATGAACGTCGAGAGCGCGCTGGTCGCGCGGGTCGGCGAGGTGGGCAAGAAGCTCCACACCGCGCGCTCGCGGAACGACCAGGTGGCGACCGACATCCGACTCTACCTGCGCGGCGAAATAGACGGCCTGCTGACCGGCCTGGGTCGCCTGATGAACGCGCTGGTGACGCTCGCCGAGCAGGAGGCCGACACCTTGCTGCCGGGCTTCACCCACCTGCAGGCGGCGCAGCCGATCTCCTTCGGTCATCACTTGCTCGCGTGGAACGAGATGCTGCTGCGCGACGCCGGCCGGCTGCGCGACTGCCGCGCGCGGGTCAACGTGCTGCCGCTCGGCGCCGGCGCGCTGGCCGGCACGACCTTTCCCATCGACCGCCAGCGCACCGCCGCGCTGCTCGGCTTCGACGCGGTGGCGGAGAATTCCCTCGACGCGGTCAGCGATCGCGACTTCGCCATCGAGTTCGCCGCGGTGGCGTCGCTCATCATGGTGCATTACTCGCGCATGGCCGAAGAACTCGTGCTGTGGAACTCCCAGGCCTTCGGCTTCGTCGACATCGCCGACGCGTTCTGCACCGGCTCCTCGATGATGCCGCAGAAAAAAAATCCCGACGTGCCGGAACTGGTGCGCGGCAAGGCGGGTCGAGTTATAGGACACCTGGTCGCGCTGATCACGCTCATGAAGGCCCAACCGCTCGCCTACAACAAGGATAACCAAGAGGACAAGGAACCGTTGTTCGACACGCTCGACACGCTGAACGCGTGCACGCGGGCTTTCGCCGACCTGGTGCCGACCCTGAAGGTGGAACGTGCGCGCATGCGCGCCGCCGCGGCGCGCGGCTACATCAACGCGACGGATCTCGCGGATCACCTGGTGCGCCTCGGTCGTCCGTTCCGCGACGCCCACGCGGTGGTCGGCGCGGCGGTCGCGCTGGCGGTGGAGCGCGGCTGCAATCTCGAGGACATTCCGCTCGCCGACTACCAGAAGCTCGACGCCGCGCTCGACGACAGCATTTACCAGGTGCTGGACATGGACCGCGCGCTCGCCGCGCGCGATCACTTCGGCGGCACGGCGCCCAACCAGGTGCGCGCCGCCTGCGCGCGGGCGCGCACGCGCATTGCGGCCGTGCTGCCTGGCGGCGCGCGAGACCAGGCGGGTGACGCTTAGGCGCGCACTGCTTGGGCTGGTCGCGCTGCTGGCGCTGGCGCTGGCCGGCGCGGCGGCGTTCCTGGCGAGCTTCGACGCCAACGACTACAAGGACACGCTCATCGCGCGGGTCAAGGCCGCGACCGGCCGCGACCTCACGCTGGACGGCCCGCTCACCCTCGCTTTCTGGCCCAAGCTCCGTATCGAGGCCGGACCGCTCGCACTCGGCAATGCACCCGGCTTCGGCGACGAGCCCATGCTCGCCGCGCGCGAAGTGCGCATCGCGGTCGCGACGCTGCCGCTGCTGCGCAAGCGCGTGGAGATGGACACCGTGGTGCTGCACGGCGTGACCCTCAACCTCGCGCGGGACGCCGAAGGTCGCGGCAACTGGGAAGATCTCGCGCCACCCGGCGACGCGCCGCAAAAGAGTAACGGCGGCGGCCTCGCCGCGCTGATGCTCGGCGGCCTGGACGTGCAGGACGGTCGCTTGCACTGGCAGGACGCGCGCAGCGGCCAGACCCTCGCGCTGGAACGCATCGAGGCCCACACGGGCCCGCTGACCGTGGGCGCGCCCATCGCGCTCGAAGTGCGCGCACGGGTCGACGGTCGCGAGCCCACGCTGGCCGGCGAGGTCGAGGCGGGTGGCACCCTGCGCTACGACCTCGATGCCGAGCGCTACACGCTCGCGCCCTTCACCGCCAAGGCCGCGCTCGAAGGCGAGCACCTGCCGGGCGGTCGCGCGGCGCTGACGCTCGCGGCTGCGGTGGATCTCGATCGCAAGGCCGGCACCGCGACGCTGCGCGATCTCGCCTTCGAGGGTCTCGGCGCGACGGTCAAGGGCGAGTTCACCGCGCGTGACATCGAGGCGCGGAAGCCGGGCGCCAAGGCCAGGCTCGAGCTGCGTGGCGAAGATCTCGCGCGCCTCTTCACTGCCTTCGGCATCGCCGCCGGCAAGCAGCTCGCTCGCGCCGCCGACCGGCGTTTCGATCTCGACTTCGCGTTCGATGCCGATGGCCGACAGGGCACACTGCAAGTCGACGCCCTCAAGGGCCGGCTGCTCGGGGCAAGCGTCGAGGGCAAGCTCTCCGCCGCGGCACTCGACACCGACACGCCGCGGGCCACGGGCACGCTCGATGCCGAGGGCCCGGACTTTCCGGCCGTGCTCGCGGCGCTGGCCGCGTTCGCGCCCGGCACACCGCTCCTGGCCGACATGGCGCGCTCGCTCGCGCGCGAGGACGCGAAGGCGTTCCGCCTCGCAACCGGCCTCGATGCCGACCTCGCGCAGGGAAGCCTGGCGCTCACGCGGCTCGAAGCGGATCTCCCCGGCCTGCAACTGCGCGGCTCGCTCGACGGACGGGAGGTAAGACTCGGCAAGAACACCGGCACCCTGACCGGCAAGTTGAATCTCACCGGTGAGGATCCCGGACCGCTGCTGCGCGCGCTCGGGCAGGGCGACATGGCCGGGCGCGTGCAGCGACTGAGCGCAGACGCCGGCCTCGAAGGCAGCCTGCAGACCCTGACGCTCCGTCCACTCGCGGTGACGGCGCGGGTCGCGAGTCCGGAGCTCGCCAAGCCGGCGGATCTCACCCTGAGCGCGACCGCCGCGCGCGCGGACTTCGAACGCGGGACCGCCGAGTTCGAGGGACTCGGCATCAGCGGCCTCGGCCTCGCCGCGCGCGCGGAACTGCGCGCCGAACAGCTGCTGACCAAGCCAACCTATCAAGGCCGCGTGAAAGTGCCACCTTTCGATCTGCGCCGCCTGCTCACCACGCTCGGCAAGCCCGCGCCGGACACGGCCGACGCGAAGGTGCTCCGCCAGGTGGCCTTCAGCACCGCCATCGCCGGTGACACGCGCGGCGTGAAGTTCGACGGACTCGCGCTGACGCTCGACGAGAGCCACCTGCACGGCACGGTGAACATCACCGCGTTCAAGGGCCCGGCGCTCGACTTCGCGCTGAAGCTCGACCAGGTGAACGCCGATCGCTACCTGCCGCCGACCGCCGAGGGTGAGAGCCGCGCGGTGGTCACGCCCGACGCGGCGGTGGCCGGCGCGGCGGGCGCGCTGCCGGTGAAAACGCTGCGCGCGCTGGGCTTGAAGGGCAAACTCGACATCGGCGCGCTGACGCTGTCAGGCGCGAAGTTGCGCGATCTCTCGCTCGCGGTCGACGCCGACCATGGCCTGCTGCGCCTCTCCCCGCTGAAGGCGACGCTCTACGACGGCCGCTATCTCGGCAGCGTCCAGCTGGACGCGCGCCCCAAGCTCGCCAAGCTGTCGCTCGACTCGCGGCTGGACAAGGTCGAGGTGGGCCCCTTGCTGGCCGACGTGGCGCGAAACGACAGCCTGTCCGGCGTGATCGATCTCGCCGCGGCGCTCGAAGCCCAGGGTGGCAATGCGCGCCGCACGCGCCAGAGCCTGGCCGGCACCGGGCGCTTCGATTTCGCGCGCGGCGTGTTCCGCGGCGTCGATGCGGTCGCGATCCTGCGCGCGGTGGAGAAGATCATCGAGTGCAAGTGCGTGGTACCGGTGCCGAAGGGCGGCGAGACCGCGTTCGACAGTCTCACCGGCACGCTCGCCGTGCAGAGCGGCGTGGTGCGGAACGAAGACCTCCTGATGCGCGGCCGTGGCTTCACCATCAAGGGCCGCGGCATGCTGGCCAACCTGAACGACAAGAGCATCAAGTACGACCTCGAACTCGCGGTGGACGCGAGCCGCGACACCGCCGGCGGCGACAAGTTGAAGCTCGGCGGCTACACCGTACCCATCGCCTGCCGCGGTCAGGTGTCCAAACCGACCTGCCTGCCGGACGTCGGCCACATTCTCCGCGACGTGGCGAAGTCCGCGGTCAAGCAGAAGCTGAAAGACAAGCTGGGCGGCCAGGGCGGTGAAGCGCTCGAGAAGCTGCTCAAGTTCTGAGTGCCGGTGAGCGCGCGCCTCTCCGTGTCGAGATCCGTGGGACGCGCCTGCCTGTTCGCGGGCTGCGGGCTCGCGCTCGCGCTGCCGAGCGTGGCTGCCGAGTTCGAGCGCGCGGAGATCGGCTTCGAAGGTTCGACCTATCACTACACCTTCATCGCGCGCCTGGCGGCGCCGGCCGCGCAGGTGCGTGCGGTGGTCACCGACTTCGATGGCATGGGACGCATCAACGACAATATCCGCGAGGCGCGCGTACTGGCGCGCTACGACGACGGCTCGCTGAAGCGCGTGCTGAAGCTGCGCCAGTGCGTGCTGCTCATCTGCTTCAACATGAATTTCGTCGAGCGCGTGCGCGCGCTGCCGCTGGGCGTCGAGGCATTGATGCTGCCGGCCGAGAGCAGCTTTCGCGACGGCACCTCGGCCTGGACCATCGAGGCGCTGGACGCCGCGCATGCACGGGTCACGGTCACTGCGCGACAGACGCCGCGCTTCTGGATCCCGCCGCTGCTCGGACCGGCAATCTTGAAGCGCGTGTTCCTGGAGGAAGTGACCGAGAGCTGCGCGAACATCGAGAAGCTCGCGCTCGCGGCCGCC
>JBFWYG010000155.1:0-5576 GCA_050186725.1 Gammaproteobacteria bacterium | reverse complement strand
AAGGTCACGACTTCGTCGCAGATGAGGAGGCAGCCGGCGCGCCGCGTCTCCTCGCGCAGCACACGCAGGAACTCGGGCGTGGCGGGTATCACCCCGCCCGCGCCCTGGATGGGCTCGACGATGAAGGCGGCGAGCTCTGGACCATGGCGCGCGACGGCTTCGCGCACCGCCTCCGGATCGTTGTAGCGCACCAGCACCACGTCCTCGGTCGCCGCGGCCGGCAATCCACCCACATCGGCATGGGGCACGGTCACGCGCACCGGGTCGTGCGGCGCGGGCAGACCGTGTCCGCCGACCATGACGAAGTCCGACGAGCCGTGGTAGCCACCCTCGAACTTCGCGATGCGGTTGCGCCCGGTCACGGCGCGCGCGATGCGCAGCGCGACGGCGACCGCCTCGGTGCCGGAGTTGTTGAACACCACCTGTTCCACGCTCGCGATGCGCGCACACAGATGCTCGGCGAGCGCCAGCTCCTGCGCGCCCGGCGCCGAGTAGGTGGTGCCGCGCGCGAGCTGGCGCTCCACCGCGGCCACCACCGCCGGATGACCGTGGCCGTGCGCCAGCGCGGTGTAGTTGTTGTGGAAATCGAGGCGCTCGTTGCCATCGAGATCGACGCTGCGTATGCCCTGCGCACGGTCGACGTAGAAGGCGAAGGGTGGATGGCGCAGCAGCGAGCGCGAAGTGCCGGCGGGCACGTGTCGGGCCGCGCGCTCGGCGTGCGCGCGGGACCGCGCGTTCTGCGCGAGGTAGGTTCGCCAGGCGGTGCTGTCTTCCACGTTCATCGCGGCCTCCCATGTATGTGGTTCACGAAGTCGCGGTATTCCTTCAGATCGGTCCGCTTGATGCGTCGCGCGGCGGCCGCATCACCGCGTGCGATGGCCTCGACCAGCGCCGAGTGGTTGTGAAACGAGCGCGCGAAGTAGGCGGGGCGCTCGGCGATCAGTACACGCAGCGCCGCTGTGCAATGCGGCACGCTCTGCATGCGCAGGATCTCAATGAGCTGCAGGAGCACACGACTCTCGGCGGCGCGGTAGATAGCCCACTGGAACTCGCTGTTGCGCTCGAGCACTTCATGCAGATCGCCGGCGTGAGCCGCGCGCTCTACCGCGTCGGCGAGCCCCCGCAGGCGACTTACCGTGCTCGAGTCGGCGCGACGCGCGGCGCGCGCCGAGGCTTCACCTTCGAGGTGAATGCGCTGTTCCCAGATGTCGGCAGCTTCGTTCGCGTCCAGCGCGGGCACCACGATGCCGCGATTGGGCAGGACGGCGAGCGCGTTCTCCGCCGCGAGGCGCGTCACGGCTTCGCGCACCGGCATCATGCTGGTGCCGAGCTCGTCGGCCAGCTGACGCAGCGTGAGGGTCGCGCCCGGTTCGAGGCGCCCCGAGAGCAGGGCGCGCTTCAGGCCGTCGTAGGCGAGACCGTTCAAGGTCACCCGTTCGATGCGGGCCAGCGCAGCGACGACGTTGGACATGGAGACTCCTCTCATGGCACCCGGGCCGCGCGCGGCTTGGGTTCGATTGACATCTGTGATCACACGAAACTATAGTCCGGGCACCAGCCAAAGTCAGCAGTGGTGGGCGCAGCATGAACGGCAACTCGACCGCGGGCTGGCGCATCAGCGTCGACACCGGTGGCACTTTCACCGACGTGGTGGTGGCCGACGACCGCGGACGCTTCACCATCGGCAAGGCGCTGACCACGCCGGCACGCATCTTCGGCGGCCTATCGCAGGCGCTCGCCGACGCGTCCGGCAAGCTCGAGCTCGAAGTCGCGGACCTGCTCGCGCGCACCGACATCTTCATCTACGGCACGACCCGCGCGACCAATGCCATCGTCACCGGCAGGGTCGCCAAGACCGCCTTCCTGACCACCGCCGGCTTTCCCGACATCCTGGTGCTGCGTGAGGGCGGCAAGTTCAATCCCCACGATTTCTCGACGCCCTATCCGCGCCCCTACATTCCACGCCGCCACACCTTTGAAATCGCCGAACGCATGGATGCCGGCGGCCGGGTGCTGCGCCCGCTCGACGAAACGCAGGCGGTGGAGGTGCTGGAGACCCTGCGCGAGCGCCGCTTCGAGGCGGTGGCGGTGGCGCTCCTGTGGGCGACTGCCAATCCGGTGCACGAACTGCGCCTCGCGGCGCTGATCGAACAGCACTTGCCGGGTGTGCCCTACACGCTCGCGCATGCGCTGAACCCGATACTGCGCGAATACCGGCGTGCCTCATCGGCCGCCATCGACGCGTCCATCAAGCCGCTCATGCAGGCCCATCTGCGCGACCTCGGCGCGGATCTCCGCGCGGCCGGCTACGCGGGGGAGATCCTGGTCAGCACCACCATGGGCGGCTGCCTCGACATCGACAGCGTGGTCGAGCGCCCGATACATACGGTGCGCTCGGGCCCCGCAATGGGGCCGGTGGCGGGCCGGCGCTACGCGGAACTCGAGGCGCGCACCGAGCCGGCGCTGGTGGTCGACACCGGCGGCACCACCTTCGACGTCAGCCTGGTGCGCGACGGCCACATCGCCATCACCCAGGAGACCTGGCTCGGCGAGCGCTTTACCGGCCACATGCTCGGCATCCCCGCGGTGGACGCGCGCAGCGTGGGCGCCGGCGGCGGCTCGATCGCCTGGCTGGACGATGCGGGCCTGCTGCATGTCGGCCCGCAGAGCGCGGGCGCCGAACCGGGGCCGGCCTGCTACGGGCGCGGTGGCCTGGCGCCGACGGTCACCGACGCCGCGGTGGTGCTCGGCTACATCGATCCCGACTACTTCCTCGGCGGGCGCATGCGCCTCGACGCCGCCGCGGCGCGCGCGGCCATCGCGACCGTCGCCGCGCCGCTCGGCATCGGCGTCGACGAGGCGGCGTATTCGATCTTCGCCGTGTCGAACGAAATCATGATCAACGCCATCAAGGACATCACGGTCAGCGAGGGCATCGATCCGGCGGAAGCCGTGGTGGTCGCCGGAGGCGGCGCGGCGGGCCTCAACATCGTGCCCATCGCGCGTGAGCTCGGCTGTCGTGGCGTGGTGGTGCCGCGCACCGCGAGCGTGCTGTCGGCCTGCGGCATGCAGTTCTCCGACATCCAGGCCGAGGCCAGCGCCGCCGCGCCGACCCGCTCGGATGCCTTCGATCGCGACCAGGTCAACGCCGCCCTCGCGGCGATCGACCAGCAGCTCGACGCGTTCGCCGCGCGCCTCGCCGCGCGCGGCTTCGACCAGGTGACGCGCCGCTATCGAGTGGACGCGCACTACGCCGCCCAGGTGTGGGATCTCGCCATCGATCTCGACTCGCCGCGGATCGAGCACGAGGCCGACGTGCTGGCGCTGGTCGAAGCCTTCCACGCCGCGCACCGGCGCGTGTTCCAGGTCGACGATCGCGCGAGCGCGGTGGAGTTCCTGAGCTGGACCGGCAGACTCGCGGTGACGCTGCCGGTGATCTCCGTCAGCGCCGCCGGCGCGGTGTCGACCGCGTCTTCGAGCAGGCGCGCGGCCTGGTTCTCTCTCGATGGCGCGCGCGACGCGGCCGTGGTGCGTGGGGATTCGCTCGCCGTCGGCGCGGTCGTAGAAGGACCTGCGATCATCGAGGAAGCCACCACCACGCTCGTCCTGCCGCCCGGCACGCACGCACGCCTCGGCGCGGCCGACAGCTACATGGTCACCTTCGACGCATGAACGGGAAGAACGACATGGGTGCGACCACTGACTCGACCACCGAAGCGCTCTCGCCGATGCTGCTCGCGGTGCTCGCCAACCGCTTCGACGGCGTGGTGCGGGAGATGACCAACACCATGTTGCGCACCGGGCGCTCGGCGGTGATCAACTCGGCGCGGGATTTCTCCTGCGGCATCACCACCGCCGACAACCAGCTGTTCGCGACCGCCGAAGGTCTGCCGGTACACACCTACGGCCTCAACCTGCAGACCGCGGCGATGTGCGCGTTTCACGACGACATCGAAGAGGGCGACGCCTACCTGCACAACGACCCCTACAGCGGCAATTCGCACCCGGCGGATCACACCCTGATCGTGCCGGTGTTCTGGGAAGGCCGGCACGTGTTCAACGTCTGCGCCAAGGCCCACCAGGCCGACATCGGCAACAGCCTGCCGACCACCTACCACGCCGCGGCGCGCGACATCTACGAAGAGGGCGCACTGATCTTTCCGGCCGTGCGCGTGCAGCGAGACCGGCGCAACATCGACGACATCATCCGCATGTGCCAGCGGCGCATCCGCGTGGCGGACTACTGGTACGGTGACTTCCTCGCCATGCTGGCCTCCGCGCGCACCGGCGAGAAGCGCATCCACGAAGTGTTCGCCAAGCACGGCAGCGCGACCGTACTGCGTTTCGTAGAGCAGTGGTTCGATTACAGCGAGGCGCGCATGCGGAGCGCGATCCGCGCGCTGCCGGCGGCGAGCGTGGCGCGCGAAGGCGCGCACGACCCGCTGCCGCCCTTGATGCCGGACGGCATTCCGGTGCGGGTCAAGGTGACAGTCGACCCGCTCGCCGCGCGGGTCGAGATCGATCTGACCCACAACATCGACAACATGGACAACGGCTTGAACCTGTCCGAGGCCTGCTCCATCAGCAACGCCGTAGCCGGCGTGTTCAACTGCCTGCCGGGTGACATTCCGCGCAACGGCGGCTCCTACCGCTGCATCGAAGTGAAACTGCGCGAAGGCGCGGCCATCGGCATTCCGCGCTTTCCGCACAGCTGCTCGGTGGCCACCACCAATGTCTCGGACCGGCTGTTGAACACCGTGCAGGCCGCGCTCGCCGATCTCGGCGAAGGCTATGGCCTCGCCGAGGGCGGCATCGGCATGGGCGCCGGCTACGGCGTGATCTCGGGGCGCGACGCGCGGCGCGGCGGGCAGCCCTACGTGAATCAGCTCGTGATCGGCAACAACGGGGGGCCGGGCGGCCCGCGCTGCGACGGCTGGCTCACCTATGGCATCCCGGTCGTCGCCGGGCTCATGTATCGCGACAGCGTCGAGGTGAGCGAGCTCGCCTATCCCATCCACTACCGCGAGATCCGCCTGGCAGCGGACACCATGGGCGCCGGACGCCGGCGCGGCGCGCCCGGCGTGCGCATCACCTACGGCCCGAGCGACGAGGCCATGGTCGTGGTGTTCGCCGCCGACGGGCAGGTCAATCCGGCGCGCGGCGTGCGTGGCGGCGGCGACGGCAACGTCGGCGAGATGTTCGTCATCGGCCAGGACGGTAGGCGCACGCGCGTGCCGAGTGTCGGCCAGTTCGTGCTCGAGCCCGGCATGTGGCTGCACGGCGTCGAGACCGCCGGCGGCGGCTACGGCGATCCGCTCACGCGCGAACCGGCCTGGGTGCGCGAGGACGTGCTCGAGGGGTACATCAGCACGGCGCACGCGCGCGACATCTACGGCGTGGTATTCACCGGCAGCGTCGTCGATGACAGTCTTGCCGTCGACGATGCACAGACGGTCGCGATGCGCGCCGCCCTGGCCGCCGCACGCGCGGCCTGAACGCCAAGCAACGGGGAGAGACATCATGGCGAACCCGAATCCCGTGGCGGCCGAAGACGAACGGCTGCCCCTCATCCTCGG
>JBFWYG010000154.1:3498-5716 GCA_050186725.1 Gammaproteobacteria bacterium | reverse complement strand
CAGCAGCGCGCGCCAGGCCAGCGCCACGGCGCCGACCAGCATCACGCCGGCCAGCGCGCCGGCGAATTGCACCGCCACGCGCGGTGCGCCGGCATCGGGCGCGAGCAGCGCGCCCTGGGTACGCTGCAGGGCCTCGCCGGCAGTGAGAAAGGCGTGCGCCTTGTACAACGAGTGCGCCACCAGGTGCAGCAGCGCGAGCGCGTAGAGTCCGAGGCCACACTCGAGCAGCATGAAGCCCATCTGCGCGCAGGTGGACCAGGCGAGCCGCAGCTTGATGCTGACGCGCGTGAGCGCCACCAGGCCGGCGACCGCCGCGGTGACGCCGCCGATCACGACCAGCATCACCTGCGCGACAGGCACGGCGGCGACCAGCTCGCTGTAGCGCACCAGCACCACGCCACCGAGATTGACCACGCCTGCATGCAGCAGCGCCGAGACCGGCGTCGGCGCTTCCATGACCTGCAGCAGCCAGCCGTGGGCCGGCACCTGCGCCGTACGCAGCGCGACCGCGACCACCAGCAGCGCGGCGGCCAGGTGCAGCGTCCAGGGCAGCGCGCCCTGCATGGCGAGGCGCGCGTCGAGCGCGGCGAGGGTCGGTGCCTCGAGTTCCACCGCCAGCAGCACGAGCGCGACCAGCATCGCGACGTCGGCCACGCGGCCCGCGACGAACTTCTTGCGCGCGGCGAGCTGGGCCATGGGCCGCTCGGCGTAGAAGGTCAGCAGCACGTGCAGGCCGAGGCCGGTGGCGGTCCAGGCCGCCGCCATCAGCCACAGGTGGGCGGTGCTCACCACCACGCTGACCGCCGCGAGCGTGAGCAGCAACGCCAGCAAGTAACGCCGCTGCCGGGGCTCGCCGCCGAGGTAGCGCCGCGAGAAGCCGACGATGAGGGCGCCGAGCAAGGTCACCAGGGCCAGCAGCACCATGCTCACACCGTCGACCCGCGCCACGCCGCTCCCCGCAATCGGCAGGCCGACGCGATCGAGCACCCAGTGCAGGCCGAGCAACCCGGCCGACAGCAGGGCGAGCGCGGTTCCGACGCGCGCCGCGCGCCAGCCCCGCGGCAGTGTCGTGCACGCCGCCACGACGGCGGTCAGCAGGTAGACCAGGGCCGGCAGCGATGCCCAGCCGGCGAGAAGCGGAGTGTGCGACATGACCTGTCCTTTGGGGTGTGCGGCTGGGCGCGCACTATGGGACGGTCAGGCTTGTTCGGTAAATTAGCGATAACTTAAGGTTTCGTTCTCTCTCGGAGAACAGTCATGGCGCGCCTCAACTTCCATCACCTGCATCACTTCTGGGCCGTGGCCCAGGAAGAACACCTGACCCGCGCGGCGGCACGCCTGCACGTCTCGCAGTCCGCGCTCTCGACCCAGATCCGCCAGCTCGAAGAGCAGTTGCAAGTGCGGCTGTTCGAGCGCGAGGGTCGTCGTCTGCGGCTGACCGAGGCCGGACAGCTCGCGCTCGGCTACGCCGAGACCATCTTCGCCGCCGGGCAGGAGTTGGTGAGTCTCATGCAGGACGGCGGCGCGCAGAGTCGTCAGCGGCTGCGCATCGGCAGCGTCGCGACGCTGTCGCGCAACTTCCAGGAGAACTTCCTCCGACCCGTGCTCGGGCAGAGCGACGTGCAGCTGCTGATCGAATCGGGCAGCCTGGACGAGCTGCTCGGAAGACTGGCCGTGCACAAGCTGGACGTGGTGCTGTCCAACCGCGCGGTCGGCGCCGAGGCCGGACGCCAGTGGCGCTGCCGGCGCATCGCGCGCCAGCCGGTGTGCCTGGTCGGCCCGCCACTCGGTCGTGGCCGGCGCTTCCGCTTTCCTCGCGACCTCGCCACCTGCGCGCTGCTGCTGCCGGGCACCAACAGCGAGATTCGCACGCGCTTCGACGCGCTGTGCGAAGAACTCGACATCCGGCCACGCGTGCTCGCCGAGGTGGACGACATGGCCATGCTGCGCCTGCTGGCGCGCGACTCGGCGGCCGTCGCGCTGCTGCCGGCGGTGGTGGTGCAGGACGAACTGCGTTCCCGTCGCCTCGCGCGCTACTGCGAAGTGCCGGATCTGAGCGAAGACTTCTACGCAATCACCACCGAGAGACGCTTCCAGCCGGCGGTGCTGAAGAGCCTGCTCAAGCGTCCGGCGGACGAGGTGCTGGCGCCGTGAGGCCGTGCATGGCCGATTGAAATCGGCCCTACAAATGCACCCGCAGGGCCGATTTCAATCGGCC
>JBFWYG010000154.1:0-3398 GCA_050186725.1 Gammaproteobacteria bacterium | reverse complement strand
ACGTCGGCCTTGGCGGCGAACTGGGTCAGGTCGACGTTCTCGCCGACCAGGAGGTCCGTGCGGCGCATGAACTTGGGCTCGAAGAACCACACGAGCAGCGGCAGCACGATCAAGGACAGCAGCATGTTGATCAGCATGACCGCCACCAGCAGGATGCCCATGTCGGCCATGAACTTCAGATCCGAAAGGAAATACCAGGGCAGGATGCCGATCAGCATGATGGTGGCGGTGAACATGATGGCCTTGCCGGTGGTGGTCATGGCGGCGTTGATGGCCTTCCTCACGTCGTGCCCGTGGGCGGTGTACTCCTCGCAGATACGCGAAAGGAGGTAGATGCCGTAGTCGATGCCGACGCCCACGCCCATCACCGCGACGATGCCGGCGTTGACGTCCAGGCCCACGCCCAGCATCTGCATCGCGGCGACCAGGTAGAAGTTCGACAGGTTCACAGGGATGAGCAGCACGATGGACGCCACGATGGAGCGGTAGGCCCACACCGAAAGCACCATCACCGCGAGGTTGACCATCACCATGATGATGATGTGGAAGCGCTCGACCACGCTGTTCATGGCCTGCTGCAGCGCGATCACGCCGCTCGCCATGCGCACGCGGAACTCCGGGTGATCTTCGCCGACGGTGTCGACCGCGCGGCGCGCGGCGGCGAGCGAGGCGTCCACCGTCTCCTGCTTGTTGTCCTTGTACCAGGCCGAGACCGTCGTGTCCTGGAACTCGAAGTCGGCGACGTGCCCGAAGTTGATCGTGCTGCTGCCCATCTGCGCGCCGAACGACGCCGCGCTGATCGCCTGGTTGGTGAGGTCGAGCTGGCTCCACTTGGGGTTGCCGCCGGAGAACAGGCGGTTGGTCTCGGTGATGTAGTCGTTGAACGACAGGGTCGCGCGCGGCGGCGTCACGCCGTCGGACTCGAGCAGACGCTGCAGCCGACTGTGGACGTCCGCCACCTCCGGTGTCTGCCCGACCCGATGAT
This sequence comes from Gammaproteobacteria bacterium, assembly GCA_050186725.1. Classification (GTDB taxonomy): domain Bacteria; phylum Pseudomonadota; class Gammaproteobacteria; genus JADJYF01. The sequence goes on along the minus strand of JBFWYG010000154.1, from coordinate 2,413 downwards.
TGTTGTCACGCGTCTTGGCCTCGATGACGAGCTCCAGGGTGTTGGTGCCGGGGAAGTGCGCGTTCAGCGCGCGTACGCCGGTATTGAACTCCGAGTCATGCCACAGGAGGTTGCTGCCTTCCACCGGGTTGCCAATCTTGATCAGGCTGTTCAGGTACAGCGCCCAGATGCTGATGACGAGCACGATGAGGCCGGTGATGTTGGCGTTGCGACCGAAGGTCCAGCGCGACAGCTGGTTCAGCACCCGGTCCTGCAGCAGGTGGATGCCCGACTCGTGGTCCGCGCCGCCGATGATCTTGTGTATGTTGCGCGGCACCGGCAGGTAGGACAGCAGGATCGAGCACAGGAAGATGCCGGTCGGAATGATCCACAGCGCCCACATGCCACAGAAGATCGCATGGTTGATCATGGTCTTGATCGGCGCGATGGCGATGAAGATGATGCCGCACACGTCGGTCAGGATGCCGAGCACCGAGGGCGCCATCATGATGGCCATGGTGACCTCGGCCGCCTTCACCCGGTCTTTCAGATGCAGCAGCACCTCGTAGTAGCGCTCGGTGTACTGCACGCAGTGAGAGAACGAGCGTGCCACCAGCAAGAGCGGCACGATCATGAGCAGCGGCTCGATGGGACGCTCGAGCCAGCCGATGAAGCCGAAGCCCCACAGCCCCGCCACCGCGGCGCAGGCGATGGGCGTGACCGTGCCGGCGATGTTGCGCATGTAGAACACGAGCGCAATCATCAGCATGCCGACCGTGACGGCGAAGATGCCGTAGGTCTGTTTCTGCAGCTTGTAGACCCAACCGGTCAGCACCGGCTGTCCGACCAGGTGCACCTCGTGATCGGCGTCGCGCGCGTCCTCGACGAGTTTCTGCACGAAGGCGAAGGTCTCGCCGTAGTCGATGGTGTCGTGAAAGCCGGCGGTGATCAGCGTGGCGGTCTCGTCGCCGGAGATGAAGAACGCGCGGGCATTCACCGAGATGGCCACGCGACGCTTGAACTCGGCCATCTCCTCTGGCGTTCGCGGCGCGTGGTCGTCCATCAGCGGCTTGGTGTCGATGCCTTCGGTGGTGGCCTCGGCGTACCGCAGCTTCTCTGTGGAGATGGAGATCAGCTGGTCGTGGTTGACGTACGGCGCGAGGTCGAGGTCGCGCGTCATGCGCCACACCTTGTCCAAGGTCTCCGGCGTGTAGATGTCGCCGGACTTGCGCTTCAGCATGATGGCGACGGTCAGCGGGTTGCCGAAGTTGCGGTGATCGAAGAACACCTTCACATAGGGGTCGTCGCGCGGCAGGAGATCGTTGAAGACGGTGCGGATCTGCACCTTGGGAAAGCCCGCCATGAAGAACAGCGTGACCAGGACGAATATCACCGACACCGCAAAGCGGCGCTGCATGATCCAGTGCGCCAGACGAAAATTCATGAGCCCCTGAGCCTCCCCTGTGAAACCATCTTCCTCGACCGGTCCTCTCGCGGGGCCTGGCCTGGCGGCTAGTCTAAGCGTTCTACACCTACTTTTTGGTAGGTTTCGCCGTGTAGCGGTCGCCGTAGGCGGCGAACCTGCCGTCCGCTAGCATGGCCACGCGCGCAAGCACTCGAATCGCCATGCCCCGGAGTCGCCCATGAAGCTCGGCGTGTTTTCCATCCTGCCCGATGCCGCCGCCGATCCGGCGGTGGTCGCCCGCCACGCGGAGGACCGCGGCTTCGCCTCCTACTGGGTACCTGATCATCTCATCCTGCCGGTCCACTATTCGACCGCCTATCCGGGTAATCCCCATCCGGGCGTAGCGCCCGACCCGGACTACCTGTGGCAGATGCCGGATCCCCTGATCGCGCTGATGCGCGCCGCCACCGCGACCCGCGCACTGGAAGTCGGCACCGCCGTGCTGCTCGTACCGGAACGCCATCCACTGCACCTCGCCAAGGAGATAGCCTCGCTCGACGCCTACAGCGGCGGGCGCTTCCACTTCGGCATCGGCGCCGGGTGGAACAAGGAGGAGGCGGAGATCCTCGGCTGCGACTTCGAGCATCGCTGGACCCAGGTCCGCGAGGCCATCGAAGTGATGAAGGTCTGCTGGACCGAGGATCCCAGCGAGTATCACGGCAAGTACTACGACTTCCCGCCGCTGCGCAGCCATCCCAAGCCGGTGCAGCGGCCCCATCCGCCGATCTACCTGGGCAGCATCCTGTTCGGCGACACCTGGGCGAAGCGCGTGTTCCAGCGCATCGTGCGCTACGGCGATGGCTGGCTGCCGGTGGTCGGCAAGGTCCAGCAGTTGATTGACGGCCGCGCTGAGCTGCACGCGCTGGCCGAGCAGGCCGGACGCGACCCGGCGAGCCTGCGCATCACCGTGCTCGGGGCGCCTGGCCAGTGGCGCGCGCGGCGCGACTGCGAAGCGCTGCTGGCGGCCGG
>JBFWYG010000153.1:3960-5861 GCA_050186725.1 Gammaproteobacteria bacterium | reverse complement strand
TGATCGCTCTCTGGTTCAGGCCAGCGCCTTCGCCACCAGCTCGAAGGTGGTGCGGATGGGCGCCAACTGGCGGTCGCCGCGCAGTCGCCTGCGGTTCGACACGCGCACGCCTTCATGCACCAGGGTCAGCATCGCCGCGAGTTCCGCCGCGCGCGGTGAGCTGCAGCCCGCGTCGCGCAGACAGTCGGCGAAGCAGGCTTCCAGGGCGAGCAGGTGGGCGTTGGCGCGGCTCACCAGTTCGTCGTCCACGCCGGCCATCTCCAGCACGGTGTTGACCAGCAGGCAGCCGAGATGAGCGCGCCTGCGCGATCCCTCGACGCCGACGCCCTCGAAGAACAGCTTGAGCGCCTCCAGGGGCGCATGCTCGCGTCGCGCGTCGGTCAGCAGGGCTTGGGCGCGTCGCGCGAATTCGTCCAGGCACTCGATGAACAGCGCGCGCTTGTCGCCGAAGGCGGCGTAGAAGCTGCTGCGCCCGATGCCCATCACTTCGAGCAGCTCGGCCAGGGTGCCTGCCTGGTAGCCCTTGTCCCAGAACAGGGCGAGCGCCCGGTTGCGTGCGGCGGCGCGATCGAATTCGAGGGGGCGGACCATGCCGCATGATGGAACGGTCGGTACATAACCTCAAGCGCGGGACGAATGCGCGCCCGGACGGTGTCAGAGCGGGGCAGTCCAGAACCTGCGCATGGCGCCGCGTAAGCGATGCCGCTACCAGGTTTCGCCGTAGGGACGCAGCTCGACGTTGAACGACCAGGCCGAGCGTTCCTGCTGCAACAGGTGCCAGACCTCGTCGGCGATGGCCGCGGGCTTGATGAAGAACTCGTCGGGTCGGTCGGCGAAACGCTCGCGGGTCCAGGGGACATCGATCACGGCGTCGATCACCACGTAGGCCACGTGGATGCCGCGCGGCCCGACTTCGCGGGCTATCGCTTCGGCCAGGATGCGCTGCGCGGCCTTGGTCGGCGCGAAGCCCGCGAAGCGCGCCTTGCCGCGCAGGGCGGAGGTGTTGCCGGTGACGATGATCGCGCCCCGTCCTGCGGCGAGCATGGCGGGTGTCAGGCGCTGCGCCAGGTGCAGCAGGGCCATGGTATTGACCTGGAAGTTGCGTGCCAGCACCTGCGCATCGATCTCGAGGAAGCTGCCAAAGGCGCCGCCCACGGCGTTGTGGATCAGTACCTCGGGTTCGCCGAGCTCGGCGCGCACGCGCGCGAGCGTTGTGTCCAGCTGGGTGGTGTCAGTGACGTCGCAGGGATAGGCGCGTGTGCCTGGCATGTCTGCCGCGAGGGTGGCCAGGCGATCGGCGTTGCGTGCCAGCATGGCGACGGCGTAGCCGCCGGCGGCAAGGCGCCTGGTGATGGCGGCGCCCGTGCCCGGGCCGACGCCCGTGACCAGGGCGACAGGACGAATATTGGTCATGGTCGGGACTCCGAGGGGACAGCTTTGATATTCGGGTTGCGCTCGAGCTTGGCGAGATGCGGCTCGAGATCCGGCGCGAACGCGGGATGGGCGCGCAGCGCCGCGAAGTGGCCTGCCGCGCGTGGATGCCGGTCCTGCCAGTCGTCCGCCAGCACGGGCGCGAGACCGAGTGCGGCGAGGCGGGCGCGACGCGGGCGCTCGTACCACAGCATGGTGAGCTCACAGGCGAAGCAGATGTCGGCGAGGCTCAAGGTCGCGCCCACCAGGTGCTCGCGCCTGGGCGACAGGGCCCGCTCGATGCCGTCGAGGTAGGTCGTGACGGCGGCGCCGGCCGCGGCATGCACTTCGAGCGTGACGGTATCGCCGCGCAGCGCGAGCAGGTAGGGCTGCGTGTCGCGCCCGAACACCAGGCTCGCATCGAGGAAGCTGTCGATGCGCGAGGCCTCGTAGGCGTCCGCGCCGTAGAGCGTCCCCGTGCCGAGGCGGGC
>JBFWYG010000153.1:0-3860 GCA_050186725.1 Gammaproteobacteria bacterium | reverse complement strand
GAGACTGCTCGCGCGCGGGCGGCCCCTACGATGCGGAGGTCATGCTGCATGGAACCTTCACCGAACGTCACGCAGGAAGGGCCGCTCGCCGGCTATCGCATCATCGATCTGAGCCGGGTGCTGTCGGGACCCGTGGCGACCATGCTGCTGGCCGACCAGGGGGCCGATGTGATCAAGATCGAGCCCTTGGAAGGTGACATCACGCGCATGATGGGCGTGGGCAGCGACGGCATGACGTCCGGCTTCCTGAACATGAACCGCGGCAAGCGCGGCATGGCGCTCGATCTGCACAGCCCGGCGGGGATCGAGGTGGTGCTGAAGCTGGTGGCGACGGCCGACGTGTTCGTGCAGAACTTTCGTCCGGGCGCCGCGGCAGAGCTCGGCCTGGGACTCGAGGCGGTACGCGCGCTCAGGCCCGACATCGTCTATGTCTCCATCAGCGGCTTCGGCGACGTCGGTCCCTACGCGGGCAAACGCGTCTACGACCCCGTCATCCAGGCCCTCACCGGGCTGACCGACATCCAGGCCGACAACGACACCGGCAGGCCGCGCATGATCCGCACCGTGGTGCCGGACAAGACCACCGCGCTCACGGCCGCGCAGGCCATCACCGCCGCCCTGCTCGCGCGTGCGCGGCACGGCCGCGGCTCGCACGTGCAACTGGCGATGCTCGACGCCACCATCGCCTACCTGTGGCCCGAGGGCATGATCAACTACACGCGGGTGGAGGCGGCGGCGGACCGACGGATAGGCCAGATCGCGCAGGACCTGGTGTTCAAGACCGTGGATGGTTACATCACCGCCGGCGCGATGTCGGACGCCGAGTGGCGTGGCATGTGCACGGTGCTGGAGCAGCCCGCCTGGCTAGAGGACCCACGCTTCAAGACCACGGCCGCGCGCTTCATCCATGCCCGCGAGCGCATCGCCGCCACCGCCGCCGTCCTGGCCACGCGCACCAGCGCCGAGTGGCTCGCGGCGCTGGACGAGCACGGCGTTCCCTGCGCGCCGGTCCTGAGCCGCGCCGAGACCCTCGAGCACGCGCAGGTGCTGGCGAACGACCTGATCCGCGAATACGAGCATCCCGGGCTCGGCCGCGTGCGTCAGCCGCGCCCGGCGGCGCGCTTCGAGGGCGTGCATTTCGACCGCCAGCCGCTGGCGCCCCGCCTCGGACAGCACAACGCCGAGGTGCTGGCGGAACTGGGCTACGACGCCGAACAGGTCGCGGCGCTGCGACACGCGGGCGTGATCCCGTAGCAAAAAGCGCCGCGCGCCGCGGCGGAGCACCACCTATCCATCACGCACAGACCGAAGGAGTGATTGCCATGTCAGCACCTGTTTGCGCCATCGTCGGCGCGGGCGACGGCCTGGGCCGCGCGCTCGCCGCGCGTTTCGCCCGTGAGGGCTACACCCTGGCGCTGCTGTCCCGCAGCGCGGCGGGAAGCGAGGCCGCGCTGACCGCGGCCCGGCGCGCAGCGCCCGACTTTAAGCACGCCTATCACTGCGCCGATGCCACGCAGCCCGAAGCGGTGCAGGGCGCGCTGGAGCGCGTCGCGGCCGAGGCGGGCGAGATAGACGTGCTCATCTACAACGCGCGCGGCGGCTACACGCTGCGCGAACCCCTGGACATGGGGTTCGATGAACTCGAGGACATCTACCGCCTGGAGGTGATGGGCGCCTTCGCCGCCGCCAAGGCCGTCATGCCGGGCATGATCGAACGCGGCCGCGGCAGCGTGATCTACTCCAGCGCCACCGCCGCGTTTCGCGGCTCCGCCACCAACCCGCTCTACGCCATCGGCAAGTTCGGACTGCGCGCGCTGGCGCAGAGTCTGGCCAAGGCCTATGCCCGGCGCGGTGTGCATGTCGCGCATATGCGGCTCGACTGCACGCTTGATGTGCCGCAGGTGCGTGAGTGGCTCGGCGAGCGGTTCGACGTCGAGCAGACCGCCAACTGCGATGACGTCGCGGAGACCTACTGGTGGGTGCACCGGCAACCGCGCTCGGCCTGGAGCAACGAAGTCGAGCTCCGGCCTTACACCGAGACCTGGACGCTGTGAGCCACGCGCCGCGAGTCACGGGTGTGGCGGGCGGCCTCTACGCCCGCGGCGCGTCACGGCGGGAGCTGCGGTCGAATGACGATTTCGGTCGGGCAGCAGCGCGCCGAGGCGGCCAGCACGAAGTCCACGCAGGCGGCAATGTCCTCGGCGCCGATCATGCGCTCGTGGCGCCGGCGCATGCCGGCGGTGAGCGCGGTGTCGACGAAGCCCGGCATGATACAGCTCACCTTGATGCCGAACTCCCGCACGTCCTCGAACAGGCTCGCCGTGAAGCCGTTCAAGGCATGCTTGCTCGCGGCGTAGATGGCGTCACCGCCGGCGCTGTGGCGGCCGCTGATCGAGGAGATGTTGATCACCGCGCCCTGGCGTCGGGCGATCATTCGCGGCAGCACGCCGCGGGTGAGCGCGATGACGGCCCACAGGTTGAGCTCGAGTACCTGGCGCCAGGCCGCGAGATCCGCGCCCTGTACCGCGCCGCGCGCCGCGGCGCCGGCATTGTTGACCAGCACGTCGATGGCGCCCAGTTTTTCCTCGGCCGCCGCCAGCGCGGCGGCGATGTGCTCCGCCTCGCACAGATCGCCCACCAGGAAGTGCGCCTGGACCGAGCGCTGGGCGCACGCAGCGGCGACCGCCGCCAGCGCCTCGCCGTCGCGTCCGAGCAGGAACAGGTTGTAACCCTGGGCGGCGAGGTTCTGCGCGATGGCGCGACCGATGCCCTTGCCTGCGCCGCTCACCAATGCGGTTCTTGCCATGCGTCGTACTCGCTCATGCGTTGTGTGCCGACTTGTCCACGCCCCACCGCCGGGATATTTTTCGGCGGCACGACCGACGACACCGCAGGCGCGGTGGTCGCGCGCGCTCAGCGCCTGGGCGCCCACCACCATGGGCGACAGCTGTCCCGCCCGTCAACCGCAATGGGAGTTTCAAAGATGGTCGAACCAGGTTCGCGTGACATGTGGGGATCAGGTGCCTCTCGCGATCCTTGGTGCGGCGAACGCCACTCCCCTGCGCGGCATCGCCCAGCATGAGCGGCGGCACCTTGGGCGAGCTTCGCTACCTCGACTCGAGCGTCACGCCCTCGTTGTATCGCAATGGCCGCGTGCTGACCCGGCGCGATCCGGACGGCAGCGATGCGGGCACGGAGGGCGTGACGGTCGCGCCCCGCGAACTGCCTATCGAGAGTGGGCGCGCGGGCGCGTCAGGCGTCGCCTGCAACCTCACCAGCAATGGCTTCGAACTCTTGCAGAGTCCGCTCGCGGACGTCGCGCTCGACTTCCTGGATCACCGCCAGGTGGTGAGCCGCTACTACGAGGACTGCGCGCGCCTGGTCGCCGAGCACACCGGCGCGCGGGTGTTCGCCTTCGATCACAACGTGCGCTCGGCGCAGGGCAAGAAGCACAGGCATCGCATCAAGGGCGGGCAGCAGGTGCAGGGTCCGGCGCTCATGGTGCACGGTGATTACACGCTGACCAGCGCGCCGCAGCGACTACGTGATCTGACGCGCCCGCCAGGCATCAACGACACGCTGCGCGGCGCGTTGAGTGACGACCAGGCCTTGATCGCGCCCGCGCTGGCCGAGGCGGCGCTGGCGTCCGGCGGTCGCTTCGCGATCATCAATGTCTGGCGCAACATCGCCGCCGAACCTGTCGCGACCTATCCCCTGGCGCTGTGCGATGGTCAGAGCGTGCACCCTGAGGATCTGGTGGTCTTCGAGATCCATTACCAGGACCGCATCGGCGAGAACTATTTCGCCCGGCACGCGGCACGCCATCGCTGGTACTACTACCCGGCCATGACCCGCGACGA
>JBFWYG010000152.1:0-5945 GCA_050186725.1 Gammaproteobacteria bacterium | reverse complement strand
AGCTGGGCGAGGCCCTTGTAGCTGGTCGGGACGAAGGCGAAGAAGCAGATCGCCGCGCCGACCGCCGCGAGACACAGCGCGCCGCCCGCACCGCGCGCCGCCGCGCCGAGCGCCGCGCGGCGTTCGTCCTGCGTGGTGCTCTCCTCGCGATAGCGCATCGCGAACTGGATGCCGAAATCGACGCCCATGCCGATGAACAGCACCGCGAAACACACCGAGATGAGGTTGAGACTCCCGACGCAGGCCACGGCGAAGGCCGCCGTCCAGGCCAGACCGCAGCCCAGCGTGACCAGCACGGCGACCACCAGCCCGCCAGCGCGCAGGCCCCAGACCAGCACCAGGCCGACGGCAAGGAAGGACAGCGAGGTGGTGAGCGAGGCGTCGTCCGCCACCGTCACCAGTTCCTCGCCGTCCATCACCTCGGCGCCGGTTACCTCGTAGCGCACGCCGGGGTGCGCCTCGCGCTCGGCAGCGATGAGCTCATGCAGCGCGTCGATGGCCGCTTCGGTCGGACGCAGGCCCTGGGTGTTCAGGGTCGGATCGATCAGCACGAACGCGCGGTGCGGCCCGGCGCCGCGCGCGTCGGCGAAGAGTTCGTCCTGCCAGTACACCGGCTCGGCGCGGTCCGCGGCCTCGGCTTCCAAGGTCGCGCTCAGCTTGTCGAACATCGCCGCGAGCTGGGTCTGCTGCGCGTCGTCCAGTTCGCCTTCGAGCGCACTGCCCAGGGCATCCAGCAGGCCGGCGAGACTCGCATCACTGCCGAGCGCGCCTAGCAGCGGCTCGGCCGCGGCCAGCCGATCAGCCAGGTCCCACAGGGCATCGGTCGAGAGATACAAGAGTCCGTGACGCGCGAAGAACTCGCCGCCGTCGGGCTGCGCGAGCGCATGGGCGATGTCGGGACGCGCGGCCAGCAGGCGCGCGAGCGCGTCGGCCGCGTCTTCCGCCTGGCCGGCGTGGCTCGCCTCGGTGTACACCACGACGTCGCCCGGCAGGCGCGGGAATGCCGCGTTCAGCGCCTTGCCCGCGCGGCGGTGCGGCAGCTCCGGGTCCAGCATCTCGCTGGTGTCGGTGTCGATGCTGACATGGGTCGCGGTATACCAGCCGGCCAGCACAGTCAGCAGGCAGGACAGGAGCAGCACCAGCCAGGCATGGCGCGCGCTCGCCGCGACCAGGCCGTGGCAGGCGCGCTGCGGGAGAGTCTTCCAGTCTGACGTCATGGGGACGGGCGCCCGCGGGCGGGGCAGCGAGTCGGCGCAGTCAGCGCTTGATCGCCGCCGGCCGGGTGATGAGGGCGAGATCGCCGATGCCGGCCTTGCCGATCAGCGCGATGACATCGGCCACCCGGCCCGCGTCGGCCTCGGCATCCGCGTGCAGCGAGACCTTGGGCGGTGGGTGGCCGCCGGCGTTCAGCGCCTGCACCAGGCTCGTGTCGTCGTGGCCCTTCTGCTTGTAGGTGACCTTGCCGTCCTTGTGCACCACCACCAGCGGCACCTCGCGCGGCGGCGAGGACAGGCTCTGGGATTGGGGCGGAATCAGCGCCTCCAGCAGCTCCTGGTCCAGGCTGCCGGCGAGCATGAAATAGAGAATGAGGATGAACACCACGTCGATCAACGGAATGACGTTGGCGTCGCGCTCGGCCAGGTTGCCGTGCTTGCCGTGCGGCCCGAGGTAGCGCCGGTCGGCCTTGGGATTGGGCGGCTCGATGCGCATGGCTCAGTTGGCGTTCTCGGTCTCGAAGGAGCGCGCGCGGCGCAGATCCACCGCGACGATGCCGGTGCTCTTCAGAATGTCGATGATGTTGACCGCGCGCTGCAGCTTGACGCCGTTGTCGACCGCGACGATGGCCACGTCCTTGTCGCCGCGCTGGCGCTGGGCCGCCGCCTCGCGCAGCTGCTGGTCGCTCAGACTGCGTCCGGCGAGCCAGGTGGAGCCGTCACGGTGCAGCTCCACCTGCATGGGCGGAATGGGCGGTGTGCTCTCGGCCTTGGTCGGCGTGGAGCTGCCCACGCCCACCGACCGCGGCTGCAGGAAGTTGGTGCGCAGCATGAAGAAGATCAGCAGGATGATCACCAGGTCGACGAGCGCCACCAGGGTGATGCGGCGGGCGCGACGCGGGCGTTGCAGCCGAAGGTCACGCACGCTTGCCGGCGTCTCCCGTGGCGACGTCGAGCTCGGTGGTGAAGACGCGCGCGATGACGTCCTCGACGCCGGCCACGATGTGGTTCAAGCGCGACTCGAGCATCGAGTGCAGCACCGCGAACGGGATGGCCATCGACAGGCCCACGCCGGTGCAGATCAGCGCCTCCCAGATGCCGCCAGCGAGCTTGGCAGCGTCGTTGGCCGCGCCGCTCGCCTCCAGCGCCTGGAACGAGGCGATGATGCCCGTAACCGTGCCGAGCAGGCCGAGCAGCGGGGCGATGTAGTAGATGATCTCGATGGTCGGCATGTGGTCGTGCAGCGGTTGCAGGAACACCCGCGCCCGACGGTACAGCTCCTCGCGCACCAGCTCGAGATTGTCCGGGCGGAGCTTGCCGAGCGCGTACTCGACGTCGCGCGCAAACGGCAGGCCGTTGCGCTTGATCATCTCGCGACCCTTGGCCGCGTCGCCGCCTTCCCAGGTGTCGATGGCCTTGTGCAGAGCGCGCAGCGAGCCGTCCCGCACCTGCATGAACTGCAGCGTCTTGAACATCACGACGGCGAGGCCAAGCACGGAAATGGCGAGCTGGACAATCACCAGCGTGCCGCCGAGCTCGATGAGCCGCTTCATGCCGGTCCACCAGGACCCGGGATCGAGGCTCACGCCCATGTCGAGCTTGTGGCCCTGGCGCTCGCCGGCGCCGGTCTCGGCTTCGGCCGGCACGTCGACTTCACCGTCGTCGGCGATGTCGGGGGTGGCGGTGGCGGTGGCCGGCGCGTCGGCGGCGGGCGCCGGCGCGGCGGACTCGGTCGGCGCCGCGGCAGCCTCGCCAGCCGCCTGCTGCGCCGGGCTCGCCGCGCTGAACAACAGCGCTGCGAGGAACATGCACGCAGCCGTATACCGGGCTGCCCCTGCTCGATGGGGCATCACCCCCTCAGTCCGCCATTGCATAGCTTTCCTTTTGTCGCACGGCGTGTCCGCCCCGGACACGCGGCCTCGGTGAGAATCGGGCTTGAATCCGATCGGTGGCCGATTATAGGACGGGCTTCCCGGAAAGGGGAATTGCCCGCCTACGCCTGTAACAGGGTTTGACGTAGCCGCAGTGCAACACGCGCATGCCCTGCTGTGGTTCGGTGCCGCGCATTACACTAGCCCGCCATCGGGCGACCGCCCGCAGGGACTCGCCCACACATGCAGACCTTTTTCACCGCCCTGTACGAACGCCTGGTGCTCAGGACGCCGTGGCTCGCGCTCGCGCTGCTCGGCCTGGTCATGGCGGCCATCACCCCGGGCTTGAAGAACTTCAAGCTCGACGCCTCGACCGACGCGCTCCTGCTCGAGAACGACGACGAACTGCGCGCGTTCAGCCAGATGGCGCTGCGCTACAAGATGCGCGACTTCCTGTTCGTCGCGGTGGTGCCGAAGGAAGATCTCTTCACCCGCGACTCGCTCGCCCTCATCAGCCAGTTGCGCGACGAGATCTCCCAGGTACCGGCGGTCAAGGACGTGATCACCGTGCTCGATGTGCCGCTGTTGTCGACCGTCACCGGCCCGATGAGCGAGCTCGGTCTCAACTTCTCCACCCTGCGCTCGCGCGACGTGAAGGTGGAGGCCGCGCGCCGGGAGCTGACCGAGAGCCCGCTGTACAAGAACCTGGTGTCGAGCGCCGACGGCAAGGTCGGCGCGATGCAGATCTTCCTCGAAGAGGCGCCGGAGCTCGCGCGCCTGGCCGAACTGCGCGACGACCTGCTGTACAAGCGCAACCACGGTGGCCTGACCGGGCCGCAAGAACGCGAGCTCGAACGCCTGCGTCCCGACTACGAACGCGCCAAGGAAGCCAACGAGGCGCAGGCCCACGCCGCCATCGCGGCCATCCGCGCGGTGCTGGACAAGCATCGCGCGGCAGGCGTCGAGATCCACCTCGGCGGCATGCCGATGATCATCGACGACATGATGACCTTCATCCAGAGCGATCTCGCGGTGTTCGGCTCGGCGGTGCTGGTGTTCCTGGTGGTGATGCTGGGGCTCATCTTCCGCGAAGTGCGCTGGGTGGTGCTGCCCTTCGCAAGCTGCCTGTACGCGAGCGTCGCGATGTTCAGCCTGCTCGGCCTGGTGGGCTGGAAGGTCACCATCATCTCCAGCAACTTCGTCTCGCTGATGCTCATCCTCACCATGTCGATGAACATCCACCTGGTGGTGCGCTACCGCGAGCTGCTGCGCGATCATCCGGATCTCGACCAGCTCGAACTCACGCGCCGTACCGTCGCCGCGATGGCGCGCCCGTCGCTCTACACGGTGCTGACCAACATCATCGGCTTCGGCTCTTTCGTGCTGTGCGACATCAAGCCCGTGATCGACTTCGGCTGGATGATGTCCATCGGCCTGCTGGTGGCCTTCGCCACTACCTTCACCCTGTTCCCGGCGCTGCTGGCCCTGACCCGCCGCCGCCCGCTGACCCGCCCCGAGGGCGAGGGCTATGCCTTCACCGCCGCGCTCGCGCGGCTGACCGAGAAGCACGGCACGGCGGTGCTGGTGGTGGCGCTGGCATTGGCCGTGCTGGCCGCGTTCGGCACGCGGCGGCTCACGGTGGAGAACAGCTTCGTCTCCTATTTCCATTCCGACACCGAGATCCACCGCGGGCTCACGCTCATCGATCAACGCCTGGGCGGCACCACGCCGATAGACGTGCTGCTCAAGTTCCCGCGGCTGGAGCAGCAGGCGTCCCAGGCCGGCATGGGCGACCTGGCGGCGATGTTCGACCAGGTCGAGAGCGCCGAACAGGCGCCCGAGACCTGGTTCACGCCGTCGCGACTGGCGCGCATCGAGGCCGTGCACAGCTACCTGGAGAGCCTGCCCGAGGTCGGCAAGGTGCTGTCGCTAGCCTCCACCCTGCGGGTCGCCGAGGGGCTGAACCAGGGCAAGCCGCTGACACCTCTGGAAGTCGATCGCATCTACAAGGAGATGCCCGAGGCGGCCAAGGTCAACCTGCTCTCACCCTACGTGTCGGTGTACGACAACGAGGCGCGGCTCACCGCGCGCATCGTCGACACCGCGCCGGGACTGAACCGCAATGAACTCGTGCACCGCATCCAGCACGACCTCGAGGCGAAGCTCAAATTGAAACCCGACGAGTTCCGCGTGACGGGCCTGATGGTGCTCTACAACAACGTGCTGCAGAGTCTCTACGAATCGCAAATCCTGACTTTCGGTTCGGCGCTCGCGATGATCATGGTGCCGCTGGTCATCATGTTCCGCTCGCTGACGGTGGCGCTGATCGGGCTTTTGCCCAACGTGCTCGGTGCGCTGGTGATCCTGGGCTTCATGGGCTGGGCCGGCATTCCGCTCGACATCATGACCATCACCATCGCATCGATCACCATCGGCATCGCGGTGGAGGACTGCATCCACTACCTGTACAGCTACAAGGTGGAATACCAGCGCCTGCGCGATCCGCTGGCGACGCTGCACTACTGCCACAACAACGTCGCCAAGGCCGGCTTCTACACCACGGTGACGGTGGTGGTGGGCTTCTCCATCCTCATGCTGTCGAACTTCATCCCCACCATCCTGTTCGGGCTGCTGACCGCGCTCGCCATGAGCGTCGCGCTGCTGGGCGCGCTGACCTTGATGCCGCGACTGGTGCTGTGGTGGCAGCCGTTCAAGTTGGAAGAGGAATGGTGACGCCGCGCATGGCGGGTTGAAACCCGCCCTACAGCTGGCGCCGAGGCACCACGGGGCACCGTTGTAGGGCCGATTTCAATCGGCCATGCATGGCTCGAAGGGACAGACCCCGTGCGGGGTCTGTCCC
>JBFWYG010000151.1:0-5949 GCA_050186725.1 Gammaproteobacteria bacterium | reverse complement strand
GGGGTCGAGGGCGCGGGCAAGGGTGACGTGGTCAGCCTGCTGCACCGGTGGATGGACGCCCGCGGTCTCGAGACCCACGCCTTCTGGGACGAGAGCGACGAAGAACGCCAGCGCCCGCCCTACTGGCGCTTCTGGCGCGCCATGCCGGCCAAGGGTCGGATGAGCATCCTGTTCGGCTCGTGGTACACGCGGCCCATCGTCGACCTGGCGCTCAAGCGCTCCAAGCGCGATCGTTTCGATCGCGAACTCGAACGCATCCGGCATTTCGAGGACATGCTGGTCGACGACGGCGCGCTGATCGTCAAGCTCTGGTTCCACCTGTCGAAGAAGGCGCAGATGAAGCGCCTGGAAGAGGACGCCAAGGGTCGCGACGTCAAGCTCGAGCCGCTGACACGCACCTACTCGAAGTCCTACGACCGCTTCGCCAAGGTCTCGGAACGCGCGCTGCGCAAGACCGACGTCTCCCACTCGCCGTGGCACATCATCGAGGCGAGCAACGCCCGCCACCGCGACGCGCGGGTCGGCGAAATCCTGATCGAACGCCTCGCCGCGCGCCTCGATGAGCCGCCGCCGAGCAGCGGGCGAGTGACGGTGAGTTCGCCCGCCATGCACCGCGCCGGCGACCCCGGGGTGCTGGCCGCCGTGCCGCTCGACGCGCGGATGGACGACAAGGCCTACCGCAAGGCGCTGGACGAGTACGGCGCCGAGCTGTGGGACCTGGCCTGGAAGGCCTGGCGCCAGCGGGTCACCACGGTGGCGGTGTTCGAGGGCTGGGACGCGGCCGGCAAGGGCGGCGCCATTCGCCGCGTCACCCAGGCCATGGATGCGCGCCTCTACCGCGTGATCTCGGTCGCCGCGCCGACCGACGAAGAAAAGGCCCATCACTACCTGTGGCGCTTCTGGCGCCACCTGCCGCGTGACGGCTACCACACGCTCTACGACCGCTCCTGGTACGGGCGCGTGCTGGTCGAACGGGTCGAGGGTTTCGCGAGCGACCTGGACTGGCAGCGCGCCTACAATGAGATCAATTCCTTCGAGGAACAGCTTGTCGACCACGGCACAGTGCTGCTCAAGTTCTGGGTGCACATCGACCCGGAGGAACAACTGCGGCGCTTTCGCGAGCGCGAACAGAGTCCCTTGAAGCAGCACAAGATCACCGCCGAGGACTGGCGCAACCGCGAGCGCTGGCCGGACTACGAGCGCGCCGTGACCGACATGGTGGTGCACACCAGCACCGACATCGCGCCCTGGAACCTCGTACCGGGCAACGACAAGCGCGTCGCCCGCATCGAGATCCTGAAAACCTACTGCGAGCGGCTGGCCAAGGCGCTCTGACGTCGCGACGCGCCGCACAGTCCGGACGCCGCGCCTGAACCAAGTCCACGCCGTGGGGTCACCCACGCAGGGCAAGGGCACAGGCGCGGGCACAATGCTTTACGATCCCTGTCCCCGGCGCACGGGGCCGCGTGCGGTCGCGCGCTCTAGAATCGCGCCGGACAACCATAACGACTCGCCGGCCAGGACGGCTGCAGGAACATGAAATCGCTACTCGACCTGTTCCCCCTGCTGGTGTTCTTCTGCGGCTACTACGGCGCCAAGGCCTGGCCTGACGCCGCCGCAAGTTTCATCGGCGTGATGCTCGGCCTGCTCGGGCAGAGCACGCCGCTGCCGACCGATCAGCTGGCCATGGCCACCGCCACCCAGCTCGCCATGTTCGCCACCATCGCCCAGGTGGCGCTCCTGCTGGCCTGGCGGCAGAAGGTCGACAAGGTGCTGTGGATCACGCTCGTGATCGTGGTCGCCATGAGCATCGCGACACTGGTGTTCCATGACCCGGCGATCATCAAGTGGCGTTCCACCCTGCTCGACTGGCTGTTCGGCCTGATCCTGCTCGCGGGCGAGTTGCTGTTCGGCAAGAACCTGATCCGCGCCATGCTCGGCGCCCAGCTGAGCCTGCCCGACGACATATGGCGCCAGGTGAACCTGAGCTGGGTGGGCTATTTCGCGCTGTCCGGCGTGCTGAACCTGTTCGTCGCCGCGCGCTTCGCCGAAGAGACCTGGGTCAACTTCAACATGTTCGGCGGCCCCGCCATCATGGTGCTGTTCATGCTCGCCCAGGGCGTGTACATCTCGCGGCACATGCAGGAAGAGCCGGTCAAGGAGCGCATTCGAGATCGCTCGGACGAGCGGTGAGCCGTGCATGGCCGATTGAAATCGACCCTACAACGGAGCCCCCGCCGTGCGTCGGAATCACCTGTAGGGCGGGTTTCAACCCGCCATGCACGGCGCCAAGAAAAAGATGAAGGGACAGACCCCGCACGGGATCTGTCCCATCCCAAACCCAGCCTCAGCCCGCCAGCTCGAACGCCTCCAACCTGGGCTTCTGCATCTCCTCGAAGAAGCGCGTCGGGGTCCACGGCCAGCTCGCGGGCACACCGTTCTTGTCCAGGTACCAGCTCTTGCAGCCGGTCGCCCAGATGGACTTCTTCGCCGCCGCGCCGCGCGCCGCCTCGAAGGTCGCCGAGGCATCCGGGGTGACCGAGATCTCGCGGCAGCGGCCGCTGCGGATCTGCTCCATCAGCTGCAGGATGTAGGCGACCTGCGACTCAGCGATGCGGATCAGCGAGAAATTGCCCACCGGTCCATTGGGACCGTTCAGCATGAAGAAATTCGGGAACTGCGGCACCGAGATGGACAGATAGGCGACCGGGTGATCTTCCCACACCTGGTCCAGGCTTACGCCGCCGCGGCCGAGCACGGTGGACGGGCGGATGAAGCTGTCGGCGCGGAACCCGGTGGCGATGACCAGCACGTCGAGTTCATGCAGCTTGCCATCGCTGGTGCGCACGCCGGTCGGCTCGATGCACTCGATGCCCTCGGTCACCAGGTTGGCGTTCGGCTGCTGGATGGCGTCGTAGAAGTCCGTCGAGAAGATGAGCCGCTTGCAGCCGGCGCGGTAGTTGGGCCTGAGCTTCTCGCGCAGCACCGGATCCTTGACGTTGTGCTCGAGGTTGTCGAGGCAGGCCTGCTCGATCATCTTCATCTGCTCGGATTCCGAGTCGATGACCGCGTTGGCGAAGTCCTCGAACAGCAACTTGGTGATGCTGTCGCGCTCGGCGGCGAGCGCCGCCGGGTCGCTACGGAAGCGCGCCTTCTCTTCTTCCGTGTACAGACGGTTCTCGATCGGCATGATCCACTGCGCGGTGCGCTGGAACAGATCGAAGCGCGCGACCTTCTTCACCAGCGCGGAGGTGATCTGGATGGCGGTCGAACCGGTGCCGATCACGCCCACGCGCTTGCCCTCCAGCGGCACGCTGTGATCCCAGCGCGCGGTATGGAAGCAGGTGCCCTTGAAGCTCGCGAGGCCCGGAATGTCGGCCACGTGCGGATGGTGCAGCACGCCGGTCGCGGCGATCAGCACGTCGGCAGTGTCGCTGCGCCCGGTCGAGGTCCGCAGGTGCCACTGCCCATCGCGGAATTCGCAGTGCGGCACGGATTCGTTGAAGCGGATCGACGGCAGCACCTCGTACTTCTTCGCCACGCCCTCGAAATAGGCCTGGATCTCCGGTCCGGGCGCGAAGGTCTGGCTCCAGTCCGGGTTCGGCTCGAAGGAATAGGTATAGCCATGGGCCGGCACGTCGCAGGCCACGCCGGGATAGGTGTTCTCGCGCCAGGTGCCGCCCACCCGATCGGTCTTCTCGTAGATGACGTAGTTCTTGTAGCCCGCCTCGCGCAGCTTGATGGCGGTCAGCATGCCGGCCATGCCGGCGCCGAGGATCACGACGCGGGGCTCGCGTCCGGACGATTGCGCATTGCTCATCGAAAGGTCTCCCGCACTCTCGGCCCAAGGCGGGCAAGGTGCGCTGTTGTCATGATGTGAACGACGGGGCCGTCAGGTCATGGTCAACCCGAGGCGCGGTAGCAGTCGGTCCGTACCTTAGCAAATCGGCCGTCCCGCGGCAGCCTTGCGCGCCTCGTGGATTCCACTACCCCCATCGGTGTAGCCGCGGGACGAACGCGCTATGCTCGGGCGCTGACGCGCAATCCCTGGGGAGGTGACCATGGCGCAGGAAGTGACGACGGTCGAGCAGGTCTACCGGCTGGTGATCGATTTCCTGGTGACCTACGCATTCCAGATCGCGGGCGCGCTGATCATCCTGGTCGCAGGCATGGTGGTCGGCAACTGGGTCGCCCGCGCCCTCCTCCGCGTGCAGGAGCGGCGCCAGGTGGACGTCACCCTGCGCCAGTTCCTGGCCGGCCTGGCCCGCGTGTTGGTGATCGGGCTGTTCGTGGTAATCGCGCTCGGCAAGCTCGGCATCAGCATGACGCCCCTGATTGCCGCCATCGGCGGCCTCGCGGTCGGCGCCAGCTTCGCCATCCAGGGACCGGTGTCCAACTACGGCGCCGGCCTCGTCATCATCCTGACGCGCATGTTCAAGATCGGCGACACCATCAGCGTGCAGGGCTGCGCCGGCGTGGTGGCCGACATCAGTCTCTCGACCACGCGCCTGGTGGCGGAGGACGGCGAAGACATCATCATCCCCAACAAGCACATCGTCGGCGAGATCCACCGCAACTCCTACGGCCGGCGGTTGGTCGAGGGGCGCATCGGCATCGATCCCGAAAGCGATATCCCCCGCGCCTGCGCGATCATCACGAGCGTGGTGCGGGAACGCACGCGCGCGGTCGAAGCGCCCGCGCCGCTGGTCGGCATCGAGGCCTTCGAGGACGACATGGTCGTGGTGGGCTACCGCTACTGGGCGACCTCGGCGCGCTATTTCGAGACGCTCTACGCGGTGAACGACGCGATCCATACGGCGCTCGACGCGGCCGGCATCCACCTCGCTTCGCGGCGGCCCATCGTGACGCGCTGAGCCCCGTCAGGGCAGGCGCTCGATCCAGGGCTGCGCGGTCCCCGCCGGACGCTGCCGCGCCAGCGTCTGCGCGTCGGATTCTTCGAGCAGTCCGCGGACGGTGACCCGCCAGCCGCTGCCATGGCTCGTGAGCTCGCTCGCGAGGCCGGCGGCCGCGAGCGCGTCGCGCAGGCCGCGCGCGGCGTCCGCCTCGCGCAGGCTCCACACCAGGCGGTAGCGGCCGTCGTCGGCGCGCCGACCCGCGCCGGGCGCGGGCTCGGTCTCCGCCGCCCAGCGCGCGAGGTCCGCCGGGTCCACCGGCGCGACAGGCAGCGCGGGTGCGCCACGCGGCGCCATGTAGAGACTGTTGGGCTGACTCAACTCCACCGTCACGCCCTCGCGTGCGATGCTCACCACGCCCTCCAGCAGCACGGCGAAGTCGCGCCCGTCCTCGCGCTTGCCCCACACGTCCGTGCCGCGAATGCCGATGGTCGCGCTGCCGATGCGCGCCTGCACCTGGCGCCGCTGGCCGACCACGGTGGTGGTGAAGCGGAACGCGCCCTTGACGACGTCCAGGAAGCCGCGGAACACGCCGCCTGGGTTGGGCGCCGGCATGAGCTCGGCCAGGCGCAGTTCGGCGTTCTCACCGAGCTTGACCAGGCTGCCTTCGGCGAGCGCGAGCAGCACGCGCGCGCCCGGCCCGGTGATGACGGTGTCGCCCGTGGCGAGCGAGTCGCCCGGCGCGAGCGGCTGGCGCGCGGCGCCGGTGGCGCGCCACGCGGCGCCCTGCACCAGGCGTGCTTCGCTGGCGGCCGCGTGGGCATTCGAGAGGGACAGCATGAACAACAGGCAGCAGGACAAGGCGCGCATGGGCTTTCCCTTTCACGCAGGCGTGACGCGCAGTATGGCGCGATGTCGACCCGGATCCGAAGCTGAGTGCCCGGCTCAGCGCGCGCCGTTCAAAAAAAAGGTTCTTGTCCCAAATCCGGGGAAGTCGAGCGGGTCCACGGCCGCCGCTGCTAACTTGTTGTTACCACACAGCAAGCATGCAGGAGGGCGACCGTGGCCCCGGATCATCCTATGGCCCGGCTCGGCG
>JBFWYG010000150.1:0-5970 GCA_050186725.1 Gammaproteobacteria bacterium | reverse complement strand
GGGCTTCGCGCCACGGGCACCGTGCGCGTGACCGACGGCGGCGAACTGGTGACAGGCTTCGGCCTGTCCATATTCGCATCGACCTCCATCATCAGTCGTCCTGGCAGCGTGACGATCGAAGGCGACGACAGCCTGTGGCGCGCGAACAGCCTGCGAGTCGATGGCGCGCTGCTGGTCGCCGCGGGCGGCAAGGTGCAAAGCAACGGCCTGGCGTCCGTGGGCCGCAACCCGCGCCGTGATATCGCGGGGCATATCGACGTCGATGGCGCGGGCTCGCTGCTGGAAGTGGTCACCGGGGAATTGGCCGTCGATGGTGTGGTCGTCGCGCGACGCGGCGGCGAAGTACGCGCTTTCAGCGCCAGGCTGAACGCGGGCGAGTTCGAGGATGTGCAGGGGGGCACCCTGCGCGTCGAAGCGGGTTCCGCCCTGCGCGTGCAGACCTACCTGGATCTCGAGGCGAATGTCTCCGACGACACCTTGTTGAGCATCGACGCCGGCGGCCTCGTCTCCGCGGCCGAGCTCACGCTGTCGCGCAATTCCGGGAATCACGGGCATTTCGCCACGATCCGCGCCCTTGGGCCGGACGCCACCTTGCAGGTCAGCGGCGCCACCAGCATCGGCCGTGGCAGGGGCGGCGTGCTCGAGGTGCTTGGAGGCGCGCGTGCGCTGCTCGCCGATGTCGGCGTGGGCGAGAGCCCGTCCGGGTTCGGCGGCAGCGGCCGCCTGCTGGTGGACGGTGAAGGCTCGCGCGCCACCGCCAGCACGCGCTGGAACGTGGGTACGGCCGGCAAGGGGGTGGTGACGCTCGCCGAGGGCGGCACGCTCGCTGGACAGGTCGTAAACCTCGGCGGGGTGGTGGCTCCGGGGTTCGACGGAGAAGGCACGCTCAACATCGGGGGGGCGGTCGACACGGGCCCGAGGCGCGCCGGCGGGGTGGACCTCATCGACGACATCAACATTGCGCAGTCCGGTCTCGTGGTATTCAACCACCTGAACGACGCCTGCCAGTTCAATACGCGGCTCGAGTCCACAGTGTTCCGTGCCGGGCGCTTGGAGCAGCGCTTCGGCACGACGCTGCTTGCCGGCGACCAGACGCGCTACACCGGCGCCGTACACGTCATGGGCGGCACCTTGCTGGTCAACACCGCGCTTGGCGCCCCCGTGGTCGAGGTCGACGCCGGCGCGACCTTGGGCGGCAGCGGTTTCGTGAATGACATCCTCGCCCACGCTGGCGCGATCATCGCGCCGGGGAATTCACCCGGCGTGCTGACCGTCGCGGGTGACCTGCGCATGGCGCCGGGCGCCATGCTGCGGCTGGAAGTATTCGGCGACACGCCGGGCGTGGAACACGACGTGCTCGAGGTCACCGGCGACGTCGACGTCGGCAGCGCCATCATCGAACTCGTGTTCGGCAACGGTTTCGCGCCCCGTGCCGATCAGACCCTCGACTTGCTGCGCGTCGGCGGCTTGTTCACCGGGCTGCCCGCGGTGCAGGTCAGCGGTCTCGAGGCGGGCTGGTTGTTCGACCTGGGTTTCGATGCCGCGATCGGGCAGCTCGTGCTGACGTCCCGGAGCGATGGCGTCGCGACGACGCTGCCGAGCCCCGTGCCCCTGCCCGCGCCGTGGGCGCTGCTGGTCGCGGCCCTGGTGCGGCTCGGGGCGCGGTCTCGTTCGCGTCATTGAGCGTTGCGAGGGCCCCGTTCCGCGGCTCCCGCAAGGGGACAGCCGCGCTCGTCGCCCCTCACCAGAACGTCGCGCCCCCAAGCTCCGCCAGCACCCGCGTACCGGCGCGCCGCGCCAGGATCTCGGCGGCGTCTTCGAGGCGACCGATGGCCGCCATGTTGCCGGTGGCGGTGACGAAGTCGCAAGCGGCGCGCACCTTGGGCGCCATGCTGCCGGCGGCGAAGGGCACGCGGGCGAGGCTCGCGACGCCGGCGGTGCGGAGCGCGCGGGGATGGGCCGTGCCCCAGTCGAGTTCCACCGCGGGCACGTCGGTCAGCAGCAGCAGCGCGTCGGCCTGGAGTTCGCGCGCGAGAAGCGCACTGGTCGCGTCCTTGTCGACGACCGCTTCAACCCCCGCCAGGCGGCCGTCCGTGTCTCGTGTCACCGGGATGCCGCCGCCGCCCGCGCAAATGACCACCGTGCCCATGTCCAGCAAGGCGGTGATGGCCGCGAGTTCGACCACCGCGCGCGGCGCGGGCGAGGCCACCGCGCGTCGCCAGCCCGCGCCGTCCGCCATCACCTGCCAGCCGTGCAGCGCGGCGAGCCGCGCGGCGTCCTCCTGCACGTAGACCGCGCCGATGGGCTTGTCGGGCGCGGCGAAGGCCGGGTCGTCGGCCGCCACCTCCACCTGGGTCAGCACCGTCACGCAGGGGCGACCGGGCGCCAGCACGTTGCCCACTTCCTGTTGCAGCAGGTAGCCGAGCATGCCCTCGGTCTCGGCGTCGAGCATGTCGAGCGGATAGGGGCCACTGCGCGGATCTGCGTCCCGTTCCAGCGCCAGGAGGCCGATCTGCGGACCGTTGCCGTGGGTGAGCACCAGTTCGTGACGCGCGGCCAGCGGCGCCAGCGCCGCCGCGGCGCGCGCGGCGCGTTCGCGCTGCAGCCGCGCGCCGGGCGCCGCGCCGCGCGGGAGCAGCGCATTGCCGCCGAGCGCGACCACCAGGCGCACGCTAGCGCTCCGCGTCGCGGCGCGGCGCCGCGCGTGGGGACCTGTCGACCGCGGTTCTGACCCGAGTCATCACGCGCGCTTCGGGGCGGCGCGATGCTCTCGCCCGGTGAGTGCTAGTCCGCGATGCGGACCAAGGGGATGGTGACATGCTGGAAGTATCGGACAAACAGCGGCAGCGCGTCTTCGGCCTGCTGGAATCCCTGCGCACCGAGCGTGACGAACTGCGTGTGCGCATGTACCTCGCGCGCGCCGAGGTGCGCGACGAGTGGCAGGCGCTCGAGCAGCGCTGGGAACACTTCGAGTCGCGGGTGCGAGCCGCGGCCGCCGCCGCGCAGTCGGCCGGCGCGGAGGTCGGTGGCGCCGTCGACCTGCTGGCCGCGGAGCTGCGCAAGGGCTATACGCGGGTGCGCCAGGCCATGCGGCACTGACGTCGCCTGTCGTCGCCACCGTATCGGGGAGGGCGGTCGCGCGGCCCAGGCGCTAGGCTTGTGCCCAGGCCCACACGCCGACGGGGAGAACACGCGTGGCACTCGACCTCCTGATCAAGCATGGCACCGTGATCGACGGCACCGGCGCGCCGCGCCGTCATGCCGACGTCGGCATCAAGGACGGGCGCATCGTCGCGCTCGGCGAGGTCGATGACAGCGCGAAGCGCGTGATCGACGCCTCGGACCTGGTCGTCGCGCCGGGTTTCGTCGACCCCCATACGCACTACGACGCGCAGATCTGCTGGGACGGCGCCACCACGCCTTCACCCTGGCACGGCGTGACCAGCGTGGTACTCGGCAACTGCGGCGTGGGCCTCGCGCCCTGTCGCCCGGAGACCCGCGAGATCGCGATGCGCGACCTGGTCAACGTCGAGGCAATTCCTTTCGAGGTGCTGGAGCGCGGCATCACCTGGGACTGGGAGACCTTCCCGGAATTCATGCAGGCCGCCGCCGCGCGGCAGCCGGGCCTCAACCTGGCCTTTCTCGCGCCCCTGACGCCCTTCCGTCACTACGTGATGGGCGACGCCTCCATGGAACGCGCGGCGACGCCCGACGAGACCGCGCGCATCGCGACCCTGCTCGGCGAGGCGATGGACGCCGGCGCGGTGGGCTTCTCCAGCACGGTCTTGAACCAGCACATGGGCTACGGCGGCCGTCCGCTCGCGTGCCGCAACGCGAGCCGCGAGGAGTACCAGGCCTATGGCGGCGTGCTGAAGGCACGCGGCCGCGGCGCCATCGAGGTGGCGCTCACCCGCCAGCTCGGCGTGGTGGAGGACGACGGCTACGAGCTGCTCGAACTCCTGGTCGAGGCGAGCGCGCGGCCGGTGACCTTCATCGCGATGTTCGATCGCGACGACATCCCGGAAGCGGTGCGCGACTCGCTCAGGAAATGCGCGCCGCTCATCGCGCGCGGCCTGCGCCCGCAGACCTCGCCGCTGCCGCTCACCCGCGAGTGCAACATGCGCAACCCCTTCGTGTTCGCGGCCTTTCCGTCCTGGCGCCGCGTGTTCCTCGACCAGTCCAAGGACGCGCAGCGCGCGGTCTACGCCGACCGTGCGTTTCGCGACGCCTTCCGCGAGGACTTGAAGAAACCGCAGACCTTCGGCAACTGGACACGGGTGCGGGTGCACGAAATGCAGAACCCGGCGCTCAAGGGCTACGAAGGTCGTTCAGTCGACGAGATCGCGCGCGCCGAGGGCAAGGATCCGGTGGACGCGTTCTTCGATCTCACGCTCGCCGACGATCTGGATCTGGAATTCACGCTCTCGACCTTCAACCATCGCGTCGAGCGCATGAAGGAGATCCTCGCCAACCGCGACATGCTGCTCGGCCTCGGCGACGGCGGCGCGCACGTCGACATGCTGTGCGACTCGGGCTACCCGACCTTCGTGCTCGGCACCTGGGTGCGCGAGCACAGCGCGATCAGTCTCGAGGAAGGCGTGCGGCGCCTGACCAGCGACCCGGCGGACTTCTTCGGCCTGCGCGATCGCGGGCGGCTGGCGGTGGGCATGGCCGCGGACGTCGCGATCTTCGACCCGACCACCGTCGGTTCCAGCAACCGCGGCGAGCGGCGCTTCGATCTGCCAGGCGGCGCGAAGCGCATGGTGATGCCGTCTCGCGGCGTCACTCACACCATCGTCAACGGCGCGTGTCTCTATGAGAACGGCGCGCTGACCGGCGCGCGGGCGGGGCAGGTACTGCGCGGCTGAAAAAAAGACGCCGCGGCGGGCGGGCGCCACACCGCGGCAGGCAGGGGAGGAGGAGAGAAGGTGGGGCGTCCCTGCCCCTCGCGACCGAGGCCCGCGGGCCGCGATCACGAATTCAGGCGCGATTGGCCAGGCGGCATGGCACTGGTCGCGGCCGACGTCTCGGCGTCCCGCTCGCGCAGCGGCGGCACCGCCGCATTCAACAGCGCGACCAGTTCCCCTTGCTTGTGCACGCCGGCCTTGTCGTACACACGCTTCAAGGTGAAGCGCACGCTCTCGTAGGTGGTGCCGCATTCCGTCGCGATCTGCGGCAGGGTGAGGCCGCGGGCGAGGTGCATCGCGACCTTCGCTTCCGCGGGCGTGAAGCGGAACAGCGCTTCCAGCTGCTGGCGTTGCCAGGCGCGACCCTGACCTCGGGGGCTCGTGACGAACACGAAGGCCGCGCCGCCGGCGTGGGCGCGCGCCGCCGGACAGGGATCGACCGTCACCGCGAGCGTCTCTCCCGTCGCACCGCGCAGCAGCACGCTGCCGCCCTGCGTGCCCTGCCGGGTCAGCGCGGCCTTCTGCAGCGCCTGCAGGCGCGCGGCCTGACGGTCATCACCGCTCACCAGGCGTCCGCCCACGCAGTGCAGCGCGCGGCGCGGACCACACAGCGCGCGGGCCGCGGCATTGGCGAACAGGATCTGTCCGGTCTCGTCCAGCACCAGCACGCCGGTGGCGAGGCGGTCGAGCACCTGTGCGTGCAGGCCCTGGTCGAGTTCGGCGCTCACGATGCGCAGCTGTGCCTTCACCGCGCGCGCGAGCCGTGGCTGCAGCGCTTCGATCGCGCGCCGCGCCTGGTGCGAGGGTTCCGCCACGCCGCGCGGATAGTGCACGCCCAGGTAGGCGCGCAGCGTGCCGTCGTTGCACGGTACGGCGGCGATGCAGCCGCCCATGCCATTGCGCGGCAGGAAGTCGGCGTAGTACTCGTGACTGCGCAGGGTCTCAGCGTCGGTGATGTCGCAGTCGGTGACCACCCGTCCGGCGCGGAGGCCATGCAGCGCCTGTGAGCGTGGCTCGCGATGCAGGAAGCGTTCGAGGTATTCGTTCAGTACTTCGGGCGGCT
>JBFWYG010000149.1:0-6077 GCA_050186725.1 Gammaproteobacteria bacterium | reverse complement strand
ATTCCCCTCGTCATGCCTGCGCAAGCAGGCATCCATCGGCTTCACAGCCCATCGACGCGCGTTCGCCGGGGCGCGAGCCACAGAGCTAGTCTCCCGCCGGCCAGGTCCAGGCGCCGATCTCCGCTCGGTCGGTGCCGTGCTCGAAGGCGTGGGCCATGTGCGACAGGATGGCGTTCTTCATCGCTTCCTTCAGATGGGCGGCCGCGGAGCCTAGCCGCGGCACGCGATCGATCACGTCGATCACGAGGTTGAAGCGGTCCACCTGGTTCTTGATCGCGAGTTCCAGCGGCGTGTTGATGTTGCCCTTCTCCTTGTAGCCGCGCACGTGGATGCGCTGCTGGTTGCTGCGCCGGTAGGTGAGGCGATGGATGAGCCACGGATAGCCGTGGTAGTTGAACACCACCGGCCGGTCGCGGGTGAAGAGCGTGTCGAAGTCGCGATCGGTGAGGCCGTGGGGATGCTCTTCGCGCGGCACCAGGGTGAAGAGATCCACCACGTTGACGAAGCGCACCTTGATGTCCGGGCAGTGCTCGCGCAGCAGCGCGCAGGCGGCCAGCGCCTCGCGTGTCGGCACGTCGCCGCAGCCGACCATGACGACGTCGGGATCGCCGGCCTGCGGTCCCAGGTGGTCGTTGCTCGCCCAGTCCCACAGTCCGATGCCCTTGGCGACGTGGCGCTCGGCCTCGGCGATGTCGAGGTACTGCAGATGCGACTGCTTGTCGCACACGATGACGTTGATGACGTCGGTGTCGCGCAGGCAGCGATCGGCGATCGCGAGCAGGCAGTTGGCGTCCGGCGGCAGGTAGGCGCGCACCACCAGCGGACTCTTGTTGCACACCAGGTCGAGAAAGCCCGGGTCCTGGTGGGAGAAGCCGTTGTGGTCCTGGCGCCAGACGGTCGACGACAGCAGGATGTTGGCCGCCGACACCGGGCGCCGCCAGCTCACGTGGTGCTTGGAGATGTCCAGCCACTTTGCGTGCTGGTTGAACATCGAATCGATGACGTGGGCGAAGGCTTCGTAGGTATGGAACAAGCCGTGCCGTCCGGAGAGCAGGTAGCCCTCCATCCAGCCGAGCAGCGTGTGCTCCGAGAGCATCTCCATCACGCGACCGTTCGGCGCGAGCAGGCCGCCATCGGCGTCTTCCGGTCGCATCTCCGCCATCCAGGTCTTGGCGCTCGCCTCGAACACGTCCTGCAGGCGGTTCGACGCGGTCTCGTCCGGCCCGAACACACGGAAGTTGTCGGGATTGGCGCGCAGCACGTCGCGCAGGAGCTTGCCGAGCGGCCGTGTGTTCTCGGCGAACACCGTGCCTGGCTTGGGCACCGCCACGGCGTAGTCGCGATAGTCGGGCTGCCTGAGATCCCGGCGCAGCATGCCGCCGTTGGCGTGCGGGTTGGCGCTCATGCGCCGCGCGCCGCGCGGCGCGAGGGCACGCAGGTCTTCCCGCAGTCTCCCGCCCGCGTCGAACAGTTCCTCGGGCCGGTAGCTGCGCAGCCACTGCTCGAGCATGGCGCGATGGGCGTCGTTCTCGCGCACGTCGCTCATCGGCACCTGGTGCGCGCGCCACGAGCCCTCGATGCGATGCCCGTCGATCTCCTTCGGTCCCGTCCAGCCCTTGGGCGAGCGCAGCACGATCATCGGCCAGCGCGGGCGTGTCAGCGGGCCGCTGCCGCGGGCCTCGGCCTGGGCGCGGCGAATGTCGGCCAACGCGCGACCGAGCGTCGCCGCCATCGCCTGGTGCATCGCGGCGGGTTCGTCGCCTTCGACGAAGTAGGGCGTGTAGCCGTAGCCGACGAACAGCGCCTCCAGCTCCGCGTGGCTGATGCGCGCGAGCAGGGTGGGGTTGGCAATCTTGTAGCCGTTCAGATGCAGTATCGGCAGCACCGCGCCGTCGCGTCGCGGATCGAGGAACTTGTTCGAGTGCCAGGCGGTGGCGAGCGGCCCGGTCTCGGCCTCGCCGTCGCCGACCACGGCCGCGACGATGAGCGAAGGATTGTCGAAGGCCGCGCCGAAGGCGTGCGAGAGCGAATAACCGAGCTCGCCACCTTCATGGATGGAGCCCGGCGCCTCGGGCGTCATGTGGCTGCCGATGTTGCCGGGAAAGGAGAACTGCTTGAAGAAGCGCTCGAGCCCCTGCGCGTCCTCGCTCTTGTCCGGGTAGAGCTCGCTGTAGGTGCCTTCGAGATAGGCCGGGCCCAGCACGCCGGGCGCGCCGTGCCCCGGCCCCGTGACGAAGATCATGTTGAGATCCTCGCGCACGATGAGCCGGTTCAGATGGGTGTAGATGAACGACAGTCCCGGGCTCGAACCCCAGTGGCCGAGCACGCGGTGCTTGACGTGCTCGGCGCGGAGCGGTGTGGTCAGCAGCGCATTGTCCTGCAGGTGGATCATGCCCACCGTCAGGTAATTGCAGGCGCGCCACCAGGCATCGAGGCGCGCGAGTTCGTCGGCGCTGAGGGGCGCGGTCGCCGTCTCCTCGGTGCTCGTCATGGGGTGGCGCTCCCGGCGTGTTCGTGAATCAGGTCTGCCCCACCGCCCCCAGCAGACGCTGGTAGGCCTGCTGGAACAGTACCAGACCTTCGTCCAGCAGGGTGTCGGTCACCTGGTCGATGGAGATGCCGAGCCCGGCAAGCGCCCGCATCGTCGCATCGGCCTCGTCGTAACCCTTGGTCAAGGTCGCGCGCGCGCGGCCGTGATCGCGGAACGCGTCGAGCGTCGCTGGCGGTACGGTGTTGACCGTGTCCGGCCCGATCAATTCATCGACATAGACCACGTCGCTCATCAGCGGCGACTTGGTGCCGGTGCTCGCCCACAGCAGGCGCTGGGGCTGGGCGCCGGCCGCGGCCAGGGTCTGCCAGTCCCGCGAGTCCTGCTGCGACTGGTAGAGGCGGTAGGCGAGCTTGGCATTGGCGATCGCGGCGCGCCCGGCGAGCGCGGCG
Organism: Gammaproteobacteria bacterium; assembly: GCA_050186725.1. Taxonomy (GTDB): domain Bacteria; phylum Pseudomonadota; class Gammaproteobacteria; genus JADJYF01. The sequence goes on along the minus strand of JBFWYG010000149.1, from coordinate 3,137 downwards.
CCCGCCTCGCCCTTCTCGGCGAGCAGCTTGTCGACCAGGGTATCGACGCGGCTGACGAAGAAGCTCGCGACGCTGGCGACGCCGTGCAACGGCAGGCCGGCCGCATGGCGGCGCGCGAGACCTCGCGCGTAGGCATCGACCACGTTGCGATAGGTGGGGACCGCGAACAGCAGCGTGACGTTGACGCTCAAGCCGCGCGCGATGAGTTCCTCGGTGGCGCGCAGGCCGGCCGGCGTGCCCGGCACTTTAATCATCAGGTTCGGACGCGCGATGCGCCGCGACAGGCGCAGCGCGGCGTCGATGGTCGCGGCCTCGTCGTGGGCCAGTTCCGGCGAGACCTCGATGCTGACGAAGCCGTCCTGCATGTCGGCGCGCGCGTGCACCGGCGCGAGCACCTCGCAGGCGTGACGGATGTCCTCGACCATCAGCGTCTCGACCGTCTCGGCGGACGAGCGCCCGGCCAGAGCCGTGAGCGCGTCGCGATAGCCCGCGCCGCCGGCGATGGCTTTCTCGAAGATCGCCGGGTTGGAGGTCACGCCGGTGACGTTGTCCTCCGCCACGAGGCGCGCGAGTTCACCCCGGGCCAGGAAGTCGCGTTCGATGTAGTCCAGCCACACCGATTGTCCGTGGTGGGCGAGTTCGCGCAGAGGATTGCTGTTCATCGGGGTCTCCGTGGCTCCGGCACAGGCGTGACTTGGTGAGGTTCAGGCCCCGCGAGCGAGCAGGGCGCGCGCAGCATCGGCCAGTTCGTGCGCTTCGTCCACCCGCAGCACGTGGATGGCGATGCAGCTGCCGGGCGCGGCGATGTCCGCCTCCACGCCGCGGGCGGCGCGATTGGCGGCCGGGTCGAGGGTGATGCCCGCCCACTCGCCACCGCCAAGAATGCCAGCGCGCACCGCCGGCGCGTTCTCGCCCGCGCCGCCGCCGAACAGGATCGCGTCCGCGCCGCCCAGCACGGCGAGGTAGGCGCCGAGATACTTACGCGCGCGGTAACAGTAGACGTCGACCGCGAGACGCGCGTCGGCATCCTCGGCCGCCAGCAGTTCGCGCAGATCACCGCTGCGGCCGGACAGCCCGGCCAGCCCTGCCTCGTGGCTGAGCAGGTGGGCGAGGGCGTCGAGCGACATACCCCTGTCACGCGCGAGGTGCAGCAGCAGGCCCGGGTCCAGGTCGCCGCCGCGGGTCGCCATCACCAGCCCCTCCAGGGGCGAAAAGCCCATCGAGGTGTCCAGCGCGCGACCATGCGCGACCGCCGCCACCGAACAGCCGCTGCCGAGCTGAAAACTGATCACCCGGCCGCCGCGCGGCAGGTCCGGCCGCAGCGCCGTCCAGCGGCGCCAGAGCGCGTGATGAGCGAGGCCGTGAAATCCGTAGCGGCGCAGGCCGAACTGCGCGTTCAGCGCGCGCGGCAGCGCATAGCGCTGTGCGACCGGCGGCAGGTCGCGAAAGAAACCGGTATCGAACACCGCCACCTGCGGCGCGTCGGCGCCCAGGCAGTCACGCGCCGCGCGCAGCCAACAGAGCGCCGGCGGATTGTGCAGCGGGGCGAGCGGCGCCAAGGCCTCTATCTCGCGTTCGACCGCGGCGTCGACCAGGCAGCAGGGCGGCAGCGTCGCGCCGCCGTGCACGACGCGATGGACCACCGTCCAATGCGCGTCACCAAGCGGCGCGATGAAGTCGGCGAGCGTGGCGCGCGGATCGGGCAGAGCGCCCTGCTCGTGGCGTGTCGCCAGCGGCGGCGCGTCGGCGTCGTCGAAGTCATAGGCCGCCAGTCGCACCGAGGAACTGCCGGCGTTGACGGTCAGCAGGCGAGAGACGGCGGGCATGATGCGCAGCACCTGGCGGAAAATGAGCGTGAAGCTACTCTACCGACGGTGAGCGTCGCACGAAAGAAAGCCGGGCTCCTCGGCGAGGGAGAAGCCCGGCTCGGGCAGCGCGCGGTGGGAAGAACCGCGCGTGGGATCAGAACGCGATGCCGAGGGAGATGCCGGCGGTCCAGACGTCGTTCTTCTGCTTGGTGTTGAGCTCGAGGCCCTTCACCAGGCCCGCCGCCTGGGCGGCTGCGATCGCACCGCTCTCGTAGTCCGGGTCGGTCAGGTTGGCCGCCAGGTGATAGCGGAAGTCGGCGCCGAGGGTGATGCCGGGAAACACCTCGTAGTCGAGACCCGCGCCGAACTGCACGCCCACGTCGAGGTAGTTGGTGCTGTCGGACGGCGGCGAGATGACATTGATGTCGAAGCCGGCCGGAATGATCCACGGCCGCAGCTTCGAGCCTTCCATGAACTTCAGCTTCGGCGCCGCGCTCACGGTCAGCATGGTCATGTTCTGCTTGCCCTTGATGTTGGTGCAGTTGACCGCACCGGGCACGCCGCCGGTCTTGATCTCGTTCAGCAGCAGGCACTCGGCGACCGGGCCGATGAGATGCGCCTGCTTGCCCCCCATGTCGCGGAACTCGAGGCCGAGCTCGGCGATGGTCCACACACCCGGCAGCAGGCCGAGCGTGTCGCGCGAGAGCAGGAAGTCGAAGCCCGCGCCGAAATACCAGCCGTCATCGGAGGTGTTGTTGATGTCGGGCAGGCCGAGGGCGCCCGGTACGTTGATCATGTCGGTGAAGGCGCCGTTCGAGCGGTCGTCGGGCATCTTCGCGTAGCCGCCGCGGAAGAACACGCGATTGCCGGCCACCTTGGGCGCCTCGGCCACCGGCGCCGGCGCGGATTCGACCTTCGCGACGCGCGACTCGATGGCCTGCACGCGCTGCTCTTGCACCGGTTCCTGGGCCGCGACCTTGGCCAGTTCGGCGCGAAGCTGGGCCATTTCCTGTTCCATCTGGGCCAGGCGCTGTTGCAGGCCTGCCACGTCCGCGTCTGCCTGGGCGCCAGCGCAGGCCGCCAGCAGGCCGGCCGCGATGGCAGTCCGGGTGAATGTCTTGTGACGGTTCATCGTCGTGTCCTCTTCTCGTCTTTTCAGTCACTTGATTTGCTGCTCCATCCCCGGCGCAGCCCTTGGAGCGCAGTTTCGCGCCCGCTGGTGATTCGCACTTGATCGCGATCAACGGTGAATGCATTCGAAACAGTGCGTCGCCGCGACAACAAACATCGGGCGGTATGGCGGGAAAATCGCTACGGAATTGCGGCGAT
>JBFWYG010000148.1:0-6307 GCA_050186725.1 Gammaproteobacteria bacterium | reverse complement strand
GAGCCGACCATCGACGACGACATCTGGCGGCTCGAACGCAGCCAGTACCAGCGCATGGCGCTGTTCGACATGCACAAGCCGATCATCGCCCAGGTGCACGGCCACTGCCTGGCCGGCGGCACCGATATCGCGCTCCTGTGCGACATGGTGATCGTGGCGGACGACGCCGTGATCGGATTTCCGCCGACCCGCGATCTCGGTTCTCCGCCCAACCAGCTGTGGCTCTACCACGTGGGCCCGCAGTGGGCGAAGCGCCTGCTCCTGACCGGCGACACCATCACCGGCGCCGAGGCCGCGGAACTCGGCTTCGCGTTGAAGTCCGTGCCGCCCAACCTGCTCGAGGCCGAGTGCGAGGGGCTGCTCGATCGCCTCGCGCTGATCGACCCCGATCTCCTCACCGCCAACAAGCGCATCGTCAATCTCGGCATGGAACTGATGGGCGCGCGCACTCTGCAGCGCCTCGCCGCCGAGAACGACGCGCGCGGTCACATCGCGCCCGGCACGCGCGCGTTCAAGGACAACGTCAAGGCCAAGGGGCTCAAGGCCGCGCTCAAGGAACGGGACCGCGCCTTCGGCGACGGCCGCGCGCGGGTGCGTGGCCCCGAGATTCGGGACGCGGACGGACGGCTCATCGACTGAGGCTCAATAGGGGAATGGGCGCGCGCGGCTCAAGCGCGCGAGAATCGGCGCCGGTCGGGTCCTTGGGGAGAGTGCACGTGACCGCAGCAAATCATCCTGACATGAGGACGCGCGCATGAGCGCGCCACGCAGCCTGGTGCTGGGCGGCAGCGCCTTCATCGGTCGCGAACTGGTCCAGCAGCTGCTGGCCGCGGGGCACGAGGTCACGGTGCTGAACCGCGGCGCGAGTCCCGCGCCGGCCGGCGTCGCGCAGCTCGTCGCCGATCGCAAGGACGATTCCTCCATGCGTCGCGCGCTCGCGGGCCAGGCCTTCGATCACGTGTTCGACGTCAGCGCGTCGGTGATGGTGGCGAGCCTGGAGAGCATCGCCACGCTGGTCGAACTGCTCGACGGCCACTGCGGTGTGTACGTGTTCGTGAGCTCCATCGGCGCCTATCGCCTCGGCAGCGGCGCCTTTCCCTGGACCGAGACGCAGCCCACGACGAACGCCCCTGCCACCACCTACGGCGGCCACAAGGCCGCGGTCGAACGCCTGCTCGCCGAGCGCCGCGCGCGCACCGGCTTTGCCTACGCCGTGCTGCGTCCGGCCGCCGTGTATGGTCCGCACGACAACATCCCCGATGGCGAGATCGCGATGTTCCTGCGCTTGGGCCAGGGCCGTCCTGCGCTGGTGCCGCACTCGGGCCTGGTGTGTTTCCCCTACGGCCACGTCGCCGATCTCGCCCGCGCGCTGCTGCTCGCGGCCAGCACACCGGCGGCGCTCGGCGAGGTATTCAATCTGACCGGCGAGTCGGTCACCGCGCGGCACTACGTCACCGCCATCGCGGAACTCATGGGCCGCGAGGTCGAGATCCTCGACGTGCCGGACGATATCCTCGCCGCGTGGAAGGGACCGCTGCCGTTCAATCACCGATTCCAGAAAGCGCTGCACTCGGTGCTTTCCATCGACAAGGCGCGGCGCCTGCTCGCCTTCGAACCGCGCTACGACTTCGCGGCCGGTCACCGTCAGACCTACGAGTGGTTCCTGGCGCAAGGTCTCGACAGGCTCGAGCGGCCGCTCAAGGATCCGATCTGGAACGTGAGCTGGGACTTCAGTCGTGAAGAAGGGCTGGTCGAGATCTTGCGCGCCGCGGGACCGCAGCCGCAGGTGAAGGCCAAGGTGCTGACCGAGGCGGACATGCCGCAGCGGTGAGGGTTTGGCGCAGGGCGCGGCGTTCCTGCGCTCGATCGAGCACGTCAGGCTCACGTGCTTGATGGATTCAGAGTGATTGCCGCTGACTGTCAGGTGCCAAAGACAATCAGGTGCCGCTACACTAATCCCAGAGACGCGGAGCCGACCATGGAAACGCCACTGATCGTCATCGACCCGGAGATTCAGAGCGGTGCGCCCGTCTTCGCGGGAACACGAGTGCCAATCCAGAATCTCTTTGATTACCTTGAAGAGGGCGACTCCCTCGATACCTTTCTGGACCAGTTTCCGACCGTCTCCCGCGAGATGGCGGTTGCCGTGCTTGAAAAAGCTCGGCTAGCCGTCGCGTCTGATGCGCATCCTGCTTGATGAGTCGCTTCCCCGGGGCCTGGTCCAACTCATCCTCGGCCACGAAGTATCAACCGTCCAGGCCGAGGGCTGGGCTGGGGTGAAGAACGGGAAGTTGCTCGCATTGGCCTCCACGCGGTTCGACGCCTTCATAACGGCCGATCGGAACCTTGAATTTCAGCAGAATCTGGCCACTCTTCCCATCGCAGTTGTAGTTCTCATCTGCTCACGAACGCGCCTCCAGAACATCGTGCCGCTCCTGCCTAACCTCCATGAAGCTCTGGCCGTCTTGATGCCAAACACGGTAACTCGGGTGAGCGGCCGGGCGGATAGGTGACAGAAAGCCCGGGCGGATGGGTTACACCCACAGGGTGTGGGAGACGGTGCGGTCGAAGAGCGCGAGCCCCCCTTCTTCACCGAGTCGCGGAACCGATTTCTGACGGAACACCAGTCCCTTCGAGTGTCGAGCGCGGGATGCGAGGTCGTGACGAACGCGACAGCGCGTTGCCCAGTGCCGGGACTCAGCCAATTGCGATGGGTGATCCGATGTTGCGGAGTCCCGTTCTTCTTTCATCCGCACACGCCGCGCCATGATCCCGACGCCGCTGATCACACTCTTGAGGCAGCACTTCGAGCTCGACTGGCGCGGCATTCACGGCGCGTCGCACTGGAGTCGCGTGCGGCGCATCGGCCTGTGCCTCGCGGAGCTGACCGGCGCGAGCGCGCGGGTGGTGGAGCTCTTCGCCTTTCTCCACGATTCGTGTCGTCGGTCGGACGGGCGGGACCCGGGCCACGGCGCCCGCGCGGCGTCGTTCGTCGAGACGCTGAACGGTCGCTACTTCGCGCTCAGCGATCTCGAACTCGGCCTGCTGGTCGAGGCGTGCCGTGGGCATAGCGACGGCGGCCGCCACGACAACCCGACCATCGGGACATGCTGGGACGCGGATCGCCTGGAATTGGCCCGGCTGGGTATCACGCCGGATCCGCAGCGGCTATGCACCGCGGCGGCGACCGATCCTGGCTTCTACCGGTGGGCCGCGCGCTACAGCGCTTCCTATGCGGGGCATTACCTGTAGCCCCAGACGCGCTACGGCGCTCATGCCGGCCCGGCCTGCGTCAGGCCTTGATCAGGATTCTCGCTGGAGGTCACCATTGCTCTCCATGGCCACATGCATCGTCATTGAAGAACTGGAGGCCGCGCTGGACTGGGTCTCCAGTTCGACGGCGTTCGACTCGGCGGCCTATGTCGCGCGCGCTACCGGAAGGATCTATTGGCAAGGCGCCGACCTGCCGGACGAGGAAGACCGTCCCGACGATCTCGACGACGAGAGTGAGTATCTCCCGGTTCCGCACAGGAACGTGTTCGGCCTTGGTCGCGCACTCGCCCTCGAGTTCGTGGACGAGGTTGTGCCTGGATTGCGGCACGAGGTCGGCGAGGCGTTTCGCCGCAAGGGTGGCTTCAGACGGTTCAAGGACTTGTTGCAGCGGGCCGGGATGATCGAACGCTGGTACCAGTACGAACGAGCGGCGGTGCGGTCCGCGCTGGTGGAGTGGGCGCTCGACAATGGGTTCAGTATCGCGGCGAGCGCCGACGAGTAGGCGAGGTGTCGCGGAGGGCGGATACCCACCGCGACGTGTACTTTTTCTAGAACTCGGCCGGGCGGCGTAAGCCGGCGCCGCTCAGGACACGAAGCGCCCGGTCAGCAGGTCTTCCACCGTGGTGGTGGTGACGACCTTGTCGTGCTTGTCGATCACGTCGAACAGCCGTCCGTCCCGCGACTGCATGCTGAACAGCACCACCGCGCCCTGCGGGCCGCCGTATTCCATGTGCAGTTCGCCGCCCGCGCTGTGTGCCACGTGGCCCGGCCTGCGCACCTTGTGCACCGTCTCGGTGGCCTGGGTCTCGACCAGGTGATGTTCGCCCTCCAGCACCAGCGTGGTGGCGGTGCCGATGTGGCGATGCAGGTGGCAGTAGGCGTCCGCCTCCCACTTCACCAGGAAGTCCACGCGGCCCTCGGCGACGCTGCCGCCCAGCACGGCGATCCAGTAGTCGATGGGGTAGTCGAAGTCCGGGCTGCCCGGCAGACGATGCCAGGTGATGGCGTCGGTCTTGAATCCGGACGGAACGGACGATGAAACGGCTTGCAGCATGGCCATGGCGGGCTCCCCTGGTGGTGATCAACGAGTCTAGGCGGCGGATCTGACCGGCGCCACGTCGTCGGCGAACACCGCTGGAAGGCGGTGTCGCCGCGCATCCCAGCATGTCCGACCCGTGGTGAATGTTCATCCCCGCATCGATCAGCGCGTGTCACGTTCTTTCGTGCGACAGACACGCCGCTACCGGCGTGCCACGCTGATGCCACAGGAGTGCGGCGCGCGCGGCGCGCCACCCGCGACGGCCCGCAGGCCGCCGCGTCGAACGCGTCATGTCGGATTCAACAATCGAGACAGGTAGCGCCGAATGAGTGAAGCAACTCCAAGCGAAATCACCCTGGGCAGTGTCAGCCTGCAGATCCTGACGGCCGGCGACGGTCCACCGCTCCTGGTCCTGCACGACGAAATGGGCTACCCGGGCTGGATGTCCTGGCAGACCGAATTGAGCCGCGCGCGCTCGCTGCTCATGCCGCTGGCCCCGGGCTTCGGCCAGGCGCCGCGCCTGGAGTGGCTCACCAACGTGCGCGACCTGGCCTGTGTCTATGCGCGCCTGCTGCGCGAGCGCGGCGCGGCGCCGGTCGACGCGCTGGGCTTCTCCTTCGGCGGCTGGGTGCTGGCCGAGATGCTGGCCAACAATCCGAGCCTCTTCCGGCGCCTGGTGCTGGTCGCGCCGCTCGGCATCAAGCCGCCCGAGGGCTACATCCTCGACGCCTTCGAACTCACCCATCGCGCGCATCTCGAAGCGACCGTGCGCGACCCGGCCGCGACGCAGGAGTTCGCGAGCCTGTATGGCGGCAAACCCACGCCCGAGCAGATCGAGGCCTTCGACGACGCCCGCGCCGAGAGCGCGCGGCTCGCCTGGCAGCCCTACATGCACAACCCCGCGCTGCCGCACCTGCTGGAAGGCCTGGGCGCGCAGGTGCCGACGCTCATCATCCACGGCGACGACGACCGCGTCGTGCCGCGCTCGGCCATGCAGGCCTACCAGGACGCGCTCGGCGGCGCCGAACTCGCCACCCTGCCGCGCTGCGGCCATCGTCCCGAAATCGAGAGCAAGGAGCGCTTCGTCGCACTCGTGCGCGACTTCCTGAACTGATCGAACCGAGGGGAGAACGACACCATGCACTTCATGTGGTTCACCGAGCGGGCCTATCACTACATGCCGGACGAAGACCCGGAGAAGTACCGCGTCTACGAGAACGAAGTCATCCGCAAGCGCAGCTTCTTCGCCACGCCGAACGAGCTGTTCGAGCCCGAGGTCGCGTCGAAACTGCTGAACCAGTACCTCGACGAGAAGATCTACACCGACGCCGAGCTCATGAACTTCGACGGCGTGATGCTGAACGAGCACCACGGCAATCCCTTCTGTCTCGGCGCGGTGATGGACGTCGAGGCCGCGGCGCTGGCCAAGACCACCAAGCGCGTGAAGATAGTGCTGCTCGGCAACCCTGTGACCACGGTCGGCAATCCGCTGCGCTTGGGCGAAGAGCTCGCGATGATCGACCTCATCTCCGGCGGACGCCTCGTCACCGGCTGGGTGCGCGGAGCCGGCAGCGAGCAGCTCGCGAACAACGCCAACCCGGCGCACAACCGCGAGATGCTGGAAGAGGGCATCGACTTCATCGTCGAGTCCTGGACGCGCCCCGGCCCATTCCGCTACGAGGGCAAGCACTTCCACTTCCGCCACGTGAATCCCTGGGTGAAGCCGCTGCAGCGTCCGCATCCGCCGTTCTGGATGCCGGGCCTGGTGAGCCCGGACACCGCGGACTACTGCGCGCGCCGGCGCTACCCCTACATCGCGCTCGCGACCAAGCTCCGCCCGACCACCGAGCTGTGGGACTTCTACGCCAAGGCCGCCGCACGCGAGGGCTACCAGGCCGGGCCGGAGAACTTCGGCTTCATGCAGCCGGTGATGGTGGCCGACACCCAGGAACGCGCCGAGGAACTCGGCAAGCGCATCCTGTTCGGCGGCGCCTT
>JBFWYG010000147.1:3219-6359 GCA_050186725.1 Gammaproteobacteria bacterium | reverse complement strand
CCGGGGAGAACACGTCATGTCCTACGATCTCGTGATCCGCAATGGCACCGTCGTCGATGGCACCGGTGCGCCGCGCAAGCAGGCCGATGTGGCCGTGAAGGATGGGCTCATCGTCGAAGTCGGCAAGGTCGACGGCACCGCGAAGCGCACCATCGACGCCAAGGACTTGATCGTCGCGCCCGGCTTCGTCGATCCGCACACGCACTACGATGCGCAGATCTGCTGGGACGATGTCACCTCGCCGTCCTGCTGGCACGGCGTGACCTCGGTGATGATGGGCAACTGCGGCGTGGGTCTCGCGCCCTGCCGCCCGGAAGCGCGCGAGATCGCCGCGTGGGACCTGGTGAATGTCGAAGCTATTCCCTTCGATGTGCTCGCCAAGGGCGTTACCTGGGACTGGGAGACCTTCCCCGAATACATGGACGCCGCCGCGCGCCGCGGCAGCGGTCTGAACCTGGGCTTCCTGTGCGCGCTGACGCCCTTCCGGCACTACGTGATCGGCGAAGAGTCGATGGAGCGCGCAGCGACCCCGGAAGAGACCAAGGAGATCGCGCGCCTGCTGCGTGAATCGATGGACGCCGGCGCGTTTGGTTTCACGTCGACCAACGCCGGTCAGCACATCGGCTACCAGGGCCGCCCGCTGGCCTGCCGGCTCGCGAGCCAGGACGAGTTCCGCGCCTACGGCAACGTGCTGAAGGAAGTCGGCCACGGTGCGATCGAAGTCGCGCTCACCAACGAAGTCTCGCGTGTCTCGCCGCAAGAGCGTGAACTGCTGGATCTCCTGCTGACGTCCAGCGGTCGCCCGGTCACCTGGCTCGCGCTCCTGAACCGCGATGACAATCCGAACCAGGTGCAGGAGACGCTCGCCGAGGTCGACGACCTCATCAAGCGCGGCTCGGTGCCGCAGGCGACCTGCAGGCCGCTGGTCGGGCAGATCGATCTGTCCAAGCCCTTCCTGTTCGCCAACATGCCGTGCTTCAACCCGGTGTTCAACCGCCCGGTCGAAGAGCAGATCGCGGTGTACAAGAACGCGGACTTCCGCGCGGCGTTCAAGGAGTCGCTGAAGAAGGCGCTGATCTTCTCGGCACGCTGGGAAGTGGCCATCGTGCTCGAAGTCAGCGACCCGGCGATGCAGAAGTACCTCGGACGCAACGTCGCCGACATCGCCCGCGAGCGCAACGCGCATCCGGCCGACACCTTCCTCGATCTCGCCTGCGAAGATCAGCTGAAGCTGCAGTACACCTACGACTTCTTCAACGCGGACGAGAGCAAGATCCCGGACCTCATCAACGAGTCGCGGATCATGATCGGTCTCTCCGACGGCGGCGCGCACGTCGACAGCCTGTGCGACGCGGGCTACGCCACCTACCTGCTTGGCACCTGGGTGCGGGAGCGTGGTGCGATGAGCCTGGAGCGCGCGGTGCAGCGCATCACCACCGAGCCCGCGAAGCTCTTCGGCATCAAGAACCGCGGGCGCATCGCCCCCGGCCTCGCCGCCGATTTCGCGATCTTCGACATGGCGACCGTCGGTTCGCCGAAGCGCGGTGAGATGCGCTACGACCTGCCGGGCGGCGGCCGCCGCCTGGTGGTGCCGGCCAAGGGCGTGGAGTACACCATCGTCAACGGCAGCCCGGTATTCGAGCACGGCAAGGACACCGGTGCGCGTCCTGGCACGGTGCTGCGCTCCGGGCGCGCCTGAGAAGAAAGGGCGAGCGATGCGGGCACTGGTGTGCCGCGCCTGGGGCGCGGTAGAGGATCTCGTCGTCGATGAACTGCCGGCCCCCGTGCCGGCAGCGGACCAGGTGCTGATCGAGGTCGGCGCGACCGCGGTCAACTACGCCGACGCCATCATGGTCGGGGGCACCTACCAGACCAAGCCGCCGCTGCCCTTCGCGCCGGGCCTTGAGACCGCCGGCACCGTCATCGGTGTCGGCGCCAAGGTCACGCGCTTCAAGCCCGGCGATCGCGTGATGGCGCTGCTCGCCTATGGTGGGCTCGCCGAACAGGCGGTCGCCGCCGAGGGCGATAGCTGGCTCATTCCGGACGGCATGCCCTTCGACGACGCGGCGGCGTTTCCGGTCGCCTATCTCTCTTCCGACGTGGCGCTGCGCTGGAACGGACGCCTCGCGGCGGGCGAGACCCTGCTGGTACTCGGCGCTTCCGGTGGCGTGGGTCTGACCGCCGTCGAGATCGGCAAGGCCATGGGCGCGCGGGTCATCGCCGCCGCCAGCACGCGCGAGAAGCTCGAGGCGGCGCGCAGCCGCGGCGCGGACCATCTCGTCAACTACAACGAACAGGATCTGACCGAAGCGGTGATGAAAGTCACCGGCGATCAGGGCGCCGACGTGTGCTTCGATCCGGTCGGTGGCGAGTACTTCGACAAGGCGCTGTCATCCTTGGGCTGGGGCGGACGCATCGTGCTGGTCGGCTTCGTCGGCGGCATTCCGCAAATCCCGGCCAATCGCCTGCTGGTCAAGAACCGCTCGGCCTGCGGCTCCTCGCTGCGCTTCTTCCGCTGGAACCAGCACGACAAGATCACGGAGTCCTGCGCGACCCTGCTTCGCTGGTACGCCGAAGGCAAGCTGAAGCCGATGATCACCCGCGAGTTCCTGCTGGACGAAGCGGTGTCGGCGTTGAAGCTGCTCACCGGGCGGCAAGCGATGGGGCGGATATTGGTCAGGCCGTGAGGCCGTACACGGCCGATTGAAATCGGCCCTACAATGGACGCACCTGTAGGGCGGGTTTCAACCCGCCGGGCACGGCGCCCGTCGTAGGCCGCGCGCGGCCGATTGAAGTCGGCATCACATCGCCCCCTTCACAATCCGCCGCGCCAGCGCGTGGCGGTGCACTTCCGACGGGCCGTCGTAGATCCTGAAACAGCGGATATCGCGATAGCAGCGTTCGATCACCGTGTCGCCGGTGATGCCGATGGCGCCCAGGATCTGCATGCAGCGGTCGACCACGCGCCCCAGCGCCTCCGAGCAGAACACCTTGCACATGCTGGTCTCGTCCCGCGCCTGCTGGTGCTGGTCGAGCAGCCAGGCGCAGTGCCAGATGGCGAGCCGGCAGACGTGCAGGTCTATCTCGTTGTCGGCCAGCATGAAGCCCACGCCCTGGTGCTCGCCCAAGGTCTTGCCGAA
>JBFWYG010000147.1:0-3119 GCA_050186725.1 Gammaproteobacteria bacterium | reverse complement strand
GCGCAGCGCACGAGCAGGTTGACGTTGCCTTCGTCCGGCGCCTGGATGTTCAGCGCGAGATGACCGAGGGGACTCCAGGTCGCCGCTTCGAACACCACCGCCATGCCACGATGATCGAGTCCGAGGCCGCCGTACTCGACCGGCGCGTGGGGCGACAGCAGGCCGGCCGCGCGGCCCAGCGCCACCAGTTCGCGGCGCAGCGATTCGTGGATGTGCGGGCGCTGACGCGGGTCCTGTTCGAGCGGCACGACCTCGGTCTTGATGAAGTGCAGCACACGCTGGCGCAGTTCCTCGAGTTCGTCGGGCAACTGGAAATCGATCATGGTGAGTATCCTCGGGAATGACGCGCGCGGCGCGGCCTCAGGCCGCGCTGAACAGGCCCGGCAGTTCGTTGCGCTTCAGCTTGCCGGTGGTGGTGAGCGGCAGCGCGCCAGCCGTGACGAAGCGGAAGTGGCGCGGCGTCTTGTAGGCCGCGAGCGTCGCGCGGCAGTGCGTCGCGAGTTCCGCCTCGGTCACCGACGCGCCGGCGCGGGTGACGATCACCGCCGCCAGCGCCTCGTCCAGCCGTGGGTCGGGAATGCCGGTGACGAAAGCGAGTTCCACCGCCGGATGGGTGCAGAGCACCTCCTCCACCTCGGCCGGCGCGACGTTGATGCCGCCGGTCTTGACCAGTTCCTTCACGCGCCCGCGGTAGTAGAGGTAGCCCTCGTCGTCGAGCAGCCCCACATCGCCCGTGCGAAAGAAGCCGTCCTCGGTGAAGGCCTCGGCTGTACGTACGGCATCGTTCCAGTAGCCCGGCGTGACGTTGCCGCGCAGCGTGATCTCGCCGGGCGTGTTCGGCGGCAAGCTCGCGCCGCTGGCCGCGTCACGAATGCTGATCTCGACGCCGCCGAGCGCGCGCCCTACCGTCAGGAGGCGCTGCTCCAGCGGCAGATGCGCGTCGGTGACCGCGGAATTGCCGTAAGCCTCGGTGAGCCCGTAGACGTTGCAGATCTCACCGACGCCGAGATCCGCGACGCGACGGATCTGCTCCGGCGTACCGATGGTGACGCCGGTACGCAACGAAGCCAGCGAGTGCGCGGCGCGCGCGGGATGCTCCCACAGCGCGAGCGCCATGTTGGGCGTGCCGTAGAACACCGTGCAGCGTTCGGCCTCGATGAGAGCGAGGGCCTCGCCCGCGTCGAAGTGATGCTGGAGCACGATGGCGCCGTTGTGGGTCAGCACCGCGTACAGCGCGTTCACGCAGGCGAGCGACCAGAACAGCGACACCGCGAGCCACAGGCGATCGTCTTTGCTCAGGTGCTGGCGCTCGCCTATCTCCCACATGTTGTCGATGAGGCCGCGATGCGCGAGCGGCACACCCTTGGGCAGCGCCGTGGACCCCGAGGTGTAGAGCATGCAGGCGATGTCTTCAGGATCCAGCGCCGCGACCGCACGCGTCACCACCGCCGGGTCGACGGCGTCGGCGCGGCCGAGGAAGTCGGCCCACGCGAGCATGCCTTCCGCCGGCGCCTCGGTGCAGATGACCGTGGTCAGCGCCGGCAGTCCCTGGCCCTGGGCGCGGGCCGCGGCGAGCAACGCACGAAAATCGGTGGTGCGGAAGGCGGGCTCGATGGCCAGCAGCTTCACCTCGGCGTGACCGAGCTGGTAGGCGAGTTCGTGGGCGGTCGCCCAGGTGTTCAGCCCGACCGTGATCGCGCCCAGGTGCATGATGGCGAAATCGAGCACCAGCCATTCGGCGCGATTGCCCATCAGGATACCGACCCGGTCGCCCTTGGTGATTCCGCAGGCCGCGAGCGCACGCGCCGCGCGTTCGACCTCGGCGGCGAAGGCGCCGTAGGTCCAGCGCGTGGCGCCGTCGACCAGGAAGAGCTGCGTGGAATCGCGCGCGACCATCGCGGCGAGCAGGGCGGGCACGGTGCGGGCATCGGGCTTGTTCATGGCGCGCAGCATAAACGCGTGGGCGGGCGCGCGCTTTACTCGATTGGGTGGGCCACGACGCCACGCTTCGGACCTTGGCCCCTGTGCCCTCGCGTGCGCTAATACGCGCCTGCGACCCACGCGAGGAAACCCGTTGAACAGCGCCGCCCCACCAACCTGGCCGAGCCGACTCCACGCCGTATTGCGCGCGCAAGCCGTGCGCCAGGTCGGCTACGTACCGGACGCCGGCCACCGTCAGCTCATCGAACTGTGCCGCGCGGACGCGGACATGCACGCCGTGCCGCTCACCACCGAGGAAGAAGGCATGGGTCTCATGGCCGGCGCGTGGCTCGGCGGCCAGCGCGGCGTGCTGCTGATGCAGTCGAGCGGCGTCGGCAACTGCGTGAATGCGCTGGCCTCGCTCACCCAGGCCTGTCGCTTGCCGCTGGTCATGCTGGTGACCATGCGCGGCGAATGGGGCGAGGGCAACCCCTGGCAGCTGCCGATGGCGCGCGCGGTGGCGCCGGTGCTGGAGACGCTCGGCCTGCGCGTGGTGCGCGTCGATCACGACGAGGATGTCGAGGACACCGTCGCGGCCATGCTCGCCATGGCCTATACCACCGAGAGCGCGGTTGCCGTGCTGCTCGGCCAGCGCCTGCTCGGCGCGAAGGTGTTCCAATGAGCTGCGCGCGCATGGAACGTCGTGACGCGGTGGCGCGCCTGCTGGCGGCGCGCGGCGAACTCCTGGTGGTGTCCGGGCTCGGCGGGACGACCTGGGACGTGGCCGCCGTCGGCGACGAGACGCGCAACTTCTACCTGTGGGGCGGCATGGGCTGCGCCGTGCCCGTCGGTCTCGGCCTTGCCCTCGCGCAACCGGCGCGACCGGTGCTGGTCGTGACCGGCGACGGCGAGATGCTGATGGGTCTCGGCAGCATGGCCACGGTCGCGGCGCAGCGGCCGGCCAATCTCACCATCGTGGTGGTCGACAACGAACGCTATGGCGAGACCGGCGGACAGCTGAGCCACGCGGCGCTCGGCGCCGATCTGGCCGGCCTGGCGCGAGCGGCGGGCATCGCCGACAGCGTCACGCTCGAGGATCTGGCCGCGGTGGAGCAGTACGGTGCGCGATTGCACGAAGCATCGGGCCCGCGCTTCGCGGTGCTCAAGGTCGCCCCTGCCTCACCGCCGATGGTGCTGCC
>JBFWYG010000146.1:0-6418 GCA_050186725.1 Gammaproteobacteria bacterium | reverse complement strand
TTCAAGGTCGCCATCACTGCTGTCATGCGCAAGCTCCTGACCATCCTCAACGCCATGCTCCGTGACATGGCGCCCTGGGACCCGGAAAAGGCCTCTGCCAGGGCTTGACGCAACATGGTTGCTACAGCAAACTGGGACAGACCCCGTACGGGGTCTGTCCCATCGAGACCCGCAGTACATGGCGGTTTGACACCCGTCATGTAGGGCCGATTTCAATCGGCCATGCAGGACGTGCGGTCAGGCCGTGCATGGCGGGTTGAAACCCGCCCTACAGCAAACTGGGACAGACCCCGTGCGGGGTCTGTCCCATCCCCATCAATACGGCGACTCCCCCACCTTGCGCCCCAGCGCATGCGCCTTCTCGATGTTGCCCAAGAAGAGCTCGTAGAAATTCTTCAGCATGCCGTCGACCTCGGCGGCGGGCAGGCCATGCTCGGTGTAGTGGCCTTCCCACGTGACCTTGGTGTGGCCGGCATCGGCGCTCGCGAGATGCACCACGGCGACGTAGTCGCGCATCGGCAGCGGATAGTTCTCGACGATGGAATAGACGATGACCTGCGGCGCGACGGCCACGTCCAGCCGCTCGATGATCTGGCCATCGACCCCGAGTTCCGGCTTGAAGCGCGCGAAGCGCCGCGCGCCGATGGTGTTGCCCTCGCAACTGAACTCGACGAGGTTGCCGGGCGGATGCAGCTTGTCCAGCGCGCCGAAGTCGGCGAGCCAGTCCCACACGTAGGCATGGGGCGCGTTGACGATGCGTTCGAGTCGAGCGACGGGCATGGGAGCACTCCTGACGGGTGACTAGGGGAAGGACAGCGAAGCATAACGCCGCGCCGCGCGCGCGGCCCATTGCTCAAAGGTTGGTGGCGATGCCGAGCGCCTCTGCCGCCTCCACGTCCACGCGCCGCGCCAGCAGCCGCGACATCACGGCCGCCGCTTCGCGCGGCGCGGCGCCGGTGGTGAAGAAATACTCCTCGCCACCTGCGTCGGCGGGCGCCGCCCACGGCAGGCGCCGCGCGAGCTGGCGCGCGACGGCGCCGGACGGCTCGATGATCGCGACCGCCGGCCCGAGCAGATCGCGGAGCCAAGGTTCGAGAAAGGTGAAGTGCGTGCAACCCAGCACCACCGCGTCCAGGCGTTCGGCACGCGTGGGCGACAGGTAGCGCCGCAGCAGCGCATCACATGCTGTGGGGTCCACCAGCCCCGCTTCCACCAGGTCGGCAAGCCCTGGACACGGCTGCACCAGGATGTCGGCATCACCGCCATGGCGCGCGCAGAGCGTGGCGACCGCCGCGCTCTCGGCGGTGCGCTGGGTGGCGAGCACCAGGATGCGACCGCGCGGGCTCGCCGCCACGGCCGGCTTGATCGCGGGCTCGATGCCGACTATCGGCAAGGCGTGACGGGCCCGCAGCGCCTCCACCGCCGTCACCGTCGCGGTGTTGCAGGCGATCACCACCGCCTTCGCGCCCAGCGCTTCGAGACGCGCGACGATGACGTCGACGCGACCGGCGATATAGTCGGCCGGCTTGTCGCCGTAGGGCGCGTGGCCGGAATCGGCCACGTACACCAGCGCTTCGGCGGGCAGCAGTTCGCGCACCGCGCGCAGCACCGCCAGCCCGCCCACGCCGGAATCGATGATGCCGATGAAACCTGCGGGCAGCGGCATGCCGCGCTCGCGCTCAGAGGTAGTGCGCGGCGGCGCGGGACACGCGCCCGTCGGCGGCGAAGAAGAACACCTCGACGGCCGGTCCGCGCGCGCTCCGGTAATGCAGCGCGACGCTGTCCGCGCCGACGAAGACCGCCAGCAGTTCGAAGTGCAGGTCCGGCATGCGCGCCAGCGCCGTGCGCCAGTAGTCGCCGACCGCCGCCTTGCCGCGCAGCACCCCGGACGGCTCGCCCGCGATGTCGGCGATGCGCGGCGAAGACATCACGAAGTCGTCGGTGTAGTGCGCGAGGATGCGCTCGAGATCGTGGGCGTTCCAGGCATCGATCCAGTCGTCGGCGAAGTGACGTGCGTGTTCGCGGTCCAGCATGTTCATGGCCTCACACGTCCTGGATGTCGGGCTCGACCAGGTGGGCGAGCTGCTCCAAGGATTCCTGCCAGCCGAGGTAGCAGAGCTCGGGCGGGATGGCCTCCGGAATGCCGCTCTGCACCACGCTCAGCTCGGTGCCGCACAGCACCGGGCGCAGCGTCACCGTGACCTCGATGACGCCCGGCAGATCGGGAGAGTCGAACACGTCGGTGTAACGCAGGCGGCTGTCGGGCACGAGTTCGAGATACTCGCCGCCGAAACCGTGGGTGACACCGCTGCCGAAATTGGTGAACGAGGCGTGGAAGCTCCCGCCGACCCGCGCGTCCATGTGTTGTACCCGGCAGGTGAAGCCGCGCGGCGGCAGCCACTTGGCGAGCGCGTCGGGTTCGAGAAAGGCGCGGTAGAGACGCGTCGGCGTGGTCTTCAGGACGCGATGCAGTTGGACGGTGCCGGTGGCCATGGACAGCCTCGCTTGGACGGTGCTTGCGGGGCCGTCATTCTAGTCGCTGTCACCCGCAACGGTCGCGACAAGGCTGGGCGCCGGGTCAGAACAGCAGGAGCACCTGGGCGATGAGCCAGAAGTCGATGCCGGCCGCGCCGATCAGCAGCGCGCGGTAGACCGAGCCGTTGCGCTCGGGGCCCAGCTTGAGCGCATCGCGCGCGCGGCTGGTGGCGACCGCGATCAGGAGCGCGCCGATCATCACCGCCAGCACCGCGGCGACGTACATCACCACCGTCAGGGGCAGCAACGCGCCCAGGGAGAGGATCTCGGGAGGATGACCCTCGCGCTGCACCGGCAGCAGCGAAGCCTCGAGGCGCAGCGTCGTCATGCCGGCTTCCAGCCAGCGGCTCCAGTGCAGGCCCATGGCGGTCGGCGGCAGAAAGAGCGCGGCCAGCGCCGCGCGTTTCAACAGCCTGCCATTGCGCAGGCGGCGCGAACCGCCAAGCACGCCGCCCGCGAGGAAACAGGCCAGCGGCCACACCAGCGCGCCGCGCGCCGCGCCGCCCAGCGACGCAACGGCGCCGATCAGCCCGCCCACGGCAACGACGATGCACGCGGTGGCGACGCGACTGCGGGAACGGGGGCGCACTATCGGCAAGTCCTATGCTCTGAGGGCGGCGCTATTGTGCCGACAAGGTCGGTGGCGTACCAGAGAATCCATCGGGCCTATAGCGGCGCCGCGCGGCGCTGCTATAGGCGTTGCCTAGGCGGCCACCCCGCGCCCCGCGGGGTGGCCGGTCAGGTCAGCCGGCGCTGCGCAGGTTCTCGCGCTCCCACTGCGCGTCGGCCACGTAGGATGCGGCGCGCAACACCCGCCCCGGCAGGGCGCCGGTGCACTCATCGTGCTCGAAGGTCGGCACGCCGTTGACGAGGATCGCGCGATAGCCGCGCGCCTTCTGGATGAGCCGCTTGCCGCCGCCGAGGATCTCCTCGTACACCGGCTCTTCCGGCGTCACTTCGAGCTTATCGAGATCGTAGACCACGATGTCGGCCGGCATGCCGGGCGCGAGCGTGCCGATGCCTTCGAGACCGATGGCCGCGGCCGACATGTAGGACAGCCGCCAGTGCGCCTCCTCCAGGCTCATCACCTTCAGGTCCCGCACCCACTTGGTCAGCATCACCGTCGGGTACTTGCCGAGGCACAGGAACTGGGTGTGGGCGCCGCCGTCGGACAGGCCCGGAATGACGAAGGGGTGGCTCATGATCTGCCCGACCGCGTCGTCCTCGGTGTTGTTCAGATCCTCGATCAGGAACAGCGTGCGCAATTCCTCGCCGAGCGCGATGTCACAGAAGGCGTCGAGCGGCGCCTTGCCCTCGGCGCGCGCGATCTCCCCGACGTAGCGGCCCTTGTACCCCGCCTGCGCCGAATCGAAGATCTTCATGCGATCCCAGTTCCCGGCCCACAGCCGGTTGGTGTAGTGGTCGAGGTCGTGCTGCAGGCGGGCGCGCACCGCGGGGTCGCGCAGGTTGGCCAGGCGCTGCTCGAGCGGACAGGCCAGCGCCTCGTTCCAGGCCGGCATGTCGTCGAACAGGTTGTACTCGATCAAGTTGAACAGCGACTCGATGCGATGCGCGTTGCCGAGCGCGAAGATGCGATGGCGCTGGTTCAGGTCTTCCAGCAGGCCCAAGGCCTCCTTCCACTGCCCGGGCAGGTGGTGCACCTGCAGGATGGCGTTGTAGTACACCGGCCGGCCGCTGATCTCCGCCCAGCGCTCGAGCATCGCGGCCTCTTCCGGCCCGAGATGCAGCGACTGCGGCGTGACCTCGATGGAGCCCACGTTGAACTCGCGCGCCACGGCGATGAGCGCCTCGGTCTCCTCCGCCGGCGCGATCAGGCTCGGCAGCTTGGAGCCGTCGAAGTCGCGGTCGATGAGGTTCAGATCGGTCGAGAGACCGAGCGCGCCGGCGCGGTAGCCCTCGCGCACCAGCTCCTTCATCTGTTCGAGTTCATCGGCCGTGACCTGGGTGCGCGTGGTGTCTTCCTCACCGAGCACCCAGGCGCGGATCGGCGACTGCGGAATATAGGTCGCGACATTGACGCCGAGGCCGGCGCGCTCGAGCGAGGCGAGATAGTCGCGCTGGCTGACCCAGTCCCAGCGCATGCCGAGCTTCATGGATTCGTAGGGGATGGCCTCGACGCGGGTCATGCGCCGCATGGCGCGTTCGCGATCCGCCGGCTTGCACGGCGCGAAACCGAAACCGCAGGCCGCGACCACGATGCTGGTGATGCCGTGCCAGCAGGACTGCGAGGCGTAGGGATCCCAGTTGAGCTGCGCGTCGTAGTGGGTGTGCACGTCGACGAAGCCGGGCGCGACGACCAGCCCGCGCGCGTCGATCTCCTTGGCGCCACGGCCATTCACGTTGCCCATCTCCGCGACCTTGCCGTCCTTGATCGCGACGTCGCCGATGAAGGCCGGCATGCGCGTGCCGTCGACAATGCGTCCGCCGCGAATGACCAGATCGAATTCTGCTGTCTGGGTTGTCATGCGTCTCTCCCCGTTGCTGCGTTGCTGGATACACGCACGCCCGGCAAGACTGGCGCGGGCGCGCGCATCGACCTTCCCCGTGCCCAGTCTGGGCGCGCGGCGGCGCGGCGGTCAAACCCCCATGGGATATGGCGCGGATCACCCCCCCCATTTCGCGGGGGGTGACGAGGCTCAGCGCAGTTTCGCGAAGCAGGCGCGCAGCTCATCCACGAACAGCGCCGGCTGTTCGAAGACGGCGAAATGCCCGCCGCGGTCGAGCGCCTTGTAGTGGATGAGGTTCTGGTAGCGCTCCTCGCACCAGCGGCGCGAGGCGCGAAAGATCTCCTGCGGATAGACGCTGACGCCGACCGGCAGGGTGAGCGGCGTGTGATCGCCGATGAGGGTGGCGAAGGACTCCCAGCAGATGCGCGCGGACGACGCGCCGCTCGCGGTCAGCCAGTAGAGCGTGACGTTGTCCAGCAGCTCGTCGCGGTCGAGCACGTTCTCCGGATGGCCGTGGCAGTCCATCCAGGCCCAGTATTTCTCGAGGATCCACGCGGCCTGCGCGACGGGCGAATCCACCAGGCCGTAGCCAAGGGTCTGCGGGCGCGTGGTGTGCAGCTTGGCGGTGCCGTAATCCCAGTCGAAGTACTGCTGCAGACGCGCGAGCGCGGCCTCCTCGTAGGGCGTCAGATCGGTCATGAGCGCCGGACTCGGCGCCACCAGCGGCAGGTTGACGTGGATGCCGCGGCAATGGGGCGAACCCATGAGGCCGATGGCGTGGGTCACCGCCGAGCCCCAGTCGCCGCCCTGGGCGACGTAATGCGTGTAGCCGAGCCGCTGCATCAGCGTGTCCCAGGCGTGCGCGATGCGGGTGAGACCCCAGCCGGGCAGCGACGGCTTGCCGGAGAAGCCGTAGCCCGGCAGGGACGGCACCACCAGATCGAACGCGTCGCGTGCATCGCCGCCGTGGGCCACCGGATCGGTCAGCGGACCGATGACGTCCAGGAACTCGATCATCGAGCCCGGCCAGCCGTGGGTCAGGACCAGCGGCAGCGCGTCACGTTCGGGTGAGCGCACATGCAGGAACTGGATGTCGAGACCATCGACTTCGGTGATGAACTGCGGCAGCGCGTTCAGCCGCGTCTCGCAGCGCCGCCAGTCGTAGGTCTCGCGCCAGTAGGCGCAGAGTTCCTGCATGTAGGACAGCGGAATGCCCTGGCTCCAGCCGCCCGGCGTTTCGCGCTCGGGCCAGCGCGTCGCGGCGAGGCGACGGCGCAGATCCGTGAGCGCGCGCTCGGGCACGCGGATGCGAAAGGGACGAATCTTGCTCACCGCGAGTCTCCAGGACGGCAGGCGTGCAGACTCGCCGTCGCTGCGCGACGCTGTCAACGCTCCCCGAAAGAGGGAGCGCGGGC
>JBFWYG010000145.1:0-6454 GCA_050186725.1 Gammaproteobacteria bacterium | reverse complement strand
GGGACAGACCCCGTGCGGGGTCTGTCCCGGCCGCGCTCACCGCCGCCGCGCGCCGTGCATTGAAATCAGCCGCGAGATCACGATGGCGAGGAACAGCACCCCGCTCATCTGCTCGATCATCACCACCGACCGCGCGAAGTCCGACACGGGCGTGATCTCGCCGAAGCCGACGCTGGTGAGACAGGTGAAGCTGAAGTAGACCAGGTCCCACCAGCCCACGGTGGCGTCGGGATTGTTCGCCGGATTGATGAAGAACGAGCCCGGCGCGAGCAGTTCCACGCCGGCAAGCACGAAACTGAAGGCGAAGGCCATCAGCACGTACAGCGACGCGGCGGCGAAGAGTTCGTCCAAGGTCATGTCGTCGTCCTGCAGGATGTAGCGCAGCAGACAGACGATGATGAAGGTGTGGAACGCGGCCTGCGTCACGAAGCTCAGGATCAGGAGCTTGGTCTCGGGCACGAAGGCCACCAGCGCGTTGGTCGCCATGGCCGGCACCATGAGCACGTAGCCGAGCCGTGATTCCGCGCCGGTCGCGCGCGCGGCGCGCAGCGCGAGGGCCAGGATCAGCCAGTCGACGGCGGCCAGCGCCGCGCGCCCATGGGCCCAGGTCTCCAGCAGCGGGTAGAGCAGGACCTGGGCAATGAGCGCGAGCAGCAGGAAGAGGTTGGGCAGACGCCCGGGCCTGATCACGCGTTAGCGCCCGACTCCGCCTGTGCGACCGGTCAGATGGCCACCCGCCACATGTAGGCCAGGAGGCTCGCGCCGGCCAGCGCCGCCACCATCAGCGGCACGAAGCGCGAGCGACCCGCGACGTTCCAGGCGTACACGCTGGACACCACCGCATGGGCCAGCACGGCACTGCGCAGCGTCGGCAGCGACGCCGGGTTGTAGGGCGACATGAGCCACGCCGACCAGGCCAGCATCACCCCCGTGCCACACAGGAAGGCGAGCACCAGCAGGCGCAGCAGGTGGCCGGCGACGGCGCGGCGGAAGGGGATGTTGTCGGCCTGCATCGCGTAGGGCGCGACACGCGCGGCGCGGCGGGCTTCGAGTCGCGCCTGGCGGCGCGCGCGGCGGGCGGTGCTCATGCCCGCCCCGGAAAGCTTGCGTGGAACAGCAACCCTCTAGGGTCCGGCTCCAGGGGTGCGCCGCCCTGCGACGCGGTAGAACTGACTTTCATCGTGGTCCTCGAGTGGGCTGGCCCCTTCAGCCTCGGGGCGCTTCTGGGTGGAGTTTGCCCCATCGAGACGCCGGGACCAAGCCCCCGTGAGCGGGTTCGCGCGTGCTGCGCCGCGATAGAATGGTCGCTCGACCTCCTCCGCAAACCAGAGAGACCCAAGATGTCCCAGTTCGACAACGTCAGCGTGCTGAAGAAGGCCAATGTCTATTTCGACGGCAAGTGCGTGAGCCACACCGTGCTCCTCGCCGATGGCACACGCAAGTCGGTGGGCGTGATCCTGCCTGCGACGCTCACCTTCAACACTGCCGCGCCGGAGGTGATGGAACTGCTCGGTGGCCGCTGCCGCGTGCGCCTCGCCGGCGAGAACGCCTGGAAGGACTACGGTGGTGGGCAGAGCTTCAGTGTGCCGGGCAACTCGAGTTTCGACATCGAGGTCAGCGAGGCGGTGGATTACGTCTGTCATTTCGGTTGAAACCGAATGTGGATGGGACAGACCCCGTACGGGGTCTGTCCCGTCACAACGCCCCGTTCGCTTTCAACGTCGCCACCCTGTCGTCCTGTACCAGGATGCCCTTGTCGTAAAGCGCCGCGATGCGTGCCGCGTCGTAACCCAGCCGCTCGCCCAGGATCGCTTCGTTGTGCTCGCCGAGATAGGGCGCGCGGAACGGAATGCTCGATGCGGCGCTGGAGAGCTTGAACGGCGAGCGCGCCACCGGCGTTTCCCCGAGTTCCGGATGCGGCAGCGTCTGGAAGAACGCGCGCGCCGCGTGCTGCGGATGGTTCGGCACCTCGCGAATCTCGAGTATCGGCGCCGAGGGCACGCGCGCCTCGGCGAGGATCGCGAGCGCCTGGGTGTCGCTCTCGCAACTGGCGAGCCACGCTTCGCATATCGCGCGCACCTCGGGCCGCCGCGCGCAGCGCGCCGCCTGGGTCGCGTAACGCTCGTCGGTAATCAGATCCTCGCGGCCCATCGCTTTCACCAGCGCCGGCCACTGGTGCTCGGCCACCGCCAGCACCACGTAGCCCTCCTTGGACTTGTAGGTGCCGTAAGGGCAGATGGACCAGAAGTCGCCGCCGAAGCGCGTCGGCTGGATGCGTCCGCCGCTCATCATGTTGAGCGGGATGTTCACGTAGTCGAGATAGGTCAGCGCCTCGAGCTGGGAGACGTCGATGTACTGGCCCTCGCCGGTGCGCAGACGATGGAACAACGCCGCGGCGATGGCATAGGCCGCGTGTACGCCGGCATTGGGATCGCCGATGTAGTCGCCGACGTACTGCGGCGGACCGTCGGGCTCACCGGTCATGGCCATCATGCCGCTCTGGGCCTGGGCGATGATGTCGAAGCTGGTGAACTGCGAGTAAGGCCCGTCCTGGCCGAAGCCCGAGATGGAACACATCACGAGCGCCGGGTTCAGCGTCTTCAGGCTCGCGTAGTCGAAGCCGTACTTGGCCATCACGCCGGGGCTGAAGTTCTCGATGACGACGTCGCTCTGCCGCACCAGGTCCAGCACCAGTTCGCGCCCCTCGGGCTTGGCGAAATCCACCGCCAGGCTGTGCTTGCCGGCGTTGGCCGCGAGGTTCAGCGCGCTGACCTCGGTCGCGACGTGATGGATGCGGCGGCCGAGATCGCCGCCGGGCGCGCGTTCGATCTTGACGATGTCGGCGCCGAACTCGGTCAGGAGACGCGTGGCAGCGGGGCCGGCCAGGTACTGGGTGAAGTCGAGCACCTTGATGCCGTCCAGCATCTTGCGCGGGGGCGTGGCGGTCATGGGGAGTTCCTCGCGACGGGGGCTTGCCGAGTATGCGCGAATTCGCGCCACCCCGACATGCCACTTCGAGTAGGTCCGACGCGCCAGGGACAGACCCCGTTGGGGGTCTGTCCCTGGCGGGGTCTGTCCCTGCTCGGACCGCCCCTATAATCCGGACAGACTCAGCACGATTCAGCAAGGGGAGAGACCATGAGCAACACCATCGACCAGCACCTGTCCCAGGCGGTCGCGAGCGGCGCCGTGCCCGGCATCGTCGCCCTCGCGGCGGACGCGAAGGGCATCGTCTACCGCGGCGCCTTCGGCCAGCGCGGGCCGACCGACACCGCGCCGATGACCGAGAACACCGTGTTCCGCATCGCCTCCATGACCAAGGCCATCACCTCGGCGGCGGCGATGAAGCTCGTCGAGCAGGGCCGCCTCGGGCTCGACCAGCCGATGAAGGAGATCGCGCCCGAGCTCGGCGAGGCGGTGGTGCTGACCGGCTTCGACGCTGCCGGCAAGCCGCAGACCCGCGCGCCCAAGCGCGACATCACGCTTCGTCATCTCATCACCCACACCTCGGGCTTCTCCTACGATCTCTTCAACAAGAACGTCGGCAGCTACATGGAGTACCACCAGCTGCCGTCCATCACGACCTGCAAGTACAGCTCGCTGCGCGCGCCGCTGGTGTTCGACCCGGGCGAGCGCTGGGAGTACGGCATCGGCATCGACTGGGCCGGCCGCATCGTCGAACTCGTCAGCGGCATGAAGCTCGGCGAGTACCTCGACCAGTCCTTCTTCCAGCCGCTCGAGATGGGCGACACGAGCTTCGTGCTGCGCGACGACATGAAGCCGCGGCTGGTGCAGGCCGCGGCACGCACGCCGGACGGTGTCACGGTGCTGGACTTCGAATTCCCGTCCGACGGCGACTTCCACATGGGCGGCGGCGGCCTCTATTCCACCGGCCCGGACTACCTCAAGTTCACGCGCATGATCCTGGGCGGGGGCGCGCTCGGCGGCGCCCGGGTGCTGAAAGAGGACACCGTGAAGCTGATGGGCCAGAACGCGATCGGCGACATCGTCGTGCCGCCCTTCGTGAGCGACAACCCCGCGATGGCGCTGTCGGCGGATCTCTTTCCGGGCCAGATCGCGCGCTGGGGACTGTCCTTCGTGATCAATACCGAAGCCCTGCCCGGCGGCCGCGCCGCGAACAGCCTGGCCTGGGCCGGCGTGCACAACACGTTCTACTGGATCGATCCCGCAAGCGGGCTGACGGCGGTGCTGATGATGCAGCTCCTGCCGGCCAACGATCCGCAGGTGCTCGGCACCCTGGTCGGCTACGAGCAGGCGCTGTACGCGTCGCGCTGAGCACTCGAGGGTTCCGCCATGTCAGTCCAGAACAAGAGCGTCGGGGTATTTCTCTACCCCGACAACTTCACCGGTCCGGAGCTCGCCGACGCGGCGCGCCGCATCGAGGCGCTCGGCTACCAGGCGGTGTGGTATCCCGAGGTCTACTACTACGAGAGCTTCACGCTGGGCGGCTTCCTGCTCAGCCACACCAAGACCCTGACCGTCGCGAGCGGCATCGCCAACGTCTACGGCCGCGACGCCATGACCTGCGTGCAGAGCGGGCGTAGTCTCAAGTCCTTCTACGGCGATCGTTTCGTCATGGGCTTGGGCGTCTCGCACCCGTCCATCGTGAGCGGCGCGCACGGTCACGAGTACGGCAAGCCGCTCACCACCATGCGCAACTATCTCGACGACATGGAGCGCGCGAAGGAACACCTGCTAGGCAGCGATCCGGAAGTCGTGATCGGCGCCATGGGCTGGAAGATGATCGAGCTCTCCGGCGAGCGCACGGCCGGCGCGCATCCGTTCAATTCGCCGCCCGAGCACACCCGCCGCGCGCGTGAACTCCTCGGGCCGGACAAGTGGCTGTGCACCGCGCAGCACGTGATCTGGACCACCGACGCCAAGGCCGCGCGCGCCGCGGCGCGCAAGGCGCTCGAGTTCTACTTCGTCACGCCGAACCACTACAACAACTGGCTCAGGCTCGGCTACACGCAGGAAGATCTGCAGCACGGCGGCAGCGATCGGCTGATCGACGCGCTGGTGGTCTACGGCACCGAAGCGCAGATCCGCGACCGCGTGCAGCAGCACTTCGACGCCGGCGCGACCCAGGTGATCCTGAACACCATCCGCCTGCTGCCGCCCGAGTCCGCGCCGAAAGTGCTCGCCGCCGGTGTCAATTACCAGTCGATTCCGGACTGGACGGCGTTGGAGGCGCTGAAGCCGCGCTGACACCTGCGCATCACTTGCCAGACGCATTGATGTCCCTGTAGGGCCGATTTCAATCGGCCATGCACGGCGTCGCAAGACGCGCCCAGCATGGCGGGTTGAAACCCCGCCCTACAATGCGGGTCACCCCTCGGTCCGCGCCGGCCCCTTCTGCGCGCGCCAGCGGTTCATGCCTTCCAGCCAGCGATCCACGTTGCTGACCTTGCGCTGCATGTACTCGCGCACCACCGGGTGGGGCAGCATGAGGAATTCCTCGCGCGCCATGGTCTCGATCACGCAGTCGGCAAGCTGCTCGGGTTCGATCATGCCGTCGACGCTCGCGACCGAGGCCCCATCCGGCCTGTCCGTCATCGGCGTGCGCACGGCCTGCGGGGCGAGCACCGACACGCGTATGCCCTGGTCGCGATACTTGATCGCCACCCATTCGGCGAAGGCCACGGCGGCGTGCTTGGTGACGCTGTAGGTGGCGGACTGGATGTGGCTTAGAAGCCCGGCCGCCGACGCGGTGTGGATGAGATAACCGCCGCCGCGCGCCACCATCTTCGGCGCCACCGCGCGCACCGCGTAGACATGCGCCATCACGTGGATGTCCCAGTTGAGCTGCCATTCCTCGTTCGGTACGTCTTCGTCGCCAAGGCGGGCGATGCCGGCGTTGGAGACGAAGATGTCGATGGGGCCGAGTTCCGCCTCGACCTTGGCGACCAGCGCCTGGATGTCGCTCTCGCGCGCCACGTTGCACGGCACGGCGAGCCCGCCGATGTCACGCGCCACGGTCTGCAAGGGCTCGACCTGGAGATCGGCCACCGCCACGCCCCGCGCGCCCTCGGCGTGAAAGCGCCGCGCGAGCGCGGCGCCGATGCCGCTTGCGCCGCCGGTGATGACGGCGACCTTGTCCTTGACCTGCATGAGTACCCGCTCCCCTCGACTGTCGTTGGAGCGGGGATTGTCGCGCTTGACGCCGCGCGCGCCTAGGCGCGCGCGGCGTGCACGAGGCTCACGGACAGCTCGCCGCCAGGTGCTTCATGGCGGTGATGTCCATCGCGTGCGCCGACGCGTCCTCGGTCTTCGCCGTGGTGCCGGTGATCTCGACCTTGTGGCCGACGTGGCCGGCGAGATCCGCGCTGCTGGAAGCGATGAGCACTGACTTAGGTCCGTCAGCCAGTCCGAGATCGGTCAGTTCGAAGGTACCGGTCGCGCTGCCGGCGCGCAGACAGCCAGTCATGCTGTG
>JBFWYG010000144.1:0-6496 GCA_050186725.1 Gammaproteobacteria bacterium | reverse complement strand
CCACTGTTCGCCCCGCTCGCCTGTCATGCCGCCGTCGCCGGTTCCCATCGATCACCGTCCTCGGCAAACGCGCGGCCTGCATCCAGTGCGCTCGGACCTGCGTAGAGCGGTGGGCCCAGGCAATTCCGTCGCGCGGTCCAGCCATGCTTTCCGGAGGTCACGCATGCCGACACTATCCATTTCCCGCCTTAGTCGATACGGCGCCGCGTTCTGCGCCAGCCTCGCTGTCACCGGCGCGGCTTCGGCCGACACCCTCATTTCCCTGCAGCCCGACGAGGCGTCGAGCAAGGACGTCTTCGTCTACGAATTCGGCGTAGGCGGCACGCTCGGCATTCCCACGCCGCCGCGCACCACCAACCTCGACACCGTCACGCTGAACGGGATCACCCCGCCGCCGGTGCCCTTCGGCCTGTTCCTGGGCGCGGCCAACACCGACCCACAGATCGGCGCGCAGGGCGAGGTGCGCGCGCATGATGCGAAGACACTCATCCAGTTCGATTTGAGCCTGCTCAACATCACCGCAGCGCGGGTCGCATCGGCCTCCATCAATCTCTACGCCCTGCCGGCATTGCCGCCGTTCGAGAGTCCGGACGCCGCGCACCCGGTCACCATCGATCTGCGCCGCGTTCTCGCGAACTGGGGTGAACAGAGCGCGACCTGGGAGAACCAGCCGACGGTGGCTGCCAGCCCGACCTCGACCGTGGTGCAGGGCGGTGTCGACCAGTGGCTGAGCTTCGACATCACCGGCCTGGTGCGCGACTGGCTGGCAGATCCCGCGAGCAACTTCGGCGTGCAGCTCGCCCAGCGTGACGTGGTGGAGATCGAGGTGGACGGCGTCGAACGTTACTTCGGCGGCATCTATGCTTCGTCGGCCACGGCCGACGTGACGCTGCGGCCCTACATCGCCATCACCGCGACGCCCACCCCGGTGCCGCTGCCGCCCGCCGGCTGGCTACTCGGCGCCGCGCTCTCAGGTCTCGGCCTGGTGCGGCGACGTCTGCCGAGCGCCTGAGCGCAGGCCGCGGGTGCCGTGGACAAGTCACGGCGCCCGCGCGCCGCGTGCCGGTGTGGGTTGATGAGCTTTACTGCAACGACGGCGAATGGCAGGGCCGGCCTGCCATCGGCGCCAACCGTGATTACACTTGGGCCACCTCTGACGCGCCGGATGCGCAGCAAACGGGGTCGCTTGTCGCCGACCTCGCCTTCGACACCGGCTACGAGTCGCAGTAGTCGATGCCCCTCCGCATGATGCGTCCGTAGATTTCGAAATCGTCGGTGTCGGGACAGACGCAGGCCTCGCCCAGGGGCGTGCGGAGCGCCGCCTTGATCGCCGGCCGGGAAGCACGATGCGAGCGTCCGCGGCGATGCAGACCCGCCATGGGCAACGCAAGGTCGCGGCGTTTCGAAGGCATCCCGAGTAGATCAATCCTCGCGAATCGACAAGAATGCCGCGCCGGAGCCCGGGAAGGCGCTCTCCACCTTGGTTCACGATTCGGGAGATGCCCGTGGCGCACGCGACCTTGACGCAGCTTGCACGCCGTGCAGCCTGCGCCGCACTCCTCTGCACAACCGTGGCGGCCTCCGCGGCGCCCGATCTGACCGAGGGCCCTCGTCCCTACGGCCGGCTGTTCCGCAGCCTCGCCGGGGACACGCTCGAGAAGGACCACGGCATCGGCGTGCTGGGTTTCGCGCACGTCACCGCCGCGTTCGCCGACAACGACATCGCCACCACGCGGCTCGCCCAGGGACGCGGGCGGAACCTCCAACCCCAGGGCGGCCTCGTCCAGGACGAGGGCGTGAACCTGAACCAGGTGGGATTGATCGTCTGCAAGGGCGCCGGCTGTCCCCCGTTCCGGCTGTTCCAGCCGAACCGCAACGTGCTGAGCCGCGTCACGCCGCTGCCGGGACCTCGCGGGGACCGTGTGATCGTCGACTGGGCGGTGTCCGCGGTGTATGGCGAGGATGCCGTGTTCTGGAAAACCAAGGGCATGGACGACTGGGAGTGGGACGCAGACGACCGCGAGCGCCTCGCGATCACGCAGTGGTACCTCGATATCTACCTGCCGGTGGGCGCCGGCGCGTCGATCATCCTCGGCAGTTGGCATTCGCCGCTGGCGAACGAGATCGGTTACCCGTTCAACCCACCCAACTGGTTCTCCAGTCGCACCTACGCCTTCGCCGTGGGCCCGGCCAAGCACGTCGGCGCGCTGTCCCAGTTCAAGCTGCCGCTCGACCCTGCACTGGGTCTGGCGAGCATCGGCTTCGGCGTCGTGACGGACTGGAACGCGATCGACTTCGGGTCTGGCGGCTACGATCCGAACTTCCTGTTCGAGGCCCGCTGGCGCAGCCCGGACATGCAGACTTGGCTCGATCTCGAGGTCATCCACGGCAATGGCGAGGACGACTTCGGCGATGTCACCGTCAAGAACGGCACGTCCTTCCCGCGGGGCGGCGGCACCCAGTTCCTGGCGCTGAGTTCCACCAGCGAGTACCTCTCGCGGACCTTCGCCTACCTGACGTTCCTGCACCATTTCAATGAATCCGTCAGCGCGGTGCTGGAGGCGGTCTACGGCTTCCAGGAGGGCGGCGACCTCGCGCCGCTGCCGTTCGCGATCACGCGGGATTCCGCGATGTACGGCGCCAACCTCGGCCTGCGCTACCGTCTGGCCGAAGGCCTGCACACGGCGCTCCGCGCAGAATGGCTGCGGGACGAGAATGCCGCCAATTTCCTCTGGGGTGTGGTCGGCGCACGTGGTGGTGACGTCTACGCGCTGACCGCGAACGTCGCGTGGGAGGTGATTCCCCATCTGCTCGTGCGCCCCGAGCTCAAGTACGACGTCTACACCGGCCAGGGTCACCTGTTCGCCGTGGGCGCCAACGGCATCGCGCGCAAGGACGACCAGTTGCTCGGCGTGTTGAATCTCGAGTTCCGGTTCTGAAGCCCGTGCGGCTGGTCACCGCCTGGCCAGGACCACGCCTGGTGGTGGGCGTTCTGTGATGGGCATGTATGCCTGTGCATCGGTGTTCTCGAATCCCCTCTTCCTGCTCGCCACCTTCACCAGGTTGAACCTGTTCATCGCGGGGTTCGACGACGCGATGCGGTAAGCAGTGGACGGCGCGCGCATCGCCAAGTGATGCGAAGACGCCGGCCAGACTTACACTCTTGCCACCGCGACCGAGAAACCGGCGCCCTGCATGACCGGTATGAACCAACCTCCGCTCTCCCCAGCCGCCATGTCCACCACCCCCGTCCCCAGCACCCTCCGTCTACCGCCGGGCCCGTGGACAACCGTGCTCGAATGCCTCTGCGCCCACTTTCCGCAGGTAACACCCGAACAGTGGTCGCGGCGCTTCGGGAATGGCCGCGTACTGGATGCCTCGCACCGGCCGCTGTCGCCCAGCCACGCCTATCGCGTGGGCCTGACCGTGCGTTACTTCCGCGAGGTCGACGACGAGCCGAGCATTCCATTTGCCGAAGCGCTGATCCATGTCGATGAGCACCTCGTGGTCGCCGACAAACCGCACTTCCTGCCCGTCACACCCGCGGGACGTTTCGTCGAGGAGACGCTGCTCACGCGCCTGGTGAAAAGCCTGGCCAATCGCGATCTCGTGCCCCTCCATCGCATCGATCGCGGCACCGCGGGGCTCGTGATGTTCTCCGCCAACCGCGCCACGCGCAGCGTCTACCAGGCCATGTTTCGAACCGGTCGGGTGCGCAAAGTGTATGAAGCCATTGCAGCGCCATTGCCTGGGCTGGCGCTGCCCCATAGACGCGAATCGCGCATCGTTCCAGGCGAACCCTTCTTTCGCATGACTGAAGCGCCGGGCCCGCCCAACGCATCTACGCTGGTCGAGGTGATGGAAGTGTTGACCGTCGACCATGGCGCCACGCGAGCGCGCTACCGGCTGCGGCTCGAGACGGGACGCAAGCATCAGCTCCGCGTGCACATGGCGGCCCTCGGCGCGCCTATCGATGGCGATACGCTTTATCCAGACCTCGACTCGAGCGTGCTACCACACAAACGCACAGCAGGTGATTGGCGCGCACCCGCCGATGACTTCGACCGTCCCTTGCGTCTGCTGGCACGCGCGCTCGGCTTCGACGATCCGATCACGGGCGCGCATCGGCATTTCGAAAGCCAGCTACGCCTCGACCAGCTTCCCGGAGTCTCCACGCTTGACTTGACCTCAACGCAACGCCCCGTACATCTCGAGCGCGGCTGACACCGCCGCCGCAAGCCGCGCATACCCCTCCGCGTTGGGGTGAAAGCCGTCCGACTTAAGGCTGTCGTCACTCAGGATCCGCGGCAACGCTTCACCTTCGAGCGGCACGCCATTCGCGGCGGCGACATCGGTGTAGACAGGCGCGAGGTGGAGCCTACCCAGGCTGGGCTGCGGCACGCCGACCAGCAGGACCTCCGCCCCGCTTGCGCGGACCAGCGCAATCATCTGCGTCAGGTTCTCCGTCAGCGCGCCGACCGGGCGCTTGCGCAACAGGTCGTTCGCGCCGTGGCAGAGGATGACCAGCGCTGGCCGATGACGGGCGAGTTCAGAGCGCAGGCGTTCGAGTCCCGTGGACGAGAGTTCACCCGGCACGCCGGAACGGATCACCTCGCGCCCGATGCGCGTCGCGAGCACCGCCGGATAGCTCTCCTCGGCCCGGGCCCCAGAGCCAAACGTGAGGCTGTCACCGAAGGCGAGCACGCGCGCGTCGGGCGCGAGTGTGGGCAGGCTCGGCGCCGGCGCATCGCACCCGGCGAGCAACAGGGCGACGGCGAGAACACACCAGGTCTGGATGGGTACCAGCCACGTCATCGGCGCAAGATGGCAAGCCAGCGCCAGATGTTCAACAGGCTCGCGGCCGAACTGGCGACGTAGGTCAGGGCCGCGGCGCGCAGGATGCGCCGCGCATGCGGCAGGTCGCTTGGATAGAGATGCCCGCCCCGCTCGAGCAGCGGCAGCGCGCGCGCGAAGCTCGCGTCCCATTCGACCGGCAGCGTGACCAGGTGGACCAGGGTGCCGAGCAGGGCGGCGGTCACCGCCAGGATGACGCACACGAGCCCGACCTGCGGCGCGCGCGTCACCAGCATCAGCACCGGCGCGACCAGCAGCAGCAGCGCGCTGGCCCTTTCCGCACTCATGGCGACAGACGCGAGTCGCTGGCGCCAGGCGAACAGGATTGAGCCCTCGGCGTGCTGCAGCGCATGCCCGACTTCGTGCGCGGCGATGGTGACCGCGGCGAGCGAGCGACCGTCGTGATGCATGGGCAGCAGTCGCACACTGCGCGCGCCCGGGTCGTAGTGATCGCCGATCGGCGTGGTCTCCACCGTGACCGTGCCGAGGCCGTGATGGGCGAGCAGGTGGCGAGCGAAGTCAGCGCCCGTGCCGCAGCTCGCATAACGCTCGGCCGGTTCACGATAGGTCGCGAGCACGCGCCGTACCCACAGCTGCGGTCCGAGCAGCAGCACGAGCAGGAGTGGAATCAAAACGAACGCCATCAGCGTTCTCGGCCCGCGCGCCCACGTACGGCCGCCGGCGCGCCGCGGGCACGGCACAGGACACTGGTGTACTTTAGGGCGATGAACCCTACGGCGACCAAGGACAGGCTCCGTCGCGCGCCGCCGGCGTCTCTCGACACCGGCACCGATCGCAGCCTGCCTGACATCACAGGCGTATGCCCAACCACGGTCATGCCGCGAGTATCAGCCGCCCTGCCCTGCGTCATCGCCACGCCCTGAACGCCTCCAGGCCCATGTTCAAATTCCTGCGCATCCTCATCCTCACCTTCATCCTGGTCAACGTGGCGCTCAGCGCCTGGCTGACGCGCGAGCGCACCACCGACTGGAACGAACCCCTCGCGGTCGTCGTGCATGTCCTGAACGGCGACGGCAGCACGGCGAGCCAGGACTATATCGAGACCTTGAAGGCCATGGACCGCGAGACCCTCGATGCGCACTTCGCGGACATCGAGGCATTCTTTTCCCGCGAAGCCGAGCGCCATGGACTGTCTCTCGGCACCCCGGTAGACGTGACCTTCGCCGGGCAGATCGAGAGCCTGCCGCCACTGCCGCCGAGCCAGGGCTCGGCATTCTCCATCGGCCTGTGGAGCCTCAAGCTGCGCTATTGGGCAAGCCGCAACAACGATTATCCCTATCACCAGGATGTGCAGATGTACGTCCAGTACTTCGACCCGAAGCGCCACCCCGCGCTGGCCCATTCGCTCGGCTTGCAGAAGGGCATGATCGGCGTCGTCAACGCGTTCGCGAGCAAGGCGATGAAGGCCCAGAACCACGTGGTAGTCGCCCACGAGCTGCTGCACACGGTCGGCGCCACGGACAAGTACGACCCGGCGACCAACCAGCCGCTTTTCCCCGACGGCTATGCCGATCCGGACCAGGAACCGCGCTACCCGCAGAAGCGGGCCGAGATCATGGCCGGGCGCATGGCCACGAGTGAAGACTCGTTCGACGCGCCGCGCAAGCTCGCGCAGGTCGTG
>JBFWYG010000143.1:0-6521 GCA_050186725.1 Gammaproteobacteria bacterium | reverse complement strand
CCGCCGACGGCGACATCACGCTCTCGCCCTACGGCAGCCCGCGCTACGCCTACCTCACCACCAACGGCTCGAGCGCACACGGCATCTCGCCGCTCGACATCGTGGAGAGCGGCGGCGGCGGCGCGGACTTCACCCAGACCAACGGCTCGTCCTACACCTCGGCGCCCTTCACGCTCGCCGATGGCGAATCCGTGCAGGCCTACTTCAACTACGTGTCGACCGACGGCAAGGGCTTCGATGACTACGCCTGGGCGCGCCTTGTGAACGGCGACGGCAGCACCGCGACCTGGCTCTTCACTGCGCGCAGCACCAACGGCAACAAGCAGAACGTGGTGCCCGGCAATGCGCTCAGCAAGGCGAGCAACAACACTGTGGACTTCGATCCCGACGCGACCATCGTCAACTACGCCGATTTCGAGTTCAACACGCGCACCACCAAGTCGAGCGACTTCGACCCCATCGACTGGTGGCCGCTCGGGATCTGGAACGGCACCTGCTGGCGCGACAATGCCGAGGGTTGCGGCTTCAGTGGCTGGCTGGAATCCCGCGTCACGCCGGGCGCCGGCACCTATCGTCTCGAAGTGGGCGTGGTGAACTTCGGCGACGAGGCCTGGGACTCGGGCATCGCCTTCGATCTGCAGGCGCTCTCCGCGCCGCAGCCGGTGCCGCTGCCCGCGAGCCTGTGGCTGCTCGGCGGCGCCGTGTCGCTGCTCGCGGCACGGCGTCGCGCGGGCTGACGCGCCCTGGTTCAGGCGCGGCGGCGGGCCCACAGCCCGCCGACCGCGATCCCAAACAGCACGGCCACACTAGGCACCGGCACGGGCGAGGCGTTCACCGCGAGCTTGAATGGATTGTCGCCGCCGAAGCCCGTCCAACTCGCGCCCTGGTCGAACGAGTAGGCGAAATTACCGAATGCGCCCGGGCCGGTGGAGCCATTGCCCTCGGCGTACTCCCAGTCGTAGCTGCCGGCGTCGAGCGCGCCGAGCACCAGCCAGTACGTCGTGCCGGCCGCGAGGTCCACGGTGGCGGTCGGCGTCAGCGCAAGGATCGCGGGGCTGCCCGTGGGGATCACCGCGCCACCGAGCGTCAACGTCGCGATCAGCGCGCCCGGGGCCGAGCCGCCGGCGTCCGCGCGCAGCTCGGCGACCACCGTCGGCGCATCGACCCGCGCGCCCAGCACCACCTCGAGGCTGTCCACGCGATAGGCTTGCGCGTCGGTGACGAAGGATTGCGACGCCCACGGCAGGGTGACGACGTCGTCGGGCGTGGCCTGGATGGTCGAGGCCGAGCGCCGCGGCTGATCGAGATTGCTGAGCACGACGGCGGCATCGGCAGTGGGCGCCAGGCCGGCCAGCGTCAGAACGGCGAACAGGCCCGCGGTGCGGGTCGAGGGAAGGCGCGAAGCTCTCATGCGATTTTCTCCGGTGCGGTGCGTTGTAGCCGCGGCGTGCGCGGGTTGTGAAACCTTAGGCAGCGCAGCCACTGGACAACAACGGGCCGACGGTGAAGTTTTGGTGAAGCTTCGGTAACAGGCACAGGCTGGCATCGTGTCCCCGCACTCGGTCTCCATTCCGCCCTTCACGCTCGACCACGTCGAGAAGTGCCTGTGGCAGGGCAAGCAGCGCATCGGCCTCACGCCGAAGGACCATGCCGTGCTGCGCTGCCTGGTCGAACGCGCACCACAGCTCGTCACCCACGACGAACTGCTGCGCGCCGGCTGGCCGAAGGAAGTGGTCGAACCGGGCGCGCTCAAGGTGCGGCTGCGCCGCCTGCGGCGCCTGCTCGGCGACACGGCCGACACGCCGCGCTTCATCGAGGCGGTGCGCGGCCATGGCTATCGCTTCATCGGTCGCGTGGCGCCGGACGTGCACGCGATGGTGCCGAGCGTGGTCGGTCGCGAAGTCGAACTCGCGGAACTCCGACGCCTCCTGGACAGCGCCGCCGGTGGCGATCGGCAGATGGTGCTGGTGACGGGCGAACCCGGCATCGGCAAGACCACCCTGCTGGACGCCTTCCTGCTCGGTATCGAACACACGCCCGTGCCGGGCCTGCGCACCGCCCACGGGCAATGCATCGAACACCACGGCGTCGGCGAGGCCTACCTGCCGATCCTCGAAGCGCTGGCGCGCCTGTGTCGCGGCCCGGTGGGCCCGACGCTCGTCGCGCTGCTCCGCCGCGTGGCGCCCACCTGGCTCGCGCAGCTGCCGCTACCCATCGAAGTCCACGAGCGCGAGACGCTCGCGCTCACGGTGCTCGGCGCCGGCCAGGAACGCATGATGCGCGAGATGGCGGAGGCGCTCGAAGCCTTCACGCTCGAACAGCCGCTGGTGCTATGGCTGGAAGATCTGCAGTGGGCCGACTACTCCACGCTCGACCTGCTGCGCTACCTCGCGCAGCGTCGCGGACTCGCACGCCTGATGCTGCTCGGCACTTGTCGCGATCGCGAACTCGGCGACGACCATCCGCTGCGGGCGCTGCGCCAGGTGCTGGGACCGCGCCGACAGGTGAGCGAGATCGCGCTGCGCCTGCTCGAGGCCGACGAGGTCGATGCCTACCTCGCGACGCGCTTCGCGCCGTGGCGGGATGACGCCGAGCGCAGCGTGCTCGCCGCGCGCGTGCACCACGCGAGCGAAGGCAATCCGCTGTTCATGGTCAACGTGGTCGATGAACTGCTGGCACAAGGCCAGCTCGCGCGCCACGCCGACCACTGGCAACTCGACGTCGCCCTCGCGACGCTCGAACTCGCGGTGCCCGACGGCCTGCGCCAGCTGATCCTGCGCCAGGTGGCGCGCTGCGCGGCGGACGACCAGGCGCTGCTCGAGGCCGCGGCCGTGGTCGGCGTCGAGTTCGCCACCGCGTCGGTGGCCGCCGCGCTCGAGCGCGACGAACGCTGGGTCGAGCAGCGCTGCGAACAGCTCGCGCGCGAGGGGCGGCTGCTGCGGGCGGCGAGCGTGCAGGCGCTGCCCGACGGCGGCCTCACCGGTCGCTACCGCTTCATCCACGCGCTCTACCAGACGGTGCTCTACGCGCGCCAGCCGCCGGCGCGGCGCGCGCGTTCGCACCGGCAGGTCGCCGCATGGGGCGAGCGCGCGTACGGCGAGCGCACGAACGAGATCGCGGCGGAGCTCGCCATGCACTTCGAGCTGGGCGAGGTGCCGGCGCGCGCCGTGCACCACCTGGCCGAAGCTGCGAACAACGCGCTGCGCCGTTCCGCCAATCGCGAGGCCATTGATCTGCTGACGCGCGCGCTCAGCCTGCTGCCCAGGCTGCCGGCGGACATCGCGCGCACGCAGCGCGAACTCGAACTGCAGGTGAGCCTGGCCGTGCCGCTGATGATGACCCGCGGCAGCACGGCACTCGAGGTGCGCACCGCCTACCGACGGGCGCGCGACCTGTGTCGCGAGCTCGGCGACACGCCGCTGCTGTTCCCCGTGCTGGTCGGGCTCGGACGTTTCAGCTACGGCTGGAAGCTGTCCGACGATTCGCAGGCCCTGCGCGCGCAGCTGCTGCGCATCGCCGAAGGCACGGGCGACGATTCGCACATGGTGGTGGCGCAGATGATGCTGAGCGGCAACGCCTTCTTCCAGGGCCGTTTCCGCCGCGCCCTCGCGCACGCCGAGCAAGGCCTCGCGGGCTACGACCCACGCCGGCATCGCGCGCTGATCTACCTGTATGGCGACGATCCCCAGGTGCTGTGTCTGTGCTGGGCGGCGCTGGCGGAGTGGTACCTCGGACGGGCCGACAGCGCGCGGACGCTGATCGCAGAGGCGCTGTTCAAGGCCGAGCACTTGTCCCATCCCTACGGCGTGGTGTTCGCGCATTTCTGGAGCGCGTTCATCCACCAGGGATGCGGCGCGCCGGATCGCGTGCTCGCCCACACCACGGCGCTGCTCGGCCTGACCGAGACCCACGAGAATCCGCAGTTCGCGGCGATGGGCGGCATCCTGCACGCGTGGGCACGGGCCTACGTCGAACAGGATCGCGACGCCTGCGCCCGGCTGCGCCTCGGTCTGGACGCGCTGCGCGCCACGCGCCAGGAGCTCGGACGCCCCTACTTCCTCTCGCTGCTGGCGGACCTGCTGCGGCGTGACGGCCAATCGACCGAGGCCCTGGCCGCGGTCAGCGAGGCGCTCGAGATCATCGGCACCACCGGTGAGTGCATGCATCACGCCGAACTGCTCGGCCTGCGCGGCGAACTGCTGTTCGAGGGCGAGGCGCCGGCGCGCGAGCGGCTCGCGCTCGCCGAGGCGAGCTGCGCGGAGGCGCTGGAAGTGTGTCGCGCGCAGTCGGCGCGCTCGCTCGAGGTCCGCGCGCTGACCCGCCTGGTGCGGCTGCGCGCCGCGGCGCTGGCGGCACCTGTGCAGGGACAATCGGCGGCGACGCGTCTCGCCGAGGCGCTCACCGCGCTCGAAGCGTTGCTGGAAGACCTGCCGGAAGGCCAGGACACGGCGCATGTCACCGCGGCACGCGCGCTGTGCGAAGACCTCGCGCGCGGCGTGCGCGGCACCCGCCGCGCACGCTGATGATCGCCGGCGCCGTGCCGCTGCTCGCGGCGCGGCGTCGACGTCGCGCTGGCTGAAGTTCGCCAAACTGACCCGAGTCAGAACGTCAGCGACCATCGGACCTAACCTCGAACAGCGTCATCAAGACGCCGTTCGGAGGGAAAGTCATGCATCACCCGCATCGCGGTCGAAACCGGCGCGCACTGCTCGCGCTCACTGCCCTGTTCCTGACCGGCGCCGCCAACGCCGACGACGCATCCGTCGAGGCCGTCGGCAAGGCGCGCTTCATGGAGTACTGCGCCGTGTGCCACGGCGCGGATGCCACCGGTAACGGTCCCTACGTGAGCCTGCTCAACAAGCGACCCGCCAATCTCACGCTGCTGGCGAAGAACAGCGGCGGACAGTTTCCGTTCGCCACCGTCTACGACTCCATCGATGGTCGCGGTCCGAACGGCGCCCACGGCACACCCGACATGCCGGTGTGGGGTTCGAACTGGAAGACCAGCGGCGCGCCGGGCGCGGAAACCGAGATACGCGGGCGCGTGCTCGAGATGATGCTCTACCTGCGCTCCATCCAGCAGTGAGGGAGCGCGGCCGGGCGCACGCGTCGAGGCTGCTCGCGTAGGTCGCCGAACGGTGACTAGAACGGGCGTGACAAGGCGTCGCGCCCATCAGTGCCGCTCGCGATCGACCTCGGCCGTGACGCCGAAGCCGTACTCGGCCAGCCAGCGCCACGCGCCCACCACCTCGACGCCGCGGTAGTCGCGATAGCCGGAGAAATCGCAGCCGTCCTCGCCGGCCACCGCCGCCGCGGCGGCGCGCGTGAGCGGCAGGCGCGCGGCGGGGCGGCCGCCGTCGGCGAGCAGGTTGTGCCCCGGATCGCAGACCTTGAGCCTGCGCGGCGTCTGCACCTCAATGTCGGCCGGCAGGATGCCGATGCGCCGCAGCTGGTCGGGAAAGCGACTGTTGGACAGCATCACGCCGGCGGCGTCGAAGGCATAGGTCTCGGCCGACGGCGTCGGCCCCGGCTGGGCGAGGATGCGCAGGAAGTCGCGCCGCGCGTCGAACACGAAATACAGCACCGCGCGTGTCTCGAGCGGGCCCGGCAACGCGGCCCCCGCCAGCACCACGCACTGCCCATCGACGTCGCTCTCCAAGGGCACCGACACCGCGCGGCCCAGCGTTCGCACGCGCTCGACGAAGTCCGCGCAGGCAGGCGTCGCCAGCGCCTGCGCGCCGGCGCGCAGCACGGCGTCCTCACCCGCCACCACCGCCACGCCGAGCGCCTGCCAGGCGCGCTGGTACTCACCGAGTTCCAGGGTCAGCACGCGGCGCAGCCACAGCACGAACTCGCTCGGCCGCGCCGCGCCGCGGCGCAGGGCCGCGACCGTGCCGGTGATGGAGGGCTGGCGAGCGGCATGGGCAACGAGGTCCTCACTCGCATGCATCCAGGCGAGCAGCGCCTCGACGCGTGCGTTCAGAAGCGTGGTCAGCAACGCGGGCGACAGCGTCGCGCCGCCTTGTGGCGCGTGCCGCGCGCGTGGCGTCAGTGCCGGTCGTGGCGCGTAGCTCACCAGCGGACAGGCGCAGCGGCCCATCAGGCGCTCCGCCAGGCCGCGCCCGAGGGCGCGCGCGAACCAGGCGCGCCGCGGCGCCTCCACCACCAGCAGTTCGACCTGCCCGCGCGCGACGAAGGCGCTGATGCGCTCGCAGGCGTCGCCCACCTCCTGCACGCGCAGGAAGGGCACGCTCGGGTCGGGCGGCACCAGGGTCTGGAAGACATGATCGCGCGCGGCGAGATCCGCCGCGGTGGTCAGCATGCCCTCGCCCTGCCCGGTGCCGAGCGGCACCACGTAGAACAGCACCAGGGTCGCGCCGCGATCGCGTGCGAGGCGACAGGCGAGCTCCAGCCCGGTGGCGACGTCACCGGCGAGATCGGTCGCGAACACGACGCGTGGTTCGATCATGCGAAACCTCCCTCCGAGTGCCGTCCGCAAGTCATCGCGTCGCGTCCGCCGC
>JBFWYG010000142.1:0-6873 GCA_050186725.1 Gammaproteobacteria bacterium | reverse complement strand
GCGGCTTCCACCGCGGGCGGCGCGGACAGCGGCGCGAGCTCGGCGGCGACGTCGCGCAGCGCGGCGGTCAGGCGGCGCTCGGCCTGCAGATGGGCGCGGCAGCGGTCGCAGCGCGCGAGATGGGCGCGGACTTCGGCGCCGGCCTCGATGCGGCCGGCGGCGATGTCCGCCACCAGCCAGTCAAACTGCGCGCAGTTCATAGTCTTCACTCCTTTGCGGCACGACGCCGGGGGCCGCGAGGGCCGCGGCCAGCGCCTTGCGGGCGCGATTCAGGCGCGAGCGCACGGTGCCGATGGGCACTTCGAGGATGCGCGCCGCCTCCTGGTAGTCCAGTTCCTCCAGCTCGCAGAGGATGGTGACCTCGCGGTAGTAGGCAGGCAGCGCCAGGATCGCCTCACGCAGCGCGCCGTGCTGCTGGGCGCGGCCCACCCAGTGCGAGGGCTCCAGCGGCTCGATCAGCACCTCGTCCAGCGCTCCCCCCTCGCCCTCGCCGTCGGCCAGCGCGGCGTAGCGCTGGGCGTCCCGCCAATGGCGACGCAGCAGGTTGCGCGCCATACCCAGCAGGTAGCCACGCAGGTCGCCCTGGGCGGGGTCGTAGCTGTGGTTGTCTATGAGCTGCATGAACACTTCCTGGGTGACGTCCGCCGCCGTGCTCTCGGCGCCGCAGTAGACCATCGCGAAGCGGAACACCCGCTGCTGGTGGCGCTGGTAGAGCGCACTGAACGCCCCGCCGTCGCCGCATTGCATGCGCTGCAGCAGTTCGGTGTCGGTCGGCGTCATGGGCCTGGGCGGTCCTCGGGGCTGGTCAAACGGGTTGCCGCGGCGCGGCGCCGAAGTTCCCGGTCAGCGCGACGCGCTTTGACGCGGTGACCGATTTCGCATACATCAGCCGCTCCACCGGAGACCTAGAGGAAGCCACCGTGCCGGACCTGCTGGTAGACATTCGCGATTCCATCGCCACCCTCACCTTCAACCGCCCCGAGGCGCGCAACGCGCTCAGCATGGAACTGCGCACCATGCTGCGCGACACCCTGCAGGCCATCGAACACGACGACAGCGTGCGCTGCGTGGTGCTGCGCGGCGCCGGCGACAACTTCATGGCCGGCGGCGACGTCAAGAGCATGGCCCAGCTGATCCAGCAGCCGGCAGACAAGCTCCAGCCGGTCTACCAGAACCGCATCCACGAACTGCACCCCATCATGTACACCATGCGGCGCATGGGCAAACCCATCATCGCCAGCGTGGCCGGCGCGGCGGCCGGGGCCGGGGTCAGCGTGGCGCTCTGCGCGGATCTCGTGATCGCCGCCGACGACGCCTTCTTCACCCTCGCCTACTGCCATATCGGCACCAGCCCGGACGGCTCGGCCAGCTTCCAGCTGCCGCGCGCCATCGGCATCAAGAAGGCGCTGGAGATGGCCCTGCTCGGCGATCGGGTCAGCGCCCACAGCGCGGCCGCGATGGGCATGATCAACTTCGTCGTACCGGCGGCGGACCTGGAGGCCGAGACCGCGAAGCTGGCCACGCGCCTCGCCAACGGCCCGACCCACGTCTACGGCAACACCAAGAAGCTCTTCTACCGCTCGCTCGAGAACGAGTTCGAGTCCCAGCTGCAGCTCGAGGCCGAGATGTTCGCCGACTGCGCGGTGCGCGCAGACTTCCGCGAGGGTGTGACCGCGTTCGTGGAGAAGCGTAAGGCGAAGTTCACGGGGCGGTGAGGAGAGATGGGACAGACCCTGTGCGGGGTCTGTCCCGGCCGGCGCTTGGCCGATTGAAATCGCCCCTACAACGGACGCACCTGTAGGGCGGGTTTCAACCCGCCATGCACGGCCCTCCTCTTCGCGCCGTGCTTGGCCGATTGAAATCGGCCCTACGACGAAGACGCCCCTGTAGGGCGGGTTTCAACCCGCCATGCACTGCATCGCCGCTGGGTAGCGCTCTGGGATGAATGGCGGATTGAAATCCGCCCTACAGGGTGCCGGGGTTCGAGGAGCGAGCCTGATTCGCCTCAGAGTTTCTTCAGCACCGGCGGCTCGCCGGTCGAACCGCGGGTGATGCCGACGAAGTCGGCGGTGCGGCCGGAATTCTGCTTGAAGCGCTTGGAGAGCTCGGGGCCGGCGGCGGTCAGGCCGCCGTCGACGATGAGGCTCTCGCCAGTCACGAAGCGCGCGTCGTCGGTGGCCAGGAACAAGGCCGCGCCGGCGATGTGCTCGCCCTCGCCGCGCTCGGGCCACGGCTGGCCGGTGGTGAACACCTCGGCGTATTTCTCGGTCTTGCCGCCATGCGCGAGCGGCGTCCAGATGAGACCGGGGCAGATCGCGTTGACGCGAATGCGCTCGGGCGCGAGTTCGACCGCCGCCGACTTGGTCAGGCTGATGACCGCGGCCTTGGCCGCCGAGTAGATCATCGGCCCGGCGTCGCCGGACAGTCCCGCGATGGACGCGGTGTTGATGATGCTGCCGCCACCGCCCTGCTTCTTCATCACCCGCGTGCCGTGCTTCATGCCGAGAAACACGCTCTTGGTCAGCACGTCGAAGGTGTAGTCGAAGGCTTCCACCGTGAGTTCGGTGAGCGGGCCGATGGCGCCGCCCACGCCGGCGTTGTTGAACAGCACGTCGAGACGCCCGAAGTTGTCGACCGCGCAGGCGATCATCGCCTCGATGTCCGCTTCCTTGGCGACGTCGGTCTTGATGAAGCGCGCGCGCGCGCCGAAGCCCTGCTGCGTCGCCTGCTCCAGCGTCTCCGCGCCGGTGGCGGCGTTGTAGTCGGCGATCACGACATTGGCGCCCTCGGCCAGGAAGCGCAGCACGGTGGCGCGGCCCATGCCGCTCGCGCCGCCGGTGATGATGGCGGTCTTGCCTTCGAGTCTCATTGGGTTCCCCTCGGTAAGTGTGGCGGACAGGTCGTGCAGCGCGCCTTGCGCGCACCGCGCGTCGCCTGAACAATCGAACGACGAGCATAGCGCGGGGAGTCAGGGCATGGCAGGCA
Source organism: Gammaproteobacteria bacterium (assembly GCA_050186725.1). Classification (GTDB taxonomy): domain Bacteria; phylum Pseudomonadota; class Gammaproteobacteria; genus JADJYF01. The sequence continues at coordinate 3,888 of JBFWYG010000142.1, read as the reverse complement.
CCGAATTGGGGTTCATCGGCCTCGGCGCACTGGGGGGCGCCATCGCCACGCGGCTGCTGGACGCCGGCTACCGGCTGCGCGCCTGGGGCCGCGATCCTGCGCGTCTCGCACCGTGGCGCGCACGCGGCGTGACGCTGGAAGCCTCGCCCGCCGCGCTCGCCGCTGCCTGCGATCGCGTGCTGCTGTGCGTGACCGACACCGCGGCGGTGGAAGCGGTGGTGTTCGGTGACAACGGTATCGTGGTCGGCGCGCGCGCCGACAGCGTGCTCGTCGACCACTCCACCATCCATCCGCTCGCCACGCGCCGTTACGCCGCGCGCCTGGCCGCGGCCTGCGGCATGCGCTGGCTGGACGCGCCGGTCACCGGCGGCGTGATCGCGGCCGAGGCAGGGCGCCTCGTGATCATGGCGGGCGGCGACGCGGCGGTGCTGGATGCGCAGCGCGAGCTCTTCGCCTGTTACGGCCAGCGCGTGACCCACCTCGGCGACAACGGCGCCGGCCAGGCCGCCAAAATAGCCAACCAGATGATGATCGGCGGCAACCTCGCGGTCGCCGCCGAGGCGCTCAACTACGCCGCCAACTTCGGCGTCGCCGCCGCGCGCCTGCCCGACGCGCTGGCCGGCGGCTGGGCCGATTCGGCCGTGCTCCAGCACCACGCGCGACGCATGGCCGCGGCCGACTACAGCCGCGAGGTCAACGCCACCCTCATGGCCAAGGACATCGACATCGCCTGCGACCTCGGCCGCGAGACGCTGTCGCCGATGCCGGTCACCGCGCTGGTGCAGCAGATGTATCGGCAACTCATCGCGCAGGGCGATGCCGACAAGGGACAGAGCGGGTTGATGTGGCTGTACCGGCAGGAGAAGGTGCCGGATCCTGATGAGGGGTCGTAGGGCCGATTTCAATCGGCCATTCGCGGTGTATTCGGACGGGCCGTGCCCGGCGGGTTGAAACCCGCCCTACATGTGGCTGCGGCGCACGATGCGTTGCCGTTGTAGGGCCGATTTCAATCGGCCATGCACGACGGCCCAGAACCCGCGTCACATGCTCCGCACCGCCTGCAGCACCGGCGCAAGGAATTCGAGGCTCGCCTCGGTGCAGGGTTCGAGCACCATGCTCAAGGTGCTCACGCCTCTTTCGGCATAGGCCGCGCATTCGTCCACCAGTTCCAGGCGCGAGCCGCTCAACGGACGGCTGCCGGGTAGTGGCCAGACCGCGTCGCCGACGCTCACGCCGACCGTGACGTGGCGCTTCAGCGTGGTCGGATCGCGACCATGGCGCTCGCACGCGGCGGCCACGCGCGCCCAGGCCGCCGGGTAGAGGCCGGCGCGGCTGTCGCCGAAGGGCGCCATGTAGTTCCACTCGTCGGCGTACTGCGCGACCAGGCGCAGCATGCGCGGTCCGCCGTGCAGGAGGCCAATCATGATCGGCGCGCCGCGCGCCCGCGGCCCACGCGGCAGGAGCTGCGCGGCCTCGGTGCGATAGAACTCGCCGTGGTGGCTCAGCGTCTCGCCGCGCAGCAGCGGGCGAATGACCTGCAGCGCCTCCTCGAAGCGCGCCACGGGACGCGAGAAGTCGTAGCCGAAGGCGCGATGCTCGGTGGGGAAGTCCCCCGCGCCGAGCCCCGCCACCAGCCGTCCGCCGCTGAGATCGTCGACCGTGTCGATCATGCGCGCGAGCAACGCCGGGTTGCGCAGGCCGGTATTGCTGACCAGCGTGCCGAGCGTCACGTCGTCCAGCCGCGCGGCCAGCGCCGCCATCAGGCTCCAGCATTCCCACTGCCCGGACTTGACCCCGCGCAGCGCCTCGTCGAACTCGATGCCGAGCACCTTGAAGTCCTCGAACGGCTCGTTCAGGAAATGATCGCTCACCCACAGCGACTCGAAGCCGGCCGCCACCGCGCGCGCGGCGAAGGCGAGCAGTTCGCGCGTGCCGAGCGTCGCGCCGCCGGCGGCACCGGTCCAGGCCGGCAACAGCAATCCTGTCTGCATGGGGCTTCCCTGGCGCGGCGTGGCGTGGCGTGGCGCTCAGCGCCAGGCGAAGCTCGGCTGTTCGTAGTGCGCGACGCGCGTCGCGCGGCCACTCAGGCACACTTCGCGGAACTGGTAGAGGATGGCCGCGGTGGGCGCGGCAATCCAGCTGTCACCGATCGGCATGCGCAGCACCGGCGCGCCGCCTTCGGGCAGATGCTCGAGCAGCGGCGCGTCTTCGCGCATGAACTCGTGCACCGGGATGCGGTGGATCGAATCGACCTCGTCGGGGTTCGGTTCGAGGACCGCCTGCGGGCCCGCCCAGATCACCACCGGGGTCATGCTGAAACCGGAGCGGGTGACGAAGTCGTCGAGTCGGCCAATCACCGCGCGGTGGTCGAGCGCGAGCCCCACTTCCTCGCGCATCTCGCGCAGCGCCGTGTCCTCGGGACTCTCGCCGGCGTCGATGCGCCCCCCGGGCAGCGCCCACTGACCGGCATGGTTGCGCAACTTCGACGAGCGACGCGTGAGGATCAGCGCGGCGTGCGCCTGCCACTCGTCATGGTCGGGCAGGCCCGAGAGGTTCGGACCATGGGCGCCGTCCACCACCGCCAGCGCCACCGCGGCGGCCTTGGCCGCGCCGGCCCCGGGACGGACTTCGAACGCAGCAAGATGGGCGCGAATCAGCTCGCGCAGGCGGTCGTCACAGTGGAACATGTGAACAAGCATACCAGCGCCCCTGCCGCCGCCCGCAAGCGCCGCGGCTTGTTGTCGGTCGTACGCCCATGCCATGCTCGGCCCGCGTTTCACGAACCTGGGGAGGATGCTCATGAACGCCCGTCCGGATCTCCATCACACCCACCAAGTCCCCGCGCCGCTGCCCGCCGGCAAGCCCTGGCCGGCCATCGCGCAACCCGGCGACGCGTTCGTCGCGGGCGACGCGCATCCCTGGCACGACATGGTCGGCTACCCGGGCTCGGCCATCAAAGTGCTGTACGCCGATCCCGCGTCCAACACCGTGGCCTTTCTCTACCGCCTCGGGCCCAACCAGAGCTTCCCGATGCACGAGCACCGATGCCGCGCCTTCGCCTACACGCTGGACGGCAACTGGAGCTACGGCGACATCCATCTGGCGCCCGGCGGGCTGGCGGTTGAACAGGTGGGCTCGACCCACTACCCGGAGACCCGCGCGACCGGCTTCACCGTGTTCACCGTGCTGGTCGGCGAGCCCGGCGAGTCCGTGCTGCTACGCAGCCAGGACCCGGTGACGGGCGAGGTTGCGGAACTCGGCATCGAGTACTTCATCGGCCTCATGGGCTGACGCGCAGCGCCTACTCGAAGGCGGGATTGCCAGCCCAGGGGGATTCGCGCATTGTCCGGGGCTGTCCGCCCGCCGCCGGCTCGCATCGGCGGCGGGCGGCGCGACACTCTGCCGGGTCGCGACCCGGCGTGAACAAACGCACGCTTTGGGCGGCCGCGAGGCCTCGCCCGGGGAGAAAGCAGGCCATGGCAAGTTTCGACACCCTGATCAAGAGCGGCACCGTCGTCGACGGCACCGGCGCCGCGCCCTACACCGCCGACATCGCCTTCAAGGACGGGCGCATCGCCGCCATCGGCCGCGATCTCGGTGCCGCGCGCGAGACCGTCGACGCCGACGGCCTGGTGGTCGCGCCCGGCTGGGTCGACATCCACACCCACTACGACGGTCAGGCGGTGTGGGACCCGGTGCTGCCGGCCTCGCTGCGCCACGGCGTGACCACGCTGATGATGGGCAACTGCGGCGTGGGCTTTGCGCCCGCCGCGCCCGAGCGTCACGACTGGCTGATCGAACTCATGGAAGGCGTCGAGGACATCCCGGGCGTCGCGCTGCGCGCCGGCCTGTCGTGGAACTGGGAATCCTTTCCGCAGTACATGGACG
>JBFWYG010000141.1:0-6979 GCA_050186725.1 Gammaproteobacteria bacterium | reverse complement strand
TGCCGGTGAGGTTCATCTGCGGCAGTCCGGCCACGGTCTGGAAGTAGCGGAACCACGAGGCGATGCCGTACTCGACATCGCGGCGCGCCTGCTCGCGGGTCTCGGCGCAATGCATCATGCCGACCAGCCGCCACTTGGCGCGGTCGGCGACCTTGCCGAACTGCGCGGCGCGCTGCTCCATCACGTTCCAGTGCAGGGCGAGCGCGTCGAAGCCGGCGGCCTGGGTCGCGCCAAGCGACAGCAGGCCCACGCCGTGCTTGCCCGCCAGCCGCGGTCCCGAGGGCGAGACCACCGCGGCCACGGCGCAATCGAACAGCGGGTTCGAATAGGGGCGCAGATGCAGCTGCGCCTCACGCAGGTCCCAACGACTGTTGCGGAAGGTCAGCGGCTCCTCGCTGGTGAGCAGGTGCATGATGATGTCGAAACCCTGCTCGAGCAGGTCGCGGGTCTCGCTCTGCTCGATGCCGATCATCGCGGCGTCGGTCGGCAGTGACCCAGGTCCGGCGCCGAACATCACGCGTCCGTGGGTCATGTGGTCCAGCTGCACGAGCCGCTCCGCGACCCACAGCGGGTTGTGATAGCCGACGCTGATGACGCCGGTGCCAAGCCGGATATGACGCGTGCGCTCGGCGGCCGCCGCGATGAAAATCTCCGGCGAGGCGATGATCTCGCTGCCGGCTGAATGATGCTCACCAACCCAGGCCTCGTCGTAGCCGAGCTGATCGAGGTGGGTGACGAGTTCCAGGTCGCGCTGGATGGCCAGCGTAGGATTCTCACCGGCGCGGTGAAAGGGCGCGAGAAATATACCGAAACCCAGGCGGTGGCTCATGGAGCGTCCTCTTGCTTGATGCGCGGAGTATAGCCGTGCGTTGCATCACTGGTGTTCGCTGGTCGCAACCGCGGCCGCCCGCTCAGCTGCAACGGCCACGGCGCGCCCTGGCAGGAACTCAGGATCCCGAGCCGATCAGCTTGGTGAAGAAACCCTCCAGCGCGTTGAAGTCGTTCACCGCCAGTTTCCAGCGCCGGTTCCACGCGTCCTCGCTCCTGTCCATCGGCACTGGCTCCTTCTTGGAGTTCGAGGACGGCATCGCCATCAGCACGACCTGCTCGAGGTCGAACAGGTTCTTCTTCGCATCGCGGATGTAGGTGCGGATCGAGGTCGCGAGCTGCGGGTCGGCTATCGGCTGCAGGGTGTCGATCGCGACCTGCATGGCGCTGGTCAGTTGTCCGATCTTGACCAGCCGCGACTGCAGATCGGTGAGCTTGAACCTGGTGAAGTCCATCTCGTCCAGCCGCTTCTTGCACTCAGCGGCCATCTTCGGCGCGTCGATGACGGTGTTGCGATGACGCTTCAACCGCGCGTAGTGTTCGGCAAACGGCGTCATGATCTGCTTGTCCGCCGCATCGAGGAACTTGTCGACGGCCTTCTCCCGCTCGACTGCCGCCTTGTCCTTGCTCCTGGCCGCGGCGGCCGCTTCCTTCGCGAGCTTGTCCTGGTAGGTCTTCCAGGACGACAGGAGCGCGTCTATCGGCTTGACGGCGTCGAACAGTCCATCGGCGGCGGCCTTGTGCACGGCATCGATCGCCGTGCCGATGGAAGCGCCCTTCACTGCGCCACCGGGAATGTCGTGGCGCTTGCGTAAGTCCTGCCAGTCCTTCTTGGTCGGGAGATCGGGACCTTGGGCCATGGGGCGAACTCCTGGTGGCTTGCCATGCTGGCCCGATCCTGCCGTGGGACTCACGGCGCCGGCAAGGGTCGGCGGGCGCGCGAACGGCGCGATCGCGGCCCGGGCCGTCCTAGCGCGGCTGACGCCCCATCACCACTTGGGCGGCGGCGCCCAGTACTTCTTCATCGCATCGACTTTCTTCTCGATGCGCTCGAGCCCCTGTTCCATGGCCTCGCACGCCGTCTTGTATTCCTTCTCGCCGTGGTTGCGGCCATCCTTGATCCAGTCCTTCACCGCCTTCTCGTAGTCCGAGTGGCTGGACTCGATGGCCTTGACGAAGCCTTCGAACTTGTCGAAGTCCTTGGTGTAGGCCTGGATCGCGGCGCTGAGCGCCTTCGCAGACTTCTCGAGGTCGTCCTCCATCTTCTCCAGGTTGTCGACATTGCTGCCGAAGGCAACGAGGTTCGGCAACTCCTTCTTGACTGCCTCCGTCATCTTCTTCATCGATGACATGAGGCCCGCTGCCTTGATGAACTCCGAAGACAATGCCATCGTCCGGCTCCTGTGTGGTTGTCATGCGCTTGGGAGCGCAGAGCATAAGCGCTTGCGCACGGCGGGGGAACGCGCCGCCGACGGCGGCGTCCACCTTCGCCGTGGCCCTCGGACCCGCAAGCGCACTATGCTTGCGCCTCGTGCCCCGTGGGGCGCGGCCGCCGGGCAACGAGCACCCACCGAAGCCATCGTCATGACGTCGTCATCGTCAAGCACCGCTCCACGCGAAAGCGCCGCGATCGGACGCCGCCGCGTGCTCGTGCTCGGCGCGACCGGCACCATTGGCCGCGCGACCGTGCGCGCCCTCCTGCGCCGGGGTCACGAGGTCGTGTGCCTGGTGCGCGCGCGCGCCGGCGTGGGCGGCGCGCTCGGCATCGAAGACAGCGTCCGCCTGCTGGCCGGCGCGGACCTGCGCGTAGTCGACGTGCGGGACCCGCAGGCGCTCTGGGCCGACGGCTTGCGCGACGCCGGCTGCGACGCGCTCGTCTCCTGCCTGGCGTCCCGCACCGGCGCGCCGACCGACGCCTGGGCCATCGATCACCGCGTCAACGTCGACGCCTTCGAGGCGGCGGTGCGCGCCGGGATGCGTCACGTCGTGCTGCTGTCTGCCATCTGCGTGCAGAAGCCGCTGCTCGCCTTCCAGCACGCCAAGCTCGCCGCGGAGCAGGCGCTGATCGCGAGCGGCATCGACTATTCCATCGTGCGGCCGACGGCGTTCTTCAAGTCCCTCTCGGGCCAGGTCGAGCGGGTCCGACAGGGCAAGCCCTTCCTGGTGTTCGGCGACGGGCGACTGACCGCCTGCAAGCCGATCGGCGACGACGACCTCGGCGACTACCTGGTCGGCTGTCTCGACGACCCCGCGCGGCGCAACCGCGTGCTGCCGATAGGCGGCCCGGGACCTGCAATCACCCCGCGCGAGCAAGGCGAACACCTGTGCGCCCTGCTTGGACGTAGCCCACGGTTTCGCCAGGTGCCGGTGGCCCTGCTGGACAGCATCGTCGCGGCGCTGGACCTGGGTGGACGAGTCCTGCCGCGGCTCGCCGCCAAGGCGGAGCTCGCGCGCATCGGTCGCTACTACGCCACCGAATCCATGCTCGTGCTGGACCCTGTGACCGGGAGGTACGACGCCGACGCGACGCCCGAGACGGGCAGCGACACGCTGCTCGATTTCTATGCCCGGCTCGCGCAGGGCCAGGCTGCGCCGGAGCGTGGTGACCATGCGGTGTTCTAAGCGGGCTCGAGCCCCCTGGCACGGCCGGCGACCGCGCACGAAAATCCTGACCCACTGGCCGTACACCGCCCGCGCGAGCCAGGCAGGCATTGCACATCTCGCGGACTGGAGAACGTTCGCTTGACCCCACCGCGCAAACGCCCCGAACCGCCTACCAAGGCCGCCGCCGTGCCTGCCATTCGCCTGCAGGTCGATCGCGAGCCGGGCAGCAAGCTCGGCAAGGAGCAGCGTCGGTTCAACAAGCTGGTCAAGAATCTCACCGCGCTGCGCGCGCGGCTCGCCGAGTGGCAGGCGTTCCTGTCGGTTTTCCAACAGCGTGTCGCGACCGACCTCGAGCCCGTGGAAGCCAGCTTCCGCGCGGCCCGTCTCGAGCTGATCATGAGCCTGCACGATGCGGCGACGAATGCGGCCTTGAGCAAACGCGATCGCGCCAAGGTCGTCGAGATCCTGCTGTGGCATCTGAACGAACTGCTGAGCGAAGCGCCCGACGACACCCTCATCGCCCTCCACGACCAGTATTCGACGGTCAGTTTCGCCGAGAAGCAGGCAGCCGACGAGGCGCACGCGCGCGGCCTGGCGCAGAACCTCTTTGGCCTGGAACCGAACGAACAGGACGCCGGGCTGTCGGTCGACGAGCTGCTTCGGCGCATCGCCGAACAGTCAGAGTTCGACGACTCGGCAGACACGTCGTGGGATGAAGACGCGGGTCACGCCGGCCCAAACGGCAAGACGCGTCGCGGCGAGTCGCTCGGCGTCAGGCTCGCCCAGGGCGCGAGTCAAGCCGTCCGGCAGATCTATCGCAAGCTCGCCAGCGAGCTGCATCCCGATCGCGAAGCAGACGCAACCGCGCGGGCGCGCAAGACCGAGCTCATGCAGGAGGCCAACCGCGCCTACGCGGACGAGGACCTGATCAAGTTGCTCGACTTGCAGCTGCAGGTCGAGCAGACCACGTCGGACGCACTCTCGGGCATGCCGCGTGAACGGCTGCGCGAGTTCAATTACCTGCTCGAGAGGCAGTGCGTAGCGCTCGAGCAAGAGCTACTGGTCGCGACGGGGCCCTTCGCGATGGATTCCGTCGCGGGCGAAGTCTCGCCCGACGCCGTGATGCGCTCGCTCAAGCGCGACGTGCGGGACCTCAAGCGTCGGCGCGACGAGTGCGCCGCCGAAGCGGCCAACATTCGCGACCCGCGCTACCTCAAGATGGTGCTGAAGGACTACCACCTGGGCGATCTCGAGAGGGAAGACGACTTGTTCCTCGACGACCTGCTCGGCGACCTACCGCCGCCGAAGCGCCGTCGGAGATAGCGCCTCGGCGCCTGCGGCGAGCGCGCCCGTCAGCCCTGCGCTTGCCCTCGCTGGGCCCGGTCCGGCGTGGGGCTCGGGCGGCGGCCGCGGTGTGGGAGCGTCGAAACTTTCGCAGGCTCCCCTGCCGCCCGAATCTATGCGACCCTTCGCCCCCTGCGGCCCGCGCGACGGGCATTCGAGACCATTCCGCGGGGGAGAAAGTGATGAAGCGAGGCGCCACTCTGGCGATGACGGCGTTGGCCGTGGGCATGTGTGCCACGGCCAACGCCCAACAGGCCGTCTCCATTCCAGACAACACCAACTGGACCAGCTACAACGAGAACGTCAACGGCCAGCGCTACGTGCCGCTGAACCAGGTCACGCGTGACAATGCCGCCGAACTCGGTGAAGTCTGCCGCCTGAAGGTGGAAGACGTCGGCGCCTTCCACACCGGCATCCTCGAGATCGACGGGGTGCTGTACTTCACCACGTCGACCGACACCCTCGCGGTCGACGCGACCAACTGCAAGCAGCTCTGGCGTCATCACTACGAGACCGAGGAACCCGGCGGCACCGCGCTGCAGGTCAACCGCGGCCTCGCCTACGCCAACGGCAAGCTCTATCGCGGCACGGTGGACGCGCGCTTCCTGGCGATCGACGCCAAGACCGGCCAGACCGTGTGGAAGTACCAGGTGGGCGATCCGAAGGCTGGAGAATTCTTCAGCGCCGCGCCGCAGATCTACCAGGGCCTGGTGTTCACCAGCGCCGCCGGGGGCGACTGGGGCATTCGTGGGCGGGTGGTCGCGCTCGACGCAGCGACCGGCCGCGAAGTGTGGCGCTTCTACACCGTGCCGCGCGGCGACGAGCCGGGCGCGGAGACCTGGAAGGACGCCGACAGCTCGCGCTACGGCGGCGGCGGCAGCTGGACGACCTACACGCTCGACATGGCGTCCGGCGAACTGTTCGTGCCGGTCGGCAATCCCGCGCCCGATCTCCTGCCGCACCTGCGCCAGGGCGAGAATCTCTACACCAACTCGCTGGTCGTGCTCGATGCCAACACCGGCAAGGTGAAGTGGTATCACCAGCTGCTCGGCAACGATGGTCAGGATCTCGATCTCGGCGCCGCGCCGATGCTGTACTACAACAGCAAGGGCGAGCGCATGGTGGCCTTCGGCGGCAAGGATGGCTACCTCTACGGCGTGAACCGCGAGACCCTGAAGCGCGAGTTCAAGACACCCGTCACGACCATCAAGAACGCCGGCGTCGCGCCGACCCGCGAGGGCATCGACGTGTGCCCGGGTCCACTCGGCGGCGTGGAGTGGAACGGGCCGGCCTACGACAAGCCGAACAAGGCGATCGTGGTCGGCAGCGTCGACTGGTGCGCGCGCCTTACCGCCGACGAGGGCTATACCTACAAGCCCGGCGAGTTCGCCATGGGCGGCCAGTTCAAGTTCGCCGACGAGAGCCGCGGCTGGGTAGTCTCCGCCGACCAGGATCTCGGCTCCATCCGCTGGAAGTACGAGACCCTCGGTCCGCAGGTCTCGGGCCTGGTGCCGACCGCGGGCGGCGTGATCCTCGCCGGCGACATGAAGGGCCACTTCATCGTGCTCGATTCCAGCGACGGTCGCGAATTGCTGAAGCACCAGGTGGGCGGCGCGCTGGCCGGCGGCACCATCACCTACATGCGCAAGGGCAAACAGTACGTGGCCTTCGTCGCCGGCAACGTGTCGCGCATGACCTTCGGCGTGACCGGCAGCCCGACGCTCGTCATCTATGCGCTCGGCGCGAAGAATGCGCCCAAGCTGGACGCCCTGCCGGTCGCGCTCGCCGCGCACGACAAGCCAGACCCGGCCGCTGGCCAGGCGTTGTACGCCAAGGTCTGCGCCGCCTGCCACGGGCCGAGCGGCGAAGGCGGCACCGGGCCGAGCCTGAAGGGCGTGTCCAAGCGACTCGACTTCGTGCGCACCGTGCAGTGGATCGAGAACCCCTCGGCCAAGATGCCGAAGCTCTATCCCGCGCCGCTCGACGCGCAGGCGGTGCGCAACGTCGCCGCCTATCTGCAGGGGATGTGAGCATGCACGCGCGCCGGTCCGTCCTTGATGCGAAGGGAAGCTGAGTCATGCCCAAGCAGATGCACATGAATGCCTTCACCCAGTGCTGCATCGGGCATCACTCGATCGGCCAGTGGAAGCATCCGCTGGACCGGCCGCTGGACGGCTATCGCGACATCCACTACTGGATGGAC
>JBFWYG010000140.1:4494-7083 GCA_050186725.1 Gammaproteobacteria bacterium | reverse complement strand
GAGCCCGCCCGCGGCGATGGGAGATTTCATGCCTTACCCAATCGGCCCGCGCTGTCGACGTGCCGCCCCCAGGTCTTTGGCGCAAGTGTACAAGCTCAATTCCCCGATGACACGCCGCGCGCCGCGTAACGCTCGGCGATCAGCGCGACCAGCGCGCGCGCGATGCGTGGCTTGTCGTCGCGCGCGAGCAGGCGTTCGCCGTCACGCCAGATGACCAGCAGTTCGTTATCGTCGGCGTTGAAGCCGAGGCCCGGTCCACCCACCAGGTTCGCAGCGACCATGTCGATGGCCTTGCGCTCGAGCTTTTCGCGCGCGTGGTGTTCGACGTCGTTGGTTTCGGCGGCGAAGCCGACGGTGAACGGTGGGGTCGCCGTCGCAGCGACAGTCTTCAATATGTCGGGGTTGGGTGTGAGTTGCAGCGCCAGCGTGGCGTCCTGGCGTTTGATCTTCCGCGCGGCGGCCTGGTCGACACGATAGTCGGCGACCGCGGCGGTGGCGACGAAGATGTCGGTCGGGAGCGCGGCCATCACCGCGTCGTACATCTCGAGCGCCGTCTCGACCGCCACTCGCGTGACACCCGCGGGCGCGGCGAGCGCGGTGGGTCCGCTAACCAGGGTCACCCGTGCGCCGGCGTCGACGAGCGCCGCGGCGAGCGCGTAGCCCATCTTGCCCGAGCTGTGATTGCTGATGTAGCGCACCGGGTCGATGGGCTCGCGGGTCGGCCCGGCGGTCACGAGCACGCGCAGGCCCGCGAGCAGGCCGGTGGCGAGCTGCTGGTGAACGGCGGCGCAGATCTCGTGGGCTTCGAGCATGCGGCCGGGCCCCACTTCACCGCAGGCCTGGCTGCCGGCGCCCGGACCGGCGATGCGCACGCCGCGCGCGGCGAGCGCGGCGAGGTTGTCCTGGGTGGCGGGATGCTGCCACATCTGCTGGTTCATGGCCGGCGCCACCACCAGCGGCGCGCGGGTCGCGAGACACACGGCGGTGGCGAGGTCGTTGGCCATGCCGAGCCGCAGGCGCGCGAGGAAATCGGCGGTGGCGGGCGCGGCGAGCACCACGTCGGCCCAGCGCGCGAGTTCGATGTGTCCCATCGCGGCCTCGGCGGCGGCGTCGAACAGCTCGTTGCGCACCTCGCGACCGGACACCGCCTGCAAGGTCAGCGGCGTGATGAAGGCCGCGGCCGCCGGCGTCATCACCACCTGCACCTCCGCGCCCGCGTCACGCAGGCGTCGCACCACGTCCGGCGCCTTGTAGGCCGCGATGCCGCCGGAGACGACCAGCAGCACGCGGCGCGCGGCGAGGGCATTGGGCGGCAGGACGTCCATGGCGCGGGATATTACCTGAAGCATCGCGCCTGCATATCTCGCGGCGCGGGTGCGGGTGACGACGCGCGCGCGGCCTCCCTATACTGCGCGGGTCGCGATCCACGCGGCTTCCCAAGGAGGGGAACACATGGCCATCAGGGATTGGCCCGCCGCCGAGAGGCCGCGGGAGAAATTGTTGCGCGAGGGCAGCGACAGCCTGTCCGACGCGGAGCTCATCGCGGTGCTGCTGCGCACCGGGGTGCGCGGCGCGGACGCGGTGAGCTTGGCGCGGCAGGTACTGTCGACGCTCGGCGGGCTGCGCGGCCTGCTGGAAGCGCGCCAGGAGCGGCTCGCCGACTGCCAGGGCTGCGGCCCGGCGACTTACGCCACCTTGCACGCGGCGCTGGAACTCGGGCGGCGCTACGTCTATGCCGCCCTCGAGCGCGAAGGTCCGCTCGAGAATCCCCACGCCGCGAGCCAGTACCTGGTGTCACGCATGAAGGCCTACGAGCGCGAGGTCTTCGCCTGCCTGTATCTCGACACGCGGCACCGGGTGATCACGCTCCGCGAACTGTTCTTCGGCTCCATCGACAGCGCGACCGTGCATCCGCGGGAAATCGTGAAGTCCTGCCTGGAACTCAACTGCGCGGCGATCATCCTGGCCCACAACCATCCCTCGGGGGTGGCCGAGCCGAGCGCGGCCGACGGCGCCATCACCCGCCGCATCGTCGATGCGCTGGCGCTGATCGACGTGCGGGTGCTCGATCACCTGGTGGTGGGCGAGCGTGAAGCGGTATCGATGGCCGCGCTCGGCATGCTGTGAGCGGGCTGCGGCGCCGGGCCAGGCCCGGCGCAGCCGGCGTGTCGGCACCGGTCGAGGCCGGATTGGTTGGCCGGGCTTGGATCGGCGCGGTGAACTGGCTAGAATGCCGCCCCTTTTTCCGATTTCGTCAGGACCAGACCATGTCGCGCGTATGCCAAGTCACGGGTAAGAGGCCGGTCAGCGGCAACAACGTCTCGCACGCCAACAACAAGACCCGCCGTCGCTTCCTGCCGAACCTGCAGTCCCACCGCTTCTGGGTGGAGAGCGAGAAGCGCTTCGTGCGCCTGCGCGTCAGCACCAAGGGCCTGCGCATCATCGACAAGAACGGCATCGAGACGGTCCTGAAGGATCTGCGCTCGCGCGGTGAGAAGGTCTAAGAGGAGCCACGGCCATGCAAGAAAAGATCAAGATGGTTTCGAGCGCCGGCACCGGCCACTACTACACCACCACCAAGAACAAGCG
>JBFWYG010000140.1:0-4394 GCA_050186725.1 Gammaproteobacteria bacterium | reverse complement strand
TCGGCCTGCTGGCACCAGTCCTGGAGCAGGTTCAGCAGGTTTTCCTTGCTCGCGGCGCGCTGCTCGTAGATGTCCTGCAGGCGCTGGCGGAAGCCGTAGACCACGGCCAGCGGCTGGCTCAGGGGCAGGGTGGACTGCAGGCGGTCGCGTTCCGCCTCGTTCAGACGCTCCTCGGCGCGGAGCAGCAGGCGACGCAGGGGCTTCAGCGCGGGCTTGAGCTCGGCGCCGGCCTTGGCCAGCTCTTCGCGATGCACGCGCTTGACCACCATGCGGCCGAAGTCGGCCATCACGTGCAGGCGGTTGCCGGCCACCGCCTTCAGGGTCTCGAAGTCGATGGCGGACTTGGCCTCGTCCACCGCCGGTCGCGCCGGGGCGAGTTTGCGCACCGTGGCGAGCCCGAAGGTCTCCATGATGCGGATGTACATCCAGCCGAGGTCGAACTCCCAGGGCTTGACCGAGAACTTCGCCGAACTGCCGAAGGCGTGGTGGTTGTTGTGCAGCTCTTCGCCACCGATGAGGATGCCCCAGGGCATGATGTTGGTGGAGGCGTCGGCGGTCTCGAAGTTGCGATATCCCCAGTAGTGGCCGATGCCATTGATGACGCCGGCCGCGAAGATCGGGATCCAGGCCATCTGCACCGCCCAGATGGTGAGCCCGAGTGGCCCGAACAGCAGGATGTTCACGCCCATCATGATGAAGATGCCGAGGCTGTCGCGCCCCGTGTAGAAGTGGCGCTCGACCCAGTCGTCCGGGGTGCCGTAGCCGTACTGGTCGATGATGTCCTGGCGCTTGGCATTGATGCGGTAGAGCTCGGCGCCCTCGGTCAGCACCTTCTTGATGCCGTGGGCGACCGGGCTGTGCGGATCTTCCAGGGTCTCCACCGCGGCGTGGTGCTTGCGGTGCACGGCGGTCCACTCGCGGGTGTTCATGCCGGTGGACAGCCACAGCCACAGGCGGAAGAAGTGCGACACCACCGGGTGCAGGTCCACCGCGCGGTGCGCCTGGTTGCGATGCAGGTAGATGGTGACGGCGGCGATGGTCAGATGGGTGAATACGAGCGCGACGAGGACATGGCCCCACCACGGCATCGACACTAATCCTTGCAGCATGACTCTCCCCAACAGGGTCTGAAACGATTGAACGAGCGCGGCCGGACCTGCGGGTCGCGGCACGGCGCCATGTTTATCACATTTCGCGGAATTCTCCAGTCACCTCGCGTCAATCAAACGCAAGACCGTGTCATTACGGAAGATTCATCCGCGACCTTGGCCTACATAGCGTCCGCCGCGCCAGAAGTTTGACGGGCGGACTCAACCGCGTTCCAGATGCAGGTTGCGCGCCACATCGGCGGTGGCCCGCCAGCCTGGGGCCAGCCAGGCAGTGCCGCCCTCGCCGACCAGCACCGCCGGGCCGGCGACCGACTCGCCCGCACCGAGGTCGGCCACGCGCCGGACGGCGGACCCTCGAGGGTCGCCGGCGCCGACCGGCGCAAGGGCCGGCAGTCGCGCGGCGGGCGCCTCCAGCGCGAGCCGCAGGTTGACCACCTCGAGCGGTCGCTCGAGCGCATGGCCGTAGCGGCGGCGGTGCTCGGCCTCGAAGCGCTCTGCGAGCGCCGCGCAGTCGCCTGACCAGGGCAGGGTGAGTGCAAAGGCCTGGCCGCTGTAGCAGACGTCCAGCGACGGGCGGCGGACGAGCGTCTCGGGCGCATGCCCCTCGGCGGCCAGCGCGGCCGCGCCGCGCGCCTCGAGCTCGGCGAGCCCGGCTTCGATGGCGGCGGCGTCCAGCGTCGCGAGCGGTCGGCGGAGCGTGCGGGACAGCTGGCGGCCCGGATGGGCGACGGCCATGCCGAGCGCCGACAACACGCCGGCCTGGGCCGGCACCAGGGCGCGCGCCATGCCGAGCGCCTCGGCCAGGGCGCAGACGTGCAGGCCGCCCGCGCCGCCGAAGGACACCAGGGTGTAGTCGCGCGGGTCCATGCCGCGCTCGATGGAGATCTCGCGGAGCGCCTGCTGCATGTGCTCGTTGGCGAGGTCGATGATGCCCTGCGCGGCGGCCAGCAGCTCGACCCCGAGCGCCGCGGCCACGCGCCCGACGGCGGCTTCCGCCCGCGGCCGATCGACGCGAATGCGGCCGCCCAGCAGCAGGTCGGCCGGCAGCCGACCGAGTACCACGTTGGCGTCGGTGACGGTCGCCTGCTCGCCGCCCAGACCGTAGCAGGCCGGTCCGGGGGCGGCGCCCGCGGACTGCGGCCCGACGTGCAGCATGCCGGCCTGGTCGACCCGCGCGAGCGAGCCGCCGCCGGCGCCGATGCTATGCATGTCGACCATCGGCACCGCCACCGGCCAGGGGCCGACACGGCCCTCGCTGGTGAGCGCGAGTTCCCCGTCGATCAGCGCGACGTCGGTCGAGGTACCGCCCATGTCGAAGGTGAGCAGGCGCTCACATCCGGCCGCGGCCCCGACGTGGCGGGCCCCGGCCAGCCCGCCGGCGGGCCCGGACAGCAGCAGGTTGACCGCGTGGCGGGCGGCGTAGCCTGGCTCGGCGCTGACGCCGGCGCTCTGCATCACGGCCAGCCGCGCGGGGGCCAGGCGGGATTCGAGCGCGGTCAGGTAGCGCGCCATGCGCGGGCCGACGTAGGCGTTCATCCAGGTGGCCATGCCGCGCTCGTACTCGCGGAACTCGGGCAGCACCTCGCTCGAGCGGCAGATGAAGGCCGGCAGGTCGGCGAGCGCGGCCTCGATGCGCGCCTCGAAGCGCTCGTCCTGGAAGGCGAACAAGAGGCAGATGGCGACCGCCTCGGGCGCGAGCGCCACGAGTTCGGCGCGCAGCGCCGCCAGGTCCTCGTCGGTCAGCGGCTCGACCACGCTGCCGTCGGCGCCGAGCCGACCGCCGGTCTCGAGGCACAATTCGGACGGCACCGGCACCGGTGGCAGGGGCGGCGTGAGGTCATAGGGCCGCGCGCGCGCCTGGCGGCCGATGGTCAGCAGATCGGCGAAGCCGCGGTTGGTGACGAAGGCGGTGCGGGCGCCCTTGCCCTCCAGCACGGCATTGGTGGCGACGGTCGAGCCGTGCACGATGCGCGCCTCGCGGCCGAGCACGCCGAGCGCGGCGAGCCCTTCGAGGATCGCGCGCTCAGGGGCATCGGGGGTGGAGAGCACCTTGTGGGCGACGAGGCGCTCGCCCTCGATCAGCACGAAATCGGTGAAGGTGCCGCCGGTGTCGATGCCGACGATGAGCGGGGCCGAGGTCGACAAGCTTCTCGTTCCGTGGCGCGGGTGGGCCGCCAGTATAGGGATCCCGCGGCGCGCCTTGGCAGTGCGAGAGGCCTCACGAATAATAGGCCCATGACTGACGAGGTGCTGTTGGCGGCGCGCGGCATCCGCCGGACCTACGGTGCGCGGACTGCCCTCCATGGCCTCGACCTGGAATTGAAGCGCGGCGACGTGCTCGGCTTCCTGGGTCAGAACGGCGCCGGCAAGTCCACCACGCTCCAGATCCTCGCCGGCGCGCTGGCACCGAGTGCCGGGGAAATCCTGGTGTGCGGTCACTCACTCACGCGGGCGCCGGCGGCGGCCAAGGCACGGCTCGGCTTCCTGCCCGAGCAGCCGCCGCTGTACCGCGATCTCCGGGTGGACGATTACCTGGCCGGCTGCGCGCGGTTGCGCGGCGTGGCGCGCGCGGCGGTGCCGGCGGCGGTGGCGCGGGCCAGGGCGCACTGCGGCCTGGAGGCGGTCGGCGCGCGGGTCATCGGCCACCTGTCCAAGGGCTACCAGCAGCGAGTCGGCATCGCCCAGGCGCTGGTCCACGATCCGGCGGTGGTGATCCTGGACGAGCCGACCTCGGGCCTCGACCCTGCGCAGATCCGCGAGGTGCGCGCTCTCATCGCCGAGCTCGGCCGCGAGCGCGCGGTAATCGTCTCGACCCACATCCTGCCCGAGGTGCGCGCGCTCGCGACCCGTCTCCTGGTCCTGCACCAGGGTCGTGTGGTGCACGACGGGCGCGTCACCGCCAGCGCTCGGCTGCGTGCCCGCCTGCGTCGGCCGCCGCCCGCGGCGGCGCTCGCCGCCCTGCCGGGGGTGAGCGCGGTGGAGCAGACCGAGGCCGGCTGGCTGCTGGCCACGGCCACGCCCGAAGACAGCGCCGAAGCACTGGTCGCGGCCGCCGCGGCCGGTGACTGGGGGCTCATCGAGCTGGACCCGGCCGACGACGACCTCGAGCGCCTGTTCCTGGCCGTCACCGGCCAGCGCGCGCGGGCCGCCTGAGGGCCGGCGCGCGGCATGGGCGCGATCTTCGCCATGGAATTCGAGCGGCTGTTCCGGCGGCCCTTCGCCTGGTACGCGCTGGCGCTCGCCACCTCGACCATGGCGGCTTTCTATCTCTTCAACCTGCTGCGC
>JBFWYG010000139.1:4026-7103 GCA_050186725.1 Gammaproteobacteria bacterium | reverse complement strand
CGATTGAACTGTTCGATCAGGTTCTCGATGTCGGCGGGCGTCGGGTTCGGCATGTCGCGGGTCCTGAAAATTCGAGGCGGGATTCTAGCAGGGCCGAATCGGGGACAGACCAGGAATCGGGGACAGACCACGTTTTCGGCTTCACCGAAAACGTGGTCTGTCCCCGATTAACCCGCTTCAAGCCTTCGCGTGAATAGCCGCCAGCAGCACCGGCAGCGGATGGCGCGCGACGATGGTGCGCACGCCGGCGGCGAGGGCCGCGGCGACGCCGGCGTCGCTCTCGATGGCGCCGCCGCGCACGATGGACTTGCCCGCGAGCAGCGCCGGGAGCTTCTCTACGTCCTCGCCGCCTTCGACGGCACCGAGGTCGAAAGCCTCAGCGGCCTCCGGCGCGCCGTCGCGCAGCACGGTGATCGGGCTTGCGGCTTCTGCCCAGGCGGTCAGCTTGGCGAGGCGCGGGTCGTCGGATTCGTCGGGCGTCACCACCGGCAGCGCGCCGGCGTAGATGCGGCCTTCGTTGGCGTCGACCGTCACCACCTGCCCGGCGAGCGCGGCGAGCGCGCCCGCGCCGCAGCCGACGATGCAGGGCACACCCAGCGCGCGACTCACCACCGCGGCGTGGGAGGTCGCGCCGCCCTGCTCGGTGATGACCGCGTGGGCCGCGATCATGCCGTGCACGTCCTCGGGGCTGGTGGTGGCGCGCGCCAGCACCACCGCCTCGCCCGCGGCCGCGCGCGCCTCGGCGGTGTCCGAATCACCGACCACCACGCCGCTGCCAACGCCCTGGCAGGCCGGTTCGCCCTGGCCGAGCCGGGTCGCGCCGTCGGTCGCGCCGGCCGCGAGCCGCGGCTTCAGCAGGGTACGGATCTGCTCGGCCTGCACGCGGGACAGGGCCGTGGCGGCATCGATGCGACCCTCGTCGACCATGTCGACGGCGAAGCGCACCGCGGCCTGCGGCGCGCGCTTGGCGGAACGGGTTTGCAGCAGGAAGAGCTTGCCCTGATGCACGGTGAACTCGATGTCCTGCACGTCGGCGTTCTCCGTCTCGAGCGTGGCGGAGGCCTTCAGCAGCTGCGCATGGACCTCGGGCGCCGAGGCTTCGAGCGCGCTCAAGGGTTCGGGTGTGAACTTGCCGGACACCACGTCCTCGCCCTGCGCGCGGTGCAGGTATTCGCCGTAGGGCGCGAGGTCACCGGTCAAGGGATTGCGACTGAACAGCACGCCGGTACCCGAGCGGTCATCGAGATTGCCGAACACCATGGCCTGCACCGTGACCGCGGTGCCGAGACTGTCAGCAATGCCGTGGTGCTGGCGGTAGCGCCGCGCGCGGCGCGAGTTCCAGGAGTCGAACACCGCGTTGACCGCCGCCAGCAGCTGGGCGCGCGGGTCTTCCGGCACCGCCTCGCCCTGGGCGGCGATGGCGGCGCGCAGGCTCGCGGGATCGTGGGGCGTGTCCTCCGCCAGCGTCGCCTTCAGCACGATGTTCGCGTAGAGCTCGAGGAAGCGGCGATGGGTGTCGCGCGCGAAACCGGCGTCGCCGGACTCGGCGGCGAGCGCGGCCTCGGTCGTGTCGTTGATGCCAAGGTTCAGCACCGTGTCCATCATGCCGGGCATGGAGATGGCGGCGCCGGAACGCACCGAGACCAAGAGCGGGCATGCGCCGCCGAATTCACGACCGGTGGCCTGTTCCAGCCAGGCGACCGCGGCGTCGATCTCAGCGGCGAGTTCGGTCGGCACGCTGCCGGTCTCGAGATAGGCGCGACAGGCATCAGTGGTGATGACCACCGCCGGCGGCACAGGCAGTCCCAAGCTCAGCATGCGCGCCACAGACCAGGCCTTGCCACCGATCAGTTCGCGTGGGGGAAGCGCGGCGCCATCGAGCGCGAGCAGGAATTTGCCTAGGGCGCTGGCCATGTCGAACTCCTTAGCCCCGCGGCCGCGGCCAGGCAGACGCGAGTGGCAGTGCCGCGGCCGTCGCCGCGAGCGGTTGTAGCGATGATCGAGTGCCGCCCGCGTGGGGCGGGCGGCGAGTGTCGGTCAGGCGCCTGCGCGAGGCAAGCGCCGGCGGGGCCCCTGGTTCAGCGCCCGAGAATGGTCACGCAGGTGATCGCTTCCTCGATGCCGCAGATGCCGCCGCCGTTCTGCGCGATGGCAAGCTTGGCGTTGTCCACCTGGCGCGGGCCCGCCTCGCCGCGGAGCTGGGTGACGAGTTCGTAGATCTGGCCGAGACCGGTGGCGCCGATGGGATGCCCCTTGGATTCGAGACCGCCCGAGGGATTGACCGGCAGCCGCCCGCCCAGTCGCGTCTCGCCGCGCGCCGCGGCCGGGCCGCCGTCGCCGAGCGCGCACAGACCCAAGGCCTCGAGCTCGATGATCTCGCCCATGGCGGTGGCGTCATGCACTTCGGCGAGATGCATGTCGGCGGGGCCGACCCCGGCCTTCTCGTAGGCCTTCTGCGCGGCGAGCTTGCTGGCGTGCTTCTGGAACTCGGTAATGCCGCGGTTGCTGCCGGACTGCAGGATGGTCGCGAGCACGTTGATGTTGCGCGCCTGCGCGGCCTTCAGCCGCTTCAGGCCCGCCGCGCTGCAGACGATGGCAGCCGCCGCGCCGTCGCTGATGGGCGAGCACATCGGCAGGGTGAGCGGGTAGGTGATGGGCGCCGCGCTCATCACTTCGTCGACCGTGAAGGGCCGCTGGAATTGCGACAGCGGGTTCATGGTCGAGTGCTGGTGATTCTTGGACGCGATGACGGCGAGCTGTTCCTGCGTCGTGCCGAACTCGCGCATGTGCATGCGGCAGAAGCCGGCGTAGATGTCCATGAAGACGCTGTAGGGCCGCGGCGAAGTGCTGCCGGGCGGCACTTCCACGCCCTTCGCCATGTCGGCGAAGGAGGCCTTGCTCTGATCCACTTCGTGCACGTCCCACGCGCCGTCGAAGGCGCTGAACATGCGCGCCTTGTCCTCGGAGAACATCTTCTCCACGCCGATGGCGAGCGCGATGTCGGCCGCGCCGGCCTTCACGTAGTTGACCGCCATGTGGAAGGCGGTGGTGGCGGTCGCGCAGGCGTTCTCGACGTT
>JBFWYG010000139.1:2575-3926 GCA_050186725.1 Gammaproteobacteria bacterium | reverse complement strand
CTGTCCCGGCCGTGCCGCCCGGTCAGCCCGCCGGCGTGATCGCCAGCGCCGTGCGCCCGGCGATCTCCACCTCGAGCGTCGCCCGACCGGCATCGTCGGCGCGGAAATCGAGATCCGGACGCCCCGCCACCTTGTACGCCGCGCCGGGCGCGAGTCGCGCGAGGCCCAGCTTCTGCCGGCTTGCGCCGCGGCCCGGGTACAGCACCAGCTCCAGGTCCGCGCCCGTGCTCGTGGCCTTCGCCACCAGCGCCTCGGGGTAGCTCGCCTCGGCCAGCTGCGGGCCGCTCTGCGCACTGGCCGGCGGCGCCTTCACGAAGGAATTGCGGAAGTCGCCCGTGCGCATGAGCTTCGCTTCCACGCCCCACACGTTGGCGAGGCAGGAGGCTTCGCGGTAGCTGACCACGCCGCCCTCGTCCATGCGCCCGCAGTCCTGGTCCATGGAGCGCAGCGCGGCCTCGGCGAGGTCGTCGTCGCCGAACTCGCGGCCGCACATGGCGATCGCCGCGTAGGCGAACAGCTTGCCGGGCTTGTAGTGGCCGGGGTCGATGGTGTCGAGGAAGCTCATCGCCGCGCGCGGAATGGTGATGCGCGGTTTGCCGTCGGCGTCCTCGGCCAGGCAGAACGCGAGCTCCTTGCGCCCCACCGCCCACAGGCGGCGGGCGAGCGCCGGCGAGAACACGTTGGCGAAGAAGGCGAAGCCCGCCTCACCGGCGTAGAACGGGATCTCGAGACCGGTCCAGTAGGAGCGCAGGCCGATGATCGAGCCCTTGCCGTCGACGAACTCGCTCTCCAGCTTCTCCATCCACTGCGGCAGCCAGCTCTGCACGTGGTTGGTGCCGAACACCGCATCGTAGGACGCGAGCGAGCCCATGCCGTACATGTTGCACACCGGGTAGACCCAGTTCGGCTCGCAGGGGAACAGGCAGAAGTCCGAGCGCCGGTAGTTCATCAGCATCGAGTCCGCCAGCGTGTGCGCGCTGTGCGGCCAGGCGGTCTGCTCGGTCAGGCGGAAGGTCAGGCTGCCCGGCTCGCCGTAGCGTCGGTCTCCGGAGCTCAGCATGTACTGGTTCACATGCATGCCGTACCAGCCGGTCAACATGATGTTGTCCTTGTTGGCCGGGTCGAAGTTGCTGAAGTTGAAGTGACCCCACATCGACTCCAGCACCCAGTAGTCCCATATCCGCTTGACTAGGTAGGTCTCGACCAGGTTGCGCTGGGCCTGGTCGAGATAACCGGCGAAGTTCGGCGTGTAGTGGCTGCGCAGCATGCCGAGCGCGAAGCCGAGATGGTTGATCTGGTAGCGCAACGCCGCCGGCTGGAACTGGTCGATGACGGTGTAGCCCTGGTACTC
>JBFWYG010000139.1:0-2475 GCA_050186725.1 Gammaproteobacteria bacterium | reverse complement strand
CCGACTATAGGTCGACCCTGGACACTCTGTCTAGACACGTTGACTAGGACGCGGCGCGCTGCGTATCTTCGCCGAGCGCCGGCCGCGTCGCCGGCCGAATCATTGACGAGGATAGACCATGGCCAGCGTCACCCGCCGCGCCCGCGCCGGCACCGAGCAGGACACCGGGCCCGCCATGGAAGCGCGCCTGCTGGCCGCGCTCGAGCGGCTGCTCGATCGCGGGCAGACCATCACCGCGGTGTCGGTGGACGCCCTGGCCCGCGAGGCCGGCATCGCGCGCGCGACCTTCTACCTGCATTTCCGCGACAAGGGCGAACTCATCGCGCGACTGATCGCGCGGGTCGAGGACGAGGTAGTGGGCGCCGGCGGGCTGTGGTTCGTGCGCGCCGAGGACGCGACCTATGCCGATCTGCGCGCCGCGATGGCGCGGTTCTTCGAGGTCTACATGCGCCACCGCGCGATCCTCGCCGCGGCCGCCGAGAGCGCGCCCTACGACGCCCAGGTCGCCGCACTGCACACGCGCATGCTCACGCGCTTCGTCGCCGAGAGCGCGCAGGCCGTGCAGCGCATCCGGGACAGCGGCCGCGCGCATCCCGGCCTACCGCCCATGGTGGCCGAGGTGCTGTCCTGGTCGGTCAACCACACCTACGTGCAGTACGGCCGCGAGCTCGATAGCGCGCGCCGCGAGGCCTTCATCGACACCTGGGCCCACGTGGTGTGGCACACCATCTTCGCCGCGCCCGATCCGGCCGGCCACTGACTCCAGTACGCGCGAATCATCAAGGGGAGAGAAACATGCAAGGCATAGGTAAGCTGCTCGCGGCCGATGAGCAATTGACCCACCAGATCATCGACACCTTCGGTACGGTGTCGGAATCGGACCTGTCCTGGACCGAGAAGCTGTGGACGCCGATCTCGCGCAAGGACGGCACGCTCCAGCTCGACATGGGGATGGGCAAGTACCAGAACCGCGACGTTATGGACAGCTTCGCCGGCATCTCGCGCGGCAAGGAACAGTGGACCGTGCGCGCAAGCCGCGAGCTCTCCCCCGATCCGCTGACCACCGCCGTCGGTCCGATCAAGTACGAAGTGGTGGAACCGCTGAAGTCGGTGCGCTGGACGCTTGCCGAGAACGACATCATCCCGGTGCGCTTCGACGTCACCTTTCACTCGATACATCCGTGCTTCTTCGAGGATCGCCACATCCAGCGCGACGAGCGCGGCTACCGCGTGGTGTCGAACGTGGTGCGCTACCACCAGGCCGGCGTGCCGAGCGGCTGGTACGAGATCGAAGGCAAGCGCGAGGAGATCAACCCGGACGACTGGTTCTGCTACCGCGACCATTCATGGGGCGTGCGCCTCGATGTCGGCGCGCCGCCGACCGACCTGCGCCCCGCGCGCGATTTCGGCGAGCGCAAGTTCGAAGATTCCAAGTTCCTGCTGAACTGGTCGCCGCTATTGCTGCAGAAGCCGGATGGCACGCGCTACGAGTACCACTTCTACCTGCAGATCCGCGGCGAGGAAGTGTTCTATTTCTCCGGCTACCGCAACAACGCCGACGGCCGCCAGGAGCGCATCGCGCGCGTGCGTCCGGTGCTGCGCTACGACGACGACACGCGCCGCCTGCTGGGCGGCTATCTCTACATCGACATGCTGAATGGCGAGACCAACAAGGTCGACATCGAAGTGATGGGCGAGTCGGGCTTCTATCTCTCCACCGCGCTGTATCTCGGTTTCGACGGCAAGAAGCATGGCAATTGGCGCGGCGAACTGAATCTCGACGGCGAGATGATCCCGGACATGACCGCGCCCGAGATCAGGAAGCGG
Organism: Gammaproteobacteria bacterium; assembly: GCA_050186725.1. Classification (GTDB taxonomy): domain Bacteria; phylum Pseudomonadota; class Gammaproteobacteria; genus JADJYF01. Next base: position 648 of record JBFWYG010000139.1, on the reverse strand, counting down.
CTGGCCAGCGCTGTGCGCGACACCATCGTCAAGGTGAAGGAAGGCGAAGCGCGCGGCTACGGCCTGTTCGAGCCCATCGTGCTCGGCGAATGGCCGGAGATGGAACTGTCGTCCACCAAGACGCGCGGCTGAGCCGCCGTGGCGAGGGATCTCGCGCGCATGCTCGCGGGCCTGCGCGACTATCTCGGCGTCGGTGATCGATTGACCTCGATCACCGCGCTCTCCACCGGGCATTCCAACGAGACCTACCGGCTCGAGGGACTCGACCGCATCCTGCGCATGCCGCCCTCCGAGGAAGGCCTGCTGCCGCCCTACGACATGGCCGCTCAGCACGCGGTGCTGGACGCCATGGGGCGTCATCCTGCCGGCCCACCGGTGCCGAAGGTCTATGAGCTGTGCACCGATGGCACCGTCATCGGCGACCCCTTCTTCATCATGGAATGCCTGGACGGCGAGGCCTTCGAGTACGTCACGCCGGAGTGGGTGAAGGCGCTCACGCCGGCCACGCGCGAAGCCATGTGCGCGCAGTGGATAGGCGCGGTGACGGCCGTGCACAGGCTGCCGCTGGCCGCCATGCCCGGCCCGGCGCGGCCGTTCGCGAGCGAGGCGCGCCACTGGCTGGACGTCGCGGAGCGCGCCAACGCGCCG
>JBFWYG010000138.1:0-7370 GCA_050186725.1 Gammaproteobacteria bacterium | reverse complement strand
CGTCGGGCAGTGCATCCACCTGGGCGTCCAGGCGCCGGTCCGCGCCGCGCGCGACGCGCATCTCGCCCTGCAGGGTGTCGAGCAGCGCCTCGTCGCGGTCGAGCGCGCGCAGCACGTCCAGGCACACCATGTTGCTGCTGCCTTCCCAGATGCAGTTGAGCGGCGCCTCGCGGTACAGGCGCGCGAGCGGATGGTTCTCGATGTAGCCGTTGCCGCCCATGCACTCCAGCGCCTCGGCGGCAAAGGCTGGGGCCAGCTTGCACACGAAGTACTTGACCAGCGGCGGACCCACCCGGCGCAGCTGCGCCGCGGCGTCGTCGCGTTCGGCCTCATCGAACGCACGCGCGATGCGCAAGGTGAGGGTCAGCATGGCCTCGGATTCGATGGCCATGTCCGCGAGCACGTTCTGCATCAGCGGCTGGTCGGCGATGGCGCGGCCGAAAGCGCTGCGCCCGCGCAGGTAGTGCAGCGCCTGGGCGAAGGCCTGGCGCATCAGCCCGGCCGAGCCGATCGCGAAGTCGAGCCGGGTGTAATGGGCGTCCTCCATGGCGCGCGCAATCCCACGCCCTTCGTCGGAGACGCGTATGGCGAAGGTATCGTCGAACTCGATGGAGCTCGAGGCATTGGAGCGATTGCCGCACTTGTCCTTCAGCATCTGGATGAAAAAGCGGTTGCGGCGGCCATCTTCAAGCACGCGTGGGACGAGGAAGAGCGTCGGACCGGCGTCGGCCTGGGCGATGACGAAGAAGCCGTCACTCATCGGCGCCGAGCAGAACCACTTGTGTCCGGTCAGCAGGTACTCGTCGTCGGTCCCGGCGATGCGACGTGCACGGGTGGTGCTCGCGCGGAGATCCGAACCCGCCTGCTTCTCGGTCAGGGTCATGCCGAGGGTGATGCAGGTCTTGCCCGTCACCGGCCGCAGGCCGGGCTCGTAGCCGCTGGTTGCGAGACGCACGCCCCAGCTGTCGGCGAGCCGGGGACTCGTACGCAGCATCGGAATGGCGGCATAGGCCATGCCGGTCGGGCAGCCGACGCCGTTCTCGGCCTGGTTCCACAGATAGCTCAGCACGCCGCGCGCGACATGGCCGCCGGGCTCGGGCGCCGTCCACGCCAGGCTGTGCACGCCAGCGCCGAACGCGAGCCCCATCAGCTCGTGATAGGCGGGGTGGTAGCGGACCTCGTCGACACGATGACCATAGGCGTCATGGGTGACGAGTTCCGGCACGTGACGATTGGCCAGATAGGCGAGTTCCTGCACATCGCGCGATCCCACCGCCGCGCCCAGGGCCGAGGCCTGCGCCGCGACCCACCCCGCACCCTCGCGCGCTGCGCTGGCCACGAGCAGCGGATCGCTGTCGAAGGCGTTGAAGTCGCTGAGCGCGCTCGCCTGGTTGTCGACGGTATGGGTGTCCATGGATGGCCGCGCTCCCGCTCGGTGACTGACCGGCCGCATCGTCGGCGATTCCGATGCCGGGACGCAAATCGCCGCCCACCTCGGAGAGCCGGTCCGAAGCCGACGCGGGGCGCTCAGGTGCCGCGCTGCCTCTGCGCATCGCGCGCCAGCGCAAATGGATTCTGGCGCTTGAAAGCGGATTGCGCGCGCTGCTTTTCGATCTCCGGCACGTTCCGCAGCCGCGACGACAGGGGATCGAGATACAGCGCCATGCCGAGCGCGGCTTCGCGCGCCGCGCCCGACGCGCTGTACTGCGCGAGCATCGCGTGCGGCCAGGCTACGTAGGGCTCCGCCAGGCTCGTCTGGCGCGCCCAGGTGAGCAGGCGCGCCTGAAATCGTGGGTCCTTCGTGCGCTGCCACAGCCACTCGCAGGCCTCCGCCCACTGGTACTGCGTGGCAATGGGCCGCGCCTCGGTGTGCGGACGCTGATCGAGCGCCCGGTCGAGATGCTCGAGCGCGGCGTCGACTTCACCCGATGCGACGGCGACGAACGCTTCGGCAAGGTGCCAGTCGAAGCGACGGTTCGCCGCCTTGTAGCTGTCCAGGTAGGCTTGCAAGGCCGCGCGCCCCTCGCTCGGCGCAATGGCGGCGGCCAGGTAGGGCAACACCCAGTTGAGGCGCGGTACCGCGGGCTCGTAGTAGCGCGCGTAGTCCTCGAAGGCCTGCGCGGCCTGGGCGTCGTCGCCCTGCCGCAGAGCTCGGTAACCGGTCGCGAACAGCTCGAGGTCCGACACCACCCGACCGCGCGCCTCGCCCGCGGCCGCGGGCGGATCCACACCGAGCGGCAGGTAGGCCTCGTTGTCCATCAAGGACGCGGCGTGTCCGCGGTAGTGCGAGGGACCCAGGATCTCGTCCATCACGTAGTCGTGCCCCGGCGCCGGCCGCGAGCGCACCACGCGCATGCCGTCGCTCGTCACGCGCGTCGTGACCGGCCCTTGCAATTCACCAAGGAACGACGCGAGGTCTTCGGGCACGTCGCGATCGATGGCGTAGTACTGCAGCGCGAACTGACCGGCGAAGCTGACCCCGTTGAAACTCACCGGGCGCTGCGCGTCGTCGCGCAGCCATGCCCGCACGTCCGCATCCGAGCGCTCGGCCATACGCGTGCCGACATCGGCCGCCGCCCACACCTGCGGGGTCTCGAAGCGCTGGGCGAGCGCGGCAAAGCCACGCCACGCCTCGTCCGGCTCATTGAATGCGAACAGCATCGACAAGTAATCGCGAAAGGCATACACGCTGCGGTAACGGGTCGCGCGCTCGATGGAGCCGCGAGCCGCGGTGACGAAGTCGCCATCGAGAAGCGCCATGCGGATCTCGCACTGCATGTCGCCTTCCGAGCCGCTGCTGGTCCGCGCCGCGGGTGCGCACAGCGCCCGCGCCTCTTTCGGCAGGCCGCGCCAGAAGAACTTGGCCGCGGCATCCGAGGCAGCGTTGTCGATCGCGATGGCGGACTCGCCGCTGTCGGCGGCGAAGCCCGGATAGCGCAGGTAGGTGGCGAGCGCCTTGTCGTAGTGACCCTGCTCGAACTGCAAGGTCCCGAGCTTCATGTAGAGCTGCCATTGCGGCATCGCCCGCTGTATCGCGCCTTCCAGGAGGGACGCGGCCTTGGCCCCCTCACCACGGGTCAGAGCGCCATCCGCTTCGAGCAAGGTCTTGTCGGCATTGCCGATGAAACGCCCTTCGAGCGTCGCGACCAGCTGCTGCTGACCGCTCTCGTCAGCGTAGTAGCGGCCGCGGTTGATGATCGCCTGGGCGATCTGGAAGTAGGAGGTCTGGAAGTTCAGGCGCTGCAGGTCACGCTGCAACTGGGACTCCGCGCCAACGTGGTAGGGCTGCCAGTAAGGGTTCGGTGGCACCGTCTGGTCCAGTGACAGCACGTGGGTCTCCTCGTCCTGGGACAGGTCGGCAAAGCCGGTCAGGACCTGCAGCGCCTGCGCCACCTCCCAGGACTGCTGATCGGCCAGTCCCACCGCGTAGCGCGCCGCCTGCGTCGCGAGGTTCGCCCACTCCTGGGCCTCATCGCCCGAGGACTTCTGCGCCAGGCGGTTGGAAGCCTGTGCCCGCCGGAACGCCAGCACTTCGTGGCCGCGCAGGCTGCGCTCGAGACGGTCGAGCAGGTCGAGCGCGTCGCGACAGTTGCCCTGGCTCACACACATGCGGTCGACGTGCTTGTCGAGCTCGGCGAGCGCCGCCGCCTCGTACAGATCGAGGATGTCCCAGCGATCGACACGGTCCTGCGCAATGTCGCAGCACCAGCGTTCCGGCGACTTGCTCGTCAGCCGCTCGATGTGGCGCTACACATCCAGGTGCAGCGCGTCGGGGTCCAGGCCGCCCTCGTCCAGCACGACGCTGCTCGCCAATCTGTCGGCGAGCGCGAACCCGGCAACCGGAAAGCTGGCGTCGACACTGCGTTTCAGCGCACCCGGCGGCAGACTGCTCCATGGATCGTCGTCCGCCAGGCGGCGACGTACCAGCGTCGACCATCCCGGCAGGGCGTCGCTCAAGGCCTGCGCCTGAGCGCGGGCCGTCTCCGCCGGCAGCGCGCGGAAGCGCAGGCGCAGATCCATCAGGTCGAACTCGGCGAGCAGGCGGTCGATGCCGGGCGGCAAAGCGGCGGTCGCCGCTTCCAGCGCTGGGAGGTCCGCATTCAGCGCGGCGCGCAGACCGCGCGCCGTCTGCGTGTCGTTCTGGCCGAGCGCAGCCAGCGCGGCGGGGCGCTGGTCGAGAAGCAGCAATCCGCGCGCGAGCGCGATGGGGCGACGCGGATGCGACACGGGTAGTGCGTAGGCCGCCAGCAGCAGGCGCGTGGCGGCCCGCCGCCGGCCATCGCGCGGCAACTCGGGAAACAGTCCCGCGACGAATTCGAGTTGCCGCACGCGCGTCTCCGCGTCGCCGGCCACGTCAGCCAGCAATGCCGCCGGATCGGCGGGCAGTGCGTCGCTCGCCGCGACGTTCCCGGCAGACGGCCCCGTCGCCGGCGCGTTCACGGCGGGAGGCGGGAAGCCGAGCGCGATCAAGGCTTCCGGCAGCACTTCCAGGAAGCCGAGATGGGGCGGCCGTTCGTCGCTGATGAGCAGACGGTCATCGCGCGGCGCTTCGTAGCGACGCGTGGCGGCCGGCAGCGCCAAGAGCGTGTGGCGTTGAGCCTTCGATAGATCGAAGTACTCGAGCTTGAGACTCTGGCGGAGCTTGATCGTCTTCGAGGCGGCATCCGGGGCGGCATACGAGGCCTGCTCGCAGACCACCACGTGCTCGGCGCCCGTGAGCTGCACCAGTTGCAGGACGTCACCGTCATCGAGGTAACGTCGCCATTCGCCGAGCACGCGCGTCACCATGGCGGTGGGCGCGATCCTCTGCGAGGTACGCGCGCTCAGCGCGGTGCTGAGCGCGGCGCTCGCCAGGGCGCGTTCGTTGCGCTCGATGTCGCCCATCACCTGCCCCATGCACGGCACGACCAGCAGGTCGAAATCCTGGCCCGCCAGCAGGGCGGTGAAGCGCGCGCTGCGCGCCTCGTCGTACGGCGAACTCGGACGCACCAGCGCGTCCAGCCGACGGCGCGGCGCCAAACGCGTCTCGGTGGAGGCCGGCGTCGCCCGCACGGTCGCGGGCGTCGGCGCCGCGGGGGGTGGCGCCGGCCGACCGTGCAGGTAGACGCCGATGGCGGTTAGCGCCGCGCAAGCGGCGGCGATCAGAAACTGCTTGCGCACCATGACCTGTCGCCCTCCTTGCCCGTCGCGCGGCGCTGCCTGGCGCCCCGCGTGCGACGGGGCGAGCATCGCAGCTGCGGGACCGGCCTGGCAACACGCCGCGAGGCTTGCGATCCTGAATGGACACGTCGACGGCATGCAGGCATCAATGCGCGCGCTGCGCGCCGGCGACGCGGTTCTCGCACCCCGGGCAGGAAGGCGTCCTCGGCCGAGCGGCATCGACAGCGCGCGGTGAGTGCGCTTGAATGTGCCTCTACGCCCACGATCGACCTCGGCGCCGGGAGCGAATGAGTCATGTACAAGTCTCTCTCGAAAGTGCGGCGTGCGGCCGCGATGCTCATGGCCTTGTCCGGCCTGCTGCCGGCCGCGACCTCGGCGGCCGAAGGACCCGCACCGCTCACAGTGACCGACAGCACCTTCCAGTGCGTCACCAAGATGACCAAGGTGCGCGGCTTCTACGTGGCCAACCTGCTCGGCAAGCTGGACGATACCCTGGCGGTCGCCAACTCGCCGACGGGAGGCGTGTATCCGCCCGGCTCGGTGCTGCAGCTCGTCCCGACCGAGGTCATGGTGAAGCACCCGGCGGGCACCAATCCCGCGACCAAGGACTGGGAGTTCTTCGAACTCGACGTGGGCCCGGACGGCAGCAAGATTCGCAAGCGTGGCTATGTCGACGTGGTCAATCGCTTCGGTGGCAACTGCTTCGGCTGCCACGTGGCGGCCAAGCCGGAGTGGGATCTCGTGTGCGAGGAAACCCACGGCTGCGCGCCCATACCGATCACCCCGGCGATGTTCGCTGCCCTGCAGGCGAGCGACCCGCGCTGCGTGCCGCCCAACCCGCTGACCCAGGCGGACAAGGATGCGCTGGCGGCGCTGGAGAAGATTCTCGCGCCCAAGCCGGCGCCCTAGCACCCGCAACTTCAACACCGGAGGACCCCATGTCCAACATCGACAAAGTGCGCGCGTTCATCGCCAAGTGGGAGGCCCGCGATGTCGAGGGCATCATGAACACCTTCGGCGACACGCCCTTCTATCACAACATTCCGATGGACCCGCTCACCAGCAAGGCGGCCATCCGCGCCTTCATCGAACCGTTCATGGCGCCGGTGACGAAGGTGCAGTGGACGGTGCATTTCATCGCCGAGGATGCCAACGGCGTGGTGCTGACCGAGCGGGTCGACGCCTTCCATTACGGCGACAAGCGCATCGCCCTGCCGGTGATGGGCAGCTTCGAGTTCGAGGGCGACAAGCTCGTCAAGTGGCGGGACTATTTCGACCTGCGCGAATTCGAGACGCAGGCAGCCGCGCTGCAGGGCTGAGGCGCGCGGCCCAGGACAGCCATCACGACCGGCCGACCATCGCGTTGGCCGGTTGACACCGCCGCGTGGCTTCGACCTCGAGGGTCGAACCGGTATCATCCCGCCTTTCCTCGCCCAGACCGCCGCCATGCCCGCCAAGTACATGCACGACGTCCTGCCCACCCTCGCCGCCTGGCGGCGCGCGGGCCAGCGCGCGGTGCTCGCGACCCTGGTGTTCGTCGACGGCTCGGCGCCGCGCCCGCGCGGCAGCCAGATGGCGATCCGCGAGGACGGCGCGGCGGTCGGCAACCTGACCGGCGGCTGCGCGGAAGCCGCGATCATCGCCGAAGCGCAGGACTGCCTGGCGAAGAACGCCAACCGCATCGTGCGTTACGGCAAGGATTCGCCCTACATCGACATCCGCCTGCCCTGCGGCTCGGGCATCGACGTGTTCTTCGACGTCACGCTCCGCGACGCCGACCTCGAGCAGGTGCTGCGCGCCAACGCCGCGCGCGAGCCGGCCTCGCTGGTGTTCGACTGCGCGGCCCTCACGGTGCAGGCCGTTCCCGGAGTGGCGACGGCGGGCGACGGCAACGCGTGGGTGCGGGTGTGCGAACCGCCGATCCGCATCTGGGCGGTCGGCAAGGGGCCGCTGGTACCGCTCATCGCGCAGCTCGGCACCGCCGCCGAGTTCGAAGTGATCGCGTGCTCGTCCGAGCGCGAGACGCTGGACATGGCGCGCCCCTTCGCCCATGAAGCACATGCGCTCACCACGCCGGATGGCTTCGACTGCGGCCCGCTCGATCCCTGGACCGCCTTCCTCTCGCTCTTTCACGAGCACGAATGGGATCCACCGATACTCGAGAAGGCGCTCGCCAGCCGCGCGTTCTATGTCGGCGCGCTCGGCAGCAA
>JBFWYG010000137.1:0-7512 GCA_050186725.1 Gammaproteobacteria bacterium | reverse complement strand
GCGAACCATTTGCGCACCAGCGTTCCTAGAATGAGTCCATGGCAATCGCGAACATCAAGAAGACCCATACGCAGCCCCCGACAACCGAACAAGCGCCGCTGGAGAAACTGCGCCGCGAGGTAATCGGGCTGGACACGCATTACCCGGTCGTCGAAGGCGGCAGCCGGCGCCGCACCTACCTGGACAGCGCGGCGAGCACGCTGCGGCTCGGCGTCGTGCAGCGGGCGCTGGATCGCTACCTGCCGCACTACGCCAATACGCATAGCACGCTGCACTACGCGGCGCGCCTGTCGACCACCGAGTACGCATGGGCGCACCGCATGGTGCTGGAGTTCACCGGCGCGGATCCGGCGCGCTGGATGTGCTTCTTCACCGGCAGCGGCACCACCGCCGGCATGAACCGCGTCGCGCGCACGCTGCGCCACGCGCGCCCCGCGCGCGACGTGGTGGTGACCTCGATCATGGAGCACCACTCCAACGACCTGCCGCACCGCAAGCACTTCCCCGATGTGGTCCACGTGCCCTCGGTCGCGGCGGCGAACTCGCTCGGCGGCGTCGACATGGCGCGCATGCGCGAGGCGTTCGCGACTCACGGCGCGCGCATCAATTACGTCGCCATCACCGGCGTGTCCAACGTCACCGGCATCCTGAACCCGATCCACGAGATCGCCGAGCTGGCGCATCGCCACGGCGCGCTGATCGTCGTCGACGCCGCGCAGATGGCGGCGCACGTGCCGATCCGCATCAGCGGCAACCCGGACCCGGCGCAGGACCTGGACGTGGTGGTGTTCTCCGGCCACAAGGTCTACGCGCCAGGCTCGCCCGGCGTGGTGGTGGCCCGCAGCGAGCTATTCGCGCCGGTCGAACCCGAGGAAGTGGGCGGCGGCATGGTCGACACGGTATGGCTCGACCGCTACACGGTGTCGCAAAACTTCCCCGACCGCGAGGAGGCCGGCACGCCGAACATTCCGGGCGCCGTCGGGCTCGGCGCGGCGCTGTACGCGCTGCGAAGCGTCGGCATGGAAGCGATCGCCGAGGACGAGCAACGCCTGATGGCGTATGCGCTCGAAGCCATCGCCACCGTGCCCGGCATCACCGTATACGGCGCGAGCGATCCCGCGGGCGCCACGCGCCGCACCGGCGCGATCACCTTCAACCTCGAGGGCTGCGACCACGCGTTCACCGCGGCGGTGCTGAACGACTATTTCAACATCGCGGTTCGCAACGAGTGCTTCTGCGCGCATCCGTACGTGCGCGAGATGGTCATGGCGAGCCTGGACGAGGCCGCCGACCGGCTCTCGAACGCGGAGCTCGAGCGCCTGGCCGACGAGCGCCGCGGCATGGTTCGGGCGAGCTTCGGCATCTACAACACCGAGGCCGACGTCGACACGCTGGTCGCGGCGCTGCGAGCGATCGTCGCCCGGCGCGACGAGCTGCTGCCGCTGTACGAGCGCCTGGACAACGGCGATTACCGCCACCGCAGCTTCAGGCTCGACCTCGAGGCGACGTACTCCACGCGCGCCGTGGTCGACGCGTTTTTCGCCGGCTGAGTCACCGCATGCTGATCGGGGTCCCGCGCGAGATCAAGGTACACGAGGACCGCGTCGGCCTGGTGCCGGCGAGCGTCCTGGAACTCACCCGCGCCGGCCACGACGTGCTGGTGGAAAAGGGTGCCGGCCTGGGTGCCGGGTTCAGCGATGCCGATTACCGCGCCGCCGGCGCCCGCATCGCCGGCGGCGCGCGCGCCGTGTTCGCCCGCGCCGGGATGATCGTCAAGGTGAAGGAGCCGCAGCCTGCCGAATGCCGCATGCTGCGAAAGGGTCAGCTGCTGTTCACGTACCTGCACCTGGCGCCGGACCGCGCGCTCGCCGCCGCGCTGATGAAGTCAGGCTGCACCGCGATCGCCTACGAAACCGTCACCGGAGCGCACGGCTCGCTGCCGCTCCTGTCGCCGATGAGCGAGGTCGCCGGACGCATGGCGATCCACGTCGGCGCACACTGCCTGGAAAAGGCCACCGGCGGCTCCGGCGTGCTGCTCGGCGGCGTGCCCGGCGTGCCGCCGGCCGAGGTGCTGATCCTGGGCGGCGGCGTGGCGGGCTCGCACGCCGCGCGCATGGCCACCGGCCTCGGGGCATCCGTCACCGTGGTCGACAAGTCGCTCGACCGGCTGCGGCAGCTCGACGAGCAGTTCGGCGCGCGGCTGCGCACCGCATACGCGACCACCGCGGCGATCGAAGCGCTCACCGCAGGCGCCGACCTGGTGATCGGCGCGGTGCTGGTGCCCGGCGCGCTGGCACCCAAGCTCGTCACGCGCCGCATGTTGCGCAGCATGCGGCCCGGCTCGGTGCTGGTCGACATTTCCATAGACCAGGGCGGCTGCTTCGAGACCAGCCGCCCCACCACGCACGCCGATCCGACCTTCGTCGTCGATCGAATCGTGCATTACTGCGTCGCCAACATGCCCGGTGCGGTCGCGCGCACGTCCGCGATCGCGCTGAACAATGCCACGCTGCCATTCGTGCTGGCGCTCGCCGACAAGGGCTGGCGTGAAGCCTGCATGCAGGATACGCGGCTGCTCGACGGCCTCAACGTGCATGACGGCAGGATCACGCACCCGGCGGTGCAGTCGGCAACCGGGCTGGAGTACCTGCCGGCCATCGAAGCGCTGGTGGCCTAGGACCGAATGACGGCTGCGCCCCTGCTATCGCTGGACCACGCCGGCATCGTCGTGCGCGATCTCGCAGCGGGCGCTGCGCGCTGGGAGCGGCTCGGCTTCACGCTGTCGCCGCAGAGCCGCCAGCGCGGCGCGGTGCCGGGCAGGGATGGCATGCAGCCCTGGGCGAGCGCGAACCGCTGCGCCATTTTCGAGCGCGGCTACCTCGAGCTGATCGGCCTGGTCGACCCGGCGGCATGGAACCCGTGGCAGGCGTTCCTCGAGCGCTTCGAGGGCATGCACCTGCTGGCGCTGCGCTGCGCGAATGCGGACGCCGCGTATGCGGAACTGGCGCCGCGCGCGCCGTTCCTGGACGCGCCGGTGCAGCGCGAGAGACGCCTGGAGGTCGACGGCGCGGAGCGCACGATGCGCTTTCGCAACGTCTTCTCGCGCGACGCGCTGTGCCCGGAAGGCCGCTACATCGTCATCGAGCACCAGACGCCGGAGCTGCTGTGGCAGCGCGCGCTGATGCGGCACGACAACGGCGCGGTCGCGCTCGAGGAAGCGACCGTCGTCGCCGAGGACGCAGGGGTTGCCGCGCGCATGGCGGCGCTGGGCGGCGTCGCGGCGGTGAGCACCCCGGCCGAGTTCAGGCAACGCCACGGCTGGGCACCGCCCGCGCCCGCGTTCGCCGGCGTGACTGTTTCGTTCTCGAATCTGGCCAGCGCGGCGCGGATGATGGAGACTCGCGGCGTGAAGCTGCGCAGGTCCGGCGATGACCTCTGGGTCGCCCCGGAAGACACCAATGGCTTCGTCCTCAGGATGGTGCAATGCTGAAACTCGAACTCGACCACGTCGGCGTAGCCGTGAAGAGCCTGGACCGCGGACGCGACGCCTACGCGCGCCTCGGCTTCAGGCTGACGGCGCGCAGCTTCCATTCCGGCTCGCGCACGCCGGGCGCCCCGGTGGAACCCTGGGGATCGGGCAACCACTGCGCGATGTTCCGCGAGGGCTACCTCGAGATCATCGGGCTCACCGACGAGCAGAAGTACAGCTCGGTTAAGGACATGGTGGCGCTCTACGAGGGGCTGCACATCGTCGCCATCGGCTGGGGCGAAGCCGAATCCGCGCGCCCGCAGATGCTCGCGCGCGGCGTTCCCGTGGATGCGGTCAGGAGCCTGGAGCGCGATGCCGCGTTCGGGCCCGACGACGCCGAAACGCGGCGCGCGCGTTTCCGCAACTGCTTCGTCGAGCGCGACAGGTTCACCGAGGCGAGGTTCCTCTACATCGAGCACCTGACGCGCGACGTGCTGTGGCAGCCGCACCTGCTCGAGCATCCCAATGGCGCGGTGGCGATCGAGGAGGTCTACTTCGCCTCGGCCGACCCGCAGGCGACCGCGCAGAAACTCGCGGCGCTGCTGCCCTCGCCCTCGCGTGGGCGCTTCCACGTCGTGTCGGCGGCCGAATGGAGGTTCAGGCCGCTGCCGCCGCTGCCATCGCCGGTGGGCTTCGGCGTGCGCGTCGACTCGCTGGCGAAAACCCGCGCCTGCCTCTCGGCCGGCGGCGTGAAGTTCGAGGAAAATAACGGCCTGTGGACGAGCCCCGCGGATGGCTGCGGGTCGGCAATTCGATTTTTCGAGAAGGGAACATCATGAAAGCAGCGGTCATACACGAACACGGCGGTCCCGGGACCATCCGCTACGAGACGAACTGGCCGGATCCCAGGCCGGAGCCGGATGAAGTCATCATCAAGGTCGGCGCGGCGACGCTGAACTACCACGACGTCTTCACGCGCAAGGGCATGCCCGGCATCAAGGTGCCGATGCCCTGCATTCCGGGGCTGGACTTCTCCGGCGAGATCGCCGAGGTCGGCAAGGACGTGAAGGACTGGCACGTCGGCGACCGCGTGATGGTCGACCCGGTGATCCGCCACAGCCCGCACGGCGGGCTGATCGGCGAGATGCGCCCCGGCGGCCTTGCCGAGTACTGCGCGGTGCCCGACAAGTGCCTGGTGCGCCTGCCCGCGGACGTGTCCTTCGAGGCCGCGGCCTGCCTGCCGGTGGCCTACGGCACCGCGCTGCGCATGATGTACACCATCGGCGAGGTGAAGCAGGGCGAGCGCGTGCTGATCCTCGGCGCCTCGGGCGGCGTCGGCACCTGCTGCGTGCAGCTCGCCAAGCTCGTCGGCGCCGAAGTGATCGCCTGCGCCTCCAGCGACGCCAAGCTCGCGCGGCTGAAGGAACTGGGCGCCGACCACCTGGTGGACTACACCAAGGAAGACTTCATGAAGTGGGTGTACGCGAAGTTCGACAAACCGCACCGTCGCCAGTTCACCGGCGGCGTCGACACGGTGGTGAACTTCACCGGCGGCGACACCTGGGTGAAGTCGATGCGCGTGCTGCACCGGCAGGGCAAGCTGCTGACCTGCGGCGCGACCGCCGGCTACGATCCCAAGGAAGACATCCGCTTCATCTGGACCTTCGAGCTGCGCGTGCTCGGTTCGAACGGCTGGATGCGCGAGGACCTGCAGACGCTCATAGACCTGATCCAGGCCGGGCGCCTGAAGCCGGTGATCGACAAGACGCTGCCGCTCGCCGAGGCCAACGAGGCGTTCCGTCTGCTCGAGGACCGCGAGGTGTTCGGAAAGGTGGTGGTGAAGCCATGAGCCGCGGAACAGGGGCCCCGCTTGCGGGGATGAGACCGGCGAATGGCTTCGTGCGGCCGACAGCACTGCGCCCGCGCCGCTATGTCCTGACGGAGGCCGCGCCATGAGCGAGAACGCTGCAGAAAAGCTGTCGCTGGAACAGATCAATGAGATGTTCGACAAGTCGCCGTTCATCGGCTTCCTCGGCATGCGCGCCACCGCGCTCGATTACGACAGGTCCGAGATCACGATGACGCTGCCGCTCAAGCCCGAACTGGAGCGGCGCGCCGGCACCGGGCAGTTCCACGGCGGCCCGCTGGCGTCGTTCATCGACGTGGTCGGCGACTTCGCCATCGGCATGCTGGTCGGCGGCGGCGTGCCGACCATCAACCTCAGGATCGATTACCTGCGCCCCGCCACCGGCAAGCTGCTCACCGGCACCGCGACGGTGCGCCGCGCCGGCAGGACGGTGGCGGTTGTGGACATCGATGTACTCGACGACCAGAATAGGCTGGTCGCGATCGGTCGCGGTACTTACTCAGGAACGAAAGGCTAGGCCCATGAAAAACATGAAACGCATTGCACTCGCACTTGCCGGCGCATCGCTGCTCGCCGCACCGGCGGCGCAGGCCCAGCAGAAGGTGGTCTTCGGCACCGTCACGGTGTTCAACATCAGCCTCGCGCCGCTGTTTCTCGCCGAAACCGCGGGCTTCTTCAAGGAGGAAGGGCTCGAGGTGGAGAAAGTGCCGTTCAACGGCACAGGCACCCTGCTGCCGCAGATGACCTCCAAACGCGTGCACATCGGCTACCCGAACCCGGACGTGCTGATCGTGTCGCGGCAACCGGGCAAGGATCCGCTGCCGCTCAGGTTCGTCTATAACGTCACGCGCGAATCGGCGTGGGAATTCATCGTGCCGGCCGCGAGCCCGATCAAGACCCTGGCCGACCTGAAGGGCAGGAAGATCGGCGTCGGCGCGCTTACTTTCGGCAACATTCCCATCACCCGCGCCATGTTCAAGGAACTGGGCATGGAGTTCGGCAAGGACCTCGAGATGCAGCCGGTCGGCGTCGGCGCGCCTGCGTTCCTTGCCTTCCGCGAGGGCAAGGTCGACGCGCTGAACCTGTTCGACGCGCAGCACGCGACGCTGGAGACGCAGGGCACGGCGATCCGGCGGCTCGACATGCCGGCCAAGTACAAGAACCTGTTCTCCAACGGCTTCATCGTGCACGAGGACACGCTGAAGGAGAACCCGAAGATGCTGGCCGGTTTCGGCCGCGCGTTCGCCAAGGCGCAGGTCGCCTGCGAGGCAAACCGCGAAGCCTGCGTGCGCAACTTCTGGTCGCTCTACCCGAACCAGAAACCCGCCGGCGACGAAGCGAAGGTGCTCGCCGACCAGATCAAGGTCATGAACTCGCGCTTCAACAAGACGCTCGCCTTCGGCAGCGGACCGCGCAGATTCGGCGAGTATCCGGAGCAGGCGTGGCGCGATTTCGTCGAGGCGCTCTACGTCGGCGGCCAGATCACGACCAAGGACATCGACATCAGCACGCTCTACACGAACTCGCTGGTCTCCGAGTACAACAAGTTCGACGCGGCCGCGGTGGCCGCCAAAGCCAGGAAAGGGAACTGACATGCGCGCCTTCCTCGTCGCAGCACTGATCGCATTCGCCGGCGCCGCGCAGGCGCAGCAGAAGGTCGTGTTCGGGCTGGTGAGCCCGCCGGGCGTCGGCCACGGCCCGCTGTTCATCGCCAAGGAACTCGGCTACTGGGCCGAGGAGGGCATCGACGTCGAGGTGATCCGGTTCAACGGCACCGCAGTGCTGCTGCCGCAGATCATCAACAAAAGCGTCACGGTCGGCTTCCCCAACCCCGACCCGCTGGTGCTGTCGCGCCAGCCCGGCAAGGATCCGCTGCCGCTGAAGTTCTTCTACAACTTCATCCGCGAGAACGTCTGGGAGTTCGCCGTCCTGGCGGATTCGCCGGTCAAGAAGCTCGCCGACCTGAAGGGAAAGAAGATCGGCGTCGGTGCGCTGACCTTCGGCAACATCCCGCTGACGCGCGCGATGTTCAAGGAACTCGGCATGGAGGCCGGCAAGGACTACGAGTTCGTGCCCACGGGCCTGGGCGCGCCGGCGTTCCTCGCCCTGAAGGAGAAGCGGGTCGATGCGCTGAACCTGTTCGAGACCATGCACAAGATGCTCGAGCTGCAGGGTA
>JBFWYG010000136.1:5654-7523 GCA_050186725.1 Gammaproteobacteria bacterium | reverse complement strand
CCGGCGAGGCCTTCCAGCTGCACGAGGCCGAGCAGTTCGTCGACCCGCGCGGCGATGGCCGCGCGCGACGGACGCTCGCGGCGCGGCTTGACCGTCAGGCCAAAGGCGATGTTGTCCCGCACCGTCATGTGCTTGAACAAGGCGTAGTGCTGGAACACGAAGCCGATGCGCCGGTCGCGCGCATGCACCGCGGTCATGTCCTCGCCGTCGAACAGCACGCGGCCCTGGTCGGCGCGATCGAGGCCGGCCACGATGCGCAGCAGCGTGGTCTTGCCGCAACCCGAGGGACCGAGCAGCGCGACCAGCCCACCGCTCGGCACCTCGAGACTCACGCTGTGCAGCGCGTGAAAGCCGACGAACCGCTTGTCGACCGCTTGGATGCTGACGCTCATGAACTGTGCTCCCTGGCTGTGAGGGCCGCGCGAGCGGCGGCGGCGGCGCGCGCCTCGACCAGGCTCTTGAGCACCAAGGTGATCAAGGCCAGCAGCATCAGCAAGGATGCGGTCGCGAAGGCGGCGACGAAGTTGTATTCGTTGTAGAGAATCTCGACGTGCAGCGGCAACGTGTTGGTGAGCCCACGGATGTGGCCGCTCACCACCGATACCGCGCCGAACTCGCCCATGGCGCGCGCGTTGCAGAGGATCACGCCGTACAAGAGCGCCCACTTGATGTTCGGCAGCGTTACGCGCCAGAAGGTCTGCCAGCCGCTCGCGCCGAGCGTGGCGGCCACCTCTTCCTCGTCGCTGCCCTGCGCCTGCATCACCGGGATGAGTTCGCGCGCGACGAAGGGAAAGGTCACGAACACGGTGGCGAGCACGATGCCCGGCACGGCGAAGATGACCTTCAGATCATGGGCGGCCAAGGTCGGACCGAACCAGCCGTGGGCGCCGAACAGCAGCACGTAGATGAGACCGGCGATCACCGGCGACACCGCGAACGGCAGGTCGATGAGAGTGATGAGCAGTTGCTTGCCCTTGAACTCGAACTTGGCCACCGCCCAGGCGGCGCACACCCCGAACACGAGATTGGCCGGCACGGCGATGGCCGCGGCGGTCAGCGTGAGCCTGAGCGCGGCGAGCGCGTTGGGTTCGTCGATCGCGGCCCACCATGCGCCGACCCCCTTGGCCAGCGCCTCGCCCACCACCACCGCGAGCGGCAGCACCAGCACCACGCCCAGGAACAGGCAGGCGAGCGCAATCAGCAGCGCACGCACGCCGCGCGTATCGGTGATCACCGGGCTGGAGGCCGCGCTCATCGCCGCTCTCCCGCGCGCCGCGTCCAGGCCTGCAGGAGATTGATCGCGAGCAGCATCACGAATGACACCACCAGGAGCGTGACGGCGATGGCGGTCGCGCCGGTGTAGTCGTACTGCTCGAGCTTGGTGATGATGAGGAGCGGCGCGACTTCGGAGACCATCGGCATGTTGCCGGCGATGAAGATCACCGAGCCGTATTCGCCGAGACCACGCGCGAAGGCCATGGCGAAGCCCGTGAGCAGCGCCGGCAGCAGCGCCGGCAGCAGCACGCGGCGAAAGGTCGTGAGGCGCGACGCGCCGAGCGTCGCCGCGGCCTCCTCCAGCGCCGGTTCGAGGGTCTCCAGCACCGGCTGCACGGTGCGCACCACGAACGGCAGGCCGATGAACACCAGCGCGATCACGATGCCGACAGGGGTGAAAGCGATCTTCCAGCCGAGCGCCATGGCCTGACTGCCCAGCCAGCCCTTGGGTGCGTAGAGCGCGGTGAGCGCGATGCCCGCGACCGCGGTCGGCAGGGCGAAGGGCAGATCGACCAGCGCGTCCAGCGCGCGGCGGCCGGGAAAGCGGTAGCGCACCAGGACCCAGGCGACCAGCAGGCCGAACACCAGGTTGAC
>JBFWYG010000136.1:0-5554 GCA_050186725.1 Gammaproteobacteria bacterium | reverse complement strand
CGCCGAGTTCCTTCTGCGCCAGGAAAGCCTCGTTCTCCCAGGTGACCAGCACGTCGCCGATGCCACGCTCGGCGAAGGTGGTGGTGGCGCCGCGCGCGCCGGTATCGAGCACCGAGACGTTCCTGTAGAGCTTTGCGACGAAGTCGCGCGCGGCGGCGTCGGAACCGAGCGCCTGGCGCGCGTAGGCCCAGGCAGCGAGGTAGTTCCACCGCGCGCCCCCCGAAGTCTTGGGATTGGGCGTGATGACCGCCACGCCGTCGCGGATGAGGTCGTTCCAGTCCTTGATGTCCTTCGGATTGCCCTTGCGCACCAGGAGCACGATGGTCGAGGTGTAGGGCGTGCTGTTGTGTGGATGGGTCTTCTGCCAGTCCTTCGGCAGCAGGCCGCCCTTGTCGGCGATGGCGTCGATGTCGTAGGCGAGCGCCAATGTCACGACGTCGGCCTCGAGGCCGTCGATCACCGCGCGCGCCTGCTTGCCCGAGCCGCCGTGGGACTGGTTGACGGTGACCTCCTCACCACCCTCGGCCTGCCAGTGCCTGGCGAAGGCCGCGTTGTACTCCGCGTAGAGTTCGCGCGTCGGGTCGTAGGAGACGTTCAGCAGGGTCACGTCCGCATGCGCGGACGCAGCCAGGGTCAGCGCGCTCAACAGGGCGAGGCGAAACTTGGTCACGGCGGTGAAGCTCCGGAGCTTGGTCAAAATGGACGCCGGCGGCTTGGGCCGTCGGTGGTCAGGACGATGTCGAGCGAGCGCCGGCGGGGGCTCAACGCGAGGTCGGGAGCCCGCCGGGCGGCGCGGAGCGAGCCGGCGCGGTTGCGCCCGACCGCAGCTTCTCGCGCTTCTCGATCTGCACGATGCGGCCGTCGTGGATGGTGATCTCGACCGCGCCGTAGCGAATGCCGGCAATGGCCTCCGCCACCAGTTGTTCCAACTCGCGACGCGCTTCCTCTGCCACCCAGACACCTCGATGTGCTTGCTCGAACCTCGTCGACCATAACGAAAGCAGCTTTAGTGCCAGATCGAAATAACTCAGCGAAGCATCATCTTGCTTGCAAGGCCCCATCGACAGCGTTAGATTTGCGCGTCTTTCGACCAAATATACTCATTCAATACCAGCAAATATGACGGATCCCGATTTTCAGCGTGCCGTTGTGAGTGTCTGGGCCGAGCAGTCCCGTCACACCGTGCTGGGCGCGGCCATGGCGGCCATGGGCGAACGCATCCTGGCCGCCTGGCCGCTGGCGCGGCTCGTGGTGCAGAGCTTCGAGCGCGGCGCCCTCGAGCTCACCACGCTGGCGGACAGCGCGCCCGACGGAACCACACCCGAGCGGCAGGAACTCCGCGAGGACCTCTACGAGAAGCTCGCGCGCTGGGCCGAGCGCGGCCGCATCGTGTCGCGCGCCGAGGTCGGCGCGCGCGAACCCCTGCTGACGCGCGTGCTGCCCGCCGGGCGGCGCGATTGCCTGGTGGGCGGACTGCTCGGGGCCCACGGCGCGCGCGGGCTGCTGATCGCGGTGGCCGGCGACGAGGATCCATTCGACGAGCACGACCGCGAGCGCCTGCGCGCGCTGCTCGAGCCCTATGCGGCGGCGCTCGACAACCACGAGCACCTGCGCGAACTGGAGACCCTGCGCAATGCCGCGGAAGCCGAGAGCGAGCGGCTGCGTACCCGGCTCGGGAGTGGCCCGGGGCTGGACGACCTGATCGGCATCGACGGCGGGCTGAAGGGCGCCTTCGAGCGCATCGCGCTGGTCGCGAAGTCCGACGTCCCGGTGCTGATCCTGGGCGAGACCGGCGCGGGCAAGGAAATGGTGGCGCGCGAGATCCACCAGCGCTCGCGCCGTCGCGAGGCGCCCTTCATCCGCGTGAACTGCGGGGCGATTCCCCCCGAACTTATCGATTCCGAACTGTTCGGCCACGAACGCGGCAGCTTCACCGGCGCCACCAGCCAGCGCCGCGGCTGGTTCGAGCGCGCCGACCGCGGCACCCTGCTGCTGGACGAGATTGGCGACCTGCCGCCCGCTGCCCAGGTGCGCCTGCTGCGCGTGCTGCAGGACGGCTTGATCCGCCGCGTCGGTGGCGAGACGGATCTGAAGGTCGACGTGCGCATCATCGCCGCCACCCATCGCGATCTGCCACTGCTGATCCAGGATGGCGAGTTCCGCGAGGATCTCTGGTATCGACTGGCGACCTTTCCCATCGTGCTGCCGCCGCTGCGCGAGCGTCCCGCGGACATTCCGGCCCTGGCCGCGCACTTCGCGCGCCGCGCGGCGACCCGCTTCGGCGTGCGCCTGCAACTACCCACGCCGGCCGACCTCGCCCTGCTGACGGCCTACGAGTGGCCGGGCAACGTGCGGGAGCTCGCGGCGGTGATGGATCGCGCGGCGATCATCGGTGACGGTCAACGGCTCGAGATAGCCACCGCGCTCGGCGCTGCCACCACCTCCGTGCCGCGGCCCGTGCCGGCGCGCGACCGCCGCGCCGGCGCCGAGAGCGACGGCCCGCTGCCGACCCTCGACCAGGCGATGCGCGCGCACATCGAGAAGGCGCTGGCCCGCACCCAGGGCCGCATCGAGGGCCCGCACGGCGCCGCGCGGCTGCTCGCGATCAATCCACACACGCTCCGCGCGCGGATGCGCAAGCTCGGCGTCGTCCATCACCAGTTCCGCCACGTCGACGCGTGACGTCGACCTTCACTCCCGCAAACAGGCACCAGAAGAGAACTGCCCATGACCACCCTCACCCACCTGCAACGGCTGGAGGCCGAAGCCATCCACATCATGCGCGAGGTGGTGGCCGAGGCCGAAAAGCCGGTGATGCTCTACTCCATCGGCAAGGACAGCGCGTGCATGCTGCACGTGGCGCGCAAGGCCTTCTACCCGGCGCCGCCGCCGTTTCCGCTGCTGCACGTCGATACCACCTGGAAGTTCCGCGACATGTACGCGCTGCGTGCGCGCATGGCGGAAGAATCCGGCATGGAGCTCATCGTCCATCAGAACCCCGAGGCCAAGGCGCTCGGCATCAATCCCTTCGATCACGGCTCGAAGGTGCACACCGACATGTGGAAGACCCAGGGACTCAAGCAGGCGCTCACCCTGCACGGCTTCGACGCGGCCTTCGGCGGCGGACGACGCGACGAAGAGAAGTCACGCGCCAAGGAGCGCATCTTCTCGTTCCGCACCGCCCAGCATCATTGGGATCCGAAAAACCAGCGGCCCGAACTCTGGCGCGTGTACAACACGCGCAAGAACCCGGGCGAGAGCATGCGCGTGTTCCCGATCTCGAACTGGACCGAGCTCGACATCTGGCAGTACATCCACCTGGAAAGCATCCCCATCGTGCCCCTGTACTACGCCGCCGAGAGACCGGTGGTCGAACGGGACGGGATGCTGATCATGGTGGACGACGAACGCATGCCCCTCGCCCCCGATGAAACGCCGCAGATGCGCAAGGTGCGCTTCAGAACCCTCGGCTGCTATCCCTTGAGCGGCGCGGTGGAGTCCAACGCCACCACCCTTCCGCAGATCATCCAGGAAATGCTCCTGACCACCACCTCGGAGCGCCAGGGGCGGCTCATCGACCACGACGAGGCCGGCTCCATGGAGAAGAAGAAGCAGGAGGGGTATTTCTGATGGCCCACGTATCCGATCTGATCGCGACCGACATCGACGCCTACCTCGAGTCGCACGAACACAAGAGCCTGCTGCGCTTCATCACCTGCGGCAGCGTGGACGACGGCAAGAGCACGCTCATCGGCCGGCTCCTGTACGAGTCCAAGATGCTGTTCGAGGACCAGCTCGCGGCACTGGAGGCCGACTCCAAGCGGGTCGGCACCCGCGGCGGCGAAATCGACTACGCGTTGCTGCTGGACGGCCTGTCCGCCGAGCGCGAACAGGGCATCACCATCGACGTCGCCTACCGCTTCTTCTCCACCGACAAGCGCAAGTTCATCGTCGCCGACACACCGGGCCACGAGCAGTACACGCGCAACATGGTGACCGGCGCCTCGACCGCCGATCTCGCCATCATTCTCATAGACGCGCGCAAGGGCGTGCTGCCGCAGACCCGGCGACACAGCTACATAGTCGGCCTGCTCGGACTGCGGCACGTGGTGCTGGCGGTGAACAAGATGGATCTCGTCGACTACTCGCAGGCGGTGTTCACGCGCATCGAGGCCGAGTACCGCGAGCTCGCGCGGCGCATCGGCCTGCCGGACGTGCGCGCGATTCCGATCTCGGGGGTTGCGGGCGACAACATCACCGAGCGCAGCGCCAACACGCCGTGGTTCGGCGGCGAGCCGCTGATGACCGTGCTCGAGAATGTCGAGATCGACGAGACCCGCGTACAGCACCAGGCCTTCCGCATGCCGGTGCAGTGGGTGAACCGCCCGCACCTCGACTTCCGCGGCTTCGCCGGCACCATCACCGGCGGCACGGTGCGACCCGGCGACCGCGTGACGGTGCTGCCCTCGGGCCGCGGCACCACGGTCGCGCGCATCGTGACCATGGCCGGTGATCTCGACCAGGCGGTCGCCAACCAGTCGGTCACGCTGACGCTGGCCGACGAGGTCGACGCCTCGCGCGGCGACGTCATCGCCGCCGCCGACACGCCGCCGCAGGTGGCGGATCAGTTCGAGGCGACGGTGGTGTGGATGGCCGATGCGCCGCTGCTGCGCGGACGCAATTACCTGCTCAAGATGGGCACCAAGACCGTCACCGCGACCGTCGCGCCGGTGAAGCACAAGCTCAACATCGAAACCATGGAGCACGTCGCCGCCGAGCAGCTGCAGCTGAACGAAATAGGCGTGGTGGAACTCGAGCTCGACCGCCCCATCGCCTTCGACCCCTATCGCGAGAACCGCGACACCGGCGGCTTCATCCTCATCGACCGGCTGAGCAACAACACGGTCGGTGCCGGCATGATCCACTTCGCGCTGCACCGCTCGCACAACGTGAAGTGGCAGGCGCTCGACATCGACAAGACGGCGCGCGCCGCGCAGAAGGGCCAGAAAGCCTGCTGCCTATGGTTCACGGGGCTGTCCGGCGCCGGTAAGTCGACCATCGCCAACCTGGTCGAGAAACAGCTGCACGCGCTCGGCCACCACACCTACATCCTGGACGGCGACAACGTGCGTCACGGCCTGTGCAAGGACCTGGGCTTCGGCGACGCCGACCGGGTGGAGAACATCCGGCGCGTGGCCGAAGTGGTGAAGCTGATGGTCGACGCCGGCCTCATCGTGCTGACGGCCTTCATCTCACCGTTCCGCGCCGAGCGCGGCATGGCGCGCGAGCTGCTGGACGCGGGAGAGTTCATCGAGGTGTTCGTCGACACGCCGCTGGCGGATGCCGAGGCGCGCGACGTGAAGGGACTCTACGCCAAGGCGCGGCGCGGGGAGATCGGCAACTTCACCGGCATCAGTTCACCCTACGAGCCGCCGCAAGCACCCGAGATCCGCATCGACACCACGTCCGTCAGCGCGGAGGCGGCGGCGCGCCTGGTGGTGGACGCGCTGCGCGAGCGCGGCCTCGTACCCTGAGGCCGCCGCGCTCAGCGGCG
>JBFWYG010000135.1:0-7903 GCA_050186725.1 Gammaproteobacteria bacterium | reverse complement strand
CGGCGCGCACCGCGCGCGCGGGCCGCCAGCATGCCGGCGATGACGTAGGGCGAGCCGATGCGCGTCTTGGGTTCGAGCAAGGCCGCGAGCGGCCCGCGGTCGATGGCGTCGTTGCAACTCACCGGCACCACCACGCGATCCGCGCCGAGCGCGGCGGCCACCACCATGCCCACCAGGTCGCCGCCGTGAAAGCGCGCGGACGGTCGGCCGAGGTCGTCATAGTGGAGGCCCAGGATCAGGGGGCGATCGGAGTCTCCGTCGGTGGAGACCAGGGCGTCGAAGCGAGCATCGCCGCTGCTGGCGGCGGCAGCGAGTCCGGTGAGTTCGGCCAGGGTCGCGTCGTCCAGCGCCTCGGTATCGATGGGTACGAAGGTCTCACTGCGGCCCACCGGGGTCGCTTCCGCACCCAGGGCGCGCAGGGTGTCGACCAGGAGATCGCGCCCCACGGCCGAGTGCTGGTAGACCAGCACGCGCAGTCCGCGCAGCGCCTCGGCGCCGAAGAAGTCCGCGTAGCGCCGCAGATAGGCATGAGCGCCGGCCGGATCTGCCTTGGGCAGGGGCTTGGGGCCGTGCTTGAGGCGTCCATCGGACGCGAACGGCGAGGTGGCGGCGGGCGCGTTCCACAGGCTGTGACGCCAGCGCTCGACGTACTCCGCGATGGACGCCTCGTCGGTCTTCATGAGTTCGCCCTGCCCGCTGTTGGTCTTGTAGCCGTTGCGCTCGAAGGGGATGTGGCTGCCGGTGACCATGATGCTGCCCGCCTGGCGGGCGAGGGCATGGGCGGTCAAGGCCGGCGTCGGCAGGGGGCCCAAGTTGATTGGGCGCAGGCCGGCATCTTCCACCGCGGCGATGACCGCCTGGGCGAGTTCACCGCGCCCTCCCTGGCTCGGCACGAAGGCGGTGGAGCTCGGCCGCAGGTCGTGGGCGATGAAGAACTCGCCGCCGGGCTCGAGTCCGCCGGCCGAGCGCGGCCGGGACAGGAGATACTCGAGCTCTGCGCGCACGTTGATGAACACTTCCAACTGGGTGAGGTCCTGGACCAGGCCCCTGCGGCCGCTGGTGCCGAAGGCGAGCGGGCGAGGCGTGTGGTCGAGCACCTCGAGCAGGGTCGGCGTGGTCGCGGAGTTCTGTGGCATGGGCGCGTGCGAAGCCTCGAGGGCGGGTGGCTGAGGGCAATTATAGGGACGGTCCAGGACCCCTCGTGCCCATGTCGCGCGTGACGGTCTTGGCAATGCGGACGATGCACCGGACCGTCATACGTGGCGGCGAGAATTCCGCCGCCAGGCCGCGGTCTCAGCCTGGCGCGGGCACGGGGCCCGCCCCGGGCCGTGGCTCGAAACCGTGAACCTATCAAGAATTTTGCGGGATCGCCGTGTAAAATCCGGCCTCCGCGCATCGTCGCGTACATTCGGAACCGATATGAAATCGACCCAGCGTTTCCTGCTCATCGCCCTCATCGCCGTGCTCACCGCCTGTGGCGGCGCGGCCGACCGCAAGACGGTCTACATGAACAAGGGGCATGAACTGTTCAAGGCCGAGAACTACGAGAAGGCGCGTATCGAATTCCAGAACGCGCTGCAGATCGACCCGAAAGATCTCGATGCGCGCTTCGCGCTGGCCGAGACCATGGAGAAGCTGGAGAACTGGCAGGGCGCGGCCGGGCATTACCTCGCCATCCTGGGTGAGAAGCCGGACCACCGCGGCGCGCTGCTCAACATGGGCCGTCTCTACCTGCTGAGCAACGCCGACGACAAGGCCAAGGAGAGCGCCGAGAAGATCCTGGCCGGGAAACCCGACGACGTCGACGGCCTGACCCTGCTGGCGGCCGTCAAGGCCAAGGCCAAGGACCTCGCCGGCGCCCGAGAGCTCGGTGAGAAGGCCATCAAGATCGAGCCGAACAATCCCGAGGCCGCTTCGCTGATGGCCTCCCTGCTGCTCGCCGACGGCAAGGTCGACGAGAGCATCAAGCTGCTGAAGGACGCCACCAGCGCGCATCCCGAGGAAATCGCGCTCAAGATCAATCTCGCCCGGGTCTACGCCCAGGCCGGTCGTGGCGACGAGGCCGCCGCCGCCTTTGGTGAAGTCATCAAGGAGAAGCCCACGGTCCTGTCCTATCGCACCGGCTACTCGCGCTTCCTCGCCGCCCTCAAGCGCGTGGACGATGCCGAGCAGGTCATGAAGGACGCGGTGCGCGACTTCCCCGAGGACGTCACCGCCAAGCTGTCCTACATCGAGTTCCTTTCCAGCACCCGCAGCGTGGATCGCGCGGTCGAGGAGCTCAAATCCATGATCGCCGCCTCGCCCACGGAGAACCGGCTCAAGTTCGCCCTCGGCAAGGTCTACGAGGCGACCAACAAGCTGGACGACGCGGCCAAGATCTACGAAGACGTGGTGGCCTCGGTGAAGGAAGGCCCGGAACTCCTGCAGGCCAAGAGCCGGCTGGCGGTGGTCAAGGCGCGCAAGAACGACCTTGATGGCGCGCGCAAGCTGGTCGATGAGGTGCTGGCCGACAATCCTCGCGATGGCGACGCCTTGAGCCTGCGCGGCACGCTGCATCTGAACGACGGCGACGCGGCCGGCGCCATCGCGGATCTCCGCACCGTCATCCACGACACGCCCGGCAATGTCGGCGCCACCCGCCTGCTGGCTCGCGCCCACCTGACCAACAAGGAGAACGAGCTGGCCGTCGATGTCTTGAAGCAGGGCATGCAGGCCAACCCCAACGCCACGGTGCTGGGCCTCGACCTGGCCAACATCCAGGCCGGCGCCGGCAAGTTCGACGATTCGCTCGCCACCCTGGACGATGTGCTGAAGAAGAATCCGAAGGAAATGGCGGCGCTCGAGTCCAAGTTCCGCATCTTCGTCTACAAGAAGGACTGGGACCAGGCGGCAGCCGCGGCCGAGCAGATGAAGAACGTGCAGCCCGACTCGGTGAAGGGCTACCACTTCGCGGGTCTCGTGCGGCAGGCCAAGGGCAACTTCGAGGCCAGCATCGGCGAGTTCCAGTCGGCCCTGGACCGTGCGCCGGACGCCGTCGAGCCGCTCTCGCAGCTGATCAAGAGCCACCTGGCGCTGAAGCAGAAGGACCAGGCCGTGGCCAAGCTCAAGGAGGTCATCAAGGGGCGTGAGAACCACTTCGTCGCCCACAACCTGCTCGGCGAACTGCTGCTCGCGGACAAGAAGTTCGACGACGCCGCGGCCGAGTTCAAGACCGCCATCGAGCAGAGCCCCAAGTGGCCGATCCCCTATCGCAACCTGGCCACGATCTACGTCGCGACCAAGAAGAGCGACGAGGCCATCGCCACCATGAAGGACGGCATCGACAAGACCGGCGGCCAGCCGCTGCTGGTGACCGGCCTGGCCTCGTACCTCGAAGAGATCGGCAAGCTCGATTCCGCCATCGAGCAGTACGAGGATGCGCTGAAGGCGCAGCCGAACTCGCCGCTCGCCGCCAACAACCTCGCCATGCTGCTCATCGAGTACCGCAAGGACGAGGCCAGCTGGAAGCGCGCGCGTGAACTGGTGACGCCGCTGCGCAACAGCACCCAGCCCGCCTTCCTCGATACCGTCGGCTGGGTCGAGTATCGCCTCGGCGAATACGAGCAGGCGGTGAACTTCCTGGAGAAGGCCACCGAGGCCGCGCCGGACGCCGCGCTCATGCACTACCACCTGGGCATGGCCTACCTCGCCAAGGGCAACAAGCTCGGGGCGCGCGATCACCTGTCCAAGGCCGTGGAAGGCAACACGCCGTTCAAGGGCCTGGACGAGGCGAAGAAGGCGCTGGCCGAGCTGGGCGAAGGTTAACCTTGGCTTGACGACATTGACGGCGTGTCGGTCCTGATGACCGCACCCGTCGCGGGGGGCTCGGCAGGGTGCCTTCGCCGAATGCGGCTGGCCGATTGAAATCGGCCCTACAGGGTGCTGTCACCCTGCTCTGGCTGTCGGGCGCCAACGCCGACGGCTTCGATCTCTCCGGCGACCTCGCCCTCGAGGTGCGTGGCTTTCCGCAGGCCGCGCGTGACCCGGCCCAGGGCGACGCGAGCGTCGCCCTGGCGCTGCGGCCCGAGTTGTATCGCGCGTGGAACGACGAGGCGGACAGCGTGCTGTTCTCGCCCTTCGCGCGGCTCGACCAGAACGATCGCCGCCGCACGCACGTCGACGTGCGCGAACTCACCTATGTGCACGCCGCGCCCGAGTGGGAGCTGCGCGTCGGCGCGCGGCAGGTCTTCTGGGGCGTGGCCGAATCCAACCACCTGGTCGACGTCATCAACCAGTTCGACCTGGTGGAGAACCTGGACGGCGAGGACAAGTTCGGCCAGCCCATGGTCAACGTCGCCTGGAAGCAGCCCTGGGGAACCGTCGACGCCTTCGTCCTCACCGGCTTTCGCGAGCGCAGCTTCCCGGGCAGGGACGGCCGCCTGCGCACCGCGCTGCCGGTGGACGTGGACCGTCCGCGCTACGAATCCCCGGCCGGGCCGCGCCACGTGGACTATGCGCTGCGCTATGCCCATACCTTGGGCCCGGTAGACTTCGGCATCGCGCATTTCCATGGCACCAGCCGCGAGCCGCGCCTGGTGGTGGCGCCCAACCGGCGCGGCGCGCCGAGCCTGCGACCCTTCTACGACCTCATCGACCAGACCAGCCTGGACGTGCTGGCCGTGGTCGACAGCTGCGCGCTCAAGCTGGAAGCGCTGCGGCGCGCGGGCATGGGCGAGACCTTCGCCGCCCTGGTGGGCGGCTTCGAATACACCTGGGTCGGCGTGGCCGAATCGCCGCTGGATATCGGTCTGCTCGGCGAATACCACTACGACGAGCGCGGCGATCGCGCCACGACGCCCTTCAACCACGACGTGTTCGTCGGCTCGCGGCTGGGATTCAACGATGCCGCCGACAGCCAGCTGCTGGCCGGCGTGGTGGTGGATACCCACGGCGGCGGTGAGTTCGTGAACGTCGAGGCGCGCCGCCGCTTCGGGGAACGCTGGCGGCTGGAGCTCGAACTGCGCATGTTCCTCGACGTGCCACCGTCCGATCTGCTCTACGGCTTCGCGCGCGACGATTACCTGCAGCTCGAACTGGCGCGCTTCTTCTGACGGCGAAGTAATGCGCGCGGCCCGGGCGGGCCACTCCCCGTGCGATACTCCACGGCCCCATCGAGCGGAGCAGGGTGGCCCGTGGAAGCCGCGCTGGAGAACGTCCTCATCTTCCTCATCGCCGCCGTCGCGGTGGTGCCGCTGGCCAAGCGTCTACGCCTCGGCACGGTACTGGGCTACTTGCTGGCCGGCCTGCTGATCGGCCCTTGGGGACTCGAGTTCATCCTGGACGCCGAGGTCATCCTGCACTTCGCCGAGTTCGGCGTGGTGCTGCTCCTGTTCCTCATCGGCCTCGAACTCAATCCGCGCCGGCTGTGGGACATGCGGCGTGCGATCCTGGGCGCGGGCGCGTCGCAGCTCTTGGTGACCGCGCTGCCGCTCGCCGGTCTCGCCCTGCTGGCGGGCCTCGGCGCCGGCAGCGCGCTGGTGGTGGGCTACGTGCTCGCGCTGTCGTCCACACCCTTCGCGCTGCAGATCATCGCCGAGCGGCACTGGAGCGGGACGCTGACCGGCAAGACGGCGTTCTCCATCCTGCTCTTCCAGGACATCGCGGTGATCCCGCTGCTGGCCGTCGTGCCGCTGCTCGGCGAGCAGGGCGGCGCGCTGGACGGCGGCGCGGTGGCGCTCGGCATCGGTCGCGCGCTCCTCATCCTGGCCGCCATCCTGGTGGTGGGGCCCCGCGTGGCCCGACCGCTGTTTCGCCTGGTGGCGCTCACCGGCTCGCGGGAGCTGTTCACCGCGCTGTCTCTCCTGATCGTGATCGCGCTGGCGCTGCTGGTCGGCACCGCCGGCATGTCGATGGCCATGGGCGCGTTTCTCGGTGGCGTGCTGCTCGCCGAGTCCGAATACCGCCACGAA
This sequence comes from Gammaproteobacteria bacterium, assembly GCA_050186725.1. GTDB lineage: Bacteria > Pseudomonadota > Gammaproteobacteria > JADJYF01. The sequence goes on along the minus strand of JBFWYG010000135.1, from coordinate 1,955 downwards.
CTCGAAGTGGATCTCGAGCCCTTCAAGGGGCTCCTGATGGGACTCTTCTTCATGGCCGTCGGCATGTCCATCGACGTCGGCGGCTTTCGCGAGGCGCCGCTCCAGATAGTCGGCGCGACGCTCGCGGTGCTGGCGGTCAAATTCCTCGCGCTGGTGATCCTCGGACGGCGCCTGGGCCTGGGGGGGCACCAGGCGTTGCAGCTCGGCGCGCTGCTTTGCCAGGGGGGTGAGTTCGGCTTCGTGGTGTTCGCCGCCGCGGCCGGGGTCGGCGTGCTGCCGCGGGAACTGGTCGAGCAGCTTACGGTGGTCATCGTGCTGTCGATGGTCCTGACCCCGGTGGTGCTGGGGGGTGTCGAGGTCTGGGTGGCGCGACGCCTGGCTCGTCGCCCGACGCGCGAAGTCGAACTGGTGGAACTGCCGGAGCAGCCGGTGGTGATCGCGGGCTTCGGCCGTTTCGGGCAAATCGTGGCCCGCCTGCTGAACGCCAACAACATCGGCACCACCGTCATCGAGCGGGATCCCGACCAGATCGAACTGCTGCGGCGTTTCGGCCACGAGGTCCACTACGGTGACGCCACCCGGCTGGACCTGCTGCGCGCCGCCCGCGTGGATCACGCGCGCATGCTGATCGTCGCCATCGACGATCCCGAGGCCACGCTGCGCGTGGTGGACCTCGCCCGCGAGCATTTTCCGGCGGTGCCGCTGCTGGTCCGCGTGCGTAACCGCTCCCAGGCTTACGACATGCTGGACCGCGGCATCACGAGCTTCGAGCGCGAGACCTTCGCCGCGGCGGTCAACGTCGGCGTGCGCGCGTTGACCACCCTGGGCTTCGACGCTGAGCGGGCGCGCCACGCAGGGGAACTGTTCCAGGCCCACGACGAGACGACACTGGTCGAACTGCACGCCGTGCGCGGCGACCAGGGCAAGCTCATTTCGCTGGTGACGACCGCGCGCAGCGACCTCGAGCGCCTGATGCAGGCCGAGGAGGGCGAACCAGTGGCGGCGGACGCCGCCGCGGTGGACTGAGCGCGCGCCATGCCCCGACCCGAGTGGTTCCCCGACGGCGCGCGCCTCGTGCCCGCGCTCCTGCTGTTCGCCGCGGCACTGGCCATCGGCCTCTGCGGCATCGCCTCCCTGCCGCCCGACGAGCACGAGATCCTGGTCCTGCGCAGCGCTCACGAGATGCACGCGCGCGGCGACTGGGTGGTGCCGTACTTCAACGACGAACCGCGTCTCAAGAAGCCACCGTTGAGCTACTGGCTGACCGGGCTGACCGCCTGGGTGGCGGGCGCCGATGGCGCGGTCGTGGCCTGGCACGGCCGCCTGCCCTCGCTGCTGGCCGGGCTCGCCATGCTCGGCATGGTGCTGTGGGCAGGGCGGCGCTTTCATGGTCCGCGAGCCGCGCTCTTCGCCGGCGCGACCTTCGCTGCCTCGGTTGGCTTCTTCAATTTCACCCATGATGGCCGGCCGGACTTCCTCTACGCCGCCCTGTGCAGCGCGGGCTGGCTGGCCGGAGCGGTGGGACTCGTCGAGGCACGGGGCACGCGGCGCGCGCCCATGCTGTGGATGTGGGGCGCCTTCGGCCTGGCGACGCTCGCCAAGGGGCCGCACGTACCGGCGATGCTGGTGGCGGGCATGGCGCTCTATTGCTGGCTGAAGCGCAATGAGGGGCGACCGCGACCGGCCGATCTGCGACCTCTCGCAGGTCTCGCCCTGGTGGCGCTGATCGCGCTTCCCTGGTGGCTCGCGCTCCACGCGCGCATCGACCCTGACGCCGTCAAGGGCTCGCAGCTGGCCGGAAAGCTGCTGCGCCCGGGCGTCAGTCACCTGCTGAACGGTTATTACCTCTACCGTCCGCTGCAGCTGCTGCTGCCGTGGGTGCCGCTCGCGCCGCTCAGTTGGCTGGCGCTGCGTGGCCTGCGCGGGCCGGCGCGGGACTTCGCGCTCTACCTGGC
>JBFWYG010000134.1:0-7964 GCA_050186725.1 Gammaproteobacteria bacterium | reverse complement strand
GGCCTGACCGCGCGATCGCCCATCACCACCACGCCGCAGGAGGCGTTGTCCGCGATGGTGTCCTGAATCTTGATCTTCCAGTCGGTGATGCGCGAGTCGACGATTTCGAAACAGGGCATGACGAACTCGGTGGCGCGGATGACATCGGCATTGGTCACGCCCGGCCCGCGCAGGTCGCGCTTCAACACGAAAGCAATCTCACCCTCGGCGCGCGGTGCGATGAGTGTCTGGCTCGCCGGCACCTCGGCGCCGGTCGCGTACATCATGCGGTCGGTGAGATAGCCGAAGTCCGGCTGGTGCACGTTCAGCATGGTCATCACCGCCTTGCTGGTGACGCCGATCTTCTTGCCCACCAGGCGCTCACCCGCGGCCAGGCGCCGCTCTAGGAAGTGGCGCGAGATGAGGTAGGCATCGTCGATGCTGATATCGCGCGAGGTGGTGGTGAGCGGCGCGATGGTGGTGCGGCCGGTCATGGCCGCGTACAGCGCGTCGCCGTAGCGGGTGATCTCTTGGGCGTCCATGGGGCGTCGGGTTTCCGGTTGCGAGCGGCGGCGCCGCTCAGAGTTTCAGACAGACGTTGCGGAGTTCCGTGTAGAACTCGAGCGAGTGCACGCCGCCCTCGCGGCCGATGCCGGACTGCTTCGCGCCGCCGAAGGAGGTGCGCAGATCGCGCAGGAACCAGCAGTTGACCCAGGTGATGCCGACATCGATGCGCTCGGCCACGCGATGCGCGCGCGCCGCGTTCTGGGTCCACACCGTGGTGCAGAGGCCGTAGGGCGTGTCGTTCGCGAGCGCGATCACTTCCTCTTCGTCGTCGAAGGGGCGCAGGTGCGCGCAGGGCCCGAAGATCTCCTCGCGGATGACCGGCGAGTCCTCGGGCAGCCCGGTCCAGAGCGTCGGTTCGATCCAGAAGCCGCCGGCATGTTCGTCCGGCATGTTCGGCACGCCGCCGCCGGTCACGACCGTCGCGCCGAGCGCCTTGGCGCGCTGGTAGTAGCCGAGCACCTTGTCGCGCTGCTGGCGGCTCACCATCGGCCCCATGCCGGTGGCGGCGTCCTGCGGCACGCCTATCTTCAAGGCCCGCGCGCGACCGGCGAGGGCCTCGACGAAGCGCTCGAAGATCGGCCGCTGGACATACACCCGCTCGGTGCCGAGGCACACCTGGCCGCAGTTCGCGAAGGTCGAGCGCGCGATGCCGTCCAGCGCGGCGTCGAAGTCGGCATCGGCGAACACCACGCCGGCGTTCTTGCCGCCGAGTTCGAAGGACACGTCGCGAATGCCGACCGCGGCGTTCTTCATGATGGCGGTGCCGGTGATGGTCTCGCCGGTGAAGGTGATGGCATCGACAGCGGGATGACGCGTCAGGAATTCGCCGGTGGAGTCGCCGCCGAAGCCGTGCACCACGTTGTACACACCGGGCGGCAAGCCGACCTCGTTCATCACCTCGCCGAGCAGGGTCGCGGTGTAGGGCGTCTCTTCCGACGGTTTCACCACCACGGTGTTGCCGCAGGCGAGGGCCGGCCCGACCTTCCAGGTCATCAAGAGCAGCGGCAGGTTCCACGGACAGATCACCGCCACCACACCCTTCGGCACGCGCACGCCGTAGTTCAACGCGCCGGCACCGTCCGGCGTTTCCATGCGGAAGCACTCGGTCGGCACGTTGCGGATGATGTCGGCGAACACCTTGAAATTCGCCGCGCCGCGCGGAATGTCGATGTGACGCGCGAGGGAATAGGGTTTGCCGGTGTCCAGGCATTCCGCCGCCAGGAACTCCTCGAAACGCTCGTTGATGCGATCGGCGACCTTGAACAGGAGTTCACTGCGCTCGGCGATGCTCATGCGTGCCCACGGGCCCTTCAGCGCAGCGCGCGCGGCCTGCACCGCGCGGTCCACAGCCTCTTCGTCGGCCTCGTGCACGCGGGCGTGAACCCGCCCCGTCACGGGGTCGAGGTCGTCGAACTGGCGGTGGCTCGCGACGAATTCGCCGCCGATGAAATTCTTCAGTTCCGTCATGGTCAGGTCTCAGGTCACCACCGACAGGAAGCGTTCGTTCAACTGGCGGTCGTGGTAGAAGATGGCCCGGCCGAGCTGCGCGGTCTCCCAGGTGATGGGCGGGCGGTCGGGGTACCAAGTGTAATCGCCGCAGAACACCTCGTTGCGATTGCCGCTCGGATCGAAGAAATAGATCGTGCGGCCACGGGTGATGCCGTGGCGGGTCGGCCCGATATCGATGGGGATGTCGTGCATGCTCATGAGGTCGGCCGCGTGCAGCACCTCCTCCCAGCTCTCCAGTAGGAACGACGCGTGATGCAGCTTGGCGGGCTCGGGGTGCTCGATGAAGGCGATGTCATGGGCCTTGTTCGAGCAGGTGAAGAAGGCGCCGATCATCTGCGCGTCCGGCGTCACCACGCGCTCGGAGAGGCTGAAGCCCAGCACGTTCATGAAGAGATCCGCCGTGTCGGCGAGATTCGGGCCGTACAGCAGGCAGTGATCGAAACGACGGGCCTTCATGCCCTTCAGATCTTCGGGCCACGGGTGGGGATTCAGATTGCCGAGCGCGTTGCCGACGTAGTCCTTCTCGGCGTAGAGCTCGAGCGCGTGGCCGGTCGGAATGCGGAAGCGCACGCGGTGGCCGCAGCCCGTGAGTTCGCCGGCTGGTATGCGTTCCACCACGCAGCCATGGTCGCGCAGCGCGACTTCCAGGCGATCGAGATCCTGGTTCGAGGCCACCTTGAAGCCGAGATAATCGAGGCCGGCCTCGTCGGCTTCACGCAGCACGACGGAAAAGGCGTCGTGCTCGTCCCAGCCCTTGAGGTACACGCGCCCCTGGGCGTCCTCGCCGACCTTCAGCAAGCCGAGGCGCTCCGTGTAGTGGGTCAGCGCCGGTCCCATCTCCAACACCCTGAGCACGCAATGCCCTGGTCTCAGTACTCCGGTGAACGACATCGATGCATCTCCCCTGGTTGGTCAAAGCATAACAAACGGTGGGCGTGGTGCCGGCGGCTGGCGGCGTTCCCTCCGGGTCGGGTATCAACCCGACAGCCGCGCCCCGAGAGCCGCGCACAGGCAGAACGAATGTCGGGTTGAAACCCGACCTACAGCCTGCCCAGCGGTCGCAGCACCAGGTCCTCGCTCGGCATCAGCTTACAAGCGAGCGCGATGCCGGCGGCCTCTTCTTCAACGCTGACTTGCGCACGGCTCATCTTGCGCGTGCGGTAGGCCCCGGCCAGCACCTGCACGCGACACGCGCCGCAGCCACCGCCGCGGCAGCCGACGGCGATGCCCTTCCCGCCCTGGCGCAGCATGGCGCTCAGCACGTCCTGCTCGGCGTCGCAGGTGAAGGACTCCCCGCGCTCGGCGACGGTGATGCGGAAGGCGTCCAAGGCGGGTCAGAACTTGCGGAACAGCGCGCTGCGCCGCGCGCCCTCGGCGCCGTCCGCGGCGGTGAAGAACTGCTCGGTGTGGATGTGGGCCTCGAACAGGCGACCGCGCATCAGGCTGGTGAGGCAGGCGTCGATCATCGCTGGCGGACCGCAGAGATAGGCCTCGAGCCCGGCGAAGCGGCCGTCGAACAGGCGCTCCGCCACTTCGTGGACATGACCGACCTCGCCCGTCCAGCCGGGCGCGGCCTCGGATACCGCCGGCACGTAGCGGAAGTTCGCCTGGCGCGCGGCGAGTTCGCCCAGGCGCGCCTGGCAGTAGAGTTCGTCGACCGTGCGCGCGCCGTGCACGAGGGTGATGGCGCGGCCGTCCCCGGCTTCGAGCAAGTCTTCGATCATCGCCTTCGGGCTCGAGAGTCCCGAACCGCCCGCCAGGAACAGGCAGTCGCCGGGCGCCGATCTGCGCACGAAGAAACGGCCCAGCGGCCCGGTCACGCGCAGTTCGTCGCCCTCGCGCAGGGACTCGTGCAGCCAGGTGGTGGCCGCGCCGCCGGGCACGCGGCGCACGTGCAACTCGAGTACGTTCGGCTCGCGCGGCGAACTCGCGATGGAGAAGGCGCGCGGCTGATCCAGCCCGGGCAGATGCACGTTCAGGTATTGCCCGGCCTGGAAGGCGAGGCCCGCGCCGTCGATGGCCAGCGTGATGCCCTTGATGGTCGGCGTCAGCGGCTCGATGCGCGTCACCCGCGCGCGGTGATCGCCTACCGGCAGGCGCAGTGCATCGGGTTCTTCGTCCACTTCGGCCTCGATGGTCACGTCGGACACGAGCGTGGCGCAGCAGGCCAGCGTCTTGCCCTCCTCGCGTTCGAGATCCATGAGCGCGAAGGCCGAGGCGTGGTTGTGCTCGACGTCGCCGTCCAGCACCTCGACCTTGCAGGTGCCGCACAGCCCGTGATTGCACGCGTAGGGCAGCCAGATACCGGCGCGCAGCGCCGCGTCCAGCATGCTCTGGCCCTCTTCGACCTCGACGCTCTCGCCGAGCGGCTCGATGGTGAGTCGATACCCCACGGGCAGCCTCAATAGCCGTGGCCGTGCAGCCCGTCCAGTCCGGGCGAAGCGAACTCGATGTAGCTCATGTGGCCGATGCCGTTGTCGGCGATGGACCTGGCGAAGTCCGGCTGCCAGGGCGCGCGATCGAGCTTCCACGCGCAGCGGCTGAAGTCGAGCCTGGCCGCGTCGGGATGGGCGGCGTAGTCGGGCTTCAGCATGGTCTCGAGGAACTCGCCGAGCGGCATCGCGGTCGGCGCGCGATAGGCCGCCGGGCAGGCGAACATCAGGTGGCGCTCCCAGCGGATATAGAAGTTGATGTCGCCGCCATAGGCCTCGACGCGGTTCGCCGAGGGGTACTCATAAGCCGGGCCGAGGTGCTTGACGCTCATCGCCGCGCCCTCAGGCCGCATCGGCCGGCGTGGCCTTGTGCTGCTGCTGCCAGGCCTGCCAGTTTCGCTGGTCGGGCGAGCCACGGTACTCGCCGGTGTCGACGTCGCGCTCGAGGTGCAGCCACGCGCCGTACTCGAAGATGTCGCGCGCGCCGCCCGCCTCGCCGCGGTAGATCTGCTGCGGCGGAATGAGCGCCTGCACGTACTTCATGGGCTCGCGATTGAAGATGTCGGCGCAGCCGTCGGAGCAGCAGTGGTGCTTCGTGCCGGCCGCCTCGACGATGCGCACGCACTGCACATGGGGATCGTCCGGCTCGGTGAAGAACACCGGTATCTGGCACACCTGGCAGACCATCGGCAGGCGGTTGTTGAAGAAGCGCTCGCCGCGCTGCTCGAGCTCGCGCAGGTGCAGCAGGCGCGGACGATACATGCTGTCGAAGAGTTCGCCGTACTTCTCGCTCATCCAGTCGAGCTCTTCGTCGGCCGGCACCCAGGTATGCAGACCGAGCGCGTTGCCGTACTGGTAGAGCACGGTCCACATCTCGTGGGTGAGACGGTTCTTCTCCTTGGCCGCCACTTCGTGATGCTTCGGCAGGCGGATGCCGTAGCGGGCGAGATCGTGGAACAGCGCGACGCCGTTCTCTTCCCAGTAGATGCCCCAGGCCTCCTGCCAGCTCATGACCTTCTTCGGCAGCATGTAATCCATCATCGTGCCGACCAGCCCGAGCAGGCGGTAGCCGCGCCAGAACCATTTGTCGAGCCAGCCTTGCACGATCGGCACATTGCCCTCGTGCTGCTCGAGCATGAACTTCACCACCTCGAGCCCGAGCGTCATGTGCCGCGACTCGTCGGACTGCGCGGAGAAGCCGAAGGTGGTGGTCGCCATGTCGCCGTTGTACGCCGCGCCCGACACGAAGGGCATGAACAGGAGATTGGTCAGCACGTACTCGAAGGCGAAGGAGATCGAGGTCACGAACTCGAAGGGCCCGGCGCTCATCGCGTCCTCGAAGAAGCTCTTCGGGATGGACAGGTACCAGGCGCGGTCGCGCATGTGGGCGAAGTTGTGGAAGCCCGAGAAGAACTTGTTGTAGTGGCTGAAGGCGTGCAGCTGGGTCTGGGCGTGACGCAGCTCGTCGATGGACTGCATCTGGCAGGCGATGCGCGCGCCCGCGCCGCGAAACGCGCGGCCCGCGTGGGCGAAGCCGCGATGCGCGGCGTACTCGAGCGGCGTGATGCCCTGCAGCCAGAGCTTGACCGCGGAGAGGTAGCGGGCGTCGGAGAGATTCAGCTGGCCGTTGTTCTGCTGGAAGGCATCGAGAATGGCGTAGAGCTTGCGCTCCTTCTCCGCCTGGTATTTCCAGTAGGCGTCCATGGTGAGCCGAAAGGGATCGGCCCACGCGTCCCAGTCCTTGATCACGATGCCTTCGTAGCTGTCGTAGGGAAACAGCTTGTCCACCGGCTGGTAGCTCGGCTCCCAGTCGAGGCCGCGGGTCATCAGCGCGTAGCGTTCCTTGAGTCCGAGTTTCTTGGCCATGGCTTCTGTCTCTTGGATGGCCCCGCGCTCAGCGCGTCCAGGCCAGCGTGAATTGATCGTCGTCCTCGTCGAGATTGCCGCCCAGCGAGATGAGATGCACGTGCAGCTCCTGCAGATCGAACGCGCGCCCGACGCGCGCCTCGATCGACTCGCGGCGCACCACCAGCCGCCACGGACAGTCGATCTTGACCATGCCGGGCGATTCCTGCGGCACGGCCTCGGGGTTGTCGGCGAGGATGGCCTCGATGATGGGCTGTGCGTCGGCGTTGTTCTGCAGCGCGATGAAGACCTTGTCCGCCATCGTTCAGCCCTCCAGCGCCACGCCGAAGCGCGCCGCGCGTGCCACCAGCCCGGCGTCGACCTCAGCCAAAGTGGCGGCGCCGTCCGCCCCGAATCCGTACTCGGCGAGCGGCGCGAGCGCCGCGACGATGCGCGCGCGCCAGTCAGCAGTCCAGGCGGCGATGCGCGCGGCGTTGTCGGCAGACTCGGCGGCGGCGAGCTTCACCATCGCGTCGACCCAGCGGCTGGATTCGGCGTACCAGTCGACCACGAACTCGTTCAGCAGCGAGAAGCCCGCGCCGCCCGCGGCCGCCAGGCGCCGATCGAAACGGTCGAAGACCAGCGGGTGCACGAGACCGTCGATGACGAGATTCTGCGCGACGAACAGCTCGAACCAGTCGGCGGTGGTCATCGACAGCTCGACCGCGGCGCGCAGCGGCTGCCACATCGGCGCGGTCATCCACACGCGCTTCGCCTCGTCCAGGCAGCGCGGTTCGTTATCCGCCAGCAGAAGGCCCGCGCGACTGAGGTATTGCGCCACGCCGAGCTCGTCCATCATGTGCATGGCCGCGGCCGAGGTCAGGGGCGCGCCGAAACCGTAGGCGCTGATGGCGGCATTGTTGGTGTTGCCCGCCCAGGCCACGTGCCGCAGCGGCAGTACCAGTTCGACGAGCTTCACGCGCCAGCCGTCGCCGAGCGCGGCCAGCAGGCCGCGCTTCTCGACGAACTCGAAGTTCTTCTCCTGCGACTCCTGCTGGCGCGCGCGCTGCATGGTCCAGGTGCCGTAGTAGTACTGGCGCGGATCGACGAAGTCGTCGAAGTCGCGCATGACAATCGCCGTGCGTGCCGGGTCGTACAGCGCGTGGGCCGGGTCCCAGGTCGGGCGATAGTGGAAGTTGAGCGCCGGCTGCAGGCCCCACACCGCCTCCTGGTAGCGGCTCGCGGGCTTGTCGTCGCCGATGCGCGCGGCGATGTGATCGAAGTTGCGACGCAGCGGCTCGACGTGGGTGGTGCGCAGATCAATCGTCATCGCGCTGCTCCTCGGCATCGGCCACCACGCTCTCGAGCGCCGGCAGTCGCACGACCTCAAGCCGCGCGCAGAACTCGGCGAACGCGGCCAGCGGCAGGATCATGTCCAAGTGCAGCGCCGGGTCGCCAATGGCGTACTGGAATTCGACGTAGCCGCGCCGGTCGGTGCGCGTCACGCGCACGTAGTGCTCGAGCCCGGCGAGGGCGCTCGTTCGCGATGCCTGCATGCCCAGGACCTCCCCCGTCATCAAAGCCCCGCGGCGGTCGCGGAGCGCGTATCGTGCCGTGATTTGACCACGTCGG
>JBFWYG010000133.1:5078-8048 GCA_050186725.1 Gammaproteobacteria bacterium | reverse complement strand
ATCACCTATTTCTCGGTGGTGGTGGGCGAGCTGGTGCCCAAGCGCCTGGCGCTGATCGCGCCCGAGCCGGTGGCGATGGTGCTCGCCCTGCCGATGCGCTGGCTGTCCACGCTGGCGCGGCCGCTGGTGTGGATCTTCTCCGTCTCGAGCGAAGTGCTGCTGCGCCTGCTCGGCGCGCACCGTCACGAACAGCCACCGGTGACCAACGCCGAGATCGAGGGCCTGATGGAACAGGGCGCCGAGGCCGGCGTGTTCCACCAGAGCGAGCAGGCGCTGGTGGCCAACATCCTGCGCCTGGACGAACAGCGCATCGGCGCGATCATGACGCCGCGGGTCGACATCGAGCATGTCGACCTGGATGACCCGCCGGAGGCCATCGCGCGCAGCCTGCTGGAGAGCACGCAGAACCGCCTGGTGGTCTGTCGTGACGGTCTCGAACACGTGCTGGGCGTGCTGCCGCTGGTCGATTTGCTGAAGGGCGCGGTGGCGGCCGGTCAGCTCGACGTCGCGAGCATCGAGGCCAAGCTGCAGCCCGCGCTGTTCGTGCCGCGCAGCATCAGCACCGTGCACCTGCTGGAGGAACTCCGCCGCGCGCGCCAGCAGTTCGCGCTGGTGGTCGGTGAGTACGGCGACCTACAGGGCGTGGTCACGCTGACCGACGTGCTGACCGCCATCGTCGGCGACCTCGAGCCGGACGGGCCGCCCCACGAGCGCGACATCATCGTGCGCGAGGACGGCAGCTGGCTGGTGGACGGCGGCGTGGTGATCGAGCGCTTCGAGGCGGTGGCCGGTGTCGACCTCGCGCTGCCCGGCGCCGAGGAAGAGGACTTCTACACCCTCGGCGGCTTCGTCATGCACGCGCGCGGCCGCATGCCGGTGGCCGGCGAGCGCGTGGAGGTGGGCGAGTTCGTGATCGAGGTGGTCGACATGGACGGCACGCGGGTCGACAAGCTGTTGGTGATGCGTCGCGCGTGGCCGGTGCCGCAGGACGAGGACTGAGCGCCCCGGGGAGTCCGTGAGCGCTCACGCGAGGCCTTATACTCGCGCCACCATGACTGACTTCGAACACGACCTCGCGCGGGTCCTGACGCGCGTCCTGCCGGAATTCGTCTCGCTCACGCGCGCAGCGCGGCTCTCGGGCGGCGCGAGCCAGGAAACCTACGCCATCGACATCGAGACCCGCGACGGTCCGCGGCGGCTGGCGCTCAGGCGCTCGCCGGGCGGCGAGCCCGACAGCCGTGAGCACGGCGGTCCGGGCCTCGTGGTCGAGGCGCGGCTGATGACGCTCGCCGGCGCGGCCGGCGTGCCGGCGCCCGAGGTGCTGCACGTGCTGGACGCCGGCGACGGGCTCGGCGACGGCTTCCTGATGGAGTGGCTGGCCGGCGAGACGCTGGGCGCGAAGATCGTGAAGGCGCCCGAGTTCGCCGCCGTTCGTCCGCGGCTGGCCTACCAGTGTGGCGAGATCCTGGCCCGTATCCACGGCATCGACGTCGTCACCCACGGGCTCGACACCTGCATGGAGCGTCTGCCGACCGAGGTCTTCGTCCATCGCCAGTGGGATTACTACAAGGCGCTCGGCACGCCGCAGCCGATGATCGACTTCACCGCGCGCTGGCTGCTCGAGCATCTGCCGCCCGAACGCCCGCTGACGCTCGTGCACAACGACTTCCGCAACGGCAACCTGATGGTCTCGCCCGAGCGCGGCGTGATCGGCGTGCTGGACTGGGAGGTGTCGCACATCGGCGATCCGATGCGCGACTTGGGCTGGATCTGCACCAACTCCTGGCGCTTCGGCAACACGGATTTGCCGGTCGGCGGCTTCGGCACGCGCGAGGATCTCATCGCGGGCTACGAGGCGGTGAGCGGCCAGCCGGTCGATCGCGCCGCGCTGCATTTCTGGGAGGTGTTCGGCTCCTTCTGGTGGGCGGTCGGCGCGCTGCTGATGTTCGACCATTACCGCCACGGGCCGGACAAGACCGTCGAGCGCCCGGGCATCGGGCGGCGCAGCTCGGAATGCCAGGTCGACTGCGTGAACCTCATCATGCCGGCGCGCGTCGCGCCGCCGGAACCCCTGCCCTTCGCCGGCGACGAGTTCCCGCGCAACGATGAACTCCTGGTCAGCGTGCGCGACTTCCTGCGCGAGGACGTGATGAAGGCGACCCAGGGACGCACCCAGTTCATGGCGCGGGTCGCGGCCAACTCGCTCGACATCCTGCTGCGCGACATGATGCTCGGGCCGCCGCTGCGCGCCGCCGAACATGCCCGCCTGGTGCAGCTTTGCGGCCGCGAGGACAACCGCGAGGCGCTGCGCTGGGAACTGGTGAACCGCCTGCGCGACGGCAGCATGAGGCTCGACACGCCCGGCCTCGAAGCGCATCTGCGCGACACCGTGGTCGGCGAAGTCGCCATCGACCAGCCGGTGTACTCGGGTTACAAGACGGCCACACTGTAGGGCAGGTTTCAACCCGCCAAGCAGAGCGCCCATCGAAGGGCCGTGCCTGGCGGATTGAAATCCGCCCTACAGGTGGGGTCTCGCGTCCGGCACGCAAACGTCGTCGGCGATGTCGCAATCGACCAGCCGGTCTACTCGGGTTACAAGACGACCACGCTGTAGGGCGGGTTTCAACCCGCCAAGTACAACGCCCATCGAAGGGCCGTGCATGGCGGACTGAAATCCGCCCTACACTTGGCTCATTGCCTGGCGGGTTGAAACCCGCCCTACAAAGGAGCCGACCATGTCCCAGTCCGCCGCCGACGCAGTCCCTGAATTCGACGCCGTGATCATTGGTGCCGGCATCGCCGGTCTTTACCAGCTGCACCTGCTGCGCAAGCAGGGCATGCGCGTACGGGTGCTGGAGGCCGGCAGCGATGTCGGCGGCACCTGGTACTGGAACCGCTACCCCGGCGCGCGCTTCGACTCCGAGTCCTATTCCTACTGCTACTCGTTCTCCGAGGCGCTGCTGGAAGAAT
>JBFWYG010000133.1:0-4978 GCA_050186725.1 Gammaproteobacteria bacterium | reverse complement strand
GTACGGGTGCTGGAGGCCGGCAGCGATGTCGGCGGCACCTGGTACTGGAACCGCTACCCCGGCGCGCGCTTCGACTCCGAGTCCTATTCCTACTGCTACTCGTTCTCCGAGGCGCTGCTGGAAGAATGGAACTGGAGCGAACACTTCGCCGCGCAGCCGGAGACGCTGCGTTATCTGCAATGGGTCAGCGAGAAGCTCGACCTGCGTCGCGACATCCGCTTCAACACGCGCGTCCGCGCCGCGCTCTACGAGCCGGCCAGCCGCAGCTGGCGCATTCGCGCCGAGGACGGCAGCGAAGTGCGCGCGCGCTTCATGATCACCGCGCTGGGCGGGCTGTCCGACCCCTTCATTCCCGACATTCCGGGCCGCGCGGACTTCCAGGGCGAGTCCTGGCACACCGCGCGCTGGCCACATCATCCGGTCGATCTCAGCGACAAGCGCGTGGCGGTGATCGGTACCGGCGCGACGGCGGTGCAGCTCATCACCGAGATCTCGAAAAACATCGGCCATCTCACCGTCTTCCAGCGCACGGCCAACTACTGCAAGCCGCTCCGCAACGCGCCCATCGACGACGCCACCCAGGCGCGTATCCACGCCGAGTACGAGGACATCTTCCGCAAGTGCCGCGAGTCCTTCGCGGGCTTCATCCACGACGTCGACCCGCGCTCGGTGTTCGACGTCAGCGACGAGGAACGGCGCGCGATCTACGAACGCCTGTGGGCCGAGCCCGGTTTCGGCTTCTGGCTCGGCAATTTCGCCGACATCGCCACCGACCGCGCGGCGAACGAGACCATCGCGGAATTCGTGCGCGAGAAGATTCGCGAGCGGGTGCGCGACCCCAAGGTGGCGGCCATGCTGACGCCGACCGATCACGCCTTCGGCACCAAGCGCGTGCCGCTGGAGAGCGGCTACTTCGAGGCCTACAACCGCGACAACGTCGTGCTCATCGACACCCGCGCGACGCCCATCGAGCGCATCACCGCGACCGGCGTGAAGACCAGCGAGAGGGAATTCCCGGTCGACATCATCATTTTCGCCACCGGCTTCGACGCCGCCACCGGCGCGCACAACCGCATCGACATTCGCGGCGATGAGGGCCAGTCGCTGAAGGAGAAATGGGCGAGCGGGCCGAGCACCCTGCTCGGCATGCAGACGGTGGGCTTTCCCAACATGTTCATCGTCGGCGGCGGACCGCAGAACTCGGCGAGCTTCTGCAACGTGCCGCGCTGCATCGAACAGAACGTCGAGTGGGTCGCCGACACCCTCGCGCATCTGCGCGCCAAGGGCATCACCTACATGGCGGCCACGCCGGAAGCGGAAGCCGCGTGGTGCGAGCACGTGGATGAGACCGTGGCCGGCACGCTGATCCCGGACACCGCGTCGTGGTTCATGGGCGCGAACATTCCCGGCAAGAAGCGCGGCTTTCTGCTCTACGCCGGCGGTCTGCCGATCTTTCGCCGGAAATGCGACGAGGTGGCCGCGGCCGGCTACGCGGGCTTCACGCTCGCCTGAGCGTCGACGCGCGTGCGCGCTCAGCCGTGCCGGAACGGCAGCGGCCAGAGCGCGTACACCCGCGCCAGCGCGGACAGCGCGAGCGCGTGCTTGAGTTCGCCGGACTGCACGGCCGCGCGCACCTCGTGCTCGCCCATCAGCTCGACCGCTATCGATTCGCCCTCGCCGAGGTCCTGCTCGCGCGCCAGGTAGGCGTCCTCCGCCAGCCAGTGGTGACAAAGATGGTTGTGCACCGCCGGGTTTGGCTCCACCGCGCCCAGGTAGCTCCACTTGTCGGAGACGTAGCCGGTCTCCTCCAGCAGTTCACGCCGCGCGGCGATGAAGGAATCCTCGCCCGGATCCACCATGCCGCCCGGCGTCTCGAGCGTGGTGTAGCCGACGCCGAAGCGATACTGGCGGATCATCACGCAGCGCCGCTCGCGATCGAGCGCCACCATGTTGACCCAGTCCACCGACTCCAGCACCAGCCGCTCGAACACCTGGTCGTTGCGCGGATTGCGCAGCCGATCAATGCGCTTGCGAAACACCATGAGGCCGGCGGAGTCATCGACCGCGGAGTCGAGGTGCTCCCAGTCGAGGGTGGGGTGGGTGGGACGCTTGTGTCGCTCGCTCACGGGAACGGTCCTTCTGTAGGGCGGATTTCAATCCGCCATGTACGGCTTCGAGGAACGGCATCGATGGCGGATTGAAATCCGCCCTACAGGCCCGGCATCCAAGCTCACTCCAGCACCACCCGCGGAAAATAGAACGACACCAGCCAGTTCGGCATGTCGACGATTTCACTGATGCGCAGATCGGCGCACACCGAGCACAGCAGGTAGGCGTCGATGGGATTCATGTCGTGTCTTGCGGCGAGCAGGTCGACCATGGCGGCGACCGCGTCGCGCGCGGCCTGCATCAGGTCGGGCGAGATGCCGGTCGTCACTTCGTAGCCCTTGGCGTCCAGATGCCGCGACACGGGACCCGGCGTCGTGAAGCGCGGCAGCGCGAGGCGCGCGTCCTTCACCAGTTCGATGCGGGCGGCGATGGTGCAGGCGGTCTCGATGGCGGTGCCGCAGATCTCGCCGTCGCCCTGGGCGGCGTGCGCGTCGCCGAGACTGAGCAGCGCGCCCGCCACTTCGACCGGCAGGTAGAGCTCGGTGCCGGCGGCGATGTCGCGGATGTCCATGTTGCCGCCCACGCGGCGCGGCGGAACGATCGAATGCAGCCCCGCTTCAGCCGGCGCGACACCGATGGTCCCGCACATCGGCTTCAGGGGCACGCGCCCGCCGGGACCGAAGAGCGCGGGTTCGACACCGGCGCGGTCGTAGTGCCAGTGATGCAGATGGGGCGCGGTGAACTGGTCGGCCAACAGGCCGAAGCCCGGGATGTTGCCGGTCCAGCCCCAGCCGCTCGGCGCGAAGGACAGCAAGGTGACCTTGAGCGCGTCGCCAGGCTCCGCACCGTCCACGTACACCGGCCCGACCACCGGGTTCACGCGGCCGAAGTCGAGCGTGGTGAGCGCGTCGGCGGTGGAGTTCGGGGAGAGTTGTCCGTCCGCCGCGTCCTGGGTGTGGAACTCGACCGTCTCGCCGGGTGCGATGCGCAGCAGCGGCGGATTGGCGTTGTTCCAGCCGCGATGGCCGGCGCTGTGATGAATGGTGTGCTGGCAGTTCATGGGCCGAGGATTGCCCGCGGCCCGTGAGCCTGTCAATGGCGCACGGGGCCGCAAGCCCGCACCGATGGTGTCGCGCGACGCCGCGGTGCTAGGCTGCCTGACGAGGTCGCGCAAGGTTGCGCCCGAGTGAGCAGGGAGCGTCACCGACCCCGCCACCATCAATCTCTCGGGGAGAGCCAGGCATGAACACGCGCATCGAGAACAACCTCGCCGTCGCACGGCGCTACGTCGACCTCTACAACACCGATCCGGAGCGCTTCGTGCGCGAGTGCTACCACGACGACTACAAGGTCGGCGCGATGGGCGTGTGCTGGTACGACGGCATCGAGAAATTCGTCGAGATCGAGAAAGGCGTGCACGCAGCCGCGCCGGGCAGGAAGATGCGGGTGACCGCCATGCATGCCACCGAGGACGTGGTGGTGGTCGAGGCCGAGGTCACCGATCCCGCGCGCGGCGCGGACTGGTCGCTGCCGTTCTGCGCGGTGCTCGAGATTCGCGGCGACAAGATTGCGGTCGACCGCACTTACGCCGAGTTTCCGAAATGGCCTGGGCTCACGCTTTAATCGACTCGTGCAGGTTGGGTCGATTTCAGTCCGCCGTGCGAGGCGTCTAGGAGCCCGCGTCGACGTAAGGCCCGTCAAGCTTGCGCAGGCGGGGAACCATGGGCTTCGATGATCGCCGGTGGACCCCTGCTTGCGCAGGGGTGACGGAGTAGTGGGGTTGATCGAAGACGCTACAGCTCTCTGATCCGTCATGCCTGCGAAAGCAGGCATCCATGGGCCTCGCGTATCTTCACCTCGCCTCAACGTAGCCCTCGAACCGTGAACCTCACGCTGTCCAGCACGCGCTCACCTTCGCGCAACTCCAGGCGGTGAGCGCCAGGCACCGGTGACCAGGCGAGGCGTTCGCGGCCGTGGCCCAGCACGACATCATCGAGACGCCAGGCCGCGTGCGCGGGCGCGCCGCGGCTCTCCAGCGCGACGGTCTGGCGCGCGGGCGGAATGTCCGGGTCGAGAGCGATGATCACGCCGTTGGCGGGGCTCGCGATGCGCGCGCCGCGTTCGCTCGGGTCCAGGAGCGCGATTTCGTCCATCTCCGTGCCGACGATGAACCACTCGTCGCGCGCGGCTTCCAGCGCCGGCGTGAAGCGCACCCGGCGTGACACCACGCCCTGCGGCGGCACCGGCGCCGCCGGCGGCGCATCGACGTGCAGCGCGTGCATGATCGCGGCCCAGGCCGGCGCGGCGCCGCTCACGCCGGACACATCCTGCATCGCGTCGCCCTCGAAGTTGCCGACCCACACCGCCACGGTGTAGCGCGTGCTGTAGCCGACACACCAGTTGTCGCGCATGTCCTTGCTGGTGCCGGTCTTGACCGCGCTCCAGAACGGCAGGCCGAGCGGGCTGTCGAGGCCGAAGGTGAGCGCGCGCGCGGCGCCGTCGGCCAGCACCTGGCCGACCAGGAAAGCGGCGCCCGGCGTGAGCACCTGTCGTTCCTCAACCGCGTGTGACGTCGGCAGTACGCGGCTCGCGGTGAAGCGCCCGCCGTTGGCGAGCGCGCGATAGGCCTCGGCCTGTTCGAGCAGCGTGACTTCGGCCGAGCCCAGCGCGAGTGAGTAGCCGTAGTACTCGCCGTCGCGTGTGATGCCGCGGTAGCCCGCATCGAACAGCCGGGCGCGCAGGCGCTCCACGCCGGTCAGCACCAGGGTGCGCACCGCCGGCACGTTCAGCGAACTCGCGAGCGCGGTGCGCGCGCTCACCACGCCCTTGAAGTCGCGGTCGTAGTTCTGCGGGATGTAGAGGCCGGTGC
>JBFWYG010000132.1:0-8164 GCA_050186725.1 Gammaproteobacteria bacterium | reverse complement strand
GCCGCAGGGCCGGCTCGTCGTGGTGGGCGTGGGCAAGGCTCCCCTCGAGGTGCAGCCCGGCCCGCTCGTCTCCGGCGAGCGGATCGTGCAGGGGGCCATCACCGGCTCGCCCTTCGAGAGCGAGCGGGCGCTCGACTTCAGCGTCCTCGCCGGCATCCGGCCGCTGATCGAGACGCTGCCCCTGGAGCGCGCGTTCGAGGCCTACTCGCGCATGCGCTCCGGTGAGACGCGCTTCCGCATGGTCCTCACGATGGGAAGCACCGCTTGAGGGCGACGGCAAGCCGGCGCGGTTGCAATCGAGCCCTGGGCCTGCCGCGCCGCCGCCGGCCCCATGAAGACGGGACAGTGCAGGTAGTCCACGCCTTTCGAACGCAGCCGCTGCGCCCGTTCGGCGGTAAGCGCGGGCTGCGTCGTCGTGTGGTCCAGGAGCACGGCGCCGGGGGAGAGGCCCGGGCGCGCGGCCGCGATGACCTCGTCGACGACCGCGTCGTCCTTCAGGACGAGGTGCACTCGCGAGGCGCCGCGGACGGCCTCGGCGGGGCTCGCGGCGGCCTTCACGCCGAATTTCGCGAGGGCTTGTGCCTTGTCCGCGGTGCGGTTCCAGGCGGTAACGGTGTCGCCGCGGGATGCTGCGGCTTCGGCGAAGGCGGATCCGAGCAAGCCGGTTCCGAGAAAGGCGATGTTTGGCATGGGAGTGAGCGAGGGGATCGATGAAGTTCGATAGGGACGCGGGGATGGGATCAATTCAGCTCACCGCGCGACGCCACTTTACCCGGCTGTATCCACGTTCCGCTATAGACCCTGACCTGCCTCTCCTCTTGTTACGGCCCGGATGTCCGGAGCCACCATAAAGCCGTCATTCCCACTGACGTGAATTCGAACGCTTGGTTCGAACCCAAGCCGGGAAACCATGGTCGGGGAGTCGTCTAGCGCAGGCGCCCCACGCCCAATGCCAACCTGCGTAAGAACCAAAGCTGGAATATGTGTTACGTTGTTTATACATTTCAATGTGGTTTCCACGGGATATGAAGCATGGCAGCGATCAAATCGGCCACGCTGACGCTACGAATCGAACCGGGCCTTAAAGAAGCGTTGAGCGTTGCTGCACAGGGCGAGCACCGCTCGGTCTCGAACATGGTCGAGGTATTGATCCGGGACTATTGCACGCACAATGGCGTCTACATCCCGCTGTTGGGTGCGAAAACTTCGGCCCGGCGCAGCAAGAAGCGGGCTAAACGATGACGCCGTCGCATCTCTCTCCTGACGAACCCCAGCGCGGCGGCACCTCCGCATCGGTTGCCGTCGCTCGGACCCCGCCCGCTCTCCGGTGGTCGCGCCTGCTGTGGCTGGCGCTCGCCTATTTCGTCGCGGCGCAGTTGAGTCTGGCCTTCGCCATCCCCCCCGGTTATGCGGCGCCGCTGTGGCCGGCGGCAGGGCTGGCGCTTGTGGGTCTGGTTGTCTGGGGCAGGCGCTGCTGGCCGGCGGTGTGGGTGGGGTCGTTTGCAGCCAACCTTGTCAATCAGAGCGTAGTTTCCGGCGCCGACACGACGCCGACGCTGGTGGCGCTTGCGGCGCTGATCGCCGCCGGCGCTACGCTGCAGGCTGCGCTCGGCGTCCGGCTGGTGCAGCGTTTCGTCGAAGTCCCCGAACCCTTGGCACAAGAACGCCACGCCTTGCACTTTCTGGCTTTGGGCGGGCCACTGGCGTGCCTGGTGTCCGCCACGGTCGGGGTGGCCGGGTTGTATTTCCTGCGCGGACTGCCGGCGGAGGCGCTGGCGGCAAACTGGATCGCTTGGTGGGCGGGCGACAGTCTTGGCGTGCTGTTGTTTGCGCCGCTGGTAATACTCGTATTGCCGGAGTCCAGCGGCCAGTGGCGCGGGCGCGCCCTGCAGATCGCCGTGCCCTTGCTGGTGACCGGCGCGCTGGTGGTGGCAGGCTACGTCTGGATGAATCGTGCCGAGGAGGCCGCTTACCGCGATGAGCTTGTCCATGTCGCCGAGGACGTGCGTCACGCCTTAGAAACCAAGCTGATCCGGGACGTCGGCAGCGTTCAGGGGCTTGCCTCGCTATTCGACGCGAGCGAGAAAGTGACCCGGGTGGAATTTTCCACCTTCAGCCGGTCCGCCCTGGGGTGGTCGGACGTACAGACGCTCGCCTGGCTTCCGCGCGTGCCGCGCGCGCAGCGCGAGGCGGTGGAAGCGGCGGCGCGACGCGACGGCGTGCACGACTTCGTTTTCCGCGAGCGCGACAGCGAAAACCGGCGGCTGGTCCCGGCAGGTGAGCGCGCGGAATACTACCCGGCGCTGTACATCGCCACGCGCGACGGCAAGCAATCCGCCGCGCTCGGCTTCGACGCCGGGGCGGCGGCCGCGAGCCGCGCCACCCTGCAACGGGCTATGGAAAGCGCGCGGCCGGTGTTGGCCGAGCGCGAGGCCTTTTATGACCGTGACGCCGCCCGCAGCGACGACTGGCGCCTCTATGTGCCGGTGTACCGCGCCGGGTTCGATGCGCGGGCGGCCGGCGTCGAGGCGCGGCGCGAAGCGCTGCGCGGCTTTGCCGTCGGAGTCTTCTATATCAACAAGCTGTTTGCGCCGATGGCGGCGCCCACCGGGCTTCAGCGAATCGGCTACCGGCTCACGAACCTGTCCGACCCCGGTCCCACGCGCCTGCTGCTCGAGAGCTCCGTGCCCGCAGCGCGCGCCACCCAGCCGGACGCGTCGCACGGCATCGAGGGACTGGCCGGCAACAGCCTGCTGCTGGAGACCTGGTCCCTCGCTCCCTGGCAGCCGGCGCAGTCGGCGACGGGAAAGATCTACCTCTTGGCCAGCGTGCTCATCACGTTGCTGGCCGCGGTATTCGTCCTGGCTACTGCGGGACAGGGCGTGCGCGTTGCGCGGGAAGTCTCCCGGCGCACGGCCGAGCTCGAACGGGAACTCGAGAACCGGCGGCGGGCCGAGCGGGCTTTGGCGACGGAGACAGATCGCTTGAGTCTGGCGCTGGCGAGTTCGAATCTGTCGATGTGGGAACTCAATCCGCGCACCGGTCAGTTAACCCTCGACGGGCGGTGGGCCACGATGATGGGCGCAGAGCCTGGAGGAGATAAGATCGTCACCACCGCCGAGGAATTACTCAATCTGATACCTGCCGACGACCGGGGTCGCGTTCGGGCGGCCGCCTTGGACACGATCAAGGGGCTGTCTCCGGATTACCAAGTCGAGCACCAGGTGCGCACCAAGGCCGGCGAGTTACGGTGGATCCAAAGCCACGGAAAAGGGGTGGAGCGAAACGCGCGAGGTCGGGTGCTGCGCCTGATCGGCACCAATCTAGATATAACGGAGCGCAAGCAGGGTGAGCAGGAACTCCGCGCGCTGAACGAGGATCTCGAGCGCATCGTTGCCGAGCGCACCGTGGCCCTGCGCGCGAGTGAGCGGCGCTTCGCCGGCCTGTTCGAGCATGCGCCCGACGCCGTAGTCATGATCGATGCGCAGGGCCGCATCAAGCTGGTCAACCGGCAGGCGCAAGCGCTGTTCGGCTACAGCCGCGAAGAGCTCGTCGGCCAGGCGGTGGAAAAACTGATCCCCGAAAGCTCACGCCTGCGGCACGCCGGTCTGCGGCAGGGGTTCTTCAGGCACCCCTCGGCGCGCAGCATGGGTGCGGGCCAGGATATCTTTGCCCTCAGGAAAGACGGCAGCACCTTCCCCGCCGACATCAGCTTGAGCCCTGTGGAATCGGAAGAAGGCATGCTGGTGTCGGCTGCCGTGCGCGACGACACCGAGCGAAAGCAGGCGGAAGCGACACTCGAAGAACAGCGGCAGCAGCTCGCCGAGGCGCAGCGCCTTGCGCATATCGGGAGCTGGATCTGGAACATCGCGACGGACGAGATCATCTGCTCGGACGAATATTTCCGCCTGCATGGCCTGGCGCCGCAAGAGGTCAAGTCCAGCCGCGATGTAATGCGGGAGCGCATGCATCCGGATGACCGTGAGATGCTCAGGCAGTGCTTCGAGCAGGCGTTCCAGGACCATCGGCCGTTCGACTTCGACTACCGGGCAGTCTGGCCGGACGGCACGGTGCGGTTTCTCCATGGCCGAGGCGAGGTGCTCCTCGACGGCGCGGGCCAGCCGAAGCAGGTCAGCGGGACCGCGCAGGACATCACAGAACAGCGGGAACAGGAAGCCGATCGCCAGGCGCGCGCCGTGGCCGAACGCGGGAACGAGGCCAAGTCGAGCTTCCTCGCCATGATGAGTCATGAGATTCGCACGCCTCTGAACGGTCTGCTGGGCCTGCTGGAACTGCTCCAGTTGTCTTTTCTCAACGACGAACAGACGGCAGAACTGAATATGGCCATGGACTCAGGCCGGTCGCTGGCGCGCATCATCGATGACCTCCTCGACTACTCCAAGATCGAGGCGGGCAAGCTGGAGATCCATCCGCAACCGGCATCGGTGGCGAGCATTGTCGAAGGCGTGAAAAACACCTTTCTCGCCCGGGCCAGCGAGAAAGGCCTGATCCTTGCCAGCGTCATTGATGCGCGCATCCGCCCGGTGCTGAATATCGACGCCCTGCGGCTGTCGCAGATCCTCAACAACTTTGTCAGTAACGCGCTGAAGTTTACTGAGAAAGGACACGTGGAGATTCATGCCGAACTCGTGCAGCGCGATGATGCGAGCGACACCGTGCGCCTGTCGGTCAAGGACACGGGCATCGGCGTTACGCCGGAGGATCAGCAGCGCCTGTTCGAACCCTACGAGCAGGCGCATGGCGCTATCCCGCGCATGTATGGCGGCACCGGGCTGGGGCTGGCCATCTGCCGCCGTCTGACTGAATTGATGGACGGGCGGATCGCAATGGACAGCACCTTGGGTCAAGGGACCACGTTGAGCGTGACGTTTATCCTGCCCGTGGTCGAGGGCCAGCCACTGGATGTGCTCGCGCTGACACCCTCGGTGACCGGGATTCCCACCCCGTCCTTCAGCGGCTTGCCGATTCTGGCGGTGGATGACCATCCGACAAACCGCACCGTGCTTGAACGGCAACTGGGGAAAATCGGGTTACAGGCGGAGCTGGCAGAATCCGGCGAGCAGGCGCTAGCGCGCTGGCGCGAGGGGCGCTATGCCCTGATCATCACCGACATCCACATGCCTCACATGGATGGCTATGCGCTCACGCGGGCCATCCGCGAAATCGAGGGCCGGGAGAACCGACCCCGTATCCCCATCATCGCGTGGACAGCAAGCGCCATGCCCGAGGACAGGACGCGTTGCCTTGCGGCAGGCATGGACGACTTTTTGGCCAAGCCGGTGGAACTGCAAACGCTTCAACAGACGTTGGGCAGGTGGCTGCCGACTTCCGAGGCCCCGGCAGCGGGAGAGACGACGCCAACGCGGATCAATCTGGAAGCGTTGAACAAACTCTCCGGTTCGAGCACCGAGCAGGCCGAAATCCTGAAGGAATTCGAAGCCCAGACGCGCAAGGATTTCGACGCGCTGAAGGCGGCGCTGGACAAAAGCGACATGCCCGCGGTCAAGCGCACCGCCCATTCGATGAAGGGGTCGAGCCGCATGGTCGGCGCGCAGGAACTGGCGACGCTGTGCGAGGCCCTGGAGCATTCGCTACGCGCGAATGATGTAGGCCGCAGGATCGCGCTTGTAGCTGAACTGACCAAGGCACTTCAGCGTCTGCAGAAGGCGATACGCGATTATCGGTAGCCCCGTGTGCGCGCGGCAATACATTGAGCGCAAGCCTGTTTTGCGGTTCGCGCCAAGTACGAGGAGATGAGATGTCAGCCACAGGCAAGGTAATTCTTGTTGTCGACGACCACGATTTTCAGCGCCATACCATCGCGCGCATGCTGAAATCCCTGGGTGCAAGCCAGGTGCTGGAGGCAGCCAATGGCGAGGAAGCGCTCGCGCTGCTGGGTAACCCGGCGCTGCCGCAAGCGGAGATCGTCGTGTCCGATCTCGATATGCCGCAAATGGACGGCATGGAGTTCATCCGGCATTTGGGCAAGGCCAATTCCGCTTTGTCGGTGGTGATTTCCAGCGCCATGGACAAGGCGCTGCTCGACTCGGTGGAAAAGATGTCACGCGCCTATGGGGTGCGGCTACTGGGCGTGATCGAAAAGCCGCTGACTCTGGAGGGCCTGCAGGACATTCTGGCGCGGCACAAGCCGGTCGACACCAAGCCGAGGCAACCGGCAACGAATGTCCCTGCATTTACCACCGAGCAGATACTGCAGGGGGTGCAAGATAAGGAGTTCGAGCCATTCTTCCAGCCCAAGGTCGGTCTCGCCGACGGCAAGGTGGTGGGCGCCGAGGCGCTGGCGCGCTGGCGCCATCCCCAGCATGGCGTTGTCGCTCCCTATGCCTTTATCCTGCCGCTCGAACAAAGCAAGCAAATCGACGCTCTCACGTTCCTGATGCTGGAAAAAGCGGCCCGCTCTTGCCAGGTCTGGCGCGAGCGGGGATTCGATATTTCGGTTTCGGTCAATCTGTCTTTGGTATCCCTGGCGGACACCACGCTGGCCGAGCGGATATTGCAGAGCGTGCAAAGCACCGGACTGGATCCCCGGCACATGATCCTCGAAATCACCGAAACCGCGGCGATGACCGACATCGCCCCAGCGCTGGAAAACCTGGCCCGCCTGCGCATGCGCGGTTTCGGGCTGTCCATCGACGACTACGGCACCGGCTTCTCCAGCATGCAGCAACTCACCCGCGTGCCCTTTACGGAATTGAAAGTCGACCAGAGCTTTGTGACCGGTTGCACGAAAACCCCGTCCTCGATGGTCATCATCGAGTCCAGCCTGAGCCTGGCCAAGAAGCTGTCGATCAAATCGGTCGCCGAGGGCGTGGAAACCCAGGAGGATTGGGACGCACTGAAGGCCATGGGCTGCGACATCGCCCAAGGTTATTTGATCGCCAAGCCCATGGAGGAAGCGGCCTTTCTCGACTTCTGTGTGGGAAAGACAGCGCCCGTCTGACCTCCAAAGTATCTCCAACAGCGACAGACCGAGGGGCCGAGCCGAGGGCTGGGAGGACGTTGAGAACTGGGGGATTGGAAAACGAGGCGATGTTGCGCCATTACCAGCATCAGCGAAATGGGATTCGTCGGTATGACACGATCCGGCAGGTGCTCGAACCTTCAGTTGGTAGATGTTCGGTATGACACGAATTGCTGCCGCTCGCTTGCTCGAAATTGTCCAGGCTCGTATGACTGGTGATGGACGTTACACTCGGAAGTCCGCATCTGGCCGGCGGTGGAAGTTGCCCATGACCTGAAAGGCATCGCGAAAGGGCTGGCGGTGCGCTTGTGTTCACGCCGCGGTATAAGGTCGAACCTTGCGTAAGGCACAGGCCAGATCAGGGCGACACGGATGAGGAAGACCTACAGGGCGATCCAAGTAACCCGCCCCGGCCTGCTGGAGCTCGTCGAGCGCGAGACTCCAGAGCCGGGCCTTGGCGAAGCGCTCATCCAGGTGGAAGCCTGCGGCATCTGCGGCGCGGACGCGGGCGCCATCGAGGGGCTCGAGCCGGGCCTCGAGTATCCCCGCGTGCCCGGCCACGAAGTGGTGGGCCGCATCGCCGCGATCGGGCCCGGCGCCCCGTCCGCCTGGAAGATCGGTCAGCGCGTCGGCGTCGGCCGCAAGGGCGGGCACTGCCTCGAGTGCGTCCAGTGCCGCCGCGGCGAGTTCAACCTGTGCCGCAACCAGCCGATCACGGGCAGCTCGCGCGACGGCGGCTACGGGGAGATGATGCTCGCCCGGGCGACGGGCCTCGTCTCGATCCCGGAGGAGCTCGCCACCGAGGAGGCCGCGCCTCTCCTGTGCGCGGGGCTCTCCACGTTCAACGCGCTGCGCAAATCGGGCGCGCAGGCCGGGGACCTCGTCGCCATCCAGGGCATCGGCGGCCTCGGCCACCTCGCGCTCCAGTACGCGCGCAAGATGGGCTTCAAGGTCGTCGCGGTGGGCCGGGGCGCGGACATCGCCGCGGATGCCTTGAGCCTGGGCGCCCATTTCTACGTGGACGCTCGCGCGGAGGATGCCGTGGCGCGGCTGCAGGCGATGGGCGGCGCGCAGGTGATCCTCACCACGATCACGGACAGCGCGGCGGTCTCGGCGCTCATGCCGGGGCTCGCGCCGCAGGGCCGGCTCGTCGTGGTGGGC
>JBFWYG010000131.1:5390-8586 GCA_050186725.1 Gammaproteobacteria bacterium | reverse complement strand
GACGCGCTCGGCGAACTCAGCCAGTCGCTGGTAGCCTCGCAGTACCTGGACGTTGCCCCTGACGGCGAGGACCGCACGGCATTCCTGCGCCGCCTGGCCAGCGCGCGCGCCTTGCCGTCCATCGAAGAGCTGGAACGCCTGTGGCTGGAACTGCAGCGCGAAATGACCGCCAGCGGCCAGGTCGCGCGCTATACCGCGCCGCTGCGCGCGCCGGGCGCCGAGGCCGCCACGCCCACCGAGGTGCTGCGTGTCGGTCCGTTCACCGCGAGCGCCGGCGATCGCTATCTCGCCTGGCTGCCGAGCGACAAGGCGTTCATGCCCTACGCGCGTCAGCCCGCGACCGCGCTGCGCGACGTGGCGGTGGAGCTCGGCCGCGCGCACGGTGATGGCTACGTCGAGGCGGTCGTGGATCCCGCGCGTGGCGCGCTGCTCGGCATGGTGGTCGAGCGCCCCGACTGGTTCGAGCGCATCGAGCTCGGCGGCATGATCGGCTATGCCACCATCGGCCTGGGCCTGCTCGGCGCGCTGGCCTGGCTCGGACAGGTCGTCTACCTGTTGTCGGTCCGCACGGCCGTCGCCTGGCAGCTGCGCAATCCCGGCCAGCCGAGTCCGCGCAATCCCCTCGGTCGAGTGCTGGCCGCGGCGCGCGAAGAACAGGCCGCCGAGCCCGACATGGCCGAGCTCGCCATCTCGGCGGCGGTGCTGCGCGAGGTCCCGCGCCTGGAGCGCTTCCAGGGCTTCTTGAGGCTGGCCGTGGCGGCCGGGCCGCTGCTCGGTCTGATCGGCACCGTGATCGGCATGATCATCACCTTCCAGACCATCACCGCCTCGGGCGCGAGCGATCCCAAGCTCGTCGCCCACGGCATCGGCCAGGCGATGATCGCGACCGTGCTCGGTCTCGGCATCGCCATTCCGCTCCTGTTCGCCAACTCGGTGCTCGCGGCCCTGTCCCGCGCCATCGTGCAGATCCTGGACGAGCATGGCGAAGGCCTGCTGGCCGACACTCTGAGCCGCGCGCGCCGCGCCTGAGCGCGGCTATCCCGCATCCCGGGCGCCGCATACAATGCGGCGCACTTCGTGACTCGACACGCGAACGCCAGGGGAGCAGGGCATGCGTCGCATCGAACATTTTCTCGTGCTGTTCTGGCTGCTGTTGACCGGCATCACCGTGTTCGGCCTGGTGGTGACGATCGACACGGGCCTCCTGCAGACCATGCTGCACGAGGACAAGAGCTACGTGTCGGGCGCGCTGATCCTGATGTACGTGGTCGGCGCGGGGCACGCGCTGCACCGCTCGTGGCTGTTGTCCAACGAACTCGCGCGGGTCACCGTCGCCGAGCAACAGCTCACCGGTGACGGTGGCGCGCTGGCGCTCTCACCGACCGGCATCGCGACCGCCGGCGGCGCGACGCTCCCGGCCGGCATGCTGACCGACTACGTGCGCGACATCGTGCGCAGTCGCGCCACCGCGCCGAACGGCAACCCGGAGAGCGGTTCCAGCGCCAGTGCCGACCTGCTCGAAGCCTACGCCGGGCGCATGCGCGGCGAGCACGAATTCGGCTGGTTCATGATCGACCTCATGCTCAAGGTCGGCTTCGTCGGCACCCTCATCGGCTTCATCTGGATGCTGTCGTCGGTCTCGCAGCACCCGGTGATCGACGCCGGCTCCATGCAGCAGATCCTGCGCGACATGAGCTCCGGCATGAGCATCGCGCTGAACACCACACTGGTCAGCCTGATCACCGCCACGCTCCTGTCCGCGCCCTACTACCTGCTGAATCGTGGGCTGGACGAGCTGCTCGAATGCGTGGTGCGCCTGACGCAGGTCGAGATCCTGCCGCGCCTCGACACCGCCGCCTGAGCCGCGGACCGCCGCCATGGCCCTGCGTTCCGGCTCGCGCTCGAAGTTCCAGCAGCCGTTCGATCCGATCACGGCCATCCTGTTCAAGATGATCCAGGCGCTGACCTTCTTCTTCGTGCTGGCCGTGATGTTCATGAACCCGGTGGCGAAGAAGGGCATCATCGATCCCAAGGCCGAGTACATCATCACGCTCAACTGGGAAGACGGGAGCACCGACGACGTCGACCTGTGGGTCGAGGATCCGAAGGGCAGCATCGTGTGGTTCCGCAACCGCGAGGCCGGCCTGGTGCACCTGGACCGGGACGATCGCGGCATGCTGAATGACACCCTCGAAGTGGACGGCCGCAAGCTCTCCAATCCACTCAACCAGGAGGTGGTCACGATTCGCGGCGTGGTGGCCGGCGAGTACGTGGTCAACCTGCACTACTACGCGACCGAGACCGACAAGCCGGTGACCGCGACCTTGCGCGTCGATCGCGTCAACCCGGTGCTGAAAGTGGTGTGGTACGACAAGGTCGTGCTGGAGAAGAAGGGCGAGGAGAAGACCGCCGTGCGCTTCACCCTCTACCCCGACGGCGAGATCGCCAACATCGACCACACCTTCAAGAGCATCGTGGTGACGCGCTGAGGGTGCCCTGTAGGGCCGATTTCAATCGGCCATGCACCGGTCCCAACGAAGCGCCGTGCACGGCGGGTTGAAACCCGCCCTACAAACGCGGCGTGCCCCCGTCCCGTTGGGTCGGCCCCGCACGGGGCGGCTCGAATCCCCTCCTGTAGGGCCGATTTCAATCGGCCATGCACCGGTCCCAACGAAGCGCCGTGCACGGCGGGTTGAAACCCGCCCTACAAACGCGGCGTGCCCCCGTCCCGTTGGGTCGGCCCCGCACGGGGCGGCTCGAATCCCCTCCTGTAGGGCCGATTTCAATCGGCCATGCACCGGCCCCAACGAAGCGCCGTGCACGGCGGGTTGAAACCCGCCCTACAACAACACTCGCCGAAATTCGCGGATCACGGGCAAGGCCTCCAGCCACGCCGACGCGTCTGCTCGCGAGGGATCGATTGCGCTCGGCGCGCCGGCGTGGCCGGCCGGGATCTGGCTCACGAAGACCGGCGGCTCGACCGATTCGTCCAGGTAGTGATACTCGTAGCCGGGCACGCACAGGTCTTCGTGCGCCAGCACGTCCACCGTGCGCACGCCGAAAGAGGACAGCTCGGTGGTGGTGGCCTGGGGCGGGATCAGCCACGCCTGGCGCGGCGCGGCCATGAACAGGTACTGGATCTCGCGATTGGCGGACAGCACCCTGAAGCGTCGCATCTCGCCGCCATAGAGCGTGC
>JBFWYG010000131.1:1430-5290 GCA_050186725.1 Gammaproteobacteria bacterium | reverse complement strand
AGCTCGGTGGTGGTGGCCTGGGGCGGGATCAGCCACGCCTGGCGCGGCGCGGCCATGAACAGGTACTGGATCTCGCGATTGGCGGACAGCACCCTGAAGCGTCGCATCTCGCCGCCATAGAGCGTGCTCTCAGAGCGCGAGGTCTCGAGCACGCCGCGACGAAAGTCGGGCGCGAAGCCGGGCGCGAACTCGAGGCTGCGTGGATCGCCGGCGCGCGTGAACCATGCCACCGGCCGCCCGCCGTTCACCAGGTTCGCGGGGTTGGCCATGGCGCGCCGGCGCGGCGCGCTGAAGTCGGCGTAGGGGCGGATGCGGTTGTCAGGTCCGTTGCGCAGCACGAGTTCCACCGCGCGCCGGTCACGCACCGCGCGCGCCGTCTGGCGACACAGCGTCTCGAGCGCATCCTGCAGTTCGAGCGGCAGGTCGGTGGTCTCCTCGGCCGAACTCTCGGTCACGTAGCCGTCTTCCACGACCCGCGTCACATCGCCCTTGCCGACCCAGTTCTCGTTCGCCGAACGCACCACGTGCGACGCCGAACGCCACACCAGCGAGACGTCCTTGTACAGGATGCGTGCGTGGAGCTTCGCGCGCCGTGGCGGCGCCGGTGGCATCACCCACGCGACGAAGAAGCGCAGGTCCGGGTTCTGGCGCAGATTGGACAGGAAGAAGCGCGTGTCGAACAGCGTGACGAGGTGATGCGGCGCGTAGCCCGCGGCGAGCAGGGCCTCCGGCGCCTCGCGCGCGGCGCCGGCCACCGCGAGCGTCGCGCCCACGGCGCGCAGCGCGGCGAACTCACGCCTGACCGCCTGCGGCGTGAGCGCCGCGGCCCGCGCGGCCGGCACGATGGCGCGCGGAATGACGGGATGGACGGCCGGGCGGGGCGCAGCCTTCGTGGCCACGGCGCGTCGCGCGCTCAGCCCGCGTCCGCGCGCGGCGCCAGCAGGAGCGGCGCGTAGAGCACGCAGAGCCACGCGAAGCAGGCGATCCACAAGGCCTGCGATGCAATCACCAGCGCGACGTAGTGCGTGGGCCAGGCGAGCGGCAGCAGCACGCGCGCGACCATGCTCGCGCCAAGCAGCGCGAACACGTAGCTCGAGGCGCGCGGCGGCGCGTGCACGTCGCGACCGGTATGGCCGAGGGTGACGCGCGCCATCATGCTGACCGTGACGAGCCCGATGCCGGCGAGCGCCAGCAGGTGCATCGCGAGCGTGAAGGGCAGCACGCCGAAGCCGGCCAGCGCCGCCAGCGCGAAGGCCAGCACCAGGCAGCCGTAGGCGAGATGCAGCGACCACAGCAGCGGGCGCTCGAGGATGCGGGGCGTCCACCAGCCGCGCAGTCGCACGCCGTGCAGCACGCTCAGCAGCAGCGCGAGGGCGCCTGCCGCGAGCGGCGCAGCGCTTGTCAGCACCAGCACGAACCAGGCGAGATAGGCCGCCAGGCAGGCGACGTCCAGCGCGCGCGAGTTGCGCAAGCTCACCGGCTCACCCACCCCGCGTTCGGTGAAGAAGGGGATGAGCCGACGCGCCATGGTGAGGATGAGACCGATGAGCACGTACAGGCCGGCGTGCACGCTGAGCC
This sequence comes from Gammaproteobacteria bacterium, assembly GCA_050186725.1. Lineage (GTDB taxonomy): Bacteria > Pseudomonadota > Gammaproteobacteria > JADJYF01. The sequence continues at coordinate 3,712 of JBFWYG010000131.1, read as the reverse complement.
GCATGCCCTGGTCCAGCATGCCGAGCGCGCCCAAGTAGAACACGCCGTTGCCGAGCGCGATGAGCAGCAGCTTGGTCACGATGCCCATCTGTCGCCACTGGCGCACGCGCAGGATGGGCCGCGCCACGGCCACCAGCAGCGCGAGGTTGAACGCGACGTCGAGCAGCGCCGCGACGCGCGCGTCGACATCCGCCAGGCAGGCGATGCGCGCCGCCACCCACAACGCGAACAGCATGGCCAGCGCCGCGCCTGTGGCGGTGGGCTGGCCGGTCCAGTTGCGCGCGGCGGTGAGCAGGAAACCTGCGACCACGGCGGCGCCGTAACCGTAGATCATCTCGTGGGCATGCCACAGGCTCGCGTGGGCGCCGAGTCCCGGCAAGGCGAGACCGAAGCCGAAGCTCGCCATCCAGGCCACCATGGCCAGGCCGCCGTAGACCATGGCGCCGAGGAAGAAGGGGCGGAAGCCCGCCTCCCACAGCGGCGCGTGACGGTCAGCGGCGACTGGCGCGGGCGCGGGAACGGAGGTGGCCGGCGTGATGCGCATGGCCCATGGTACGCACATCATTCGCGCGCGGTCACTACGGGGTAGCGCGTAGGAGGGCAGGGCGAAATCCCGAAGAACAGTGGGGAAAGCGCCGCGATGGCCGCGCGCGTCGCGCGCCACGCCTCACGTATAGTTACCGCCAAGATGCTTGCACGAACTTGTTCCAGGTCGACATGGTCCCGGTGCTGTGCCCTGCTCCTGTTCACCTGGGTGTGCGCGTCGAACGCGGCTCCCGAGCCGCGCGCGGCCAAGGTCAACTTCGTCATCGAGGGAACGGTGGAGAGCGTCGAGGATGGCGACACGCTGACGCTGCGGGGCCTCGGCGGCGGACGCTTTCACCTGCGCCTGTCCGATCTCGATGCACCCGAGACCGCGCACGCGCGCAATCCCTATCGCGAGCGGCGCGGCTGCAAGCGCCCACCCGCCGCGGTGCCTGCGCAGGGCCATGCCGAGGCGGCCCGCGCCGCGCTCGCCGCGCTGGCGCCGCGCAAGTCGGCGGTGCGCGCTGAGTGCTATGTCATCGATCGCTACGGCCGACCGGTGTGTCACGTGTTCTCCGGCCAAACCAACCTCAACCTCGCGCTGCTTCGGGGCGGTCACGCCATGCTGATCGATCGGCGCCGATGGATCCGCGATCCGGCCAGCGCGGAAGCCGCGAGCGCGGCCCGCGCGGCGCGGCGCGGGCTGTGGGCGCAGACCGCGCCGACCCCACCCGACGACTGGCGCCAGCGCTGCTGGTGTCGCGCGCAGTGCGCGTCGCCATGAGCGGCGCGGACGGCACACTCGGCTGGCTCGCCGCCCAGGCACTGGTCGCCGTGCTCGGCCTGGTGCATGCGGCGGCGGCCTACTTCTACTTCAGCAAGGCGCGTCGCGCGTGGGCGTGGGCCGCGGCCTGGCTCTTGTTCACCATGCTCTCGGTCGCGTTGCTGCGCTGGCAGCCCTGGGTCGTGGCCGGCGTGTTCGGCGTCGCGCTCGCCGCCTGGACCTGGTGGTGGCGCTCCATCGAGCCGTCTGTTGCCCATCACTGGGTGACGGAGAACGCGCGCCAGGCCACCGCCCAGGTGATCGACGACGCGCTGGTGGTGCGCGACCTGCGCAACTTCGACTGGCTGAGCGGGCGCGAGGGCGTACCGCGCTGGGAGGCGCGGCGCTATCCGCTGGGCGAACTGTCGGCCCTCGATCTGTTCGTTTCGACCTGGGGCGACCCGCGCGTCGCCCATCTCATCGTGAGCTTCGTGTTCGGCGAGCGACCGCCGCTGGCCTTCTCCATCGAGACGCGCCGCGAGACCAACGAGCACTGGTCGATGCTGGCCGGCTTCATGCGCAGCTACGAACTCCTGCTGGTCGCGGCCGACGAACGCGACGTGATTCGCGTGCGCAGCAATTTCCGCGGCGAGGACGTGCGCCGCTATCGCCTGAAGTCCTCACCGCAGATGCGCCGCAAGCTGCTCGAACTCTACGTCGCGGAGATGAACGCGCTCGCGAGCCGCCCGCGCTTCTACAACACCTTGATCCGCAACTGCACCACCGAGGTGGTGCGCATCCTGCGCGCCGCCGGCCGGCCGGTGCCGGCCGACTGGCGGCTGATCGCCTCGGGCCTGGTGCCGAACTACCTGCACGAACTCGGCCTGCTGGAGGACACCCGGCCGTTTCCGCAGGTGTTCGCCGCCGCCGACATCGTACCGGCCGCGAAGCAGGCGGACGAGGATCCGGAGTTCTGGCGGAGGATACGCGCGCC
>JBFWYG010000131.1:0-1330 GCA_050186725.1 Gammaproteobacteria bacterium | reverse complement strand
GCGCCGTTGCCCTTGGCGCAGTTCTGCCAGTCGTTGATGCCCATCTCGCCCTCGGGCGTGATGTACCAGTTCTTGAGATGCACGTCGGAGTGATTGAGACCGCGCGGCAGGGTCTTGTGCAGTTCCGTGCAGCGCAGGGTCGCCGGCCAGACTTCGGCCTCGCGCGCGAAGAGCCGCGGCGGGATCACGGCTTCGGCCATGGTGAAGCCGCGCAGGCAGGCGTCGGTGAAGCCGGCGTCTTCGCAGGTGATGGTGAAGAAATCTTCCCACAGCGAGAACGGCGCCAGCGTCGTGTCCAGTTCCGGGCTCTGGTAGAAGCGGCTGTGCAGGGTGGCGAAGAGCCGCATCTGGCTCTGCGCGAGCGGGAGATCAATCTCCGTGTCGAGTTGACAGAAGCTGACCTCGTCCTTCATGTCTTCCATCATGATGAGCGAGTTCAGCGTGTGCGGGTCGTAGCGCGCGAAGAGCGCGATCGGCGCGTGCAGGGCGACCCGTGGGCGCACGATGTTGTAGAAATTGACCTCCGCCTGTACACCCTCGTTCATGCCGAGCATGTAGCGGCTCTCCAGCGACTGCGTGCCCTTGCAGAACAGGTGATCGGCGAGTTCGGCGTCGCGTCCCGCCTCGTTCCACTCGATGACGATGCGCCGGCGGTTGGAGGTGCCGTTGTCCACCGGCCCCAAGGAGTAGGACAGCGCCTCGGCGTCGGGGTGGTCGGCGGCGAGCACCGCCGTCAGCCATTCGGGCGTGATGTCCTCGTAGGTGAAGGGCAGGTCGTCGCTGGTCCGCGGTGGACGGCGATTGCGGCGCTCTTCCTCGAAGCGCGCCTTGATCTCGGCAAAGCTCAGCGGCATGACGGGCTCACACCTCCGTCAGGCGCTGCACGACCGGCCGCCCGTCCATGAACTCGCCCATCTTGCGGCCGTACTCCTTGAAGTGCGGAGCGGCGCGATGGGCCTCCACCGCCGCCTCGTCCTTGTAGCGTTCCATGAACACGTAGGTGTCGGCCTCTTCGGCGCGGCACAGCACGTAGAGCAGGCAGCCTGGTTCGTTGGCGTTCACCTCGCGGGCCAGGGCCTGCGCGACTTCTTCGAATGCCGCGCCCTGGCCGGGCTTGGTCTTGATGGTGGCGACGATGCCGATCATGGGGGGGATCTCCGTGCTGGTTGGTGGTGGGATGATAACGTGTACGGTGCGCACCGAAACTCCTTGCATGGCCGATTGAAATCGGCCCTACATGCACGTGCCGCGAGATGCCTTGTAGGGCGGGTTTCAACCCGCCATGCAAGGCGTGAATCGCAGTGCCGTGCCTGGCCGATTGAAATCGGCC
>JBFWYG010000130.1:6112-8807 GCA_050186725.1 Gammaproteobacteria bacterium | reverse complement strand
CGCATGCAGCTCGCCGACGCCGCGGCGCGCGCCGCCACGGCGCCCCCCGCCGCGCCCCTCGGTGACTCGGTGGAGCGCACCGCGTTCGCGATCCTGACCGTCGCCAACGAGAACATGATCGAGGCGATCAAGGAACTCACGATCAACGAGGGCATCAACCCGGCGGAGTCCATTCTCATCGCCGGCGGCGGCGCCGGCGGGCTGGGCGCGATGCCGATAGCCGCCGAACTCGGCTGCCGCACGGTGCTCGTGCCGCGCACCGCGGGCGCCTTGAGCGCCTCGGGCATGCAGTTTTCCGACATCATCACCGAGGCCGGCGCGGCGCGGCTCACCGCCACCGATCAGTTCGACTTCGCCGGCGTCAATGCCGCGCTCGCCGACATCGACGCGCGGCTCGAGACCTTCGCCGCGCGCCTGCGCGAGCGCGGCTTCAGCGACGTCAGCACGCGCTACTTCGTCGAAGCGCGCTATCGCTTCCAGGTGTGGGAACTGGAGGTCGAGGTCGCGCGCGGCCGCTTCGATGACGCCGCCGACGTCGCGGCGCTGGTGGAGGAATTCCACCGCGTGCACGAGCGCGTGTTCGCCATCACCGATCCCGGCCAGGCGGTGGAATGCCTGAACTGGCGCGGGCGCCTCATCGCGCGCGTCAATGCACCGACCCTGGAACCGGTGCGCGCGGCGGGCGAGACCACCGCCGAGGCCGATCGCCGTCGCCCGGCCTACTTCGGGCGTGGCGGCGCGGTGGAGACTCCCATCTATCTCGGCGACCGCCTGCCGGTGGGGGCGGTGATCGAAGGCCCCGCCATCATCGAAGAGCCGACCTCGACGCTCGTCGTCAATCCGGGGGCCACGGCGCGCGTCAGCGCCGGCGGCCGCTACCTGCTCACCCCGCCGACGGAGACCAGCCTGTGAACCAGCCCAACCTCTCAGCCTCGGCCGCGGCGCCCGCCACCGCCTACACCATGGACCCGGTGCTGATGGCGGTGCTCGCCAACCGCCTGAATGCCATCGTGCGCGAGATGTCCAACACCCTGCTGCGCACCGCGCGCTCGGCGGTGCTGGCGGTGGTGCGCGATTTCTCCTGCGCCATCGTCACCGCCGACAACCAGCTCCTGTGTCCGGGCGAGGGGCTCCCGGTACACATCTTCGGTTCCTCGCTGCAGTCGCAGTCGATGTGCGATCTGCATAAAGACCTCGCGCCCGGCGACGCCTTCCTGCACAACGACCCATACCTCGGCAATACCCATCCCGCCGATCACATGATCATGTGCCCGGTGATCGTCGACGGCGAACATCTCTTCACCACCTGCGCCAAGGCGCACCAGGCCGACTGCGGCAATTCCATTCCGAGCACCTATCACGCCTACGCGCGCGACATCTACGAGGAAGGCGCACTGATCTTTCCCTGCGTGCGGGTGCAGAAGGACTACAAGGACGTCGACGACATCATCCGCATGTGCCGGCGGCGTATCCGCGTGCCGGACCAGTGGTACGGCGACTACCTCGCGACGGTCGGCGCGGCGCGCATCGGCGAACGGCGCCTGACCGAACTCGTGCGCCGCTACGGCATGGACACCATCCGCCAGTTTGTGCGCGACTGGTTCGCCTACTCCGAGCGGCGCATGGTGGAAGCAATCCGCAAGCTGCCGAGCGGGCGCCTGAGCAACGTCGGTCACTACGATCCCCAGCCGCCGGTGCTGCCCGACGGTCTCGCGATCCGCATCGACGTCAACGTCGACGCTGACGCCGGCACCATCGAGGTCGATCTCACGCACAACGAGGACAACAAGGACTTCGGGCTCAACCAGTCGCTGGCCTGCGCCACCAGCAACGCCATGGCCGGCGTGTTCAACTGCATCGACCACGACGTGCCGCACAACGGCGGCAGCTTCGCGCGGGTCAAGGTCAAGCTGCGCGAGGGCTGCATCGTCGGTATTCCGAAGTTTCCCCACTCCTGCTCGATGGCGACGACCAACATCGGCGATCGCATCGTCAACATCACCCAGGCGGCCTTCGCCAGCATCAGCGATGGCCACGGGCTGGCCGAGGGCGCGGTCGGCATGGGCGCCGGCGCGGGCGTGATCTCGGGCAAGGACTGGCGCATCGGCGGCAGCCCCTACATCAACCAGGAATGGCTGGTGGTGAACGGCGGACCAGCGACCCCCGAGACCGACGGCTGGCTGAACTACGGCCTGCCGGTCGCGGCGGGACTCATGTACCGCGGCAGCGTGGAGGTCGACGAATCGAAGTACCCGATCACCGTGCGTGCGCTGCGCGTGGTGCAGGGCGGCGGCGGCGCGGGACGCTACCGCGGCGCGCCGGGCGCGGAAGTGATCTACGGCCCGCGCAAGGATCCCATGACGGTGGTGATCTCCTGCGACGGCCAGGTCAATCCTCCGCAGGGCGTGCGCGGCGGCCACGCCGGGCCGCCGGCCCAGACCTACAAGGTGCATGCCGACGGCCGCGAGGAGAAACTGCCGGGCGTGGTCGAGTGCCGCCTCGCGCCCGGTGAATTCGTGCGCGGGGTGGACGCGGGTGGCGGCGGCTATGGTTCGCCACTGGAACGCGATCCGGCGCGCGTGTGCCGCGACGTGCTCGAGCGTTGGGAGACGGCTGAGCGCGCGCGCGACGTCTATGGCGTGGTGCTGAGCGGCAGCGTCGCGGACGAGAGCCTCGCGGTGGACGTGGCGGCGAC
>JBFWYG010000130.1:0-6012 GCA_050186725.1 Gammaproteobacteria bacterium | reverse complement strand
GGGCGGGGCTTTGAGCCGGCGGGGTCCGCGGTCAGAATACGGGCTGACCGCCGCAGCCGGACCGCCACGCCATGCTCATCTTCCGCCAGTTGTTCGACCAGGAATCGTCCACCTACACCTACCTGCTGGGAGACGACGAGTCGCACGAGGCGCTGCTGATCGATCCGGTGTTCGAGCAGGCGCGGCGTGATCTCGCGCTCCTGACCGAACTCGGCCTGCGTCTCACCGCCGTGCTCGACACGCACTGTCACGCGGATCACGTCACCGCCGCCTGGCTGCTCAAGCAGCGCACCGGCGCGACCATCGCCATCGCGGCGGCGGGCGGTGTCGAGGGCGCGGATCGGCTGCTGCGCCACGGCGAGCGCGTACGGTTCGGACGTCGCCACGTCGAAGTACGTGAAACGCCCGGCCACACCAACGGCTGCCTGACCTACGTGCTGGACGACGAGTCGATGGCCTTTACGGGCGACGCGCTCCTGATCCGCGGCTGCGGCCGCACCGATTTCCAGCAGGGCAGCGCTGCGCGGCTCTACCACTCGATCCGCACGCAGATCTTCTCGCTGCCCGATGCCACCAGGCTCTACCCGGCCCACGACTACAACGGACTGACGGTGACCAGCGTCGGCGAGGAGAAGCGCTTCAACCCGCGCTTCGGCGGCGAGATCAGCGAATCGGACTTCGTCGGCTACATGAACAACCTGGGCCTCGCCCATCCGAAGAAGATCGACGTCGCGCTGCCCGCCAACCTGCGCAGCGGCCGGCCGGAGAACGGCCTGGTACCCGACGATGGTCCCGGTTGGGCGCCGCTCACTTACACCTTCGCCGGCCTGTGGGAGCTCGACCCGCGCTGGCTGGAAGAGCACCTCGGGGCGGTGCACGTGCTCGATGTGCGCGAACCGGACGAGTTCGACGGTCCGCTCGGCCACATCGCGGGCGCGCAGCTCGTGCCGCTCGGCGAGCTGGCCGCGCGCCTCGACGAAGTGCCGCGCGACAAGCCGCTCGTCACCGTGTGCCGCGCGGGCGGGCGCTCTGCCCAGGCGCTGGTCATCCTGAAGCGCGCCGGACTCACCGCGGCCGCCAACCTGGCCGGTGGCATGCTGCGCTGGCGCGCGCGCGGCTTCACCACCGAGGGCGGCGCGAGCGCCTGAGCCCTCGAGCGCGATGCGCGCATTCCCATCTTCCCTGCACGGTCTCGTCGGAGTCTCGCCATGAGCCATGAACACAGCGCCTGCTGCGGGCATGGCGCGGAGCCCCCCGCCGCGACGTCCCGCGACCCGGTCTGCGGCATGACGGTCAAGCCCGAGTCGCCCCACGCCTTCCTGCACGATGGCGTTACCCACCGCTTCTGCTGCGCGGGCTGCAAAGCCAAGTTCGCGGCCGAGCCCGCGCGCTACCTCGCACCCACGCCAGCCATCACCGTCGCGCCCGACAAGGACCCGGTGTGCGGCATGAACGTCAAGCCGGACTCGCCCCACGTGTTCGAACACGCAGGCGTGACCTATCGCTTCTGCTGTGCCGGCTGCAGGACGAAGTTCGCGGCCGAGCCGACGCGTTATCTCGGCCCTCGCCCGGCGCCCGCACCGGCCGTCGCGGGCGCCACCTACACCTGCCCGATGCATCCCGAGATCCGCCAGCAAGGTCCAGGCGAGTGTCCACTGTGCGGCATGGCGCTGGAAGCGGAGATGCCCTCGCTGGACGAGGGCGAGAACCCGGAGCTGAGCGACTTTCGCCGGCGGTTCTGGTGGACGCTGCCGTTGAGCCTCGCGGTGATGCTGCTCGCGATGGCCGGACACGCGCTGCCGTCGTTGCCCCACGCACGGCTGCCGCTGATCGAATTCCTGCTGACCCTGCCGGTGGTGGGCTGGGCCGGCGCGCCGGTGTTCCGCCGCGGCTTCGCCTCGCTCGTGAACCGCAGTCCGAACATGTGGACCCTGCTCGCGCTCGGCGTCGGCAGCGCGTTCGCGTTCAGCACGCTCGCCAGCTTCGCACCCGGGGTGCTGCCCGCGACGCTCGCTGCCGGCGGCATGCCGCCGGTGTACTTCGAGTCCGCCGCGGTGATCGTCTCGCTGACCCTCCTCGGCCAGATGTTGGAACTGCGCGCGCGCGCCGCGACCGGCGATGCGATCCGCGCGCTGCTGCGCCTCGCGCCCACGCTCGCCCATCGGCTCGACGCGCGGGGGGCGGAGCAGGACGTGGAGCTCGACCAGGTGCAGGTGGGCGATGTGCTGCGCGTGCGACCCGGCGAGCAGATCCCGGTGGACGGCGTGGTGGTCGATGGCCACAGCGAAGTGGTCGAAGCGATGCTGACCGGCGAACCGCTGCCGATCACCAGGCGCGTCGGCGATCGCGTCATCGGCGCGACCCAGAACACCACCGGTGTCCTGACCTTGCGCGCCGACAAGGTCGGCGCCGACAGCCTGCTCGCGCGCGTCGTCCAACTCGTGTCACAGGCACAGCGCTCGCGTGCGCCGCTGCAGCGCCTTGCCGACACGGTCGCCGGCTGGTTCGTGGGCGGCGTGGTCACGGCCGCCGCGCTCACGCTGCTCGGCTGGGGCCTGTTCGGTCCCGAACCCGGCTGGCTGCACGGCTTCGTCAACGCGGTCGCGGTGCTGATCATCGCCTGCCCCTGCGCGCTCGGCCTCGCCACGCCGATGTCGGTGATGGTCGCGACCGGCCGCGCGGCCGGCCTCGGCATCCTGTTCCGCGACGCGGCCGCCATCGAGGCGCTGGCCACGGTCGACACCGTGGTGGTGGACAAGACCGGCACCCTGACCGAGGGCGCGCCTGCCGTGGTGGACGTGGTCGCTTTGCCGGGCTTCAGTCGAGACGACGTGCTGCACGGGGCCGCGGCGCTCGACCGTGACAGCGAGCATCCGCTGGCGCGGGCGCTGGTGGCCGCGGCACGGGCGGGCAGCGCCACGCCTGCAGCGCGCCCCGAAGGCTTCGCCGCGCGACCGGGTCTCGGCGTCACGGGTCGCCTGGACGGCGAGGACGTCGCGCTCGGCAACGAAGCGCTGATGGCGAGTCGCGGCATCGCCGTGACGGCGCTGATGGACGATGCCGCGCGACTCGCCGGCGAAGGCGCGACCGTGGTGTATTTCGCGCGCGGCGCACGCCTCGCCGGCCTGGTGGCGCTCGCCGACGCCATCAAGGCCAGCACGCCGGCGGCGGTCGAGACTCTGCGCGCCGCCGGCCTGCGCGTGGTGATGGCGACCGGCGATCAGCACGCCAGCGCCGCACGCGTGGCCGCGCGGCTCGGTATTGAGGAAGTCCATGCCGGCCTGCGCCCGGAAGACAAGCTCGCGCTGGTGGAACGGCTGCAGGCGCAAGGCCGCGTGGTGGCGATGGCCGGCGACGGCATCAACGACGCCCCGGCCCTGGCGCGGGCGACGGTCGGCATCGCCATGGGCACCGGCACCGACGTCGCCATGCAGAGCGCCGCGGTGACGCTGGTCAAGGGCGACCTGCGCGGTATCGCGCTGGCCCGCGCCTGCGCGCGCGCCACGATGGGCAACATGCGCCAGAACCTGTGGTTCGCCTTCGCCTACAACGCGCTCGGCGTGCCGCTCGCCGCCGGCCTGCTCTATCCGCTCACCGGCTGGCTGCTGTCACCGATGATCGCCGCGCTGGCCATGAGCCTGAGTTCGGTCTCGGTGATCGGCAACGCGCTGCGCCTGCGCAAGGTGTAGGGCGGGTTTCAACCCGCCAGGCACGGCCCCAATCGAAGCGACATGCATGGCCGATTGAAATCGGCCCTACAGGGTACCCCTTCGCCAGCCGGCTTCACCCGCAATACGTCTTGTACAGGAACCTGAGCAGCTTCTTCACTTCGCCCTCGGGCAGCGCGTAGTACACGGTCTGTCCTTCGCGGCGCGTGGTCACCAGGCCGTCGCGCCGTAGCAGCGCGAGCTGCTGCGACATCGCCGGCTGGCTCAGGTCGAGCGCCGCGGCCAGTTCGCCCACCGCCTTCTCTCCCTCCACCAGCTGGCAGAGCGTCAGCAGCCGATGCTTGTGCGACAGCGACTTCATCAGGTCACTGACGTGCTCGGCGACCGTCTCCATGTCTTTTACATGCATGGATGCATATATACGTATATCCACATATAGGTGTCAATGCAGGATTTGCCTAAGCTGGCCATGAGACTCGTCGCCCGAAGGGAGAAACCAAATGTCCGCTCGCGTCCAGGCCTTCTTCGACCCCGCCACCTTCACCATCACCTACGTGGTGACCGACCCGACCTCGCGTCGCTGCGCGCTGGTCGACACGGTGCTCGACTACGATCCCAAGTCCGGTCGCACCTCCACGAAATCAGCCGACGAGGTCATCGCCTACGTCGAGTCCGAGCGCCTGACCGTCGACTGGATCCTGGAAACCCATGCCCACGCCGACCACCTGTCCGCCGCGCAGTACCTGAAGCAGCGCCTCGGTGGCAAGGTCGCCATCGGCGAACTGATTACACGCGTGCAGGCCGGCTTCAAGCGCCTGTTCAACGAGGACGAGCGCTTCGCGACCGATGGCTCGCAGTTCGACCACCTGTTCAAGGAAGGCGAGACCTTCCAGGTCGGTGAACTGAGCGGCCGCGTGCTGCATACCCCGGGGCACACGCCGGCCTGCATCAGTTACGTGATCGGCGACGAGTGCTTCGTCGGCGACACGCTGTTCATGCCCGACTACGGCACCGCGCGCTGCGACTTCCCCGGCGGCAACGCCGCGGAGCTCTATCGCTCGATCAAGAAGATTCTCGCGCTGCCGCCCGACACGCGGCTGTGGATGTGCCACGACTACCTGACCCCGACCCGCGATCATCATGCCTGGGAGAGCACCGTGCGCGAGGAGCGCAAGCACAATGTGCACGTGCACGACGGTATCGACGAACAGGAGTTCGTGAAGCTGCGCCAGGCGCGCGACGCGACGCTGGCCATGCCGGTGCTGATCCTGCCTTCGGTGCAGATCAACATGCGCGCCGGCCACAAGCCGCCGGCGGAGAGCAACGGCGTCTCCTACCTCAAGATCCCGCTGGACGTCCTGTAGGGCCGAATTCATTCGGCCATGCATGGCGTCGGCCGAAGCCGTGCATGGCCGGTTGAAACCGGCCCTACAAGGCGCCGTCTCGATCACGGATGTCGAAAGCGCGACAAGAAACGGAGTTCACCACCCCCGCCACGTCGCCACACTGTGCACCTCAATCAGTAACGAGGCGCACACTCATGAACCCACGTCAGGAACTCGCCCTGGCCGTCGCGCTCGGCAGCGCTGCGCTGGCCTGCTGGGCCGTCATCATCTACCTGATGGAAAGCCAGCTGCGCGTGCCATTGATGGTGTGAGCAGTGGTCTGCGAGGACACGGATGGGACAGACCCCGCACGGGGTCTGTCCCTGCTCACGCCCGCGCCGTCGACCCACCATCCACGCACAGCACCGTGCCGGTGCAATAGGAGGCTTCGTCGGAGGCGAGGTACAGGCAGGCGTAGCCGACCTCCTCCACCGTCGCCGGCCGGCCCATGGGCGCGATGAGCTTGGGATTCTCCGGCGAGAAGAGCTGGTCGAGCACCATCTCGACCATCTGGGTCTTCACGAAGCCCGGCGCGACGACGTTCACGCGGATACCGTCGTCGACATAGGCCACCGCCATGGAGCGCGAGAGATTGATGATCGCGCCCTTGGTCGCGGTGTAGGTATGGGCGTCGGGCGCGCCGCCCAGGCCGAAGATGCTGGCGACGTTGACGATGGCGCCCTTCTTCTGCGCCTTCATCTGGCGGAGCGCGATGCGGCACACGTAGAACACGCTGTCGAGGTTGATGGCCATCACCTCGCGCCACTTGTCGACCGGCGTGGTGTCCACCGGGTCCATCGAGCCGGGGCTGGTGAGCTTGTAGCTGTAGCCGACACCCGCCGCATTCAACAGGATGTCGATGCGGCCGTACTCCTCGATGCACTTCTGCACCGCCGCCTCGGCGCGCTCGGGCTGCGAGAGATCGGCGCTGTACACGCTGCCGGTGCCACCCGCCGCTT
>JBFWYG010000129.1:0-9123 GCA_050186725.1 Gammaproteobacteria bacterium | reverse complement strand
GCCGCCTATCCGCGCCTGAACTTCAAGCGCGACTTCGGCGCGCTGATGGAGGGGGAGGCGCGACGCGATCCCAATGCCCACATCGCCGGCCTGGTGGCGCTCGGCTTCACGCGCCGCATGGCGCTGGCGCCCTTTACGGAGTGAACTCGCGGCGGCGAGCGACTCGCCGCCGCGCCGGGACTCTCGGGCCTGAGCGTGGTCCTGCCGCGCAACCTGCTGGCGCCGCTGGGTGGTAACAAAAATTTGCCTTTCGGCGCGCCTCACTCGACCGTGCCACGCCCTGTCACGGTTGCCGGGCCTGTGCCGCGGCCCTAAGCTTTCCACACAGAAAGCATGTTTATCCAGGACCGGATCAGAGCTCACACCGGAGTGCTGAGACCCGCGCACTCCGTCGCTCGCGCGCTGTTGCTCTCCGCGGCTCGGGTGGGGCGTGTCCCGCGCTCCTACTCGCAACCCATCGCTACCAGAGAACAGACCGCATGAGCATCCATCACCTGACGCGCGCCGTGGGCGCCGCGTGCCTGCTGGCCGGAGCGGCCAGCGCCTCCGCCATCGAAGTCAGTTACGGCGACTTCAGCAGCCTCGACGGCCTGCGCCTGAACGAACGCGCCGCCACCATCGGCAACGCCGTGACCGACGACCAGGGCCGCAAGGTCCTGCGCCTGACCGACAACTACGCCCAGAAGAGTTCGGCCTTCCTGACCACGCCCGTTTCGCTCGTCGACGATGCCTCGTTCAGCAGCTACTTCCAGTTCCGCATGACCGTCGGCGACGGCTTCTCGGAATCGGGCGAAGCGCCGTTGAAGGGCGCAGACGGCATCGTGTTCGCCATGAACACCGCCAATGACTACACCGGGCCGACCGGCGAGAGCCTGGGCTTTCGCGGCATGTGGTTCGGCGCCGGCGTGGAGTTCGACACCTTCAACAACGGCGGCGTGGTCGACACCGACGGCAATCACGTGGGCATCGATCTCAACGGGTCGGTGGACTCCGTGGTCACCCGCACCGTGTCACCGTTGTTCAACAACGGCCAGGTATGGAATGCCTGGGTGGACTACGACGGCATCACCGACACCCTCGAAGTACGGCTCGCCACTGGCAGCGCGGCGGAACGCCCCGGCGAAGCCTTCCTGAGCTACGTGGTCGACCTCTACGAGACCTCGCTGCACCAGGACGTGTACTTCGGCTTCACCGCCGCCACGGGTTCCTTGCGCAACCACCAGGACATCCTGCGCTGGGAATTCGCCACCATTCCTGCACCCGTGCCGCTGCCCGCCTCCTGGCTGTTGCTGGGCGCGGGCGCGACCCTGCTCGCCGGACGCATCCGCACCGGGCGTCGCGCAGGCTGAGAGCGAGTCGCGGATCGGCAGGCCGGCGCGCGCCGCCGTCCTGCCGGCCCGGCGGCCCGGGCCCAGGTGGAACGCCTGGCGGCGCTCACCGACCGCCGCGCGCCGACCCTCAGGCCGCGTTGACCTTGGGCATGATGTCCTCCACCAGGCGCTTCATGTCGTCCAGGGTCTTCGCCACCGGCACGCCGCTGAAGGGCGGCCACAGCAGCGGCATGTCCATGCCCGCGTCCTTGAAGCGCTTCAGGTTGTCGGTGATCTGCGCCGCCGTGCCGACCAGCAGATTGCTCAGCTTGCCGTTCGGCGTCTGATCGGTCGGCTCGTCGGTGATCGCGAACCAGATCATGCTGCACATATCGAAGCCATCGTCGAGCGAGCGGCTGCTGCCCATCTCGACCAGCTCGCGCTGGATCTCGCCGCGCCAGCGCGCGATCTCCTCGGGCGTGTCCTGGATGCCGATCCAGCCCGCCAGCCCGTACTTGGCGATGCGCTTCGCCGAGCGCTTGGGATCCTTCAGACCGCTGAAGTAGATCGGCGGCGTGGGCTTCTGCAGCGGCTTCGCGCCGAAACCGCAGCGCTCGAAATCGGCGAACTCGCCGTGGTACTCGAACAGGTCGTTGGTCCAGATCCCCTGCAGCACCTCGAGGGTCTCGCGCACGTGCTTGTGGCGCTTGGGGAAGATGTGCGCGGCGCTGGCGGCGGCGAATTCCTCCGGCATCCAGCCCGAGCCCACGCCGACGTTGACCCGCCCGTTGGACAGGTGATCGACCGTCGCGATCTCGCCGGCCAGCACGCCCGGCGCGCGGTAGGGCGTGTCGATGATGCTCATGCCGATGCGCACCTTGCGCGTCTTGGCCGCCAGCCATGGAATGAGCGGCATGCCATGCAGCCATTCACCGCGCGCCGACACCGGCAGCTGCTTGGGGAACTGCTCCATCATGCCGAAGGGGAACTGGAGCTTCTGCTGGTCCGAGGCCTCGGGCACCACTATCCGGTCCAGCGTCCAGACCGAATCGAAATCCAGCGCCTCGGCAAGCGCAGTCAGATCCTCGAGTTCCTGGACGGTGACCTTGTCGCGGAAATTGGGGAGGTAGAGGGCGAGCTTCATCGGGATCTCCTCGGCGCTTCGATCGTTGTGGTGACGCGTACGGTGATGGTGTGCCCGTGCCCAGGCCGGTCGTGGGCGACCGGGCATGCGGCATCGCGCGGCAGTATAGAGTACCGGCCGATGGACGACGCCGGCACGCCCACCCGGCGCGGGGCCCGTTCCGGCGCCTCGCCCTCGTCATCACGAATCGGCCGGCGCTGCCGATACCGCTGCCAGCAGAACCCTTGCAAGGAGCAGGTTCCATGACCGACAGCGACGATCTACGCTTCCTGATCGCGGGCGGCTTTCCCCTGATCACCGTCGAGACGCGGGAGGAGCCGCGCGTGGTCGACCTGCTGCGCACCCTCGCCACGCGGCTCGATGTCGCCCTGTCGCGCTGGTCGGTGACCGACGGGCTGGTGCCGATCTGCGGCGCGGCGTTCTTCAGCGCCGATCAGCTGCGCCTGGTCGACGAGCACGAGCCACTACAGGCGAGCGATGCCGGCACCCGCGATGCCGAGACCGCGCTGCGCGCCATCCGCGGTTCCCGACAGCCAGGGGTGGTGTTGTTGCTGGATTTCCATCCCTTCCTGGACGAGCCGGTGCATGTGCGACTGATCAAGGAAATCGCCCAGGACTACGAGGTCCGCCACCAGAAACTGGTGTTCGTCAGCCACGCCATCACGCTGCCCGGCGAACTTGGCGCCTTCGCCGCCGCCTTCGAGTTGTCCCTGCCGTCGCAGGTCGAGCTCGCGCGCCTGGTCGCCGAAGAGGCGGAGGTGTGGAAGCTGCGGGGCGACCGGCAGAAGATCTCGGCCGACAAGCGCGTCGTCACCGCGCTGGTCAACAACCTCGGCGGGCTGACGCGCACGGATGCGCGCCGCCTGATTCGCAATGCCATACGTGACGACGGCGCGCTCACCGCGAGCGACGTGGCGGCCGTCGCGGACGCGCGCTACGCACTGCTCGGCGGCGACGGCCTGTTGTCCTTCGAGTTCGATAGCGCGGCGATGGGCGACATTGGCGGACTCGCGCGCCTCAAGGCCTGGCTCGCCGAGCGCGAGCCGGCCTTGAAGAGCGCGGCCGCGCAGGATCGACCGCGCGGTCTCATGCTGCTCGGCGTGCAGGGCAGTGGCAAGAGCCTCGCCGCCAAGGCGGTGGCCGGGAGCTGGGGCCTGCCGCTGCTGCGGCTCGATTTCGGCGTGCTCTACAACAAGTACTTCGGTGAGACCGAGCGCAACATCCGCAGCGCGCTCGGGACCGCGGCGGCGCTCGCGCCCTGCGTCCTGTGGTGTGACGAGATCGAGAAGGGGCTCGCCACCGGCGACCAGGACAACGGCACCTCGCGGCGCGTACTCGGCACGCTGCTGACCTGGATGGCCGAGAACGACAAGGCGGTGTTCGTGGTCGCGACCGCCAACGACATCGCGCGCCTGCCGCCGGAGCTGTTGCGCAAGGGGCGCATGGACGAAGTGTTCTTCGTCGACCTGCCCGATGCCGCCAGCCGCCGCGAGATCTTCACCATCCATCTCGCGCGCCGCGGCCTGCCGCCCGCGGACTTTGACCTCGGCGTTCTGGCCGACGCCAGCGAGGGCTTCTCCGGCGCCGAGATCGAACAGGCGGTGGTCGCTGCGCGCTATGCGGCCCAGGCCCGCCAGGGCGCCGTCGACACCGCCGCCGTGCTGGCGCAGCTGGCGGCCACCCAGCCGCTGTCGGTGGTGATGGCCGAACAGGTGGCGGCGCTGCGCGAGTGGGCTGCTGGACGCACCGTGTCCGCGGCCTGAGACCGCGAACTCAACTCCGCGCCGGTCGGGCCGCTGACCTCGCCCATGAGGCTTCTGCTCGTCGATCCCTCGCCGGTGTTCCGGGTCGCGCTCCGGCAGCGACTCGCCTGCGCGTTTCCCGCCATCGAAGTCAGCGAGTACGACCCCGATCAGCAGGGCGCGCCCTCGGCCGCCTTCGACTGGCGGCTCTATGACCTGTTGCTGCTGTCCCAGGAACTGGGCGCTGGTGACAGCGGTCTCGACTGGCTGCGGCGCTATGCCGCTCTTCCTGGCTTTCCGCCCACCGTGCTGATCGCCGCGTGCGGCGACGAGTACCTCGCGGTGGCCGCCTGCAAGGCCGGCGCCCGCGGCTACCTGCGGCGCGTGGATGCCCTGGGTGCGCGACTCGCCGAGCTCGTCCTGGCGGAGAGCCGTCGCGCGCCGCTCGAATCGACCCAGCTGCTCACCGATGTCGACCCGGCCGAGCCGGCGGCGCGGGCAGCGCGCATGCCCGACCTCCGCGAGCGGGGTTATCGCCTGCTGCGTCTGATCGGGCACGGCGGCTTCTCGCGGGTGTATCTCGCCGAGCGCATGGCGGGCGGACCGCGCGTGGTGGTCAAGGTCACCGACATCGCGCAGGGTCGGCGCACAGGCGCCCTGCAGCGCTTCCTGCGCGAAGCCGCGCTGCTCGCGGACATCGAGCACCCGCACGTGGTGCGGATCGTCGAGCATGGCAGCCAGCGCGGCAGCGCCTGGCTCGTGATGGAGTTCTTTCCCGGCGGTGATCTGCGCCGTCGGCTCGAGACCGGGCTAGAGCTCGACCAGGCCGTGAGACATCTGCGCGACGCGGCCCTGGGTCTGCGCGCGATCCACGCGCGTGGCATCGTGCATCGCGATCTGAAGCCCGGCAATCTCATGTTTCGCGCCGATGGCACGCTGGTGCTTGCCGACTTCGGCATCGCGCGTCGCCTCGGCGAGGACAGCGATCTGACCGCGCGCTTCGGCCTGGTCGGCACGCCGAGCTATCTCTCGCCCGAACAGGCGCGCGGCGCGCCCGCCGACGCGCGGAGCGATCTCTACAGCCTGGGCGTGGTGTTCCACGAACTGCTGACCGGGCGCAAACCCTATGCCGGTAACGGTGTGGAGGCCGTGCTGCACCAGCACGTCACCGCGCCGCTGCCGCGCCTGCCGCTCGCCTGCGCCGCGGCCCAGCCGCTGCTCGACCTGTTGCTGGCCAAGGACGCGGATGAACGTCTGCAGTCGGCCGAGGAACTGCTCGAACTCATCGAAGCCTGGTTGCCGCGCGGTCTCGGCGCGCGCGGCGTGATGGTCCGGCTCGCCGCCTGAGCGCCGCTCAGAAATTGAAATACAGGCCCATCTCGAAGAGGTGGAAGGTCTCGTCGTCGCCCACGCCCTGCGCCGCGCCGGCGCCTGGAAACATCACGCCCCAGGCCGCGCTCAGCGCCACCTGGTCGGTCATCAGCCAGTCGACGTAGAGATTCAACTCATCGCTGAAGTGCTTGTCCTTGACCGGCACGCCGCGATAGTTCGCCTTCACCAGTTCGAAGCGCCCGCCGATGGCGCCGACCGTCAGCCTGTCGGTCGGATTGGCGAGCAGGTGCAGCAGGTGGTTGCGCTGGTTGTTGTTGAACAGCAGCCAGCCGCCTGTCAGTTCGCCCTGGAACCAGGTGCCCCACACGCGCTTGTCGAAACCGTAGAAGAGCGGGTCGAAATCGCGCCGCGTGGCGTCGCCGATGTGCTCATCGCCGGAAAAGTACGCGTAGCGATACGACAGGCGCGGGCGCCAGGGCAGGCCCGCGAAGTGATACACGCCCTCGAGATAGAACGCCGAGGCATCGAAGCGTACATCGCGGCCCGTGCCGAACTGCCGCGTCGCCTCGGCCCACCAGCCGACCTGCGGCAGCACCGGCAGGCGCAGGTCGTTCACCCGCACGCTCAGCACTTCCATGCCGTCGCGCGCCAGGAACAGCCGCGGCCGGTCGGCGTCGAGGATATGGAAATACAGCACGCCGACATGTCCGCCGCTCGCCTGGCGGTACTCGAGATTGCCACCAATGAGCGCGGGCTCTTCGTTGTGCGGGTCCGACTGCAGGTAGAACGCGTCGCCATGCCAGGCGCGAAAGTCGACGCGCGCGATGGCGGTGCGCCGAAACGCCTGACGAGGCACCAGCCACGCGCCGCCGTCGTCGAAGGCATCGATATTGCCGTCGTCGATCAGGAAGCCGTCGCCGACGTCGAAGGTCTGGCGACCGATGGAGACGTCGACCACCGGTCGCGTCTGATCTTCCTCCGGCTGGCCCGAGCGCCAGCCCAGGAATGCGGTCTCCCAGTCGAAGCTGCCGTCGCCGCCGCCGGTGAAGCCGGCGGCGTCGCCGTCGAAGAAGGTGCTGGCGCCGACGATGGAGAGCTGACCGTAGAGGCCTGTGTCGCTGACCAGGCCCACGCGCGGTTCGATGAAGACTTCGGTCCAGGTCGGGTCGTCGCTGCGCACGCCGGTCAGGCCGTTGACCCGCCCGAGGCCGAGGTTGGCGTTGATCATGGTGACGGCGGCGAAGCCCGCTTCGAGGCCGGCATAGCCCTCCAGGCCCGCGCCGAGTTCATGCCGCCACTCGGCGCGCGACGGCAGGCTGAGCAGCAGGCCGAAGCACAGCGACGCGAGGCGCCGGCCGGTTCGCGCCGGCGCTGCGGCACGTCGCTCCCTCATCATGCGCTCCCCCCGAAGCGTCGTCCCCGCGGCAGTACAAACGAAAAGCGCCACGCCGTGCAAGCCGCTGCGTGGACAGCGCGCGAGGGCCGGGATCACAATGCGCGCCAACGCCCTGCGAATCGCGACATCATGGCAATGGATCCGACGCCCTTCACCCTGCATGTGCCCGATGCGGCATTGTCGGATCTGCGCGAGCGCCTGGCGCGCACTCGCTGGCCGGATCGCACGCCGGGCGAGGCCTGGGCCTACGGCACCGATCCCGATTACCTCGCGGAACTCGTCACCTGGTGGCGCGAGCGGTTCGACTGGCGCGCCGAGGAAGCGCGTCTGAACGCTTTTCCCCAGTTCAAGCTGCGCCTGCACGACATCGACCTGCACTACCTGCACGTCGAGGGTCGTGGCCCCAAGCCCTGCCCGCTGCTGCTGTCCCACGGCTGGCCGGGCTCGGTGTTCGAATTCCTGGAGCTGATTCCACGGCTGACGGATCCGGCGCGTTTCGGCGGCTCATCGGCCGATGCATTCACCGTGGTCGCGCCCTCGCTGCCGGGTTACGGCCTGTCCTACACGCCGGGCCAGAAGCGCTTCAGCGCGGAGATGATCGCCGACTGCTTTGCCGACCTGATGTGCGAGCAGCTCGGCTACCCGCGCTTCGCCGCGCAGGGCGGCGACTGGGGCGCTTTCATCACGTCGAGGCTGGGCGCGGTGCACGCCGACAAGCTGCTCGGCATCCATCTCAACCTGCTTGCCGTGCCGCGCGACCCGGCCTTCGTCCTTGGCGATGATCCAGAGTCACGCGCCTTCCTGCAGGAACTCGCGGTGTTCATGAAGGAGGAGATCGGCTACCAGTGGATCCAGGGCACGCGGCCGCAAACGCTCGCCTTTGGACTCAGTGATTCGCCGGCCGGGCTCGCAGCCTGGATAGTGGAGAAGTTCCGCGCGTGGAGCGACTGCGGCGGCGACATCGAGTCGGTCATTCCGCGTGAGCACATGCTCGCCAACATCAGCCTCTACTGGTTCACCGGCGCCATCAACGCGTCTTTCTGGCCCTACTACGCGCGGATGCACGGTGCCTGGCCGATACCACCATCGGGGGTGGTCGCACCAACGGGCTATGCCGCCTTTCCCTGCGAGATCCTGCGTCCGCCGCGCCAGGTCGCGGCACGGCTGTACAAGGACATCCGCCGCTGGACGGTGATGCCGCGCGGCGGGCATTTCGCCGCGCTCGAGCAGCCCGAGGCCCTGGCCCGCGAAATCATCGAATTCTTCCGGCCGTTGCGCTGACACTCGGATTGCGCCCCCCGCGCCGGAGGGCTAGGCTGGCGCCCAATCCTGAGCACCGAGTTTCGAGGCCACCACCATGAACGCATCCACCATCGCCGCGCCCGTCATCAAGCCGTCGCTCGCCACCGGTTACGACTTCGCCAACCTCGAGTGGCAGCGCGTGCTCGGCACGCCGCGCTTCGACTACCCCATCGACTATTCCGTGGCGGTGCTGAACGTCGATGCCGAGAACGGCGTGATCGACTTCCTGTCGTGGTGGGAACCGAATGCCTATTGCCACTACCACCGCCATCTCGGCAACACCTCCATCGAGGTGCTGGCCGGCGAGCACAACGTGGTCGAGACCACCGACAACCAGACCATCCACAAGAAGCGCACGCCGGGCTTCGTCGCGCACAACCCGGGCGGCGATCTGCACATGGAATTCGGCGGCCCGGAAGGCGCGCTGGTCTTCTTCCGCTGCCACGCGGTCGAAGGCGGCAAGCTGTTCGAGGTGCTGACCAAGAGCGGCAAGGTGCTGAACACCGCGACCATCGACGACTTCGTGCAGAAGCGCATCTGATCGAAATCGGGGACAGACCACGTTTTCGCGCATAAGCGAGAGCATGGTTTGTCCGTGAGTTCCCGCGCGAAAACGTGGTCTGTCCCCGATTTCCACCACCGCTTCCAGCCACCATGACCAGCTACCAGCCTTCCGCCGCCGTACTCGCCGCCGGGCGCAGCACCGTCGGCGACATGTTCCGCCGACGCGTCCCCGCCCACCCCGCGCGCGCCGCCATCATCGATGGCGCGCGGGTGGTGACCTATGCCGAACTCGAGTCACGCTCGAATCGCGTGGCGCAGGTGTTCGCGGCGCGCGGCCTCGGCCGCGGCTCCCGTGTGGCGCTGCTCGCGCGCAACTGCAGCGAGTATCTCGAG
>JBFWYG010000128.1:0-9142 GCA_050186725.1 Gammaproteobacteria bacterium | reverse complement strand
GCGCGCCTCCACCGCCTCGACCGCCGCGTCGACCTGCAGATTGGCGGGCAGCGCCGCGAGCAGCGCGCGCGCCTCGGTCGCGCGGCCGGCGTCGACATACAGCGCGGCTAGTCGCGGATGCACGCGGTAGTCGCTCGCATCGAGGCCATGGGCCCGTTCGAGTTCAGCGATGGCCGTGGCGGCATCTCCCAGGGCCTCGGCCGCGTGGGCCGCGGCCAGCAGCGCATCGGTCGCGCGCGGCAGGTGCGGTTCGATCAGGCGCTCGAGCGCCGCCAGCGGCTGCGCGCCCATGCTCTGTCCGACCACTTCACCGTGGCGGAACACCAGCAGGGTCGGCAGGGAGCGGATGCCGTAGCGCGCGGCGAGCGCCTGCTCGGCGTCGGTATCGACCTTGACCACCGCAAGCCCCTCGGGATGCCGCAGGGCGAGATCCTCCAGCACCGGCGCCAGCGCGCGGCACGGCGCGCACCAGCCCGCCCAGAAGTCCACCAGCACCGCGCGCTCGGCCGACGCTTCGAGCACCCGCTGCTCGAAGTCGACTTCGCTCGCGTGCAGCACCAGGCCGTTCGCCATTTGAAGGTCCTCGTTCTAGCGAGCGCCCGCGCGCTCGGCCAGCAGCCGATCGCGGACTTCGCGACGGAGAATCTTGTTGGCCGCGCTCTTCGGCAGCTCCGGCCACAGGAAGATGTCCTTCGGGCGCTTGTAGTTCGCGAGCTTCTCGCGCGCGTGGGCCTTCAGCCCCTCGAGGTCGAGGTCAGGCCGGCCTGAAACCACGGCATGCACCATGTCGCCCCACTTCTCGTCCGGCAGGCCGACCACCGCCGCCTCGACCACCCCCGGGAAGGCCATCAGCACGTCCTCCACCTCGCGCGGATAGACGTTGTAGCCGCCGGAAATGAGCATGTCGTTCTTGCGATCTACCAGGTAGTAGAAGCCGTCCTCGTCGGCGTAGCCGATGTCGCCGGTGTGCAGCCAGCCGTTGCGGAAAGCCTGTTCGGTGGCCTCGGGACGATTCCAGTAGTAGGCCATGGTCTGCGGCCCGCGCACCACCACTTCGCCGACTTCACGCGGCGGCAGCGGCTTGTCATTCTCGTCGAAGATCGCGCACTCGGCGAAGGTGAAGGGCCGGCCGCAGGAACCGATGCGGTCGTGATCCTCGGGCTTGAGACAGGTGATCACCATCGGGCTCTCGGCCTGCCCGTAGCACTGCGCGAAGATGCGGCCGAAACGGTCCTCGGCGCGCGCGAGCACGCTCGGCGCGATGGGAGAGGCGCCGTAGGCAATCTTGCGCAGCGCGAACTTCGCGTCGGCGAGGCTCGGCTGCTCGAGGATCATGGCGAGCATGGTCGGCACCAGGAAGGTGTGGCTCGCCTGCTCGCGGCTCGCGAGTTCGATGAACTCCGCCGGGTCGAACTTCTTCATCACCAGCGAACGCACGCCGCGCGCGATGGCAGGCAGAAAGAAGGCGCCCGAGGCATGGGCGATGGGCGCCGCGTGCAGGAAGGTGTTGCCGGGTTCGAGGTCCGGCACCAGGTCGATGAGGAAGGCCGACAGCTCCGCCAGTTCGCCGCGGGTGGTGAGCGTCACCGCCTTGGCCTTGCCGGTGGTGCCGCCGGTGTAGCCGAGGCGCAGCGGCGCGTCGAGTGCGCGATCGACCTGGCAGGGCGCGTCGTTGCCCGAGTCGAACATAGCGGCGAATTCCGCGCGGCCAATCTGGATCTCGGTCTCGAGCCCGTCGATGTCGTCGTGGATCACCGCGCGGCTGCCGCTGTCGGCGAGCTTGTAGCGGTGATTGTCCAGCGTCTCGCGGGTGTTCAGCCCGACCCGCACCAGGCCGGCCTTGGCCAGCGCGTAATACGCCACCAGGCACTCGACGCTGTTCGGCAGCAGCACGCCCACGCGATCGCCGGGCATGAGGCCGCGGGCCAGCAGCGCGTTGCCGATGATGTCCGTGAGCCGGTCGAATTCGCGAAAGCTGACGTCGCGACTGCCTTCGGTGAGGCAGGCGGCATCGCCGTGATAGAGCGCCGCGCGGCGGATGAGAGAGCCGATTTGCATGGGAATTCCGTAGCCTGGTTACTGAGGATGATGCGAGCTGCCGATCATGGCATCGGCGCAGCGAGGGTGCCAAGGGCGACGTCCGCTCAGAGGCCTCGATTCTCGGGGTTCAGCACCGCTCGCAGCCGCGCGCGATCCAGCGCCCCCTCCCACCGCGCCACCACCACCGTCGCCACCGCGTTGCCGATGAAGTTGGTCAGCGCGCGCGCCTCGGACATGAAGCGGTCGATGCCGAGAATGAGCGCGAGCCCCGCCACCGGGATCGATGGCACCACGGCGAGCGTCGCCGCCAGGGTGACGAAGCCCGCGCCGGTCACGCCCGAGGCGCCCTTGGAGGTGAGCATGGCCACCGCCAGCAAGGTGGCCTGCTCGCGCCAGGAGAGATCGATGTCGAGCGCCTGGGCGACGAACAGCGCCGCCATGGTGAGGTAGATGTTGGTACCGTCGAGGTTGAACGAATAGCCCGACGGCACCACCAGGCCGACCACCGCGCGGTCGCAGCCGAGCGCCTCCAGCTTGTCCATCAAGGGCACCAGCGCGGTCTCGGACGACGAGGTGCCGAGCACGGTCAGCAGTTCGGCCTTGAGATAGACGATGAAGCGCAGGATGGAGAAGCCGGTGAGCGCGGCGATGGCGCCCAGCACGCCCAACACGAACAGCGCGCAGGTCAGGTAGAAACACAGCATCAGCGCGCCGAGCGACTGCAGCGCCTCCACGCCGTAACGTCCGACGGTGAAGGCCATCGCGCCGGCGGCGCCGAGCGGCGCGAAGCGCATGACCAGATTCATCATGCCGAACAGCACGCGCGCGAAGCTCGCGACGAAGTCCAGCACCGGCGCGCGCGCCGTGCCGAGCCCGAGCAGCGCGGCGCCGAACAAGAGCGCCACCAGCAGCACCTGCAGCAGATCGCCCTGACCGCTGAAGGCGTCGAACAAGGTGCGAGGAATGATGTGCAGCAGGAAGTCCGTGGCGCTCTGCGCCTCGGCGGCGCGCGCGTACTGCTGGACGGCGGCGGCGTCGAGGCTCGCTGGATCGACGTCGAAACCCGCGCCAGGTCGCAGCCAGTGCACGACGCCGAGACCGAGCGCGAGGGCGAGCGTCGACACCACCTCGAAATACACCAGCGCGCGCGCGCCGACGCGGCCCACGCGGCGCATGTCGCCCGAGCCCGCGATGCCGAGCACCACGGTGCAGAACACGATGGGGCCGATCAGCATCTTGACCAGCGCGATGAAGGCATCACCGAGCGGCTTCAACGCGATGGCCTGCGTCGGCGCTATGTAGCCGAACAGCGCGCCCAGCGCGATCGCGACCAGTACCTTGAGGTAGAGGCGCCCGCCGCCCGGCGCGGGCGACGGCGCGCCGGCGTGCTCAGGCATGCCAGGGCTCGACCAGGATCTTGGCGTGGCGGTCCGGCGACGCGAGCGCGGCGAAGGCCTCGGCGACACCCTCGATGCCGACCTTGGCGGTAATGAGCGGCGCGACCGGCAGCTCGCCCGCCGCGATGTGCGCGAGCGTCGCGCCGAATTCCTCGCGGGTGTAGCCCAGCACGAACTGCAGGTTCAGCTCCTTGTTGATGCCGAACATCGGCTCGAAGTGATCGCGCTGCATGCACACCCCGACCACCACGATGCGCGCGTCGCGCGGCGCGTTGACCATGATCTGCTCGATCACCCCCGGCACGCCGACACACTCGAAGATCACCGCCGGGCGCAGCGCCGGCCCCGGTATCCACGGCGGCAGCGCGGGCGCCTGGTCACTGGGCCAGGGCGCGGTCCCACGCCACGCGTCGTAGGGCGAATCGACGCCGGGGTCGACCACCACGTCGGCGCCCATCGCGAGCGCGAGTTCGCGGCGGCGCGCGGAATAATCGGCCGCCACGATGGGCGCGGCGCCGGCCAGCTTCAGCGCCGCGATCACCGCGAGCCCGACCGGCCCGCAGCCGACCACCAGCGGCACGTCGTGGCGCTCGAGGCGCGCCTTGGCCACCGCGTGCACGCCCACCGCCATCGGCTCGGTGAGCGCGGCGTGCTCGGTGGCGAGCCCGTTGGGCACCGGGTCCAGCAGCGCCGCCGACAGCCGCATGTACTCGCCGTAGCCGCCGGGATGATCGTTGGAGTAGCCGATGGTGGCGAGCGCGCTGCCGCGCATCAGCACCGGCACGGCGCACACGCGCGTGCCGGCCGCGAGCGCGCGTGGCGTGTCCGGCCCGTATTCGACCACCTCGGCGCAGAACTCGTGACCCATCACCACCGGGCGTTCGAGATCCATCACGAACGGGCCGCCCGAGCGGCGCGCGCCGTCCACCAGTTCGCGGGTATGCGCGAGCGCGTGCAGGTCCGAACCGCAGATACCACAGGCGAGCGTTCTCACAAGGACTTCACCCGGTCCGGGCGCCGGCTCGGGATGATCTTCGACCAGCAGTCGGTTGTGACGCATGACGACGGCGCGCATGGCGTGCTCCGCGAAGTGGGACAAGGCGGCGAGGATAGGCGAGGGTCCGGCGCGGCGCCACCGGCGCGCCGAATTGTCTGCTGACAGTCGCCACGCTAAGGTGCGCGGCACGCGAAGCCAGGCGATACGCCATGCACAAGACCCACCAGATCAATGTTGGCTACGCGCTCACCGCGCTGCTCCTCGTGCTGTTGTTCCACGCCTGGTGGACGGAATACTCACAGGTCGAGCCCCTGCCCTACAGCGAATTCGAGCAGGCATTGCGCGACGGGCGCATCGCCGAGGTGAGGATTCGCGAGCAGTACGTCGAGGGTCGCCTCAAGACGCCGCTGGCCGACGGTCGCGAGCGCTTCGTCGCCACGCGCGTCGAGCCGGAGTTCGCCGCCCATCTGGCCGAGTACGGCGTCAAGTTCAGCGGCGTGGTGGAATCGAGCCTGTTGAAGGACGTGCTGGGCTGGGTGCTGCCCACGCTGTTCTTCGTCGCGGTGTGGATGTTCCTCATTCGTCGCATGGCCGAGAAGCAGGGCATGGGTGGGCTCATGGCCATCGGCAAGTCGCGCGCCAAGGTCTTCGTCGAGAAGAGCACCGGCGTGACCTTCGACGACGTCGCCGGCGTCGACGAGGCCAAGGCCGAACTGCGCGAAGTGGTGGATTTCCTGAAGAGCCCGGCGGAATACGGCCGCCTCGGCGCGCGGATCCCAAAGGGCGTGCTGCTGGTCGGACCGCCCGGCACCGGCAAGACCCTGCTGGCGCGCGCGGTCGCTGGCCAGGCCGGCGTGCCGTTCTTCTCGATCTCGGGTTCGGAGTTCGTCGAGATGTTCGTCGGCGTCGGTGCGGCCCGCGTGCGCGACCTGTTCGAGCAGGCGCGTCAGCACGCGCCGGCGATCATCTTCATCGACGAACTGGACGCGCTCGGTCGCGCGCGCGGCAGCGGGCAGTTCGGCGGGCACGACGAGAAGGAGCAGACCCTGAACCAGCTCCTGACCGAGCTGGACGGCTTTGATCCGAGCACCGGCATCGTGCTGCTGGCCGCGACCAACCGGCCCGAGATCCTCGACCAGGCCCTGCTGCGCGCCGGCCGCTTCGATCGCCAGGTGCTGGTCGATCGTCCCGACCGTGTCGGCCGCGTGCAGATCCTGAACGTGCACGTCAGGCGCATCACCCGTGACCCGGACCTCGATCTCGATCAGATCGCGGCCCTCACGCCGGGCTTCACCGGCGCGGATCTCGCCAACCTGGTCAACGAAGCCGCGCTGCTCGCCACCCGCCGCCGCGCGCAATCGGTCACCCTGGCCGACTTCACCAACGCCATCGAGCGCATCGTCGCCGGCATCGAGAAGCACTCGCGGCTGCTGAATCCGAGCGAACGCCGCACCGTCGCCTACCACGAGATGGGGCACGCGCTGGTGGCCGCGAGCCTGCCGGGCATGGACCCGGTGCACAAGGTGTCGATCATCCCGCGCGGCATCGGCGCGCTCGGCTATACCATCCAGCGACCCACCGAGGACCGCTTCCTGATGACCCGCCAGACCTTGAAGGACAAGATGGCGGTGTTGATGGGCGGGCGCGCCGCGGAGTCGCTGGTGCTGGGCGACATCTCGACCGGCGCCGCCGACGACCTGGACAAGATCACCGAGATCGCGCACCACATGGTCATGCGCTACGGCATGGCCGAGAGCATCGGCCAGGTGGTGTACGACGAAGCCCGGCCGAGTTTCATCGGCGCCGGTTTCAGCGGCGGTCCCGTGACCCGCGAACACGGTGAGCGGGTGCAGAGCGAGATCGACCGGGCGGTGAAGGAACTGGTGGACGAGGCCTTCGAGCGCGCGCTGGCGCTGCTCGGCGAGCGGCGCGCGCTGCTCGACCTGGGCGCCGACCGGCTGCTGGAACACGAGACCCTGGCGGCGGCGGATCTGCCGTGGCAGGTCACCCCGAGTGGCCCCGTGGCACGCGCAAGCCTGGCCTGAGCGACGTTTACGACGGCCGCGCGGCGCGAGCCCGATGCTACACTGCCCGCGACCGCAGCGCGGTCGCGCGACGCTCAGGAATGGCGGTCCGACGCCGCTATAACCAGCCTGTATTCCAGCGGGTCGCTGCCGCGCGCCGAGCGCTCGCGTAACGGGCGCGAGGGAACAGCGACTCACCCGCGCCGACAAGCGAGTGCCATGCGTGACTTGATCTTCGTTGCCTTTCACTTCCCGCCCCTGCAGGGAAGTAGCGGCATTCAGCGCACGCTGTCCTTCGTGCGGCATCTGCCGCATCACGGCTGGCGCCCACACGTACTGACCGTGCGCGAGCAGGCCTATGAAAGCGTCAGCGCGTCCAGCCTCGAACTGATTCCCGCCGGCACGCCGGTGGCGCGCAGCTGGGCGGTCGATTCCCGTCGCCATCTCGCTGTGCGCGGCCGCTATCTCGATCTCATGGCCGTGCCCGATCGCTGGCTGAGCTGGGTGCCGTTCGGCGTGCTGCAGGGCGTGGCGCTGGCCAGGCGCGTGCGGCCGTCCGCGGTCGTCTCGACCTACCCCATCGCCAGCGCGCACCTGATCGGCTACGGCATCAGTCGCCTCACCGGTCTGCCCTGGGTGGCGGATCTGCGCGACCCCATGCTGCAGAACACCTTTCCCAGCGGTCGCCTGCGGCGTCGCGCCTTTGGCTTCATCGAGCGCCTGATCGTGCGCCACGCACGCGCCATGGTGGTCACCACGCCGGGCGCGGCGCGCTTCTACCGCGAACGGTATCCCGAGTTCGACCCTTCGCGCATCATCGTGGTCCAGAACGGCTACGACGAATTCAACTACGTCGAACGCAGCGCGCCGACGACGCCGCGCAACGACGTCCTGGTGCTGCTGCACAGCGGCGTGGTCTACGGCCAGGATCGCGACCCCACCCAATTCTTCATCGCGCTGCGCCGCGTGCTGGACGACCCCGCCATGCCGCGCGTGCGCGTGGTGCTGCGCGCGCCGGGCGGTGAGCTGCCGCTCGCCGACATGGCCGCGCGCCACGGCCTCGCCGACATGGTCGAGGTCGCGCCACCGATTCCCTACCGCGACGCGCTCGCGGAGATGATGCGCGCCGATGGCCTGCTGATCCTGCAGGCCGAAGGCTGCAATCACCAGATCCCGGCCAAGGCCTACGAATACCTCTACGCGCGGCGACCGATCATCGGTCTCACCGACCCGGTGGGCGATACCGGGCAGCTGCTCGCCAACTGCGGCGTGGCGGCGATCGCCGCGCTGGAGGACGCCACGTCCATCGAAGCCATGCTGCGCCGCTGCCTGCCGCGCCTGCGCGACCCGGACTATCCCATGCCCGCCGACGAGGCGGTCGCCGGGCTGTCGCGGCGCGCGGGCACGGCGGCCTTTGCCCGCGTGCTCGACCAGGCCCTCGAGGGTTGACCCCATGAATGCCGCGACCGGCGCGCTTGCGACGCGCACTCCCAACGAGGCGCCCGCGGTGGCGCTGGTGCTCGGCATGAGCGTGCCGGGACTCGCCATCACCCGCGCGCTCGCCCGCGCCGGCATCGAAGTCTATGCCGTCAACCACGACCGCAGCGGCCCGGGCACTGCCACGCGCTACGCGAAGATCCTCTACGCCGAAGGCATCAACTCCGATCGCTGCGCGGCCATCCTGCTGGAGCTGCGCGCGCAGCTGCCGCCGAACCGGCCCATCGTGGTCTACCCCAGCAGCGACAACATGGTGCGCTCAATCTCGGTCAACTGGCCGGCGCTCGCGCCCTATTTCCGCGTGAGCTGGGCCGACTCCATCGAGATGGTCAACCACCTGCTCGACAAGGCCCATCTCGAAGCGCTGTGCACGGCGCGCGGCATCGACTACCCGCGCTCGACCTTGCTGGAAGATCCGTCCGACGCGGCCGACGCCGTAGAGCGCGTCGGCCTGCCGCTGCTGGTCAAGCCGACCCGCCCGCTGTCCGGCTTCAAGGCCCTGCAGGTCAACTCGGTGGAAGAACTGGAGGCGCTGGTCGCGCGTTATCCCGACAACCTGCCGTTCCTGGTGCAACGCTGGATCGCTGGTGGCGACGACACCCTGTATTTCTGTTCGATGATCCTGGCCCAGGGCCGGCCGCTCGGCGTGTTCACCGGGCGCAAGCTCGAGGCCTCGCCACCCGGCACCGGCGTCGGCACGGTGGTCGAGTCGCGCGACGCGCCGGAGGTCCGCGCGCTGTCCGAACGCTTCATCGAAGGACTCGATCTCTCCGGCCCCATCGCCATCGAATTCAAGCGCGACCCGCAAGGTCGTTACTGGCTGATCGAGCCCAACGTCGGGCGCACCGAGTACTCGGTCGACCTGATCATCCAGCACGGCATCAACTTTCCGCTGCTGGAGTACTACTCGGCGCTCGGGCAACCGCGTCCGGCCTCCGCGGGCGGGCGGCGCGAAGTGGTGTGGTTCGACAGCGATCGCGATCCCTACTGCTACGCGCGTTTCTGCCTGCGCGAAGGCGCGCTCAGGCCGCGCGGCAAGACGCCGGTGTTTCCCTACTTCGGCCACGACGATCCAAAGCCTTTGCTGCACGCGAGCCGGCGCCTCGCGCTGCGCGTCGCCAATGCCGCCGCGAGCCGCCTGCTGCGTGGCGCGCGGCAAGTCGACATTCACCGTTACGCGGGCTTCG
>JBFWYG010000127.1:0-9151 GCA_050186725.1 Gammaproteobacteria bacterium | reverse complement strand
TCGCTGCATCACGTGCTGCTGGTGCATGGCTCGGAGCCCAACCGCAGCGACGATCGGCGCATCGGCCTGGCGCTCCGCTACATCCCCACCCACGTGCGGCAGGTGGCCGGCGCGCGTGACTCGGCGACGCTGGTGCGCGGGGTCGACGCCTACGGACACTTCGATAGCGAACAGGCGCCCGAGGCGGACCTCGCGCCGGCCGCGCTCGCGCGGCACGCGGCCATCACCGCCGCACAGGCGGCCACGCTCTACCGCGGCACGGACAAGCAGACGTTCCGCGCCTGACGCCTGCGCGGCGCGTCAGCCGTAGTCGTGATACTCGGCGACCACCTCGCCCTTGAACACCAGCACGGTCGCGATATCGATGCTGAAGGACTCGCCGGCCTTGGCCATGCCGGGGATGTCGCCCCGCGCCGTGCCGCTCCAGGTCTGCTCGCGGAGCACCGTGTTGCCGCTCACGATCGCGCGCACCGCCGGCCCGAGCTTGCGATCGGGCACGATGTCGCTGGCGAAGCGGCGCAGGATGTCGATGAGCTCGTCGCGGGTATCGAAGGCGAAGCCGCGGTTGTGGTGACAGAACCTGAGGTTGGGCGACAGCAGGTTCGCCAGGCGCGCGAAGTCCTTGGCGTTGTAGGCCGCCACCAGTTCCTCGGTGAGCGCGAGCAGTCGCTCGCCCGGCACTTGCGCAGTCATTGTTCGTCCTCCTCGCGGGTGGCCAGATAACGAGTCCAGTATAGGCGGTGCCCGAGCCGGTCGGGGCCGGGCAAGGCGCCCGGTGGCGCGCGCCGACCAACGCGACACCGAGCGCACGCCGGTGTCGGGCACGCGGCCAAAATGCGCAATGGGCCCGCTCACGGCGCGCGCGCGGCCCGGCGGTTTGGTCTAACGTTCGACTCTGGAGTCGCAGACCGTGAGGAGACAAGTCGATGAGCATCGAATCCTTTGAAGCCTTCATGACCCGCTTGGGTGACGACGAGAAGCTGCGCGAAGAGCTGCGCAACGAGGCGCCGCAGGGCCTCACGTTCGACCAACTGGCCGACGCGGCTGCCGCGCGCGGCTTCAGCTTCAGCGCCGAGGACATCACCGGCGCGCAAGGCCGCGAGCTCAGCGACGCGGAACTGGCCGGCGTGACCGGCGGCACCCAAGCCGCTTTCAAGTTCAGCGTCGGCAACGAGCTTGCCCAGAAAGTCCTCGGACAGCAGAAGCTCGATGCGTTTTCCGGCTTCAAGCTCGTCACCAATTCGATCTTCAAGTTCTGACTACGACTCGCTCGGCGCACGGCGGGGGGCTCGCGCCGGCCCCCGCATGGCCGCACCACGAAGCGCGCGACCTGGTGCGCGCCGCGTTGTCCGCGGCGGTCGCGCGCGGCGAGCGCAGCGTGCTCGGCGCAGTGTTCGCCGAGGAGCGCAGCGTGCCGGCGGACGCCGCGCGAGCCGCGCTCGGCGTCGCCACCTACGCCGCGTTTCGCGCCAGTGGACTGCTCGACGAGACCGACGGCCTGGTCACTGGGCTCGTCCGCTTCGAACCCTTTGACGGCCTGCTGTTCGCAAGCGATCGTCGCGCCGCCCATCGGCAGGGCGCCGCCGATTTCGTGCTCGGCGTAGGCGGCACCTCCCGCCGCATCGCGCAGCTCCTGCCGCGCCGGCCCGGCGACGAGGTGCTGGATCTAGGCTGCGGCTGCGGCGTGCTGGGCATCCGGGCGTCCCGCCAAGCGCGGCGCGTGCTGGCGGTGGACGTGAATCCCCGCGCGGTGGCCTTCGCGCGCTTCAATGCAGAACTGAATGGCTGCGACACGCTCGAGACCGCGGTCGGCGATCTGTTCGCGCCGGTGGGCGCGCAACGCTTCGACCTCGTGGTCTGCAATGCGCCCTACGCCATTTCACCCGACACCACCTTCGTCTATCGCGACGGCGGCGCAGGCTTCTGCGAGCGCCTGGCACGCGCCACGCCCGATCATCTGCGCGACCACGGTATCGCGCTGCTCGGGCTCAACTGGGCTGTGCATGGCGGCGAACAGTGGCAACGCACGCTGGCCGGCTGGTTCGCGGACAGCGCCTGTGACCTCTGGCTGCTCACCTCGCAATGCCTCACGCCGCGCGACTACGCGACGCTGTGGCTGGTGCAGCAATACGAGGGGGACGTGCCGGAGGACGAACTCGCGCGCTGGACCGCGGCCTACCAGGCCGCCGACATCGTCGAGCTGCGCGGCGGCCATGCGCTGCTGTACCGACCGCGTGGGCGCGCGCCCTGGATCGAAATGCGCGAGCTGCCGCTGCTGGACGACGCGGCTGGCGCCGCCGTGGCGCGCATCCTGGCGGCGCGCGATCTCGCCGCGCACGCCTCCGACGAAGCCCTGCTGGCGCTGCGACTGCGCCCCTCGCCTACGCTCGAGACGGTCGAGCAACGTTCGCCCGGCCCCGATGGCTGGCAGGTGCGGGCGCTCGACCTGCGCGCCACCGCTGGCCTGCGCGTGGCGTTGCGGGTCGATCCGGTGGCGGCCGACCTGCTGGGCTGGTTGGATGGCTCGCGCACGCTCGGCGAAGCCGCGCGCGCCTTCGCCGCGCGCCGAGGTCTGGACGATGGGCCGCTGCTCGCGGCCCTGCCGGCGCTGCTGCGCAGCCTGCTCGAACTCGGCCTGCTGGAGTGACCGACGCGCCGCGTAGGCTTGTGCCCCGCGGCGTCACGCACTAGCCTCGAAGCTTCACCCTCGAGGAGTGCCCCATGGCCCGCATACCGCTCGTCGATCCCGCCAGCGCCGCGCCAGAGGTGCGCGCGCAATACCAGGAACTCGAAGCGCTCGGGTTCCCGGTGATGAACGTGTTCAAGGTGTTCGGCAACCACGCCGGCATCCTGCCGGCCTTTCGCCACCTGGTGAAGGCGCTGTACTTCGACAACAAGCTCGCGCCGCGCTACCGCGAACTCGCCTACCTGCGCGCCTCGCAGGTCAACGCCTGCCACTACTGAATCCCCACCCACGTGATGCTCGGTCTGAGTGTCGGGTTGACGGATGAAGAGATGGCGGCGATGGCCGCGCCGGAGACGTGCGCGAGTTTCAGCGAGGTCGATCGCCTGGTGCTGCGCTACGCCGACGTGCTGACCCGCGACAACCGGGTCGACGACGCCACCTATGCGGCGCTCGCCGCCCACTTCGATACCACCGAGCTGATGGAGCTGGCCGTCACGGTGGGCCTCTCGGCGCTGGTCAATCGCGTGCATGCAACGTTCAAGACCGACGTCGACGACAGCACGGTGGACGGCGTGCAAGGGATGGTGTGCATGCTGCCGCCGCGCTGAGCCGCAGGTCGGATTTCAGCCCGACATTCGTGCCGGGGCCATGAATCGTGCATGGCCGATTAAAATCGGCCCTACAGTGCAGTCGCCTGTAGGTCGGGCTTCTGCCCGACATTCACGCAGCGTGCCGCGCACCGCCCCACCGGCGCGCTTTATGCCATATTCGCCGACGAGCCCACCGCCCCCGGAGCGCGCGCATGGACACCGCCTACCTCGAACTCACCGCCGTCAGCCGCCTGCTCGAGGCCGGCGAGCTCACTTCCGAACAGCTGACGCGCGATCTGTTCGCGCGCATCGACCGCCTCGACCCGCGCCTGCACGTGTTCGCGCGCCGCGACGCCGAGCGCGCGCTGGCCCGTGCCCGCGAGCTCGACGCCGAGCGCGCGGCGGGCAAGGTGCGCGGGCCGCTGCACGGCATCCCGCTCGCGCTGAAGGACATCTTCTGGGAAGAGGGCCAGGTGACTGCTTTCGGCACCGCGGTGCTGAAGGACTTCCGTGCCGCGGAGGACGCCACCGCGGTGGCGCGCCTGAAAGCCGCCGGCGCGAACCTCATCGGCGCCGTGCAACTGACCGAGGGCGCCTACGCCGTGCACCTGCCGCCCATCCAGGCGCCGGTCAATCCGTGGCACGCGGACTACTGGTCGGGCGCGTCGTCGAGCGGCAGCGGCGTGGTGGTCGCCTCCGGGCTCGCCTACGGCAGCTTGGGCACCGAGACCGGCGGCTCCATCCATCTGCCCTCGGCGGTGAACGGCGTCACCGGTCTGAAGCCGACCTGGGGCCGGGTGAGTCGCCACGGCGTGTTCGAACTCGGCGCGACGCTCGATCACGTCGGACCGCTGGCGCGTTCGGCGGCCGACGCCGCCTGCCTGTTGCAGGCCATCGCGGGCCCCGATCCGCGCGACCCGACCTCGGCGCGCGTGCCGGTGCCGGACTACACCGCGGCCCTGCGCCGCGATCTGCGCGGCCTGCGGGTCGGCGTCGATGCCAGTTTCGCCTTTGGCGGCGTCGACGCGGTGACGGTGAAGGCGGTGCAGGACGCCATCGCGACCTTGCGCGAACTCGGCGCGACCATCGTCGACATCGAGTTCCCCGACGTCACGCAGATGGTCGCCGACTGGTTCCCGGTGTGCGCGGTGCAGACCGCGGTCGCGCACGAAGCGACCTATCCCGCGCGCAAGGCCGAGTACGGCGAGGCGCTGGCATCGCTCATCGAGATGGGCCGCGCGCTGTCCGGCATGGAGCACCAGAAACTCATCCTGCGGCGCCTCGATTTCCGCGGCCGCGTGGAAGCCGCCTTCGAGCAGATGGATCTGATGGTGCTGCCGGTGCTGACCTTGGCCGAAACCACGCTCGAACGCATGAGCCGCTTCGACGATGAACTCATCATGGCCGCGCACCGCTTCACCTGCTGCTTCACCATGAGCGGCAATCCCTGCATCACCCTGCCCTGCGGCTACGCCGCGAGCGGCACGCCGGTGTCCTTCCAGTTCGTCGGCGCGCACTGGAGTGAGCCACTGCTGCTCGGCGCGGCCCATGCCTTCCAGGGCACGACCGCCTGGCATCGGCGGCACCCGACGCTGACCTGACGACACACCCGTCTCGATGCGGCCTTGGAGACACCCGCAAGCTTCCGATGAAGGATCGATCGAGAGAGGAGACGCGATGAAACGTGGCCGCTGTTCACTGGCCATCCTGTGCCTGGCCGTCGCTGCGCTTGCCGGGGCCGAGAGCCCTTCCTCTCCGCGAGAGGATGCGTCGACACTCGGCAAGAAGGTCTTCACCAACCAGTGCGCGCTGTGCCACGGCATCGACGGCGAGGGTGGCCGTGGGCCCGCGCTGAACAAGGCGAAGCTGGCGCACGCCGCCACCCAGGCAGATCTCGTCAAGCTCATCCAGGAAGGCATTCCCGGCACCGAGATGTCCGCGTCCTGGATGCTGAGTGAGAAGGAGGTCGAGCAGGTGGCGGCCTATGTGTTGTCGCTGGGTCATATGCCGCGGGAAGCGCTGCGCGGTGATGCCGCGCGCGGCAAGACACTGTACGAGACCAAGGGCAAGTGCGGCGCTTGTCACATCATCGATGGCGTCGGGGGCATCGCCGGACCGTCGCTCAATGACGTAGGCGCGCGGCGCAGCGCAAGTCACATACGCGCGGTGGTCCTCGAGCCGAACACCGCCCTACCCGAAGGCTTCCTCGTCGTGACCGTCACCACCGTGGACGGCAAGCGCATTCGGGGCGAACGCGTGAACGAGGATCCCTTCACCTTGCAGCTGCGCGACTCTGACGGACGCTTTCACTCCTTCCGCAAAGCCGAAGTGAAGGACCTGACGAAGGAACTCGGCGTCTCGACCATGCCCGCCTACAAAGATGTATTCACGAGCGCTGAACTGGAAGATCTTGTCGCCTACCTGGCGAGCCTTGAAGGTGCCCAATGAGCCTCGTGATTCAAGGACCGAATTCGCCGCGGAGACGCAAAGCTCAACTATGCCTCTGCGCCTTGGCGACATTCCTGCTGGCCTCCGCCGCGTTCGCGCAAGCGAGCTATGACCGCATCAGGAACGCGGCCGAAGATCCCGGCAACTGGCTGACCTATTCGGGCACCTATGACGCGCAACGGTATTCGCGTCTCGAGCAGATCACGCCGGAAAACGTCTCGGCACTCAGGGTCGCCTGGATCTATCAGACCGAGGAACGCGGCCGTTTCGAGACCTCGCCGCTGGTGGTCGACGGCGTGATGTACCTGACCGAGATCGGCGCGCGCGTGACCGCGGTCGATGCACGCACGGGACGCAAGCTCTGGTCGTGGGCGCGACCGGAAGCACTCAAGGCCAAGACCATCGGTTTCTTCGCCAGCAATCGCGGGGTGGCCGTCCTGGACCACAACGTCTATGTCGGCACGCCGGACTGTTTCCTGGTCGCGCTCGATGCGCGCACGGGCGCGGTTCGCTGGCAGACCAAGGTCGAGGACAACGAGCTCGGCTTCTCGATCACGGCCGCGCCGCTCGCCATCGACGGCAAGATCATCGTCGGTATCAGCGGCGGCGAAGCCGGGGTCCGCGGCTTCCTCGATGCCTATGACGCAAAGACGGGCAAGTTGGCCTGGCGGCGCTTCACGATCCCCGCGCCCGGCGAAGCAGGCAGCGAAACCTGGACGGGCGACGCCTGGAAGCAGGGCGGCGGCACGACCTGGCTGACAGGCGCCTATGACCCGGCGTTGAACCTGCTCTATTGGGGCGTCGGCAATCCCGGGCCGGACTGGAACGGCGATGTTCGCCCGGGCGACAACCTCTACACCTGTTCCCTGCTCGCCATCGATCCGGCCAACGGCGAGATCAAATGGCACTTTCAGTTCACGCCCCATGACACGCACGACTGGGACGCCAATGAGATTCCCGTGCTGCTCGACGCCGAGTTCGAGGGCCGGCCGCGCAAGCTGGTCGCGATGGCCAATCGCAATGCGTTCTACTACCTGCTCGATCGTGAAACCGGCGAATTCCTGCTGGGCACGCCCTACGCCAGGCAGACCTGGGCCAAGGGGCTCGATGCCAAGGGCCGCCCGCTGGTGCTGCCCGACACCGAGCCCAGCTATGAGGGCACGCTGGTCTATCCCGCGCTCAACGGCGCGACCAACTGGCTGAGCCCGTCCTATAGCCCGAAGACGAAGCTGTTTTATGTCGCCGCACGCGAGCGCGGCGCCTATTACTACAAGAGCGATGCGGAGTTCAAACCCGGCACGTTCTATGCCGGCGGCGGGGAACGCGCCGTCGATGGCGACGGCAAAGCCTGGGGCGCGGTCCGCGCGCTCGATGCGCTGAGCGGCAAGCTGGCGTGGGAGTTCGGCCTGCATACGCCGGCCTGGTCCGGTGTGCTGGCGACCGCGGGTGGCCTGGTCTTTGCCGGATCGAACGAAGGCAATTTCTTTGCCCTCGATGCCACCTCGGGCAAGGCACTCTGGGACTTTCAGGCCGGCGGCCCGATCATGGCGAATCCCATCAGCTTCTCGCTCGACGGCAAGCAGCACGTGGCGATCCCGGCAGGACAGGCGCTGATGGTGTTCGCACTGCCCTGACGCGGCTGGGAGCCTCTGCGCCGCGGCCCTGCTATGCTCGGCCGCGGCGAGGGAGAGCGAACGGGGGCAGGCAGCGATGGCGGTGACGATGGTCCGAGGCGTGGCGGCAACCGCCGGGCCGATTCGACGCTGGCCCTGGCTGCTGGCCATCCTGGCGCTGGTGTTCTTCGGCGTGACCGCCGTCGAGTTCAGTCTCGCCCTCGGCGCCGAGCGCGTCGCCTGGTGGGCGCGCGTACAGGCGCTCGTGACCGGCGAGGCCTACAGCACCGGCGCGGGCTCGGCTCATCTCATGTATCCCGTCTACCGCCGAGCGCTCGGTGCGATGAGCGCGCATACCGCGCTCGGCGGCAGCGCGCTCGCGCTCGCCGTGCTGCAATTCGTGCCGGCCTTTCGCCGGCGCTGGCCGCGTCTGCACCGCGCGAGCGGCGCGCTGGTCATCCTAGCGGTGGGCGCATCCATGGTCGGCGCCCTCACCTACCTCGCGCGCACGCCACTCGCCGAGACCTATGCGAGCCCCGGCTTCGGTCTCGCGCTGTGGGCGCTCGCGCTCGCCTGCCTGGGGTTTCTCGCGCTCGCCGTGCTCGCAGCGCGGCGCCGCGACTTCCGCGCACACATGGGCTACATGGCGCTGATGATGGCGACCTTGCTGTCCGCGCCCATCCTGCGCTTCGAGTGGGCGCTGTTCGGCACCTTCAGCGGCTACGACATGGCGCAGGCCAACCAGGCGGTGACGCCGACCCTGCTGATTTTGTGCCAGCTCGCCATGACGGCCTGGATGCACTGGGTCGGCGTGCGCGACCTGCCGCCGCGCCGACGCGCCGCGGTGCCAGGCCTGCGCGTGCTGCGCGGCCTCGCGCTGCTTGCCGCCGCGGTCATCGTCCACGAAAGCCTGCTCGCGCCCGCGGGTCTGGATGCGCTCGCCGCGTGGCGCGCGCCCGCCGCGCCGCTGCCGCTGCTCGCCGCCTGCTGGGGGCTGCCGGCGCTGTGGCTCGCGCTGCGCGCGCCGACGGCGATCGCCCGCGCCGTCGACGGCGCGCGTCCAGGGTCAATGCACGAGGCGCTGACCGCACTGACCGCGCTGGGCGCGCTGCTGATCGCCACGCGCCATGCCGCGCATACCCCCGACCTGCTCGGCCTGCGCTGCTACTGGCTGGGACTCGGTGGGCTGACGCTGCTGCTGCTCGCGGCGGCGCGACTCTCACGTCGCGAGGATGAACCCTGGAGCCTGCTGCACCTGTTCCTCGCGCTCGCGCCGGGCCTGTGGCCGCTGCTGTGGCTGGTGGGGTGGCTCTCTGGCCAAGGTTTCGACGTGGCGATGTGGTTCGCCGCGACCGTCGCCGCCGCGGCGCTCACCGGCAACGCCTTCCTCACCGCCTTCGGCGTGCGCCCGCCGACGGCGCGCGCATGATCGAACTCACGCTCGCACGCCACCTGACGCTCACAGCCCCGCCGCAGCCCGGCCGCGCCGCGCACCTCGCGGCGGCCAGCGGGCTGGTGGCGAGCGACGCCGCGCTGTACGTGGTGGCCGACGACGAACTGGTGCTCGGTGTCTTTCCACTCGCGTCGGACACACCCGGCCACACGCTGCAACTCATGGACGGCGAACTGCCGTTGCCAACGCGCGAGCGCAAGCGCCGCAAGGCGGACTTCGAGGCGCTCGTGCGCCTGCCTGCCTTCGGCGCATTCGCGCACGGCGCGTTGTTCGCGCTCGGCTCGGGCTCAGGCAAGGACAAGCCGCGCAGTCACGGCGTGCTGCTCGCGCTGGATGCGCGCGGCGCGCCCATGCCCGGCGC
>JBFWYG010000126.1:4684-9188 GCA_050186725.1 Gammaproteobacteria bacterium | reverse complement strand
AAGCTGCGCGAAGCGGAAAACGCGAAGTTGTGAGGGCGCAAACGGGGACAGACCACGGTTTCCTCGAAGCCATCGACTATCCCAATCTCAGTGCGAAACCGTGGTCTGTCCCCGTTTCAACGCCGCCGCAGCAGGTAATACGCCGCCGGCAGCACGAACAGCGACAAGAGCGGCGCGCTGACCATACCGCCCACCATCGGCGCGGCGATGCGGCTCATGACCTCGGCGCCGGTACCTTCGCCATGCAGGATGGGCAACAGGCCGGCGACGATCACCGCGACCGTCATGGCCTTGGGCCGCACGCGCAGCGCCGCGCCCTCGCGCACCGCCGCCAGCACCGTCGCCTCGTCGTCGCCGTTGCCGCGCGCCGCAAGCGCGTGCTTCATGTACAACAGCATCACCACGCCGAACTCCGCCGCCACGCCGGCGAGCGCGATGCAGCCGATGGCGGTCGCGACCGAGAAATCGAAGTCCAGCCAATAGAGGTACCAGAGCGCGCCGACCAGGGCGAAGGGCAAGGTCACCATGATCAGCAGCGCTTCGTCGAAGCGATCGAAGATGAAGTACAAGAGGAACAGGATGATCACCAGCGCCGCCGGCACCACCAGCGCGAGACGCGCCCGCGCCCGTTCGTAGAACTCGAACTGTCCCGCATAGGCAAGCGTGGTGCCGGGTGACAGGCGCACTTCGCGCTGCACGGCGGTGTCGACGTCCCGCACCACGCCGACGAGATCGCGACCTCGCGCATCGACGTACACCCAGGCCGCCGGACGCGCGTTTTCGCTCTTGATCGCCGGCGGCCCGTCGCTCACCCGCACGTGGGCCACGGTGCCGAGCGTCAGCTGCTCGCCGCGCGGACCGACAAAGGGCAGCGCTTCCAGCGCCGCGGGCGAGTCGCGCAGCTCGCGCGGATAGCGCAGGTTGATGGGAAAGCGCGCGCGTCCGTCGATCACCTCGCCGACGTTCTCGCCGCCCACGAGATTCGCGACCACCGACTGCACCGCCGCGACGCTGAGGCCATGGCGCGCGGCCTCGACGCGATTGATGTCGACGTCGAGATAGCGGCCGCCGGTCAGCTTCTCGGCGACCGCCGAACTCACTCCCGGCACGCGGCGCGCGACCGATGCCACCGCGGCCGCCGCGCGGTCTATGTCCTCCAGAGAGCCCGCCGAGACGCGAATGCCAATCGGACTCTTCACGCCCGTAGCGAGCATGTCGATGCGCGTGCGTATCGGCGCGACCCACAGGTTGGCGAGGCCCGGCACCTGCACGCGCGCATCGAGTTCGGCTACCAGTCCATCGAGCGTCATGCCCGGCCGCCATTCGGCGCGCGGCTTCAGCTTGATGGTGGTCTCCAGCATCTCGAGCGGCGCGGTGTCGGTGGCGCTGTCGGCGCGGCCGGCCTTGCCAAACACGTGCAGTACCTCGGGCACGGCGGCGATCAGCTTGTCGGTGTGCGCCAGCAGCGCGCCGGCGGCGGCGGGCGAGATGCCCGGCAGCGTGGTCGGCATGTACAAAAGATCACCTTCATCGAAGGCCGGCATGAACTCGGCGCCGAGCCGCGTCATCGGCCACAGCGCGCTGGCGCCGAGCAGCAGCGCCACCAGCAGTGTCGTGCGCGGCCAGCGCAGCACGCCGTTGAGGAGCGGCAGGTAGAGCGCGATCAACGCGCGGTTCAGCGGATTGCGTGCTTCGCTCGTGATGCGCCCACCCATGGCATAGCTCATCAGCACCGGCACCAGGGTAACGGACAGTCCGGCGGCCGCCGCCATCGCGTAGGTCTTGGTGAAGGCGAGCGGCCCGAACAGCCGGCCTTCCTGCGCTTCGAGCGCGAACACCGGCGTGAAGGACAGCGTGATGATCAGCAGACTCCAGAACAACGCCGGCCCGACCTCGCTCGCGGCCGCGCCGATCAGCGCCAGGCGCGCGGGCGACGGCAAGGTCTCGTCCGGGTGCGCGGCCTGCCACTGCTCGAGCCGCCGATGGGCGTTCTCGACCATCACGATGGCGGCGTCGACCATCGCGCCGATGGCGATCGCGATGCCGCCGAGCGACATGAGATTCGCGTTCACCCCGCGCGTCTCCATGATGATGAACGCGCACAAGACCCCGAGCGGCAGCGTAACGATCGCGACCAGCGCCGAGCGCAGGTGACCCAGGAACAGCCAGGTCACCAGCGCCACCACCAGCAGTTCCTCGCCGAGCCGCGTGCGCAGATGGTCCACCGCGCGCGTGATGAGCTCGGAGCGATCGTAGACCGTCACCACCTCCAAACCCGGCGGCAAGCTGGGCGCGAGGTCGGCGAGGCGACGCTTCACCGCGGCGATGGTCCGGCTCGCGTTGCGGCCCGCGCGCAGCAGCACCACGCCGCCCACCGTCTCGCCCTGCCCGTCCAGTTCGGCGATGCCACGGCGCGGCTCGGGGCCGAGGCCGACGCGCGCGACATCGCCGAGCAGCACCGGCACGCCGCCCGCACCGAGCCCGAGCGGCACGCTCCTGAAGTCATCGAGATCGCGCAGGTAGGCGCTGGCGCGCACCATGTACTCGGCGTCCGCGAGTTCGACCACGCCGCCGCCGGTCTCGCCGTTGGCCGCGCGCAGCGCCGCGATCACCGTCTCGTGGGAAATGCCGCGTGCCGCCAACGCTTGCGGGTCGAGCGTCACCTGGTACTGGCGCACCATGCCGCCGATGGTCGCCACCTCGGCGACGTCCGGTACGGCCTTCAGTTCGAAGCGCAGGAACCAGTCCTGGAGCGCGCGCAGCGCGGCCAGATCGAGTCGCCCGCTGCGATCGACCAGCGCGTACTGGAACACCCAGCCGACGCCGCTCGCGTCGGGACCGAGCGCCGGCGTCACGCCCGGGGGCAGCCGGCCCTGCAGCTGGTTCAGCGACTCCAGCACGCGCGAGCGCGCCCAGTAGAGATCCGTGCCGTCGGCGAACACCACGTAGACGAAGGAATCGCCGTAGGTGGAGAAGCCGCGCACGGTCTTCGCGCCCGGCACCGCGAGCAGCGTGGTGGTGAGCGGATAGGTGACCTGGTCCTCGACGGTCTGCGGCGCGCGGCCCGGCCACGCGGTTCGCACGATGACCTGCACGTCGGACAGGTCTGGCAGCGCGTCCACCGGCGTCGCGCGCAGCGCTACCAGGCCCCACACGGCGAGGCCCGCCGCCGCGAGCAGCACCAGCATGCGGCGTTCGAGCGACCAGGCGATGACGCGCGCGATCATCGCGGCGTCTCCGGCGGTGACGCGGGTGCGAATCCCTGCAGGCTGGCCTCCGCGTCGAGCAGGAACTGCGCAGAGGCCGCGACTTCGTCGCCCTCGGCAAGGCCGGCCAGCACTTCGACCTTGCCCGCGGCTTCCGCGCCGAGCATCACCTCGACCGGCACGAAGCGTCCGTTGGCTGCACGATGC
Source organism: Gammaproteobacteria bacterium (assembly GCA_050186725.1). GTDB lineage: Bacteria > Pseudomonadota > Gammaproteobacteria > JADJYF01. The sequence goes on along the minus strand of JBFWYG010000126.1, from coordinate 5,775 downwards.
ATCACGAGATCGCGCCGACCGCCGCGGATCACGGCGGCGCTCGGCAGCAACAGGGCCTCGTTCCGTGGCGCGTCCGCCAGCCGCACGCGGGCGCTCAGCCCGGCGCGCAGGCGTCCATCGGGATTGGCGATGCGCGCGCGCAGGCGCACGTTGCGCGTCTCGCTGTCGGCGGCCGGCAGCACCTGCTCCACCACCCCGCCGAAGGTCTCACCGGCGTACCCGGCGATCTCCGCCCGCAGCGTGGCGCCCGCGGCGAGCCGCGCCGCCTCGCCCTCGGGGACAGCGACTTCCAGCCACAGCGGATCGATGCCGTTCAGCGCGACCAGGGTCGCACCGGCCGCGACGCGCATGCCGACCCGCGCCTCGAGCGCGGTCACCACGCCGCCTATTGGACTGCGCAGCGTGACGCGTGGGACGGGTTGGCGTCGCGCGTCGAGCGCGGCCAGCACGTCGACCGGCATGCCGAGCAGTTCGAGACGCGCCCGCGCGGCGGCGGCCAGCGCCGCATCGTCCAGCGCCAGCACGCCCAGGTACTCGCGCTGCGCGGCAATCCACGCCGGCACTTCCAGTTCCACCAGCGGCGCGCCGCGCGCCACCACGTCACCCGGCGCAAGCGCGAAAGCGCGCGTGACGAAGGCATCGGCGCGCGCCTGCACGATGGCGACGTCGCGCTGGTTGTAGGCAAGTTCGCCGAGCCCCAGCACAGAGCGCTCGAGCGTGCCGCGCGCGGCCTTCACGGTGAGCACCGCGAACGGCTGGAGTGTCGCGGTCGGCACGTCCTGGTGATCACTTGGCACGGGCGTGGCGGAGGGCGCGGGCGCGTCTTCCGCGTAGCGCGGCACGAGATCCATGTCCATGAAGGGCGACCTGCCAGGCTTGTCGAAGTGCTGGTCCGGCTTCATCGGGTCGTACCAGTACAGCACCCGTCGCGACTTGTCGGGCGCGGGCGCGGCGGCGGGCGCCGGGGCGTGGCCCGCGTGGGCACCAGGTGTGATGCGTGACGCGGCCTCGCGCTCGGCGAGCGCATAGCGGTAGCCGCCGACCGCAGCCGCCGCGATCGCCACCAGCAGCACGGCGCCATTACGCAGGAA
>JBFWYG010000126.1:0-4584 GCA_050186725.1 Gammaproteobacteria bacterium | reverse complement strand
GTGCGTCGGCGGCGACCGCCGCAGGGCGGCCGAGCAGACGTGCGAGCGCCGCCTCGGCGACGGCCAGAGCGGCATCCAGGTCGTCCCGTCGCGCGGCGAGCGCGAGAGCTTCCTGGCGAGGCAGCAGCGTGTCCGCGGCGTTCGCCGTGCCCGCCGCGAAGCGCGCGGCGATGCTCTGCTGGAAGCGTTGGTTCTCGCGTTCGAGGTCGGCCTGCAGCGCGAGCCGCGCTGCGGCGAAGCGCGCCGCGACCCAGGCGTCCGCCGCGGCGCGGCGCAGCGCGAGCCGGTTGGTCGCGACGTGGAAGCCCGCGTCCTCGGCGTCCGCCGCGGCGCGTGCGACGCGCGCGCGGCGCTTGCCGGCGTTGGGCAGCGCCTGGCTCAGGCCCACGCGCTGCATGGTCATCGAGTCGCGGCTCAGCGACCACGCGTCGCCGCCCCCGATCGGCAGGTTGTCGAGACCCAAGATCAACTGCGGGTCGGGCAGTTCACCGGCCGGTGTGATACGGGCCTGCGCGGCGCGCTGGCGCGCGTCCAGCGCAGCGAGCGACGGCGAGAATTGCTCTGCCAGCGCGAGCGCGGCATCGAAGGTAAGAGGGCTGTCGGCCGCGCACGCGAGTGGCGCGGCCAGGGCCCAGCCCAGGGCCCGGCAGACGAGCTTCATGAGGGCGAAACTCCACGTCGAGGCGCGCGCGAGGGCACGCAACCGAGGACGTCGGACCGCGGCCCGACGCCGTCACGTCAGTGAAGGTTCAGAGCGCGCGAGGCGGCCGCCAGGGCGCGGCCAGGGGAGGCAGGATCAGGCGGTCGCGAGGTGGCGCGGTCAGCAGCACCGCGACGCGGTGTTCGCGCGGCGTGCTCGTGGCCGCCGGCAGCGGCGCGCCGAGGTCGCCGCACATCGAACAGTGCGAGGTGTGCTTGGCGGGCAGGGGGTCGGGCGCGTGCATGCGCTTGCAGTGATCGCTCGCGCCGCCAGTGTCCACCATGCCGTGCTTGTTGCCCATCATGGCGCAGGCCGGCGCGCTCTCACGCGCATAGCCGCCGAGCGCCGCGAAGGGCAGCACCAGCAGCAGGAGCAGCGTGAGCCAGCGACGCAGGACAGGGCGGCGGAACATGACGTGGGCGATGACGGCGATGAATCGGATACTTCCCATCGGCAAGCCTAGCCTGCACTTGCGCGCGCCGCCAGTGATCGGGGTCAACTCCCGCACTCGAGTCGGGCCGGGCATCAACGCGCGCGCGGCCGGCATCCCGCACTGGCGCCCATCGCGACGCTCAGGCACCATCCTGCCGCGGACGACGCGCCATCACGGGGGTACTCGCAGAGGCGACGCGCGCGCACCACTAGTATCAACAGGGGAGCATTCATGGCGATCAATTCCGTTCTGGGCCCAATCGATGTCAGCGACCTGGGCACCACCTTGATTCACGAGCATCTCGGCATCGGCTGGAACGGCTGGGAGATGGACTACAAGGACTTCGACCGCAAGAAGGACGGCACGCGCGTCACCAAGCGGCTGAAGGAGATTCGCGAGCTCGGCATCAAGAGCATCGTCGATCCCTGCCCGATGGAGCTCGGTCGCGACCCGGTATTCGCCGCCGAGATGTCCGACGCGTCGGGCGTGCAGGTGGTGGTCGCCACCGGTCTCTACAACGACGCGCTCGGCATTCCGCTGCACTTCCGTTATATGGACGTCGACGGCATCGCCGAGGTCTACGTGAAGGAGATCGAGGACGGCATCGGCAAGACCGGCATCAAGGCCGGCATCATCAAGACCGCCTGCGGCGGCATCCACGGCGTGACCCCGCCCGGCGGCGGCATCAAGGACGTCGAGATCAAGTGTCTGCGCGCCGCGGCGCGCGCGAGCAAGGCGACCGGCACGCCGATCCTGTGCCACAACGACGAGTTCGAGCCCATGGGCCGCGAGACGCTCGACGTGTTCGACGAGGAGAAGGTCGACTTCAACAAGGTGCTGATCGGTCACGCCTGCGGCGTGGGCGACATGCGCTACTACTTCGAGATGCTCGATCGCGGCGCGTGGATCGGTTTCGATCGCTTCGGCATCGAGGCCATCGCCTCGGACAAGATGCGCCTCGCGTCGCTGATGGGCCTGCTCGCGGTGGGCTACGACCGCATCATGCTGTCCCACGACTCGGTGGAATGCTGGCGCGGCCGTGACACCGGCATCCTCGACAGCATGATCGCCGCCTCGCCCAACTGGAACATGGCGCACATCTCGCGCAACATCCTGCCGATGATGCGCAAGATGGGCGTGAGCGAGGAGACCATCAACAAGCTGATGATCGACAACCCGCGCAGCTATTTCGATGCGCCGAAGGGCGAGGCCAAGGCCAAGCCGGCGGCGAAGGCGAAGGCGAAGCGCTGATCTAGACAGCGGGTTTCAACGCGCCGGGCGCGACGCAATCCGGCGCGCCGAAATCGCCCCTTGTAGGGCCGATTTCAATCGGCCGTGCGTGGCTGTTCCAGATGCGCCACGCATGGCGGGTTGAAACCCGCCCTACAGCCGTTTCCCCTCCCACGTACGGCGGCGAAGGTCACGCCGTGCGTAGGGGAGGAACGCCGCGCTAACCCGCCAGCGTCTGCTGGATGGTCAGCTTGCCGAGCTGCGACATGTGCACTTCGTCCGGACCGTCGGCGATGCGCACGTAACGGCCGTAGGCGAAGATCTCCGGCAGCACCGTGTCCTGGCACACGCCCATGCCGCCATGCGCCTGCATGGCGCGATCCGCGACCCGCTGCACCATGCGCGGAATCTCGATCTTGACCATCGCGAGCGCGTCGCGGGCGACCTTGTTGCCCTCGCGGTCCAGGCGATCCGCCGCCCACAGGCACAGCAGACGTCCCTGCTCCACTTCGCAGCGCGACTTGGCGATGTCCTGGCGAATGCTCGACTGGTCCGACAGCTTCTTGCCGAAGGCCACGCGATTCTCGACCCGCTTGCACATGATCTCGAGCGCGCGCTGCGCGCCGCCAATCAGCCGCATGCAGTGATGGATGCGGCCCGGGCCGAGACGCCCCTGGGCGATCTCGAAGCCGCGGCCCTCACCAAGGATCAGGTTGGTCACCGGCACGCGCACGTTGGTCAGGCGCACCTCGGCATGGCCGTGCGGCGAGTGCAGATCGTTCAGCACCCGCAGCGGACGCACGATCTCGAAGCCGGGCGTGCCGGCGGGCACCAGCACCATGGACTGCTGCACGTGACGCGCGGCGGTCGGATCGGTCTTGCCCATCAGGATGTAGATCTTGTTGCGCGGGTCGTAGACGCAGGAGCTCCACCACTTGCGCCCGTTGATCACGTACTCGTCACCGTCGCGCTTGATTTCGGTCTCGACGTTGGTCGCGTCGGAGGAAGCCACCTGCGGCTCGGTCATGAGATAGGACGAACGGATCTCACCGGCCAAGAGCGGCTCCAGCCACTGCTTCTTCTGCTCCGGGCTGCCATAGCGCGCCAGCACTTCCATGTTGCCGGTGTCGGGCGCCGAGCAGTTGAAGATCTCGGAGGCCCAGTGCACGCGGCCCATCTCTTCCGCCAGCGGCGCGTATTCGAGATTGGTCAGGCCCGGGCTGTAGTCGGTGTACTCGTGGGGCAGGAACAGGTTCCACAGGCCCTGGCCGTGGGCCAGCTTCTTCAGTTCCTCGATCTGCGGCGGCACGACCCAAAGGTTCTTGGGATCGTGGTTGAACTCGGTGATCTCTTCCTCGATGGGATAGATGTGCTCCTGCATGAAGGCGCGCACACGGTCGCGCAGCTCGCGGGACTTGGCGTTCAGTTCGAAATGCATGGGACGCTCCTCGGCGATGACGGTTGCGAGCGGCGGACTGCCGCGGCATGGCGGCATTCTGGGCCGCGCCCTACAATCACTCCAGACTATTCACGTGATATCGAACCATCATCGAGAGTGATGTTTGCATGGCGACCGAGCGGCTCGACCTCAATCTCTACCGGGTGTTCGAGGCCATCTACCAGGAGGGCAGCCTGACGCGCGCCGGCGAGGTGCTGCACATGACCCAGCCGGCCGTCAGCAACGCCCTGAAGCGCCTGCGCGCGGCCTACGGCGATCCGCTGTTCGTGCGTCGCGGACGCGGCGTATCACCGACCCCGCGCAGCGAGAGCATCGCGAGCGACATCGCCCAGGCGCTGCGCCTGCTGGGTGGCGGACTGACGCCGCGCGGCGCCTTCGAACCGGGTCGCACCGAAAGACGCTTTCGCCTGGGTGGGAGCGACCTGTCTTCCACCCTGGTGCTGCCGCCGCTGGTGGCGGCCCTGGCGGGCACCGCCATCCGTCTCGAAGTGCAGGCCTACAGCCGCAAGAAGGTGGTGCATGCGCTCGCTGGTGGAGAAATCGATCTCGCGCTCGATGCGCTCACGCTCCCGGACCCGCAGCTCCTGTCCGCCAAGCTGACCGAGGACGATTTCGTCTGCGCGCTCAGGCCCGGACACCCGGCGCTCGCCGCGCCGCTCACCCTCGAGCGCTATCTCGCCATGGACCACGTACATGCGTCCGGCCGGCCAAGGGGACTCGGACACGTCGACATGGCGCTGAAGCGCGCCGGCGAGCAGCGCC
>JBFWYG010000125.1:0-9239 GCA_050186725.1 Gammaproteobacteria bacterium | reverse complement strand
GGCGTCGCGCCGACCAAGGATGCCCTCAAGCAGGGCTTCGACGGCGCCATGACCTGCTCCGCCGTGTGCGCGCTGGCCGCGCAGGGCGCGGGCAAGGACACCGCGTGGCTGTGGCGGAACCGCTCATTCGCCTTCGGCATGCTGGCCGCGCAGTTCTACAGCCAGGCGTCCAACGGCCAGGTGAGCCGCGATGATCTCGACAGCATGCTGACCGAGTACGCCAACGCGCTGCAGAGCATGTCGCCCCAGGCGCGCAAACCTTTCGATGACGGCTGCGCGCGCAAGTACGCCGCCGTCGATCAGCTCTGCAAGGAAAACGGCTGCCCGAACGCGGCGCCCGCCGCGCCGGAGTTCGTCGCCCCCGGCGAGGCCGCGGCGCCCGAGGCGCCGTCCCAGCAGTGAATCAGAAGAGCCCGGGCTGGGCGTCGTCCTCGTCCGGGTCGCGAAAGTTCGCCAGCCCCACGCCTGCCAGCCGATAGCGGGTCGCCGGGTCGAGTTCCACCCGGGTCAGCAGGCGCCGCGCGATGTCCGCCAAGGTCGCTGCCGAGTCCGGCGGCGCGGCCGGCGTGTGGCTGCGGGTGATGATGCGGAAGTCGGCCGTCTTCAGTTTCAGCACCACGGTGCGCGCGTGGCCCTCGGCCGCGTCCACATGCCGCCACACGCGCGCCGCGAGATCCGCCAGCGTCTCATCGAGTTCCGCGAGCAGCCGATCCTGCTCGAAGGTCGTCTCGGCCGACAGCGAGCGGCGCGGCTGGTCCGGGCACACCGCGCGCTCGTCGATGCCGCGCGCGAGCTCGTACAGGCGCCGTCCCTGCTTGCCGAAGCGGGCGTTCAAGGCGGCGAGCGGCAGCGCGCGGAGTTCCGCCACCGTGGCGACGCCGAGCGCGGCCAGCGCGCTCTCGGTCGCGCCCCCGACGCCAGGCAGCTTGCGCACCGCGAGCGGCGCGAGGAAGTCCTGCACTTCGTGGGGCTGGATGACGAACAGGCCGTCGGGCTTGCGCCAGTCGGAGGCTATCTTGGCCAGGAACTTGTTCGGCGCGACACCGGCCGAGGCGTTCAGCGCGAGCTCCGCGCGAATCTCGGCGCGGATCTGCTTCGCCACCGCGGTCGCGGTGGCGAGCCCCGGCTTGTTGTGCGTGACGTCGAGATAGGCCTCGTCCAGCGACAAGGGTTCGACCAGGTCGGTGTAGCGGTGAAAGATCGCGCGGATCTGCGCGGACACCGCGCGGTAGCGGGGAAAGTCGGGCGGCGTGAACACCGCGTCGGGACACAGTCGCTCGGCGCGGCTGGCCGGCATGGCCGAGCGCACGCCGAATTCACGCGCCTCGTAGGACGCCGCGCACACCACCGAGCGCCGCCCGCGCCACGCGACGATCACCGGCCGGCCGCGCCAGGCGGGCTCGTCGCGCTGCTCCACCGAGGCGTAGAAGGCGTCCATGTCAACATGGACCACCTTGCGCGGCGCGGCCGTCAGCGCGGCCGGCGCGGCGGCGTCCCGCACTTGGTCGTTGTGCATGCCGCCAAGGGTAGCCGCGGCGCCGCGCCTTGACCACCGGCCGCGAGCCCGCGTCAACGGGGCTCGTCGCCGTCGGGTCAGTAGTGATGCAGCGAGCGGATCGAAGAGCGCGAGAGATCCTTCTCGCGCGCCAGCAGGGCCTGCGCCGACTCCGCCGGCAGCGGTTTGGAGAACCAGTAGCCCTGGGCGATGCGGCAATCGAGCTCACGCAGGCGCTGCGCCTGCTCGGGGGTTTCCACGCCTTCGGCGATCACTTCCATGCCGAGCACGCGCCCGAGGGTGATGAGCGCGTCGACGATACGGCGGTTGCGTGTGCCGGCGCCGTTGTTCTCCGCCGCGGCGGCGACGAAGGAGCGGTCGATCTTGAGGGTGTCGTAGGAGAACAGGTTCAGGTAGCTGAGCGACGAGTAGCCTGTGCCGAAGTCGTCCAGGTGGAACTTCACGCCGAGATTCTGCAGCGTGGACAGCTCGCGCAGGGTCGTGTCCTCGTGTTCGAGCAGCGCGTTCTCGGTGATCTCGAGATGCAGCGAATGGGCCGGCAGGCCGGTCTCCTCGAGGATCGCCATGGTGCGTGCCGCGAAGTCGGGCTCGGTGAAGAGTCGGCTCGAGATGTTCACGCTGACCGACAGTTCAGCGAAGGCCGCGTCGGCCTGGTGCCAGCTCTGGGTCTGGTGGCAGGCCTCGCGCATCATCCACCAGGACAGCGGCCCGATCATTCCCGACTCCTCGGCAAGCGGAATGAAGTCCTCCGGGCCGATCAGACCGCGCACCGGGTGGAACCAGCGCAGCAGCGCCTCGAAGCCGACCACGCGCAGCTGATCGAGCGCGACGATGGGCTGGTAGTAGGCGACCAGTTCGTTGCGCGACAGCGCCGAGCGGAGATCCGTCTCCAGTTCCAGCCGCTGCATGGCGGCTTCGTGCATCAGGTTGTCGAACACCGCGTAGGAGCCGGCGCGACGGCGCTTGGTGCGGTACATGGCCAGATCGGCGTCGCGCAGCAGGTCCTCGGGGGAATCGTACTTCGGGCCGCTCAAGGCGATGCCGATGCTGGCGGTGGCGAAGATCTCCTTCTCGACGATGATGAACTTCTGCGCCAGCAGGTCGTGAACGCGCTCCGCCACCAGGGTCGCCTCGCCGAGTCCGCTGATGCTCATCAAGAGAATCGCGAATTCGTCGCCGCCGAGACGCGCGACCGAGTCGCCGGGACGCAGGAACATGCTGAGTCGCTTGCCTATCTCGCACAGCAACTGGTCACCCGCGGCGTGGCCCAAGGTGTCGTTCACGGTCTTGAAGCGATCCAGGTCGACGAACAGCACAGCGAACTTGCGCTTGCTGTCGCGCCGCTGCTGCTTGAGCGCGAGGTCGAGGCGGTCGAGGAACAGGTTGCGATTGGGCAGGCCGGTCAGCGCGTCGTGCAGCGCTTCATGCACCAGCATGGCCTCGGTCGACTTGCGTTCGCTGATGTCGGTGAGCGATCCGGCGATGCGCGTCGCGCGGCCGGCGGCGTTGCGCACCGCCACGCCGCGACTCATCACCCACACGTACTTGCCTTCACCGCTGCGAATGCGGAACTCGAATTCGAAATGCGGGGTGGCGCCCTTCAGATGCGCCTGCAGTGCCTTGTTGAAGCCGCTGCGGTCTTCCTCGTGGATACGGTCCAGCCAGGTGTCAGGCGAGGTGTTGGCCTCGTCCGCGCGGAGCCTGAGCATGGCCAGCCAGCGCGGGGAGTAGTGCACCTGGTCGCGTTCGAGATCCCAGTCCCAGATGCCGTCGCGCGCGCCGGCGATGGCGAGCGCGTAGCGCTCTTCGCTCGCGCGCAGCGCCGATTCGGCTTCCTGGCGTGCGATGGCGTAGCGGATCGCGCGGGACAAGAGATCGGGCGCGATGTGACGCTTGATGAGGTAGTCCTGCGCGCCGACCGCGACCGCCGCCGCGGCGCCTTCCTCGTCCTCGACGTTGGTCAGGATGATCACCGGCACATTGGGCGCGACCGCCTTGGTGCGATGCAGGTTGTCCAGGCCGTTGCCGTCCGGCAGGTTGAGATCCAGCAGCACCACGTCGTAACGTCGGGTGCGCAGTCGATCGAGGCCCGCCGACAGGCGCTGGCTGTGTTCGATGCTGGCGCCGGCCAGCGCCGATGAAGCGATGGTTTCGCGCACCAGCGCTGCCTCGATGCGATCGTCCTCGATCAACAGGATCCGCACGAAATCGCGTTTCATAGGCAACCCTTCGGCACCTCGTTAGCAGAGCGTCACGGCTGGGCTGGCGCGTCGGCCGGCACCTGCGGCAGGCGCACGAAGAAGGTACAGCCGGCGCCTTCGTTGGACGTGACCCAGATGCGCCCCCCATGGCGCTCGACGATTCGCTTGCAGAGCGCCAAGCCTACACCCGTTCCAGGGTATTCGTCGCGGGTATGCAGGCGCTGACCCATGTCGAACACCCGCTGCAGGAAGGGTTGGGGGATACCGATGCCGTTGTCGCGTACCGCCACCAGCCAGTCGCTGCCCTGCGGCTCCACGCTCACGCGAATCTCTGGTCGCTCCCGGCCGCGGAACTTGATGGCGTTGCCCAGCAGGTTCTGGAACAGGTGCAGCATCTGGTACTCGTCGCCCTGTACGACAGGCAGATGGTCGGCGCTGATCTGGGCATCGGCCTCGTCGATCAGCCCGCGCAGGTTGTCACGCGCCTGCTCGAAGGCATTGTTCAGGTCCACCGGTACTGGCGAGCCGTCCCGGGCCGAAACGGTCAGGTACTCGAGCATGCTGTCCAGCATGCCGCTGGCGCGCTGCGCGCATTCCTGGATCTGCTGGATGGCGCGGCCGCGCGCGGCGCTGTCGCCGCCTTCCTCGCCGCGGCGCGCGATGCGCGCGATTTGCTGCACCGGCTCCTTGAGGTCGTGGGAGAACACCAGCGCGATGTCGCGCATCTCCTGCGCGGCGGGCTCGCCCGCGGCGGGCTTGGCCGCGGCGGTCGGGAGCACCGGCGCGTCGGCGCTGCTCTCCACGCAGCCCATGAAGCGCTGGCCGGCGCCGTCCTGCAGGCGCCGCACGCTCGCGACCAGGGCTCGCGACGCCGGGCCGCGCAGGCGGAAGCGCGTGGCGAGATCATGCGTACCGGCGCGATAGCCGTGCCACTGTGCGAGCGTCTCGCCGTCGGCGAGCAACTGCTCGAAGGGAGCGCCGAGCAGCGCGCCGGGTTCCATGTCGAGCGCCCGTGACAGCGCCTCGTTGCAGTTCGCGACGCGCCCGTCATCGGCCAGCAGGAAGGCCGGCAGGGGCAAGGTGTCCAGGGTCAGCGCGGGCGGAGAGGCGGGCGCCGCCGCGCTGCTCGCGGGTAAGACGCCGTCCCGTTCCAGCACGTCGCTCACGATGTCGGCCAGCGCGAGGTAGCCCGCGCTGCTCTTGCGCGCGATGCCGTCGATGGCGAGGCCCGGGCTCAGGCCCTGTTCCAGGATGTCGGCCTCGTGCCCGAACAGCACCACGCGCGTGCGTGCGTCGTGCCTGCGTAGCAGCGCGATCAGCTTGTCGCTCGGCGCCCAGGTCAGGCGCGGCGCGACGATCGCGACCTGCGGCGTCTGCGCGGCGAGGGCTTCGGCGAACGCGATGGCATCGTTGGCGACGCGGATCTCGGCCGTGGGCAGGCCGCGGCGAAGCAGCAGCTCGGCCAGATCGGTGTCGCTCGCGCTGCAATCTGCGATCAGAATGGCGGGTGCGCGTGGCATTGGCTGTCGTAGCGATAGTTTTATTTATTGGAGAACCGATTCTAAGGAACCGGTCCTGACGGTGAAGGCACCTGGTTCCGCGCTGACAGTCGTTAACGCGGTGGTGACGATCCTTTACCGTTTGTTCGCCCGACGCTCACCCCTGCCTCGCCAGGCAGCCCCCTGGGAGCATCCGCGCGGCGCCTGTCCCCGCGCGTGGCGGAGCTATTGTCAGCCGCGCTCACGGCGCGCACAAGGGCGTCGGCGGGTGGCTCGCGCGCCACTGGCCGCGCGGCGTGAAGCGCGAGGCGCCGGTTGCGAATTCGACGGCCGATGGCTGCTGGCATGGGGGCGAAAACGGGGCGTCGCTCACCGTCCGAGTGCAGCCGGCTGACGAACGATGCGTGACCTCGCACATATATACTGAGCACGACATGCCCGGTGACCTGCCGTCCTCGCCTCGTTCACGCGCCACGCCGGCCGCGGGCGAGGCCTTGCTCGCCGGCGACGAGCCCGCGCCGGTACTGCATGTGAATCCCGAGGGGCGTTCGCCCTGCTTCATCACCTGTGACCACGCCGGACGCCTGATACCCAAGCGCCTGGGCGATCTGGGCGTCCCGCCCACCGAGCTCGAGCGACACATCGCCTGGGACATCGGCGCGCTCGGCGTGGCGCGCGAACTCGCGCGCCTGCTCGACGCGGAACTCGTCGCGCAGCGCTACTCGCGGCTGGTCATCGACTGCAACCGGCCGCCGGACAGCCCGGACCTCTGCACGCCGCGGAGCGAGGCGACCGAGGTGCCTGGCAATCGCGGGCTCTCGATCGGTGACATAAGCCTGCGCCGCGCGGCCATCTGGCAGCCCTACCACGACGCGATCGCCGCGCGGCTCGAGGCGCGCGCGACGCGGCCGACGGTCTACGTCGCCATCCACAGCTTCACGCCGGTCTACCTCGGACGCGCGCGGCCCTGGCAGGTCGGCGTGCTGTACGGCGAGGATCGTCGGCTCGCCACGCCCATGCTCGAATTCCTGCGCGCCCACGGCGATTTCGTGGTCGGCGAGAACGAGCCGTATCGCATCGACGAGAAGGACCAGGGCATCCCCGCGCACGCGCTCGCCCGCGGTCTGCCGAACGTGCTGATCGAGCTCCGGCAGGACCTCATTACGCACGCCGCGGGCCAGCAAGCCTGGGCCGCGCGACTCGCCGCGACGCTGCGTCACGCGTGCGTCGCGCTCCAGCTTTGAGCGTGCGCAAACAGGGGCGAAATATTTCTTGCATTATTCGGCTGAACCTTTAAAGTCGCGCATCCGTGTGTGACTGGCGGCGTAATTCCTGCTTCAAGGAGGTGAACCAAGCCGTTTCATGACCTCGGCCTGGTCCTGTGCTCCAAGCCATGGACCGACTGGGCGCAGGGCTTTAGCTCTGCGGAACTTGCTACCTTACCGGGTGGGGGTTTTATGCGATGTCTGAACATCAGCCAATCTGGGGTCAACACCTCATTCTCGACCTAGCGGGTTGCCCGCGCGACCGTCTCATCGACGCCGATCACCTGCGCCAGTGGGTGAAAGAACTGGTCGACGCCATCAAGATGAAAGCCTACGGCGAGCCGCAGCTCGAACACTTCGCCACGCATTCCTTCGATGCGGCGGGGTACACGCTGCTGCAGCTGATCGAGACCTCCAACATCTGCGCGCACTTCGCGGAGAATCTCGGCCAGGTGTACATCGACATCTTCTCTTGCAAGACGTTTGACAACGACGAAGCCATTCGTGTGTGCCGCAAGTACTTCGAACCCGAAGTCATCGAGCAGCACTCATTGGAACGTGGTCGCTTTCCAGCCTCGCTGAAAAAGGCGAGCTGAAGGTGGCAGGACAGTTCGTCGAAAGCCTGTACCCCGGTCAGGCTTTCCAGGGGTTTCATTTCGATGAAATCCTGTACGAGGCGCAAACGCCGTTCCAGTCGATCACCATCTACCGCGCCCCCGTGCTGGGGCGCGTGCTGGTGCTCGACGGCGTGGTGCAGACCACCGAGGCCGACGAGTTCATCTACCACGAAATGCTGACCCACGTGCCGCTGATGGCGGTACCTGAGCCAAAGCGCGTGATGATCGTCGGTGGCGGGGATGGCGGAACCTTGCGCGAGGTGCTCAAGCATCCCGTGGAACGGGTCGACTTGGTCGAGATCGACGTCAAGGTCATCGAGTCCTCGCGAGAGTTCTTGCCGACCCTGAATGATGCGGGAAGGGTGTTCGACGAGCCGCGTGTAAACGTGGTGGTCGAGGACGCCTTCAAGTACATGAAGGAACACACCGGCGAGTACGACGCGATCCTGGTCGACTCGACCGATCCGGTGGGCATGGCCGAAGCGCTGTTCTCGGACGAGTTCTATCGTCTATGCCGCGATTCGCTCTCGCCCACCGGCGCGCTGTCCGCGCAGGACGGCGTGGTGTTCTTTCAGCGTGACGAAGCGGCCCGCACGGTCGCCGCGTTGCGCAATCTGGGTCTGCACGCTGGCGCCTATCTCGCCGCCGTGCCGACGTATTACGGCGGCAACATGACGCTCGGTATCGGCGCACGGCGCGCGGACGCGCTCACGCCCCAACTGGAGATCCTGCGCCAGCGCTTCGCTCGGCTGTCGGGTGAGACGCGGCACTACTCGCCGGAAGTACACGCGGCCAGCTTCGTGCTGCCGCGCTGGATCAAGGAAGCTGTTGAAGGGGGCGACAGACGATGAACCACATACACACGGATCACTTCAAGACCGACGGTCGGGGCACGCACTACGCGGGCGATCACATGTTGGTCGAACTGTGGGACGCGACCCACCTGGCGGATGCCGGATTCATCGAGCGCGCGCTCGAGAAGGCCGCGCGAACGGCGGGTGCGACGGTGCTCTACTCCTACTACCATCCCTTCGGTGAAGGTATGGGCGTGAGCGGCGTGACCATCCTGGCGGAGAGTCATATCAGCATCCACACCTGGCCGGAACGCGGCTATGCCGCGATCGACGTCTTCATGTGTGGCGACTGCGATCCGCAGAAGACCCTGCCCGTGCTGGAGGAAGCCTTCCTGCCCGGTAAGGTCGAGACCAGCCAGTTCAAGCGCGGCGTGGTCGAGCCCGCCGCCTTTCAGAGCGTCGCCTGACGCCGTCTCGACCGGCGCCGCCCGCGGCGCCGGTCGATCATTTCGGCGGCGTGGCCGCTAGAATCGTGCCACCAAGCCCGAGTCAGCCCATGCATTCCGATCCGCGCAAGCAGCGTTTCGAGACCGGCATCCTGCAGCAGCGTTTGCGCCGCCAGGTCGGTCGCGCGATCGCCGACTTCAACATGGTGGAGCAGGGCGACCGGGTGATGGTCTGCCTGTCGGGCGGCAAGGACTCCTACACCTTGCTCGACCTGTTGCTGCGTCTGCGCGAGCGCGCGCCGGTCGATTTCGATCTCGTCGCCGTGCATCTCGACCAGAAGCAGCCTGGTTATCCGCCGGACGTGATGGCGCGCTATCTCGATACCCTCGGCATCGAGCACCACATCATCGAGCAGGACACCTACAGCGTGGTGAAGCGGGTCATTCCCGAAGGCAACACGATGTGCGGACTGTGCTCGCGGCTGCGGCGCGGCATCCTGTACACCTTCGCCGCCGAGCACGGCATGACCAAGATCGCGCTCGGCCACCACCGCGACGACATCGTCGAGACCCTGTTCCTGAACATGTTCTTCGGCGCCAAGCTGAAGGCCATGCCGCCCAAGCTCCTGTCCGACGACGGCCGGCACGTCGTCATTCGCCCGCTCGCCTACGCGAGCGAAGAAGAGATCGCCCGCTACGCCGAAGCGCGCGGCTTTCCCATCATTCCCTGCAACCTGTGCGGCAGCCAGGAGCATCTGCAGCGCGCCAAGATCAAGAACATGCTGGCCGACTGGGATCGCCAGTTTCCCGGACGCGTGGAGAACGTGTTCCGCAGTCTGCAGTCGGTGGTGCCGTCGCACCTCGCGGATACCAACCTCTTCGGCTTTCGCGAACTGGGCGC
>JBFWYG010000124.1:0-9454 GCA_050186725.1 Gammaproteobacteria bacterium | reverse complement strand
ACGCCGACTGGTTTTATCCGGGTCCGCCTCATATACTCGCAGGGGTATGCAGGCAAGACTCCTAATCACCGCTGGCAAGAGCGCTCCCGGAAGGCGCCGGCACCGATACGCGATCGCCGCTTCGGCGCGCGGCGGCCGGCCGCGGGATCGCGACGGCTATACTGCCGGGGGTCGAAGGCCATGGTCCGTGCTCGCGGGCAGTCGCCAGGGAACGACACATGGCCGTGCACCGCGCGCCGCCTTCGCGGGCGCCGCCCGCGCTGCCGGTCCACATCAGTACACCGGGTCTCGGTGTCCCGTCCGTCTCGCTGTCTTGCAGCAGCCGGTCGACGCGATGCCGCGGGCCGTCGATGGGGAGTTCTGGCGCATGAAAAAGACACGAATCGCGGTGGTAGGCGGAGGCACGGGCGGCATGGCGGTGGTATCCGCGCTCAAGCAGCTGCCGATCCAGGACAACCTGGAGGTCACGCTGATCGAGCCGTCGGACAGCCACTTCTACCAGCCGCAGTGGACCATGGTCGGCGGCGGCCTGTTTCCGCGGGAAGTGACCCGACGCCCACTGGCGGAGCTCGTGCCTCGCGGCGTGGAGTGGATCCGCGAGGCGTGCGCCGAATTCCTGCCGACCGACAACCAGTTGCTGCTGGCTGATGGCCGGAGTATCGACTATGACCATCTCGTCGTCGCCACCGGTCTCAAGCTCGACTGGCACAAGATCGCGGGCCTCGAGGGCAACCTCGGCATGCATGGCCTGTGCAGCAATTACAGCTACGATTCCGTGGCCTCGACCTGGGAGAACATTCGCGCGCTCACCAGCGGTGTGGCGATGTTCACGTTTCCGCCGCCGCCGATCAAATGCGCCGGCGCGCCGCAGAAGATCATGTACCTGGCCGAGGATCACTTCCGCCGCAGCGGCGTGCGCGACAAGATCACCGTCGCCTATCGCTGCGCGGGCGACACCATCTTCGCGGTGAAGAAGTACGCCGCGGTGCTGAACGACATCTGCGCGCAGCGTGGCATCGACACCCAGTTCGCCTGGAAGCTCGTGGCAGTCGACGGTCCGGCGCGGGAAGCGACGTTCGAACACACCAAGAACGGCGAACGACGCACCGAGAAGTACGACATGCTGCACATCACGCCGCCGATGAGCGCGCCGACCGTGGTGTCATCGAGCCCGCTGGCCAACGAAGCCGGCTTCGTCGATGTCGACAAGTTCACCCTGCAGCACGTGCGCTATCCCAACGTGTTCAGCCTGGGCGATTCGAGCAGCCTGCCGACCTCGAAAACCGCCGCGGCGGTACGCGCGCAGCTGCCAGTGCTGGTGCAGAACCTGGTCGCGACCATGGTTGGACGGCCACTCAGCGAGCGCTACGACGGCTACACCTCCTGCCCGCTGGTCACAGGTTACGGTCGGCTGGTGCTGGCCGAGTTCGACTACGACTTGAATCCGCAGGAGACCTTTCCCTTCGACCAGGGCAAGGAGCGGCTCAGCATGTACCTGCTGAAGAAGCACGTACTGCCTTACATCTACTGGAAGGGACTGATCGCTGGCCGCAAGTGGCCGTGGCTGATGCCGGAGTCCCATCTCAAAGCTTTTTGATCGGTGTACACAGGAAGGACCAAGCATGATTGAACCAGGCAGCATTCCAGCCGCCGCCATGGGCGGTGGCCTCATCGGGCTCGCGGCGGCCTTGATGCTCGCGTTGAACGGCCGCGTGCTGGGCGTGAGCGGCATCGCCGCGGGCATGGTGGCGGCCGGCACGCCGCTCTTGGATCGCGTCTTCCGCGGCCTGTTCCTGGTGGGCGTGGTGCTCGGCGGTCTCGCCGTCGGCGCCCTCTTCCCCCAGGCGATGCCCGGCGCCATCACCTCGAATCACCTGGTGCTCGGCGTCGCGGGGCTGGTGGTCGGCTTCGGCACCCGGCTGGGCGGCGGCTGCACCAGCGGCCACGGCGTCTGCGGCCTCGCGCGCCTGTCGACCCGCTCGCTGGTCGCCACCGGCACCTTCATGGCGACCGCCATGCTCACCGTATTCATTATCCGTCACCTGCTCGGAGGTCTGCCGTGAGATACGTTGCCAATCTGCTGCTCGGCGTGTTGTTCGCCATCGGGCTCGGGATTTCGGGCATGACCCAGCCGGCCAAGGTGCTGGGCTTCCTCGACGTGTTCGGCGCCTGGGATCCGGCGCTGATGTTCGTGATGGGCGGCGCGGTGGTGGTCAACTTCTTCGGCTTTCGCCTGGCAACGGGCAGGCCGCATCCCCTGCTCGCCGCGCGCTTCGACCTGCCCACGCGGCGCGACCTCGACTGGCAACTGGTGACCGGCGCGGCGCTGTTCGGCGTGGGCTGGGGGATCGCCGGCTTCTGTCCCGGCCCGGCGCTCGCGGCGCTGGCGAGTGGCTCCGGCGACGTGATGCTGTTCGTCGCCGCGATGTTCGTCGGCTTCCTGCTGAAGGACCTGCTGCTGCGCCCCGCCGCGCCTGCACTGCCCCCGGCCGGCGCCGCGCTCGGTTCCTGAGCTTTGTTCCTGCCCGGTGCGGTGCGCGTCACCGCACCGCGTGGGTCTCACACCGGGTCGATAGGACCGCGCGGCACGATGCCGGTCGGATTGATGTTGCGGTGGCTCGCGTAGTAGTGCCCCTTGATGTGCGCCATGTCGACGGTCTCGGCCACGCCTGGCAGTTCGTACAGCCGACGCAGGTAGGCGTGCAGCACGGGATAATCGCAAATGCGGCGCAGATTGCACTTGAAGTGGCCGTGGTAGACGGCGTCGAAGCGCACCAGGGTCGTGAACAGGCGCCAATCGGCTTCGGTCAGGCGCGCGCCACATAGCCAGGGACCGGCTGAGGACAGTCGCGACTCCAGCCAGTCGAGCGTGACGAAGAGCGCCACCACCGCCTCGTCGTACGCTTCCTGGGTAGTAGCGAAGCCGGCGCGGTAGACGCCGTTGTTGACGGTCGTGTAGATGCGCTCGTTCAGCGCGTCGATTTCGTCAAGCAGATCGGCGGGACGGTAGTCACCCGGCAACGCGCCCACGCCGTCGAACGCCGAGTTCAGCATGCGGATGATTTCGGAGGATTCGTTGCTGACGATGGTCCCGCGCTGCTTGTCCCACAGCACCGGCACGGTCACCCGCCCCGAATAATCAGGTCGGGCCGCAGCGTAGACCTCGTACAGGTAGCGCGCACCGTGCAGCGGATCGGGCACCACGCCTTCGCCGGGCGCGAAGGTCCAGCCGCGCTCCGCCATGTACCAATGCACCACCGATAGCGAAATGTGCTCGGTCAGGCCCTTCAGGCGGCGAAACAGCAGGGTGCGATGGGCCCACGGGCAGGCCAGGCTGACGTACAAGTGGTAGCGTCCGGGCGCGGCCGGGAAGCCACCTTCCCCGCTCGGGCCGGGCGCCCCGTCCGGCGTCACCCAGTGGCGGAACTGGGCCTCGCTGCGCACGAATCGCCCGCCGGCGCTGGCGGTGTCGTACCACTGGTCGTGCCACTGGCCATCGATCATGAGTCCCATGCGCCCTCTCCTGCCCGTGTACCGATGTCCGCGTCGCCGGTGCGGCGACGCGGACCTGGCGACCTACTTGCGGTCCTTGAGCGGTACGAACTTCTGGTTCTCAGGCCCGTTGTAGTTCGCGCTCGGCCGAATGATCTTGCCGTCGATGCGCTGCTCGATGACGTGCGCGGCCCAGCCGGAAGTGCGGGCAATCACGAACAGCGGCGTGAACATCGCGGTCGGCACGCCCATCATGTGGTAGCTCACCGCGCTGAACCAGTCGAGATTCGGGAACATCTTCTTGATATCCCACATGATGGTCTCGAGACGCTCGGCGATGTCGAACATCTTCATGTTGCCCTCTTCCGCCGACAACTGCCGCGCGACTTCCTTGATCACCTTGTTGCGCGGATCGCCGATGGTGTAGACCGGATGACCGAAGCCGATCACCACTTCCTTGCGCTCGACGCGCGCGCGGATGTCGGCTTCCGCCTCGTCCGGGCTGTCGTAGCGCTTCTGGATCTCGAAGGCGACTTCGTTGGCGCCGCCGTGCTTCGGCCCGCGCAGGGCGCCGATGCCGCCGCAGATCGCGGAGTACATGTCCGAGCCGGTACCGGCCACCACACGCGAGGTGAAGGTCGAGGCATTGAACTCGTGCTCGGCGTAGAGGATGAGCGAGGTGTGCATCGCCCGCACCCAGGAGTCGCGCGGCTTCTCGCCATGCAGCAGGTGCAGGAAATGCCCACCGATGGAATCGTCCTCGGTCTCGATCTCGATACGCTTGCCGTTGTGGCTGAAGTGATACCAGTACAGCAGCATGGAGCCCAGCGAGGCCATCAGCTTGTCGGCGATGTCGCGTGCGCCGGGATGATTGTGATCGTCCTTCTCGGGTGACAGGCAGCCGAGCACCGACACGCCGGTGCGCATCACGTCCATCGGGTGCGCCGAGGGCGGCAGGGTCTCGAGCGCGGCCTTGAGCGCGGCAGGCAGACCGCGCAGCGCCTTCAGCTTGGTCTTGTAGCCCGCGAGTTCGGCGGTGTTGGGAAACTTGCCGTGCACCAGCAGGTAGGCGATTTCCTCGAATTCGCAGGTGTTGGCGATGTCGAGGATGTCGTAACCGCGGTAGTGCAGGTCATTGCCGGTGCGGCCGACGGTGCACAGCGCGGTGTTGCCGGCGGCGGTGCCGGACAGCGCGACCGACTTCTTCGCCTTGGGCAGGACTTGGTTGGTTTCGGACATGGCAGGGGCTCCTCTAGGAATCAGTGCGTAATCGTTCGTCGAGCGGCGTGGCCGCTTACTTGCTCTTTCTGAACAACTGGTCGAGCTTGTCCTCGTAGGCGTGGTAGCCGAGGAAGTCGTAGAGTTCGGCGCGGGTCTGCATGAGATCGAGCACGTTCTGCTGCGTGCCATCGCGGCGGATGGCTTCCATCACCGCCAGCGCGGCCTTCTGCATGGCGCGCGTCGGCGACAGCGGGTACAGCACCATGGCGATGCCCTGCGCGCCGAGTTCCTCGCGGGTGTAGTAAGGCGTGCTGCCGAATTCGGTGATGTTGGCCAGCACCGGCACGCCGACCGCGTCGCAGACCTGCTTGTACATGGTGATGTCGGTCATGGCTTCGGCGAAGATCGCGTCGGCGCCGGCTTCGACGAAGGCGCAGGCGCGGTCGATGACGCCCTGCAGACCCTCGACCTG
Source organism: Gammaproteobacteria bacterium (assembly GCA_050186725.1). GTDB lineage: Bacteria > Pseudomonadota > Gammaproteobacteria > JADJYF01. The sequence continues at coordinate 4,269 of JBFWYG010000124.1, read as the reverse complement.
CAGCGCATCGGTGCGCGCCATCAGCACGAACTCGGGATCGGTCTTGGCGTCCACCGCGGCCTTGACCCGGTCGACCATTTCCTCCGCGCTCACGATCTCCTTGCCCGGACGGTGGCCACAGCGCTTCTGTGCGACCTGGTCTTCAAGATGCACGGCCGCGGCGCCGGCCGCGATCATTTGCTTGACGGTGCGCGCGATGTTGAAGGCCCCGCCCCAGCCGGTGTCGATGTCGACCAGGAGCGGCGTGTCCACCTGGGCGGTGATGCGACGCACGTCGGTCAGGACGTCGTCCAGCGAGGTCATGCCGAGATCCGGCAGGCCGTAGGAGTAGTTGGCCACGCCCGCGCCGGACAGGTAGATGGCGTTGTAGCCGACGCGGGTCGCGAGCATCGCCGCGTAGGCGTTGACGGTGCCGATGATCTGCAGCGGGCGCTCGGCGGCGAGCGCGCGGCGGAAGCGTCCGCCGGCGGAACGGGTGTCGGTCATGGTGACTCCTTCAGGTGGTTCTCGATGTTCTGGCGCGCCGAGCTGATATGACGTCGCATCAGCATTTCGGCCAGGTCGCCATCGCGCGCTTCCAGCGCCTCGACGATGCGCTGATGTTCGCGAAATGCTCTTTGCGGCCGGTTGGCGTAGGCGCTGAACTGGTAGCGGTACATGCGGATGCGGTGGTAGAGCTCGCCGACCAGCAATTCGATCAGCGCGCCGTTGTGGCTGCCGTGAATGATGCGGTAGTGGAAGTCGAGGTCGCCTTCGCGCTGGAAATAGGCGGTGTCGGACTTCAGCGCCTCGTCCTCCTCGTGGGCTACGAGCAGGGCCTTGATGCCTTCGATCTCGCTGTCGGTCATGTGGGTCGCGGCGAGCCGCGCGGCCATGCCTTCAAGGGCCTCGCGCAGGAAATAGAGCTCGATCAGAGCATGCTGCTCGAGCGAGGCGATGCGGATGCCGACATGCGGCGTGCGCTCGACGAGGTGCCGGGACTCGAGGCGCCGCAAGGCCTCACGCAGCGGCCCGCGACTGGTGCCGAAGCGCAGCGCGAGGTCGGTCTCTCCCACCCGCGCGCCGGGTTGCAGATCGCCTCGCACGATCGCGTCCTGCAGCGCCTCGAACACCCGGTCCGCGGCGGTGCGCAGGTTGCGATCTTCGTCGAGTTCGACCTGTTGCATGAAGGCGTTGTGCACAATCCAGTCGGCGAAGGCGCGAAAATAGCGGCTGCGGATGAATCGGTCAACTCGATTGTCGACAATCTCTTCGCCCCGCCGCAAGCGGTATATCAGCCCTCGGTGGTTAGCCGCTTGCTCTCGGGCAGCGCGAACAGGCGCAGGAAGTTGGCCGTCGTCGCGCGTGCCAGCGCGTCGACCTCCTCGCACCGCAGACTCGCGAGGAATGTCGCCGTGTGGCGCACGAAGGCCGGCTCATTCTGCTTGCCGCGATGGGGCACGGGCGCGAGCCAGGGGGCGTCGGTCTCGACCAAGAGGCGTTCGAGCGGCAGCCGGCGCGCGACCGACTGTAAAGCCGCCGCGCTCTTGAAGGTAACGATGCCGGACAGCGAGATATAGAAGCCGAGATCCATCGCCGCCGAGGCCGTCTCCCAGTCGTCGACGAAACAGTGCATGACGCCGCCGACCTCGGCGGCGCGCTCCTCGCGCAGCAGCCGGATCACGTCCGCCGCGGCCTCGCGGCAGTGAATGATGAGGGGCTTGCCGACCTCGCGTGCCGCGCGCACGTGCACGCGGAAGCGCTCGCGCTGCCACTCGAGATCGCCCTCGCTGCGAAAGTAGTCGAGCCCGGTCTCGCCGAGCGCGACGATGTGCGCCTCCCCCGCTTCACGCGCCAATTCGGCGACCGACGGCTCGCGGGCCGAGGCATCGGTATTGGGATGCACCCCGACCGAGGCGGACACCTGAGGCAGCGCGCGAGCCAGCGCCGCCACCCCTGGGTAGCTCTCCAGGTCCACGGACACGCACAGCATGTGTTGCACACAAGCGTCCGCCGCGCGGGCGAGGATGGGCTCGAGGCCCTGGCCCGCCGTATCCAGCAGCGGCAGGTGGACGTGGGAATCGATGAGTTGCATGCGTGGGTCCGGTCCGCCGGCGCGGACGCTCGGACCGCGCGCGGGGCTTACATGGTGTGGGTTGCGCGGTCCGACTTGAGCGCGCCGGCCAGCTGGGTTTCTATCTTGTTGCGCGTCGCGCCATTGTCCAGTTCGCTGAACTGCACACCGATGCCGGCCGTCTTGTTGCCCTGCGCGCCGCGCGGCGTGATCCAGACCACGCGTCCGGCCACCGGCAGCTTCTCCTTGCTGTCGGTCAGCGTCAGCAGCATGAAGACCTCGTCGCCGATCTTGTAGGTCTTGTTGGTCGGGATGAACAGGCCGCCGTTCTTCACGAACGGCATGTAGGCGGCATAGAGCGAGCTCTTGTCGCGGATCGTCAAGGACAGGATGCCCTGTCGCGGATTCTTGCCGGGCGCGCTCATGACGCGGTCTCCCTATGCGTGGACTTCAGCCAGGCCTGCCACAGGTTCTCGATGACCTCGGCGCCTCGAACGCCGCTCGAGCGCAGCACCAGGCCGCGGCTCTCGGCCACGCGATCAAGGAAGGCGAGCAGACCTTCGAAGTGTAATTTATCGGCGATTTCCTGCAACTGGCGCAGGCTTCTGTCAATCAGCCTGAGCTGGCGCGGCGCGTGGCCCGCGCACAACTGGGCGGCGGCCTGCAGGCACAGCTCGAGGGTGTCGAGCAGGCGCCGCACGTCGACGTCCGCGAAGGACTTGGCCGCCTCGAGCGGGCCGAGCCGGCCAGCCAGTCCGGCACCGAGCGCGGCGATCAGGTCGTCGGCCAGCGCCGGGCGCGCGGAATCGAGCTGCGTCAGGACCTCGAGAGGGGCACCGCACAGGCTCAGTTCGCCGAGCGCCGGGGCATTGTCGCGTCCCGCCAGCTGTTCGATGAGCCAACGCTCGCGCACCTCCCAGGCGGGCAGCGCCAGGTCGACGCGCTGGCAGCGGCTCAGCACCGTGGCGGGCAGCAGCGCCGGCCGGTTGGCGACCAGCAGCAGCAGCGCCGTGCCGGGCGGTTCCTCGAGCAGCTTGAGCAGCGCGTTCGCCGCGTTGGTGTTCATGAGATCGGCGGGATGCACGATGCCGACCTTGCGGCCCTGGTAGTGGGATTTAAGCGTGAAGAACTCGATCAGCTCGCGGATCTGGTCCACCGGGATGGACTTCTTGTCTTCTTCCGGCGAGACCCGCCTGAGATCGGGATGGTTGCCGCTCGCGAGCAGCGCGCAGCCGCGACAGCTGCCACAAGCCGCGCCGTCGGCGGGCCGGGCTTCACACAGCAGCGCGTGGGCCAGGGCCTCGGCCAGGGCCAACTTGCCCAGTCCCTCGCGCCCGGCCAGCAGGTAGGCATGCCCCAGGGCATCGCGCCGCGCGCGGTCCACGAGTTCGCGCCACGCCTCCTCCAGCCAGGGATAGGGCGCGCTCATGGCAGGCGCGCGGCCAAGGCCGCGCGGATCCCGACATGCACCGTCTCGAGCGGCTGGCTCGCATCGATGACCACGAAGCGCGCCGGCTCGCGCGCGGCGAGCTTGAGGTAGGCCTCGCGGACGCGGGTGAAGAACCCGAGCTGCTCGGTCTCGAAGCGATCGGCCACGCCACGCGCGCGCGCGCGGTCGAGGCCGAGCGCCGGTGGCGCATCCAGCAAGAGGGTCAGATCCGGCGCGAGGTCGCCGTGCACCAGGCGAGCGGCGGCCGCGATGTCGGCCGTGGAAAGCCCACGACCACCGCCCTGGTAGGCAAAGGTCGCGTCGGTGAAGCGATCGCAGACCACGGTCTCGCCGCGCGCCAGCGCCGGGCGAATGCGCTCGGCCAGATGCTGCGCGCGGCTGGCGAACATCAGCAGCAGCTCGGCCAGCGGCGCTATCGGCACCCCGTCACGGGCCAGCAGCAGTTGGCGCAGCTGTTCGCCGAGCGCCGTGCCGCCGGGTTCGCGTGTGCTCGTCACGGTATGGCCCTGGGCCGTCAGCCAATCGACCACGCAGGCCACCGCGCTGCTCTTGCCGACGCCCTCGATGCCCTCCAGGGTGATGAAGGTGCCGCGGCTCATCGACTCGCTCGCAGCTGGTAGCGCCGCACGGCATCGTCGTGTTCGGCGAGGCTCGCCGAGAACTGGTGGCTGCCGTCGCCGCGGGCGACGAAGTACAGCGCCTCACCCTCCGCCGGCTGCAGCGCCGCGTCGATGGCGGCCTGGCCCGGCAGCGCTATTGGCGTCGG
>JBFWYG010000123.1:0-9561 GCA_050186725.1 Gammaproteobacteria bacterium | reverse complement strand
TTGGTCTCGCCCCAGTGCGTGCCGTCGAAGTCATAGTGGCGTATGACGCTCGCGTAGTACTTGGCGAGGTACTCGCGCGCGACCTGCTCGGCGACCTTGGGATCTTCGTGGCAGTAGGTGAAGTCGGAGAAGGCCGGCGCGCCGAGCGGTTTGGTCGGATGCAGTTCGCGAAAACGCGCGCGCCAGGCCTCGACCGCGGCGTGGTGCTGCTCCCACGGCAGTTGGACGAAGGACATCATGGTCGCGCCCAGTTGCGCGGCGGCCATCGCCGAGTCGGGCGTCATCGCCACCGACAGGAACTCGCGATCGCGGTAGCCGTGTTCGGGTTTCGGCGTGACATGGGTGCGCGACTGCTTGAAGTAGGGCGTGTCGTACTCGGCGATGCCGGTGTCCAGGATGTCGAGGATGATCTCGGCGGCCTGGTCGAAACGTTCGCGCGAGGTGCCCATGTCGACGCCGAAGGCGCGGTATTCCTCGCGCGCGAGACCGCGGCCGAAGCCGAGGATGAAGCGCTCGCCGAGCAGGGTCTGCAGAAGCGCTATCTTCTCCGCCACGCGGGTCGGGTTCTCGTGCCAGGGCAGGATGATGGCGCCGGTGCCGAGCTTGATGCGGCTGGTGCGGCCGGCCAGGTAGGCCAGCCACTGCATGTTGTCCGGCATCATCGAGTAGGCCGGGTCGAAGTGATGTTCGGGCAGCAGCAGGAAGTCCATCCCCACTTCTTCGGCGAGCAGCGCGACCTCGGTCTCCCGGCGCATCATCTCGGCGTCCGACAGGCCGGGATGGGTGTTCTGGAAAATAAATTGCAGGCCGATTTCCATCGTCGTTCGCTCCCCGGATCGCGGCCGCGGAATGCGGCGGCGTGCGGCCAAGACTAAGAGCGGCCCGCGCGCCCCGCAAGCGGGCCAGGGCTCACAGGCCGAGCGCGGCCTTGCCGAGCAGGCCCGCGGCCACCGCCAGCAGCGTCGTGCCGAAGGCCAGCTGGATGTGGGCCGGGGACAGGGTGCGGGTCAGCATCCGGCCGAGGATCATGCCGACGATGTTGGCCGCGGCGAAGGCCGCGGCGAGCGCCATCGGCATGTGCACGCCGTGCAGCAGCGCCGTCGCCACGCCGCCGCTGCCGACCAGCGCGATGACGAGCAGCGAGGTCGGCACGATGCCCTGCATCGGAATGTCGGTGTAACGCTTGAGCAGCGGCACGATGACGAAACCGCCGCCCACGCCGAGCAGCCCGGTGAGAAAGCCCGTCACCGCGCCGATGCCGCCGACCGCCGCGACCGCGCGCGGCGTCCAGTGCAATCGACCCGTGGCGGGATTGAGGCGCGCCATGATGCTGCCGGAGTCCGTCTCGACAACTTCCGTGGCCATGCGCCGCGCGCTGCGGATCACGCGCAGCGCCACGTAGACCATGAGCGCGCCGAACAGGCCGAGCAGCACGCGCTGCGAGAGCAGGCCGGCGACATGCTGGCCGGCGATCGTCACCGGCACGCCGGCGAGCGCCATCAGGATCGCCGCGCGATAGCGCACCTGCTTGCGCTTCAGGCCTTCCAGCGCGCCGAGCGCGGCGGCGCTCGCCACCGCCAGCAGCGCGACCGGCGCGGCCTGCTGGATGGGCCAGTGCATGCCGAAGGTGAGCGTCGGCACGGCGAGGATACCGCCGCCCGCGCCGGTCAGGCCCATGATCGCGCCGATCGCCACGCCGAGCGCGAGCGACAGTGTGAGCGAGCCGCGCTGGCGCCGCGGCGGGTTCACCCGATGATTTCCGGTTCGGCCAGCCATTCTCGCCCTTTCAGCATCGCTTCCCAGTAGAGCGGGGGCAGGATGCGTTCCTTCAGGTACCACGCGGCGCGCGACGGTCGCGTGCCGTCGACCAGCCAGCGCGGCAAGCTCGGCAGCAGCTTGCCGCCATAGCCGAACTCCGCCAGCACTATCTTGCCGCGCTCGACCGTGAGCGGACAGGAACCATACCCGTCATATCGCGCCTCGTCGCGCAGCGTGCCGCGGGTCACCAGCACATTATGCGCGACCACCGGCGCCTGTTTGCGCGCCGCCGCCGCGGTCTTGGCGTTGGGCGAACTGCCGGCGTCGCCGAGCGCGAGGATGTTGGGGTAGCGCTTGTGGCGCAGCGTCGCCGGGTCGATGTCCACCCAGCCGGCCTCGTCGGCCAGCGGGCTCACGCGCACGAAGTCCGGCGCGCACTGCGGCGGCACCACGTGCAGCAGGTCGAACTCGCGCTCGATTGTGCTGCTCGCGCCGTCCGCGCCGCTCACCGCGAAGGTGGCGACGCGGCGCGGGCCATCGACCGCGACGAGCCGCTCGCCGAAGTTGAGGTGGATGCCGTAGCGCGCGACGTACTCCATCAGCGCGGGGACGTAGGCCGGCACGCCGAACAGCACCGCGCCGGCATTGCAGAAGTCCACCCGCATGTCGGCCAGCGCGCCGCCGCGGCGCCAGTGATCGCAGGACAGGTACATGGCCTTCTGCGGCGCGCCAGCGCACTTGATCGGCATCGGCGGCTGGGTGAAGAGCGCGCGTCCGCGGCGGGTCTCGCGCACCAGTTGCCAGGTGTAGGGCGCGAGGTCGTAGCGATAGTTGGAGGTCACGCCGTTGCGGCCGAGGGTCTCGGGCAGGCCCGCTACCGCGTGCCAGTCGAGCTTGAGGCCGGGGCACACCACCAGCTGCTCGTACTTCACCACGCGACAGCCGTCGAGGATGACCTCGTCGTGCTCCGGTTCGAAGGCCGCCACCGCGGCCTTGATCCAGTGCACGCCGCGCGGCAGCACCGAGGCCATGGTACGCGCGGTGGTGGCGGCGTCGAACACGCCGCCGCCGACCAGCGTCCAGCCCGGCTGGTAGTAGTGGATGTCGGCCGGGTCGATGATCGCGATGTCGAGCCCGGGCGCGCGCTTCAAGAGGCTTGCCGCGACGGCGATACCGGCCGCGCCGCCGCCCACGATCACCACCTGGTGGCGTGCGTCGACCGCGTCCTGCGGCGTGCGTCCGCCGTTGGCGATGCGCCGCACCACGCCCTTCAGGTCGTAGCCGGCGGCGCGCGCCGCGGCGAGGATCTCGGGCAGCGCCAGGCGGCCGGCATTGGACAGCGCCCACAGCGTGGTGGAGCGCATGCCGGAGCGGCAGTAGGCCACCGCCGGCTTCGGCACCCGCGCGAGCAGCGCGCCGAACTCGGCGGCCTGGGCGTCGGTCACCTTGCCGGTCTCCACCGGCAGGTAATGCGCTTCGAGACCGGCGGCGCGGGCGGCGCGCTCGATCTCTTCGAAGTTCGGCTGATCGGCGCCCTCGCCGTCGGGGCGGTTGCAGATCAGCGCGCGCACGCCACTGTCGGCCAGCGCCGCCACCTCGGCGGCGCTGAGCTGTGGCGAGACAGCGAGTTCGTCGGTCAGGCGTTGTACGGTCATGCGCGTCTCCCCCTCGCGGTCATGGTCTGTCGCTCACAGTGCGTTGAGCGGAATCTTGATGTAGCTGATGCCATTGTCCTCCGGCGGCGGCAGCTCGCCGGCGCGCATGTTGACCTGCACCGAGGGCAGGATCAGCACCGGCATGCTGAGCGTCGCGTCGCGCGCGGTGCGCATCGCGACGAAGTCCTCTTCGCCGATGCCGTCGCGCACGTGGATGTTGTGCGCGCGCTCTTCGGCCACGGTGCTGACATAGCGCAGTTCGCGACCGCCGGGCAGGTAGTCGTGGCACATGTACAGGCGCGTATCGGCCGGCAGGCTCAACACGCGCTGGATGGAGCGGTACAGCGTGCGCGCGTCACCACCCGGAAAGTCGCAGCGCGCCGTGCCGTAGTCCGGCATGAACAGCGTATCGCCGACGAAGGCCGCGCGCTCTGTGGCGTCCGCGATCACATAGGTCATGCAGGCCGGCGTGTGACCCGGAGTGTGCAACGCGCGCCCGGTGAGCGCGCCGATGGTGAAGGTCGAGTCGTCGTCCAGGATGACGTCGAACTGGCTGCCGTCGCGGGCGAATTCCGGGCCGGCGTTGAACAGCGTGCCGAACACCTTCTGCACGGTGGTGATGTGCCGGCCGATGGCGGTGCGTCCGCCGAGCGCGGCCTTCAGGTAGGGCGCCGCCGAGAGATGGTCAGCGTGCACATGGGTCTCGAGTATCCACTCGAGCGTGCCGTCCAGTTCGCGGACCCGGCTGATCAGACGGTCGGCCGAGGCGGTGGAGGTGCGCCCGGACTTCGGGTCGTAGTCGAGCACGCTGTCGACGATCGCGCAGTGCCGCGTGGCCTTGTCCAGCACCAGGTAGCTGACGGTCCAGGTGGCCTCATCGAAGAAGCCCTCGACGTGCATGGTGTGCTGCGCTTGCATGGTGAGTGGTGCTCCCGAGGGTATGGGATCCTGGCGCATCAGGATCCGTGCCACAACCGCCGCGCGTGCAGGAACGTCCTTGGATCAGCCGCTTGCGGCCGATTCGCGGGCCCGCGGCGTGGTGCCGGCGGGGCGCACTGCCAGCCTTGGCAGTGCTTCTGGCAGCGGACGCTGCCAGATGGCAGACTCGCGCGGCGGCAAGCGGGGGCGGAGCATGCAGGAATCGAAGGCCATGGGGGAGGGGCTGGACGCGCTCGTGTCCTTTCTCGAACACGAGCCGGTGCCAGCCATCGTGCTCGACCCCGACTACAACATCCTCGCCGCCAACGCGGCCTACGAGCGCCAGTTCGCCGCCGTGCGCGACGGCCACGTCGGGCGCAAGTGCCACCAGGTGTCGCACCACTACGCCTTGCCCTGTGACCAGATGGGCGAGCACTGCCCGATGCTGCGCGCCCGCGAATCGCGCGCGCCGGATCGCGTGCTGCACATCCACCACACGCCGCGCGGGGCGGAGCACGTCGACGTCGAACTGCGGCCGATCATCGCGCGCGACGGGCGGCTCATCGCCTTCGTGGAGAAACTCCACACCCTGCGCAGCGCCTCGGCCGAGCCGGGCGACGGGCGCCTGGTCGGCCGCGCGCCGGCCTTTCTCGCCGCGCTGGCGGCGGTCGAGCGCGTCGCGCCATCGGAACTCCCGGTGCTGCTGCTCGGCGAGTCGGGCGCCGGCAAGGAACTGTTCGCGCGCGCCATCCACGACACAAGCCCGCGCGCCCAGGGCCCTTTCGTGGTGGTGGAATGCTCGGGTTTCGCCGAGACGCTGTTCGAGAGTGAACTGTTCGGCTACGAGAAGGGCGCCTTCACCGGCGCCACGAGTCGCAAGCCGGGCCTGGTCGAGACCGCCGACGGCGGCACGCTGTTTCTCGACGAACTGGGCGACGTGCCGCTGTCGATGCAGGTCAAGCTGCTGCGCCTGATCGAGTCCGGCAGTTATCGCCGGGTCGGCAGCGTGGAGACGCGCCAGGCGAACTTCCGCCTGATTGCCGCCACGCACAAGCCGCTCAGGGAAATGGTCGCGCGGGGCGAGTTTCGCCAGGATCTCTATTACCGCCTGAGCGCCTTTCCCATTCATCTGCCCGCGCTGCGCGAGCGGCGCGAGGACCTGCCGCTGCTGGTGGCGACCTTCCTCGGCCAGGCCGACGCGCGCACGCCGCGCTGCAGTCTCGCGCCGGCCGCGCTCGCACGTCTCGAACAGCACGACTGGCCGGGCAACATCCGCGAGCTGCGCAACGTCCTGGAACGCGCGCGGCTCTACGCCGACGACGGCGTGATCCGTCCCGAGCATCTGCCCGACTATCTCGGTCTCGCCGCGCAGAGCGGCGGCGGCGTGCCGCTCGCCGCCTCCACAATCGCGCCGGACGACGGTGCGCTGCGCGCGCTGGTCGGCGAATTCCGCGGCACGCGGCGTGAACTGGCAACGCGGCTCGGCATGAGCGAGCGCACGCTGTATCGCCGTCTGAAGGCGCTCGGACTGTCCTGATCGCGCGCGCGGCGGCCGCGCCAGAAAGCGTGCGCGCCATCACAAGTCCCGCCATCATCCGCCGCGGCTCTGAACGTGCTGCGCGCATGCATCGATTAACGCTCGTGAATCACGGACCCAAAGGTCCATCAGGAACCAGGGAGCACGAGCATGAAACTGAACAACAAGACCCTCATCCCGGCCCTCGTCGCCGGCGCGCTGCTGGCCGCGGGCATCTCGTCCGCCGAGGCGGCGGACATTCGCGTGAAGTGCGACAAGCGCGCGACGCGGTCCAGCATCTCGGTCGACGGCAACAACCTGAGACCCGGGCAGTACCGCTGCCAGGCGCTGTCCGGTTCGAACCAGAAGACCACGGCCGCGGTGGCCTCGGTGGGCGACGAAGTGGAGTGCGACTTCGACAGCGCGCGCAACGACATCGCCGCCGGCGACACGCCGATCAGCGCGAACTTCATCCAGGGCGGCAAGGTGACCGGCAAGATCATCAATGCCAAGGGCTTCACCGTCGCGAGCGACGCCGTGAGCTGCCGCGTGCGTTGACGTGACAGTGTGAGCGCCGGATGCGATCCGGCGCTCGCGTCACTCGGCGGCGCTACACTCGCGACTTTCCATCGCCCGCATGCCGCCATGACCGACGCCGATCTCGAACGCCTCGAAACCAAGCTCGCCTTTCTCGAGCAGGCCAACCAGAGCCTGAGCGACACCGTCTACCGTCAGCAACGCGAGCTGGACAGGCTGCGCGAGCTGGTGACCGCCTGGCAGGGGGAGGTGCAGGCCTGGCGCGCCGAGCAGGGCGCGCGCACGCCGGACGAAGAGCGCCCGCCGCACTATTGAGCCGGCGTCAGGCCGCGGCGCCGCACGCGAACAGCGCCGCGATCTCTTCCGCCGAATAGCCCGCGCCTACAAGCACCTCGCGGGTGTGCGCGCCGAGTTCGGGTGCGCTGCGCGGCGCGACCTTGGTTTCCCCCTCGACGAATATCGGCGAATCCACCACCTCGCGCGTCGGTCGGTCGACGAGCGGGCGAAACAGGCCATTGGCGCGCGCCTGCGCGTCCCGTGGCAGGTCCGCGCCGCGGCGCACCACGCCGAAGGTGATGCGGTGGCGATCGAAGACCGCGCACCACTCGTCCAGCGTGCGGGTGGCGAACACCTCGTCGAGGAGGGTCATGAGCGCCGGCGCGTTGGCGCGCCGCGTGGCGACGTCGGCGAAACGCGGATCCTCGGCCAGCGCCGGCCGCTCGATGGCCGCGCAGAACTGCGGCCACTCGCTGCTCTCCTTCACCAGGATGAGCGAGAAATGCCGTGCGTCGCGCGTGCGGTACACGCACAGCAGCGCGTTGGGCGTCTCGGCGCGCACCCAGGGCTGCATCTCGCGCGCCTCGCACAGCGCTGCCTGCACCAGCACGCCGTTCGACCACAGGCCGTTCGCCATCAGCGAGGTCGAGACCTTGCCGCCGCGACCGCTCAGCGTGCGGCGGTAGAGCGCGAGCATGATCGCGCCGAACAGCGCGACCGAGGTCGGGTGATCGCCCATGCCCGGCGTCGACAGCGCGAGCTCGCCGTCGCGCGGCCGCACGCTGTCCATCAGGCCCGAGCGCGCCCACCACGCGGTGGCGTCATAGCCCGGCCGCTCGACCTCGGGGCCGCGCTCGCCGTAGCCGGTGACGTGGGCGTAGATGAGTCGCGGGTTCAACTCGTGAACGTCCTCATGACGGATGCCGAGATCGGCCAGCACCGAGGGTTGGTAGTTGGTGATGAACACGTCGGCATCGGCCAGCAGGCGGTAGAGCGCCGCGCGCCCGTCGGCGTGTTTCAGGTTGAGCGCCACCGAACGCTTGTTGCGCCCGTCGAGCAGCCAGGGATAGTTCTCCTCGCAGCTCGGCAAGGGATGGAGCTGGTACAGCGCGCGGTAGGGATCGCCGCTGCCCGGCGCCTCGACGTGGACGACGTCGGCGCCGAAGTCGCCGAGCATGGTGCCGGCCGCGGGCGCGGCGACGAAGGTGGCGGCCTCGACGACGCGCAGGCCGGTGAGTATGGGTTCCACGCGTGCTCCTCCCCAGGTCTGCGCAGTTCGTACCCGTACCTTAGCGCCCAAGGGGCGCAGACGACAGGGCCGCGTTGCAGGGAACGCCTACGCCGGCAGCACGTCGGTGAAGCAGAAACCGTCGCGCGTCACCTGCTCGCCTGTGCGGATCGCGATCGGACGCTCGAACATCGGGCCGGCGAAACAGAAGGTGTGGAACTCGCCATTCTCGCCGCAGGGGTCGACCGTCGCCGGCAGTTCGTCCAGTAGCGCGGCATCGAAGTCGCGGCCGCAGAAGCGCGCATCGAGCTGGCGTGGATCGACGCAGGTCAGCACCGCGTGCAGACCTCCGGCGAGCATCTCGCGCGCGAGCGCGGCGGTCGCGGACGCGTCGTCGTTCCACAGCGGAAAGAGCGGCGTGATACCGGTGTCGGCCAGCTGCTGCTCGCGATAGGCGCGAATGTCGGCGAGGAACAGGTCGCCGAAGGCCATGTGCGTGATGCCCGCCGCGCGCGCCCGTTCCAGCAGTTCACGCATGCGCGCCGCGTAGTCGTCGTTGCTGCACGGCCACGGCAGCTGCACCGGCCACAGCGGCAGGCCGGTGGCGCGCGCCTGCGCCTCGACCAGGGTCTCGCGCACCGCGTGCATCGCGACCCGTTCCGCCGCCTGGTTGAAGGTCGTGACCAGGCCCACCACCTCGACTTCGCCCGCGGCGCGCAGGCGATGCAGCGCCCAGGCGCTGTCCTTGCCGGAACTCCAGGAGAGCAGGGCGCGGGGTTTCATGCCGGCGCCGCCTCGGGCAGCAGCGCCTGCGCGGCGAGCCAGTCGCGCGCGTCCGCCGCGTCCTGTTCGAACCAGGCGCGCGCGCTGCCGAGGCGGAACGAGTAACCCCAGGCGTCCATGTCCGCCAGCATGCGCGCGCGCCCGAAGCCCGGCAGCGCGTCGGCCAGCAGGATGGAGAGGTAGCACACCGCGCATTCCTCCAGGTCGTCGCCGCCGACGTCGGTGTGGACCGCCGCGCGCCGCGTTTCGTCCGCGCAGATCCAGTGGCAGCCCTCGTGCAGCGCGGAGTGCACCGGCGTGTCGTCGCGGACGTACAGCATCGCGCCGATCAGGCCGGCTTCCGTCTCGCCCCAGTAGCTGCCGGGGATGATTTCGTCAGGCGCGAGCCAGCGCATCGCGAGGCCGTAGGACGCGAACAGCGCGCGCAGGGCGCGGGGCAGGGGGGCGAGTTCGTCGCCGAGGCGGAGCACCGAGGATTCGTCGGGCATCGTCAGCAGGGATCAGATGGGACAGACCCCATACGGGGTCTGTCCCGGCTCGCAACCCGACATCACAGGGGCCTCCGCCCGCGCAGCGGCAGTTCGCGCACGGGCGGGCCGCCGGCAGCGTGGATGGCGTCGGTGAGCGCGGCGATCACCACCGGCACTGATTCCTCGCCGATGCCGCTCGGCCGCTCGTTCCCCGGCAGAAGGTGTACCTCTACTCGCGGCATCTCGGCGAGACCGAGCAGCGGGTAGTCGTGGAAGTTGCTCTGTTCGACGCGGCCGCGCGCGAGCGTGATGCGCGCGTTCAGCGCGTTGGAGAGACCAAAGGCGATGCCGCCCTCGATCTGTGCTTCGACGTTGCGCGGATTCAGCGGCAGACCGACGTCGGCCACCGCCACCACGCGC
>JBFWYG010000122.1:2087-9590 GCA_050186725.1 Gammaproteobacteria bacterium | reverse complement strand
CGCGGTCGCGCCGATCACGTCCACCGGTTGCCACTCGACATTGCTGAGCTCGTAATCGTGGAACACCACGTCGCGCTCGACGCCCAGCGCGAACAGCAGGAAGGCGATGATGAGCCCGGTGCGATCCTTGCCGCTCGCGCAGTGGATGAGATGCGGCGCGCGCTCGGGCGCGATCACGTGATGCATGGCGTCACGGAACTGCGGCGCGTGTTCGAAGGGCATGATGCTGTAGTTGCGGCACATGATGCGCGCCATCTCCTCGGCGCCGGCCACGCCGCCGTTCAGCGCGACGAACAGTTCGCTGGTGCCCTGCGGATGGAAGCCGCAGTGGAAGAAGTCCGGCGCGTTCTCGCCGGGGAGCCGGTCGGGCGCGCGATCCCGTTCCTCGTCGTAGCGCAGGTCGATGATGGTGCGCAGGCGCAGCGCCGCCAGGCGTTCGAGGTCGGCGTCGGTCAGGCGTGACAGGCCGTCGGCGCGGAACAGCACGCCGTGGCGCGTGGTGCCGCCGCGGGCCGGCAGGCCGCCGAGGTCACGGACGTTGCGCGCGCCGTCGAAGCGCAGGATGCGGGAGGCGGGGTTCAAGGCATTCATGCCCGGATTGTAGCGCCGAAGCGTGACGGCGCGGCGCTCGTCGGGCGCTGGCCCGGGTGTAAGGTGACCGGACCGTCACAGCCCCAGCGGGTGAGTTCCATGACCAGTGCCCTGCCGTCCTATCTCGACAACGACAACCTCGATCCCTGGCGGGTGTTCCTCGAACAGGTCGAGCGCGTCACCCCGCACTTGGGCGAACTCGCGCGCTGGGTGGAGTCGCTGCGTCAACCCAAGCGCATCCTGGTGGTCGATGTGCCGGTGCGCATGGACGACGGCAGTATCGGCCACTTCGAGGGCTACCGGGTGCAGCACAGCCTGGCGCGCGGACCGGGCAAGGGCGGCATCCGCTACCACCCGCGCGTGTCGCTCGCCGAGGTGATGGCCCTGGCCGGCTGGATGACGGTGAAGAACGCCGCGATCAACGTGCCCTACGGCGGCGCCAAGGGCGGCGTGCGGGTCGACCCGCGTGCGCTCTCGACCGCCGAGCTGGAGCGCCTGACCCGCCGCTACGCCAGCGAACTCAACCTGCTCATCGGCCCGGACCGCGACATACCGGCGCCCGACGTCAACACCGACGAGCGGGTGATGGCCTGGTTCATGGACACCTATTCGATGAACCAGGGACGCACCATCACCGGCATCGTCACCGGCAAACCGCTCGCCATCGGCGGCAGTCACGGGCGGCGCAGCGCCACGGGGCGCGGCGTGTTCGTGGTGGCGGCGGAGGCCGCGCGTCGCCAGGGCATCGCGCTGGCCGGCGCGCGCGTCGTGCTGCAGGGCTTCGGCAACGTCGGCGCGTGGGCCGCGCAGGCCTTTCACGACGCCGGCGCGCGCATCGTCGCCGTGCAGGACCAGAGCGGCCAGGTGTATCGCGAAGCGGGCCTGGACCCGCGCGTGCTGCTCGCCCACCTGCGTGAGAGCGGCGGACGGCTCACCGGTCTGCCAGGCGCCGAGGCCCTGACCGCGGAGGAGTTCTGGCGGCTACCCTGCGAGTTCCTGGTGCCGGCGGCGCTTGAAGGGCAGATCACGGAGGCCAACGCCGCCGGCGTCGCCGCGCGCATCGTGGTCGAGGGCGCCAACGGTCCGACCACGCCGGCGGCCGACGACATCCTCGCCGAGCGCGGCATCCTGGTGGTGCCGGACGTGATCGCCAACGCCGGCGGCGTGATCGTCAGCTACTTCGAGTGGGTGCAGGACTTCGCCAGTTTCTTCTGGACCGAGTCGGAGGTGAACGAGCGCCTGGACCGCATCCTGCGCGACGCTTTCGTCGCGGTCTGCGAGGTGGCGCGCACGCGCGCGGTGACGCTGCGCACGGCGGCCTACATCATCGGCTGCACGCGGGTGTTGGAGGCGATGGAACTGCGCGGGCTCTATCCGTGAGCGCTTCGTCGCGGCTCAAGCCGCCTTGTCGTCCCGCGCGACGATCTTGCGCCACTTCTCCTTGACCCGGTCGAAGCGCCACGACCAGCTGCGCATCTCGTCCCGCCAGCGGCCGCGGCGCGCCACCGATTCGGCGCTGAAGTACTCCGGCGGGAAGCACTCGCGATAGGGCTCGAGGTCGGCGATGTCGATGATCATGCTGACGCGGGTGTAGTCGGCGGTGTTGTGCACGGAGTGCGGAAAGCTGAAGTCGCCATACCAGAGCTCGCCCGCGCGCCAGTACTGCCGACGGAAGCCGAGGTGGAAGATCACCTTCTCCGGCTCGCTGCGGATCGGGATGTGCAGTCTGAGCTGGCCGAAATCGGCGGACTCCACCGGGTCGTAGTGGCGCAGGATGCGCCCACCGGGTGGCAGCGCGCTCAGGCGCGCCATGATGATGCGGCCCGGCAGGCTGGCCAGCACCTCCTGGAAATAGGGACAGGCGGCCAGCACTTCGGTCGGCGCCGCCGGCTCTTCCCCGTAGCCGAGCTCGCCTTCGTGGGTGTACTGGGTCTTGCCACCGGCGTAGTACAGGTTGATGGCCGTCCAGGTGCCGTCGTGGTAGCGCAGCGGATGGGCGGCGAACTCGAAGCGCTCGCTGGTCACGAGGTCCTGGTTGAGACGCGCGACATCGAAGCGTTGCGGAAAGCGAACCGATACGTCCTTGGCAAACATGCTTAGGGCTCCTGGCGACGAGACAGAAGAGGGCGAAGCTGGCGGTCGCCGAAGGCGAAGACCTGCTCGAACAGCCGCTTCCACAGGTGCTTCTTCTGTTCCGTCACCGCGCCGACGGCGGCGATGGTGAGCAGGCACAGGCCGAGGGTCGGCAAGCTCGAGCCCGTGACGGCGAAGTACAGGTGGAGCAGCGGGTAATGCATCAGGTAGAGCGAGAACGTCAGGCCGGCGAAGCGGCCGATGACGCGCGCCGCGGCGCGCGGCACGACGAACGAACTCTGGCTCACGTACTGCTGCACGCCGACGAAGTGCACCATGAGCAACAGCCCAAGCAGGTTCGCACCGAGGAAGAAGCGGCTGTATTTCAGCTGGCCATCGACGAAATCGGCGCCCCATGCGTCGCGCATGTAGTGCAGACCGCGCACCGCGATCTCGAAGTGCTCGTAGGCCATGAAGCCGGCGATCGAGCCGAGCACGAGGCCGAGCGCGAGCCACTTCGGCAGCGTGACGCGGCGGTTGAAGTGATAGGCGGCGACGCCCATCAGCCATACCGGAAAGAGCAGCAGGATCTTGGGGCCGGCCAGCAGCAGCACACCGCCGACCAGCAGCGGACGCAATCCGCGCGAGGCATAGCACCAGGCGCCGAAAATGATGTAGTAGCAGACCTCGTAGCTCAGCGACCAGTAAGGGCCGTTGGAAAACGCCCGCACCGATTCGAACCAGTACTCGTTCAGGAACAACAGGCTGACCACGAAGCGCGGCAGAGGCTTGGAGTCGATGTGCCAGGCATCGGCGTAAAACTGCGGGTCGAGCGCCGCACCCAGGGCGTCGGCCAGCACCGTGATCACCAGCGCCGGCGCGGCCACCGAGTAGATGCGCGACAGGCGGCTGAGCGCGTAGCTGCGCGCATCCGCTTCCCGTTCCTGTACGACGTAGGCGATGACGTAGCCGGACAGCACGAAGAAGATCATCACCGCATCACGGCCCAGTTCGCCCGCGGCGCCGAGCCAGTCACCGCCGAGGTGCGGATAGGCCGCATGGCTCAGCACCACCATCATGGCCGCGGTGAAGCGCACGAGGTCGAGGTAGACGGAGGTCGTGGGATGCATGGGGAGGCCGCTGGGGAACGCCGGTACCTTCGGATTAGACGCCTGGCCTGTCAATGAGATGAAGCAAAAGATTTATGAAGATGTGATGGTCTGTCCACGTCGCCGCCGGCGCGCGTCCTGCGCCTCGCGAGGCGGCATGATGCTGCGCTCGCGCGCCGCGCGGCCGCTATACCGGTGAAGGCGAAGCATGCACCCGGCGCAACGTTCGGCTTGCGGGTGTGGCTGCCCCTGGTGTTGCGCATTGGGTCCCGGTCCGTGACGGCAATCCCTGGTATATCGGTACAATGCCGCGCGGAGTTGACCTGCGCGGGTCCACGTGACGGCACGACCCCGCGGCGTGCCAGGGAAAGTCCTTGCGAGCCCGCGATCGCCGGCCTTCATCCGGCGCCGAGGCCCGCCCTGGAGAAGCACATGCACGACCAGCACCGATCCCATCGCTCCCCCTCCAAGACCACCGTGGCGGCCCTCGCGCTGTTGCTGCTATGCGGCGTGCAGCGGGCCTTCGCGCTGGCCTTCGTGCCGACGCCGGCCGAATGGGCGGGCTGGCCGGAGTACTGCAAGGCGCGCTACACGGTGTCGGGCGCGGGCCAGGACTCCAATTACTCGAACATGGTGTCCACGGCCACGGTCGGCAAGTGGGCCAACAATTTCGGCACGGCCTGGAACGGCATGCATCACTTCTGCGCCGCGATGATCATCTTCGAGCGCGGCCGCCACGCGAAGGATCGCCGGGACAGGGAAGCGTCCTTCGGACGCGTGGTGAACGAAGTCAACTTCTCGATCCGCAGCGCCACCAGCCTGGGCAGCCAGCACCCGATAGTCTCGGTGATGCAGATCCTGCGCGGCCGCGCCCTCTATGAGCTCGGGCGCACGGATCAGGGATACCAGGACATCCAGCAGGCCATCAAGCAGCACCCCGAACTGCCCGATGGCTACGCGGCCTATGGCTTCAACCTGCGCCGCGAGCGCAAGCTCAGCGAGGCGCGCGACATCCTGGCCCGCGGTATCGAAGCCTCGTCTGGCGGGTCCGCCGAACTGCGTTACCTGCTCGGCCTGGTGATGTACGAATTGAAGGACTATCCGGGCGCGCTGCTCCACGCGCGCGAGGCCTACAAGAAGGGTTATCCCTTGCCTGCCCTGCGCCGCAAGCTCGAAGCGGTCGGCCAGTGGAAAGAATGACGGAACGAGCGTCGCGCTGACGGCGCTCATCCTCTCCGCGCCGCCGCCTGGCGGCATCACGCCGCACCCAGCGCGCGCGAGCGCGCATCACCCACGTCCTCGCCCACGCCCCATGCCCGCGTCACCACGCGGTGTATGGCGGGCTTCGCCACACGCATCGCGATCCCCGACAGCCGCAGCCTTGATCTTGCGGCTGCCGCTGACTATAGTTCGTTCCAGAATACGGGTAGGGGTATATGACGACATCAGTTGCCGAGTCCCTTCCGTCAGGGGAGCGCAGTATGGAAAAGGGAAGTGGAAGCGGCCGCATCCTGCGGCCGGCGATCACCGTCGACCCGGGCGCCTCGCGCCGGCAGTTCCTGCGCATGGCGGGCGGCGGCGCGGCCTTGGCCGCGAGCGCGGCAGGATTCGCCGCCGAGCCGCTGCCGGTCCTGGAGAGCGCGCGGGTGCTCGGCAAGCCGGTGGCGGCGGACGCTTACGGCCAGCCGGCGCGCTTCGAGGCCAATGTCATCCGCCGCCAGAGTCCTGGCCTGACCCGCACCAACGAATCCTCGATCGCCTTCGCCCCGCTGCAGAACCTGTTCGGCATCATCACGCCGAACGGTCTGCACTTCGAGCGCGATCACAACGGTCGGCCGGAGATCGATCCCGCGACGCACCGTCTCGCCATCCATGGTCTGGTCGCCAGACCCAAGCTCTACACCATGGACGACGTGCTGCGCCTGCCGTCGGTGTCGCGCATCCACTTCATCGAGTGCGGCGCGAACACGGGCATGGAGTGGGGCAACGCCGCGGTGCCGACGGTGCAGTTCACCCACGGCATGCTGTCCTGCGCCGAATACACCGGCGTGCTGCTCTCGACCCTGCTGGACGATGTCGGCGTCGACGCCAAGCGCGCGCGCTTCGTGCTGGCCGAGGGGGCGGATGGTTCCGCGCTGACCCGGACCATTCCGCTGTCGATGGCGCTGGACGATGTGCTGGTGGTCTATGGTCAGAACGGCGAGATGCTGCGGCCGGAGAACGGCTATCCGCTGCGGCTGGTGGTGCCGGGCGTGCAGGGCGTGTCGAGCGTGAAGTGGCTCAGGCGCATCGAAGTTGGCGACGAGCCCTGGCACACGCGCGAGGAGACGCTGCACTACAGCGATCTCATGCCCGACGGCAAGAGCCGCCAGTTCACCTGGATCCAGGAAGCCAAGTCAGTGATCACATCACCCTCCGGCGGCATGACCCTGCTGGACAAGGGCGGCTACTACGAGATCACCGGCCTCGCGTGGTCGGGCCGCGGGCGCATCAAGCGCGTGGACGTGTCCACCGACGGCGGTCGCAGCTGGCGCACCGCGACCTTGCAGTCGCCGGTGGAGCGCAAGGCGCTGACGCGCTTCCGCGCCGACTGGATGTGGGACGGATCACCCGCGCTGCTGCAGAGCCGCTG
Organism: Gammaproteobacteria bacterium; assembly: GCA_050186725.1. GTDB lineage: Bacteria > Pseudomonadota > Gammaproteobacteria > JADJYF01. Next base: position 3,185 of record JBFWYG010000122.1, on the reverse strand, counting down.
CATCGACGACACCGGCTACGTGCAGCCCTTGCTGCGCCAGCTGCGCGAAGTGCGCGGCACCCGCTCCATCTATCACAACAACGCGATCCAGACCTGGCAGGTGCTGGCCAATGGCGAGGTGCGCAATGTCCAGGTCTGAACGCCTGCTGCTCGCGCTCCTGTTCGTCACGACCAGCGCGGCGGCCCACGCTGCGCAACCGTGGCATGAGCTCGGCCGGCCGCTCGTCGACGGCGAGATCGCGAGCTGGGACATCGACGTGCGGCCCGACGGCCAGGGCCTGCCCACTGGTTCGGGCTCGGTGGCCGATGGCCAGGCCATCTACGACGAGCAGTGCGCCTCCTGTCACGGCTTCTTCGGCGAGAGCAACGACTACCTGGCGCTGACCGGCGGCGTCGGTTCGCTGGCGAGCAATGCGCCGCAGCGCACGGTCGGCAGCAAGCTCGATTACGCCACCACGCTGTGGGACTACATCAACCGCGCCATGCCGTTTCCGCGCGCCAAGACGCTCACACCCGACCAGGTCTACGCGGTGACCGCCTACGTGCTGCACCTGAACGAGATCCTGCCGGCCGACGCGGTGCTGGACGCGCGCAGCCTGCCGCAGGTGAAGATGCCCAATCGCGACGGCTTTACCCAGGCCCACGGCTTCATGCGCGTGGACGGCAAGCCCGACGTACACAATACCGCCTGCATGCAGGACTGCATCGTCGGTGAAGTCAAGGTGACGTCCAGCCTGCCGGACGGTTTCGTCGCGCAGATGTACGGCAGTCTCGCCCCGCACTTCCGACGCTTCGATGGCGCCGCGCCGGTCGCCGCCGCCGCGCCCGCGCAGGCGCCCGGCGCGGCCCTCGCCCAGGCCCAGGGCTGCCTCGCCTGCCACGCGGTGGCCGAAGCGCGCGTCGGGCCGGCGTTCCGCGCGGTGGCCGAGCGCTATGCAGGGCGCGCCGACGCGCTCGCCACGCTCACCACCAAGGTACGTGCCGGTGGCGCGGGCAACTGGGGCAGCGTGATGATGCCGGCGCAGGCCGGCATCGCCGATGCCGATCTCACCACCGTGCTGCGCTGGGTGCTGACAGGCGCCGGCGCGCAATGAAACC
>JBFWYG010000122.1:0-1987 GCA_050186725.1 Gammaproteobacteria bacterium | reverse complement strand
CCGGCGCATTACATCGTCAAGGTCTCGGCGTCGTGCAACGGCCGCGAGGTGCTGGACGCCGACTGGGGACCGTCGGTGTCGAAGAATCCCTATCTCGCGTTCCGTTTCAAGGGCGCGGCCAAGGGCGACAAGCTCAAGGTCACCTGGACCGATACCGCTGGCGAGTCGCGCAGCGACGAAGTGGCGATCGCATGAAGCGCCGTCGCGCGCTGCTCGGCGCCACGGCGTTGGCCTTGGGTGCCGCGCAGGCGGTGTCGGGCGCGGAACAGCCGCCGATCCGCGTCGTGTACCACGTCTCCGAGGGCCTCGCGCAGGCCAAGCGCGCGCTGCGCCTGCTGAAGAATCATCACCAGGCCGATCCGACCGCGCTGCTGGTGGTGGTGGCGCTCGGCGACGGTATCGACTTCCTGGTGCAGGACGCGGTCGACGACGGCAACTACCCGTTCGAACTCCTGGTCGAGCCACTGGCGGCCGAGGGTGTCGAGTTCCGCGTGTGCCGCAACACGCTGGAATCGCGCAAGGTCGACCCGGCGCGGCTCCTGATGCAGACCAGCATCGTGCCCTCCGGCATCGCCGAGATCGCGCGCCTGCAGGCGCGCGAGGGCCATGCCTACGTGAAACCCTGAGCGGAGAGCGACGACATGTGGCGATGGTTGACGTGTCTCGGCCTGGCCGTGGCCCTGGTGGGCGGCACGGCGCGCGCTGACGATGCGACGGAACAGGCGCTCGAAGAGTATCGCGACATGTTCGGCGACGAGAATCCCGCCGAGCTGTGGGAACTGCGTGGCGAGCAGCTGTGGACCGAGAAACGTGGACCCAGGCAGGCCGATCTCACCGCCTGCGACCTGGGCCTCGGGCCCGGCGTGGTGGCGGGCGCCTACGCGCAGCTGCCGCGCTGGTTCGCTGATACGGGCCGCGTGGAAGACCTCGAGATGCGCCTGGTCACCTGCATCACGCGGCTGCAGGGTTTCTCCGAAGACGAAGTGCTGGCGCGCCGTTTCGGTGATGGCGACAGGAAGTCGGACCTCGAGGCGCTGTCGGTCTACATCGCCAAGGCGTCGTCAGGCCAGGCGGTGAACATTCCCTTGAAGCACCCCGAGGAGCGGCGCGCGTATGCGCTCGGCGAGGCCGCATTCTTCTATCGCGCCGGCCCGCATGACTTCGCCTGCGCGACCTGCCACGGTGAAGACGGCAAGCGCATCCGGCTGCAGGCGCTGAACAAGTTGAGCGAAGCCGCGGGCGCGCGCCGGTCCTACACCCAGATCCCGGCCTACCGCGTCTCGCAGGGCGAAGTGCGCACCATCGGTTGGCGCTTGTACGACTGCTTTCGCCAGCAGCGCCTGCCGGAGCTGCGCTTCGGCTCGGACGTTGCCATCGGGCTCAGCCTGTACCTGGCCAGGAACGCCGACGGTGGCGTGATGGCCGCGCCGTCGATCAAGCGTTAGGAGCTCGAGATGATCACGTGCAAGACCAGGCTACCCCCCGCACTGGCCCTGCTGCTGGCGTTTACCGGTACCACGCCGGTCGGCGCCGACGAGCCGGTCGCGCCGGACATCGCCAGCGCGATGCGCGCCTCGTTCAAGGACAAGAAGCAGGCGACGCTCTCGCGCCTCGAGCAGGACGAGACGCAGCGCCTGTGTTCCGCGCCTGGCGGCCTGCTGTCGCCCGCGGACGCGTCGCGCATCGTCGAGATGAACCGCGCGACCCTGGCCGCGCCCTCGGACGGCGTCTATCTCGGCGACCACGCCACCGGCGAGCGCATCGCGCTGACCGGCTCGGGGTTGCAGTGGAATGACGATCCGGCCAAGCCCAATGGCGGCAACTGCTACGCCTGCCACGAGATGGCGGCCAAGGAACTGGCCTATGGCACGCTCGGCCCGAGTCTCAAGCACTACGGCAAGCTGCGCGGCGCCTCGCCGCAGATGCTCGAATACACCTGGAACAAGATCTACAACTCCAACGCGCTCGTGCCCTGTTCGCTGATGCC
>JBFWYG010000121.1:0-9770 GCA_050186725.1 Gammaproteobacteria bacterium | reverse complement strand
TGGCCGATTGAAATCGGCCCTACAACGGAGGCACCTGTAGGGCGGGTTTCAACCCGCCATTCCATCCCAGAGCCGTTATCGATTCCCAACTTCCAGCAACCACTCACGCGCCGCCTCGAAATCACGAAACACGCGGAATTCGTAGCTGACGGTGTCGTGGTTCAGCAGTTCATGCACACGGAAGGTGCCGAACACGGCGTCGTGGGACGCGACCAGCGCCGAGCGCCCGCCGCCGCGCCGCGCTTCGTGCTCGGCGACGAAGCGTCCGAAGCGCTTGAGATCCTCGTGCCCGAGATCCACGCGCCGCACTTCGCGCGCGTCCCACAGCACCTGCATGCCGATCTCGAATTCCGGGTGCTCGATGAAGGCCAGGAACACCGCCTTGGCGGTGGGCAGATCCAGGAACTCGTCGAGCTGGATGTACATGTAGCCCGGCTCGCGGGCGAAGCGCGCGGCCACGGTCAGCGCTCCCCGACCGGCGCGCGCAACAAAGCCGCGACCAAGCGGCAGCGCGATGCAACACCCCGGTTACGCACGCCGCCTAGGCTTTGCTCCGTGAACGGCAACGGCCCACTCCCGGGCCTCAGCCCCCGACCAGGAGCAAGACGCATGACCACCGCAACCGAAGAAGCCATCGCCACCGTGTTTCTCATCGCCATCACCATCGGCATGAGCGCCTTCATGTGGGTGTACCTCGTGGACGCGCTGCGGCCCCCGATCGTGTGAGCCCGCGTGACCGGCGCCGGGGCGTGACGCCCCGGCGTCTGCCGGCCCCGGCGCGCCGTCCGCGCAACAATTCGGCTACAAATCCACCGCTCTTCGCAACCGCCGCGCTACAGCGTCGCGCTAGGCTCGATGCCGGGCGGCGCGGCCGCCCGGTGATCACGCGGAGAAGATGATGCAAGAATACCGCTTTGACGGCCTGGCGCGACGCGCCGGTGCCGCGACCGCCCCGAGCCACAACGAGGGTGTCGACGTGGACGCTGTCCTGACCGTACTGGTGGTCGACGACGACCCCGACGTGCGCGAACTCCTGCAGGATTACCTGGCGGACAGCGGCTACGAGGTGCTGCTCGCCGACGGCGCCAGGGCCGCCCGCGCCCTGCTCGCCGCGCGCACGCCCGACCTCTGCCTGCTGGACATCAGCCTGCCGGGCGAGGACGGGCTCAGCCTCGCGCGCTTCCTGCGCGAGGAGTACGACCTCGCCATCATCATGGTGTCGGGCGCCGGCGAGACGCTCGATCGCATCGTCGGGCTCGAGGTCGGCGCCGACGACTACCTGTCCAAGCCCTTCGACCTGCGCGAACTGCGGGCGCGCATCAAGAGCGTCGTACGGCGCTACCAGCGGAGCCCGGCCGCCACCGCGAGCGGACTTCTCGCGGACACGCGCCGCGTGACCTTCGGCGCGGCGCTGCTCGATCTGGACAGCCGCCAGATGTTCGATGCAAGCGGTGGAGAGATCCCGCTGACCGCCGCCGAGTTCGACCTCTTGAAGGCGCTGTTCGAACGGCCGAACCGCCCGCTCAGCCGCGACCAGCTCATGAACCTGACGCGCAATCGCGACTGGGACCCGTTCGATCGCAGCATCGACATCCGCATCGCCCGGCTGCGGCGCAAGGTCGAGGCCGATCCGGACCGGCCGCAGGCCATCCGCACCGTGCGCGGCGTGGGGTACATGTTCGTGCCCGGGAGCGGCGCGTGAACCTGCCGCAACGACCACCGCCGGTCGAGGACCACGCCTTCCTGCTGCGCACCGCGCGCGCCCTGTCGCGCGTGCGCGGCGAGCGCATGTTCGACGACCTCACGCTGTCGGTGACCGAACTGCTCGAGTGCGACGTCGGCCTGCTCGGGCTCTACACCGAAGTGGACGGCGTGCCGTCGATTCGCACCCTGTCCTGCTTCGTCGGCGGCAGGCGCCTGCCGGAGGAGACCTACGCGCTGGCCGGCACGCCCTGCGAGACGGTGGTCGGCCAGGAATTCCGCATCTTTCCCCGCGACGTGGGCTTCGAGTTCCCCGACGTGATGGAGAAGAACCGCCGCATCTCCGGCTATGCCGCCTACCCGCTGTTCGACCGCGCCCATGCCCCGCTCGGCATCCTGGTGGTGATGCGCTACGCCCCCATCGAAGACGCCGGCCGCGCCGAGTTCCTGCTGCGCGTGTTCGCCGAGCGCGCGGCCGCCGAGATCGAACGGGCCGCTGTCGCCGACGCGCTGCGCAAGAGCGAGGAGCAGTACCGGGCGATCTTCACCGCCTCGGTCGACGGCCTGGTGCTGGTGCGTCCCGACGGCCACGTGGTCGACGTCAATCCGGCGCTGGAACGCCTGTACGGCTACACGCGGCGCGAACTGCTCGGCAACAGCGCCTACGACTACCTCGTGCCCGAACAGCGCGAACTCGCGCAGAGCTTCGTCGCGGAAGTGGTGGACGCCGGCTATGCCCAGGTGCTGAGCCGCGCACGCAACAAGGCCGGGCGCATGTTCTATGTCGACCTGCGCGCGATCCGCATGGACTACCAGGGCGCGCCACACGTGCTGGCCATCGTGCGCGACGTGACCGCCGCGCGCCAGCGCGAGCAGGCGCTCTTGCTGAGCGAGAACCGTCTGCGCGCCACGGTGCAATCGGCGCTGGACTGCATCATCTCGACCGACGAGCGCGGTGGCATCCTCGACTTCAATCCGACCGCCGAGGCCTGCTTCGGCCATCGCCGCGAGGCGGTGCTGGGCCGCGACCTGCTCGGGCTCATCGTGCCCGAGCGCGGCCGCGCGGCGCTGACCAGCGCACTCGAGCACCACCTGGCCGACGACGCCGGCGCGCGTCGCGAACTGCTCGTCATGCGCGCCGACGGCAGCGAATTCCCGGCCGAGTTCGCCACCGCCGTGGCGCAAGGCGCGCGCGGCCGCATCCTGGTGCACTTCATTCGCGATCTGACCGAGCGCAAGGCCGCCGAGGACGAGCGCCGGCTGCTGGAGAACCAGCTGCGCCAGGCGCAGAAGATGGAGGCGCTCGGCCAGCTCACCGGTGGCGTCGCCCACGACTTCAACAACATTCTGACCAGCGTGCTGGGCTACGTGCAGCTCGCCGCCGAACGGCTCGAAGGCAGCGGCGACGACAAGCTGCTGCGCTATCTCGCCCGCGCGCAGCGGTCCGGCGAACGCGCGCGCGACCTGATCCAGCAGATGCTGACCTTCAGCCGCGGCCAGCAGGGCGAGCGCCGCCTGCTGCAGCTCGGCGCGGTGGTGGACGAAGGCCTCTACCTGCTCGAATCGACGCTGCCGGCGACGATCCGCATCGAGCGGCGCTTCGCGCGCGGCCTGCCGGCGGTGCTGGCGGATCCGGTGCATCTCGACCAGGTGCTGGTCAACCTGTGCATCAACGCGCGCGACGCCATGGGCGGCCATGGCACGCTCGGCATCGAGATCGGCGCGCACGCGGCGCAGGAGTTCGTGTGCGCCTCCTGCCATCTCGCCGCGCACGGCGACTTCGTCGAGCTCGCGGTCAGCGACGACGGCCCGGGCATCGAGCCGGCGCTCCGCGAACGCATCTTCGAACCGTTCTTCTCGACCAAGGACGTCGGCAAGGGCAGCGGCATGGGGCTCGCCACGGTGCACGGCATCGTGCACGAGTACGGCGGCCACCTGTTGCTGGACACCGCCGCGGGTGGCGGCGCGCGCTTTCGCGTGCTGCTGCCGGCCGCGGCCACCGACGGGCCCGCGCACTCCGGCGGTGGCGCCGAGCCCGCGCCACCGCAACGCGGGCAACTCGCCGGGCGCGTGCTGGTGGTGGACGACAACTTCACGGTGGGCGAATTCCTGGAAGAGCTGCTGGAGAGCTGGGGACTCGCGGTCACCACCATCAGCGACGGCCAGCGCGCGCGCAGCCAGCTCGCCACCGCGCCCGACGCCTACGACCTGGTCATCCTCGACCAGACCATGCCAGGCTGCACGGGACTGGAACTGGCGCGCGAGTTCCTCGCCGCGCGGCCCGACCTGCCCATCGTGCTCTACACCGGCTACAGCGAGACGCTGTCGGAACGCGAGGTGCGCGGCGTCGGGATACGCGCGCTGGTGCCGAAGCCGCTCGACCTGCCGCGCTTTCGCGGCCTGCTACGCGAGATCCTGGCCTGCGGCTGAGCCGCAACCAGGCACCAACAAGCGCGTAACGCGCGGCCATGGCCGCGCAACAGCCGTTCCCTAGAGTCGACTCCGAGCCGGCGTCCACGCGCCGCCCACCTGGACACTCGAGAGGAACTCCGCCATGCATCACACCTTCCTGTCCCTGTTGCTGCCGACCGCGCTGTACGCGGCGGCGCTCAGTCTGGGCGCGCCGGCGCAGGCCACCACGTCCGCGTCCGCGCCCACCACGGTTGAGCGACAAGCCGTGGCCCCGCCCGCGGCGGGCGTTCTCGTGCCCCGCGATCGGCACGACACACGCCGCCCCTTTGCGCTATTGCCGCCCTCGGGGCGCGCGGGCTAAGGTGCCGGCGCTGTTTCGAGGGGAGAACGGAAGATGAACGGCGCGTACGACCCGGGGCTCGGCGCCCGGTGGCGGTTCACAGGGCCACGTCGCGACATGCGACTGCTGCTGCTCCTGCTTCTCGGCCTGCTGGTCGGGGCCGCGCAGGCGGCCGGTGACGGCACGGACGACCTCGCGCCGATCGCGGCCGCCGACTGGAACGCCGACAAGGCGCGCCACCTGCTGGAGCGCGCGGGCTTCGGCGGCACGCCGGGCGAGGTTGCGCAGTTCGCCCGGCTCACGCCCCGCCAGGCGGTGCGTGCGCTGGTGCACTTCGAGGGTGTGGACCCGCGCGCGATCGCCGCGCAGCCGGCCTTCGAGCCCTCCGGCATCTTCGAGCCCGGGCTCGATCCGTTCCCGCCCAGCCGCCCCGCCACCACCGAGCTCGCGCAGAAGAACGGCGAGGCGCTCGGCATCAAGGTCAAGGCCGGCGGCAACCGCCCGCTGCAGCCGGTGGTCAACGAATTCTTCTACTGGCTGCGCGCCAGCCGCCTGGAGACCGACAGGCTCGCCTACTGGTGGGCCAACCGCATGCTCGCCTCGCCCACGCCGCTCGCCGAGAAGATGGCGCTGTTCTGGCACGGGCATTTCGCGACCAGCGAAGAGAAGGTGCGCGACTACCGCAAGATGCAGCGCCAGCTGGAACTCTTCCAGCGCGAGGGCCTGGGCAACTTCCGCACCCTGTTGCTCGGTGTCGCGCAGGACCCGGCGATGCTCGCCTTCCTCGACGCCGGCGTGAACGTCAAAGGTTCACCCAACGAAAACTTCGCGCGCGAGATCATGGAGCTGTTCACCATGGGGGTGGGCAACTACAGCGAGCACGACATTCGCGAAGCGGCGCGCGCCTTCACCGGCTGGTACTTCAAGGGGCTCGAGTTCCAGATCGACGCCGCCAAGCACGACGAGGGCGAGAAGGAGTTCCTGGGCGCGCGCGGCAACTTCGACGGCGAGCAGATCATCGACCGCATCCTGGCGCACCCGGCCACGCCGAACTACATCGCTGCCAAGATCTACCGCTACTTCGTGCGCGAGGATCCCTCGCCCGAGTTGCGCGCGGCGCTGGGCGCGAAGCTCAAGGCCGGCAACTACGCGCTCGCGCCCTTTCTCGAGACCCTGTTTCTGTCGCGCGACTTCTACGCGCCGGCGTCGGTCGCGACGCGCATCAAGAGCCCGGTGGAGCTGGTCATCTCGACCTACAAGAAGCTCGGCCTCGCGAGCGTGCCGGGCGCGCCGGACTTCAATCTCCTGACCGAGTCCCTGGGCCAGCGCCTCATGCACCCGCCGACCGTGGCCGGCTGGAGCTACGGTCGCGCCTGGATCACGCCGAGCCTGCTCATCGAGCGTGGCAACTTCGTGCTGGACGTGATGTTCCCGGACATCGAGTTCATCGCCGCCGATCGCTACCCGGTCTACCCGACCGGCGACGAGATTCGCCAGGTCCACCAGCGCATTCGCGCCGGCTACGACATGACCGCGGCCACCGCGCCGGTCGCCGCGGCAGGCGGCCAGGACATGATGGCGATGTCAAACCAGGTCGAACACGCCGAGGCCTTCAACACCCGCTATGCGAGCTACCGCGGCTGGCAGAAGGCCATCGAGCGGGTGAAGCCCATTCCGCGCGACCTCGCGCGGCTGGACCTGACCCGCATGGTGACCAGCAACGAACTGGCGACGCCGGCCGCGGTGGTCGATTACTTCGTGCAGCGCTTCCTGGCCGTGCCGCTGGACGGCGCCACGCGCCAGGCGCTGATCGACGGCTTCACCACCGAGCTCGGCACCGCCGATGTGCTGGCCGCGAGCAGCTACCTGGAAGATCCGCTGCGCGTGCTGCTGCACCTCGTGCTGAGTCGCCCCGAGTACCAGCTCGGCTGAGGAGAATGCTGATGATCAATCGTCGTGAAATGCTCGCGCGGCTCGCCGCGCTCGGTGGCGGCGGGCTGCTGGCGGGCGCGGTGCCGAGCGCGTTCGCCGACGCGCTCGCCGCGGACGGCAAGCAGGACGAGCGCATCCTGGTGGTGTTCGAGATGTCGGGCGGCAACGATGGGCTGAACACCATCGTGCCCTACGCCGACGACACCTATTACAAGCTGCGCCCGCGCCTCGGCCTGAAGAAGGACAAGCTGCTGGCGCTGGACGATCACTGGGGCTTCAATCCGGGCCTGCTGGGTTTTCAGCGCCTGTGGAAGGACGGCCGGCTGGCCATCGTGCACGGCGCGGGCTACGCGCAGCCGTCGTTCTCGCATTTCACGTCGATGGCCTACTGGCACACCGCCGCGCCGAACTCGGGCGACGAGTACGGCTGGTGCGGACGTCTCGCCGACACGCTGGCGCCGACGCCCATTCCCAATTTCCTGGTGAACATCGACACCACCCAGAGTCTCGCGGTGCGCAGTCGCGTGCACACGCCGGTGGTGTTCGACGAGCCGGACCGCTTTCAGCGCCTCGGACTCATGCAGGAGCGTGCGCTGCTCGACCGCGTTGGCCAGTCCGCCGCGCCGGGCAACACATCCCTCGATTATCTCAAGCACGTCGCGCAGAGCGCGGCCGAATCCTCGGTGCTGGTGCGGGACGCCTGGGACAAGTACAAGACGCCGATCGACTACGGCATCCTGCCGGCCCAGCTGCCCAAGGTCGCGGCCTGCATCGCCGCGCGCCTGCCGTCACGCATCTACTACCTCGCGTTCCGCAACAACGCATTCGACACCCACGTACAGCAGCTCGACCTGCACCAGCGCTTGCTGAGCTATATGGGCGACGCCATTCACGGCTTCCAGCGCGACCTCGAACGCCTCGGCGTGGCGGACCGCGTCACCACCCTGGTCTTCTCCGAGTTCGGTCGGCGCGCGCCGGAGAACACCAATCTCGGCACCGACCATGGCGCGGCCGGCACCATGTTCATGGTCGGCACGCGGGTCAAGGGCGGACACTACGGCACGCCGGTCAGCCTCACGGACCTGGACGAGGGCGACAACCTCAAGTTCACCACCGACTTCCGCCGCGTCTACGCCACGGCCATCGACGGCTGGCTCAAGCCCGGCGCGGCCAAGACCGTGCTGAAGGGCGAGTACGAGACCTTGCCGCTGTTCGCGTGAGCGCGACGGCGCGGCGCGTGCTGTTCCTGCCGGGCGCCGGCGGCTCGGCGTCGTTCTGGCGGCCGGTGGGCGAGCGCTTGCCGGCCGACTGGGACAAGCGCTACCTGTCCTGGCCGGGTCTCGGCGACGAACCACACGATCCCGCCGTGCGTGGCTTCGCGGATCTCGTGGCGCGCACCGTGGCTGCGCTGGACGACACGCCGACCGATCTCGTCGCGCAGTCCATGGGCGGCGCGGTGGCGCTGCGGGTGGCGCTGGACCAACCTGCTCGCGTGCGCCGGCTGGTGCTGTGCGCGACTTCGGGCGGGCTCGATGTGGGCGCGCTGGGCGCGGCAGATTGGCGGGCGGACTACCGCGCCGCCTACCCGCGCGCGGCAGACTGGATCACGCGACTGCGACTCGACTTCAGCGCGGAAATGGCGACGGTCGAGCAGCCAGCGCTGCTGCTGTGGGCCGACGCGGACACGGTGAGCCCGCCCGCCGTCGGTGAACGTCTGCGCGCCGCGCTGCGGCATGCAACGCTCACCGTGCTTGACACCGGCGATCACGGCTTCGCCCACGCGCTTGCCGCGCGGGTGGCGCCACTCATTGCCGCGCACCTGGCCTGACGACCGCGCGCGGCGCCCCAGTTTCACACGACAAACGAGGAACCGAGCATGCCGCTCTACGAAAAGCGCACCTACTCCGTGATGGTCGGCAAGATGGCCGACGTGATCCGCGTCTACAGCGAACTCGGCTACCCGCTGTTCGAGCGCGGCGGCTTCGACAAGTACCTGGTCGGCTACTTCATCAGCGACACGGGACCCTTGCACCAGCTGATCCACATCTGGCGCTTCGCCGATGACAACGACAGGCGCGCCTTCTGGAAGCGCCTCGCCGAGCACCCGGACTTCCAGGCCTTCGCGAGCCAGGTGCGACCGATGGTGCAGGCCCAGGACGTGCAGTTGATGAACCCGGCGCCGTGGGGGCCGCAGCCCTGAGGGCGTCGTTGGACGGGACAGACCCCGTACGGGGTCTGTCCCTACACGCCGCGCGGGAAATTGCGCGGCCCGCGCGCGCTTGGCTACCATGCCTTGCATCGATAACACGTTCCCCCGGAGGTCCCCATGGATTCTGATGCTCTGAAAGCGCTGCAGGCGCCGCTCAAGGATCGCTACCGCAGCGAACCCGGCGCCGCGCTCGTCACGCTGCGCGCGGAATCCAACGGCGTCGACGGCGTGGCCTGCAAGCTCGACACCAGCAAGGGCATGATCGAAGCCGGCCTGCATCCGGCTACCGGCGGGCCGGGCACCCAGGCCTGCTCGGGCGACATGCTGCTGGAAGCCCTCGCCGCCTGCGCCGGCGTGACGTTGCAGGCGGTCGCGACCGCCTTCGGCGTCAAGCTGACCAAGGCCACCGTCAAGGTCGAGGGCGATCTCGATTTCCGCGGCACGCTCGGCGTGGCCAAGGACGCGCCGGTCGGGTTCCGCGACATCCGCGTGACCTTCGACATCGCCGGCGACGCGCCGGAAGAGACGTTGAAGAAAATCGTCAGCACATCGGAACGCTACTGCGTGGTGCTGCAGACCATCCAACAGAAGCCGACCATCACGCTCGACGCGCAGATCGCCTGAGGTACATGCCATGGCCGCCAATCCCGAACAGTTCGCCCCGCGCCCGACCTTCAAGTCCCTGTCCACCAGCACCGCCGAGGACTGGACGCACATCTGTGACGAGCACCGGCAGTTCTTCGCCGGCCTGCCGGACCGCATCCTCACCCACCTGCGCCTGCTGGACAGCGACTACGGCGGCTTTCCGGTAGATCGACTGCAGCACTCGCTGCAGACCGCGGAGCTCGCGGCCGAGGACGGGCGCGACGAGGAATACGTGGTGTGCGCGCTCCTGCACGACATCGGCGACACGCTGGGCTCGGCCAACCATCCCGACGTGGCGGCGGCCATCCTCCATCCCTACGTCAGTGAAGCCAACCACTGGATGATCAAGCACCACGGCATCTTCCAGGGCTACAACTTCTTCCATCACCTCGGCATGGACCGCAACATGCGCGAGCAGTACCGAAGCTCGCCCTACTACGACCACACCGCCGAGTTCATCGCCAAGTACGACGACCCGGCCTTCGATGCGGACAAGCCGCGGCTGGACCTCGAACTCTTCGCGCCGCTGGT
>JBFWYG010000120.1:5777-10222 GCA_050186725.1 Gammaproteobacteria bacterium | reverse complement strand
CACAATGCTGCATGATGCGGGTGAGACTCGGCGCCAGCAGAAAGCAGCGACGCGCCAGTTCGCGACCGTCGAGCGGGCCGGCGGAGGCCAGCACGCGAATCACTCGCCACTGCTGTTCGGTCAGCCCGTGCCGGCGCAGCATGGGCCGAAAGCGCGCCATCGCCGCTTCACGCGCCTTGAGCAACTGCAACGGCAGCGAAAGTTCGATGTCCCGCAGTGGCGATGCAACGGCTGCGGGCTCGGCGGTGACGGGCATGGCCTAATCGGCTGCGCTCAAAGCAGGCCCGCACGCTGCAGAACGCCGTCGAGGCGCTTCTCGAGTTCCGCTGTCGCCGGCACCATGGGCAAGCGGTGCTCATTGCCGTCGAGCAGTCCCAATCGTTTCATCATGTACTTCATGGGAATCGGATTGGTATCGAAGAACACGGCCTGGTTGATTTCCAGCAGGCGCTGATGAAGGGCGCGGCCCGTGGCCAGGTCGCCGCGCCATACCGCCTCGCACATCTCGGCCAGCACGCCGGGCCGCAGATTGCCGACCGCGTTCATCAGGCCGCAGGCGCCGATGGCCATCATCGGGAACGACAGTTCTTCCAGTCCGACGAAAATCCTGAACTCGTCGCCGAAGGCGGCCAGGCATTCCGTCACCAGTCCGAGGTCGTTGACCGCGTGCTTCATGCCGACGAAATGCCTGGAGCGCTCGCGGATCTCCTTCATCGAGTCGAGCGTGACGTTGACCGCCGCGCGGCCGGGGATGTGGTAGATCATCCACGGTGTCTCGTGGCGCTCGGCGAGTGTCAGGTAGTACTGCACTAGGCCACGCTGAGGCGGGCGAATGTAGTAAGGCGTGACCACCAGCAGGGCATCGACGCCGCGTGCCACTGCGTGGGATGTCAGCACCTCGGTCTCCGCCAAGGACTGGGAGCCGGTGGCCGCCACCACCGGCACCCGACCGGCGACCACTTCCAGCGCGACATCCACCAGCCGGTTGCGCTCTGCGAGCGTCAGTGTCGAAGGCTCGCTGGTGGTGCCGTTGACCAGCACACCGTGAGAGCCGTTCTCGACCTGGTAATCGATGAGTCGCGCGTAGCGCTCGTAATCGACCGCGCCCTGCTTGAAAGGAGTCACGACCGGCGGGATCGAACCTCGGAGCGTGTGGCGAAACGACATGACCTTGACCCTCGCGAACGATGACGGCGCCACCAGCCTTGACGGTCGCGGCGCCGGCAGTATAGTTAACATGTTAATGGACAACAACGTCAGGCCGCTTGCCACTGGACGGTTCGGGCAGGCCCGACTGAGTTGCATGGAAATCAGCGCGAACAGCACGAAGAGGAGCGCATGACCTCAGCACTCGACACCAACATCGCCGAGGCCGAAGCACTGCTGGCGCGCTTCCGCGCGAACCCATTGCCACACCTGATCGATGGCGAGACATGCCCATCGCGCAGCGGCCGGACGTTCGAGAACCTGGCGCCGGTCGACAATTCGTCCCTCGGACGGGTCTGCGCCGGGGACGTCGATGACGTCGCGCGCGCCGCGGCCGCTGCCGCGCGCGCCTTTCCGGCCTGGCGTGACCTGGCCGGCGACCGCCGTCGCGCCCTGCTCCACCGCATCGCCGACGCCATCGAGGCCCGTGCGCGCGACATCGCCCTGGTCGAGAGCATGGATTCGGGACAGGCGTTGCGCTTCATGAGCAAGGCGGCGCTCCGCGGTGCGGAGAACTTTCGCTTCTTCGCCGACCGCGCACCCGCCGCGCGTGACGGGCGCGCGATGCCCGCCGAGGAACACCTCAATTACTCGCTGCGGCAACCGATCGGGCCTGTGGGGGTGATCACGCCCTGGAATACGCCCTTCATGCTCTCGACCTGGAAGATCGCACCGGCGCTCGCCGCCGGCTGTACGGTGGTCCACAAGCCCGCGGAATGGTCGCCCCTGTCGGCGATGCTGCTGGCGGAGATTGCCCACGAAGCCGGGCTGCCGCCCGGGGTATGGAACGTCGTGCAGGGCCTCGGCGAAGAAGCAGGCAAGGCGCTGACCGAACACCCCGCCATCAAGGCCATCGCGTTCGTCGGGGAGTCCAGCACGGGCTCACAGATCATGCGCCAGGGGGCGGCCACGCTGAAGCGCGTGCATTTCGAACTCGGCGGCAAGAACCCGGTCATCGTGTTCGCCGATGCGGACCTCGAGCGTGCGCTGGATGCCGTCCTGTTCATGATCTACAGCTTGAACGGTGAACGTTGCACGTCTTCGAGTCGTCTCCTCCTCGACGCCCGCGTCGCCAAGGAATTCCTTGCGCGCCTCGAGGCAAGAATCGCCACCCTCAAGGTGGGACATCCGCTGGATCCGGCGACCGAGATCGGCCCGCTGATCCATCGACGACACTTCGACAAGGTCTGCAGCTACTTCGACATCGCCCGCGAGGACGGCGCGACCATCGCGGCCGGCGGGCGGCCAGCGGCGGACGGTAAAGGCAACTTCGTCCAACCGACGCTGTTCGTAGGCGCGACGAACGCCATGCGCGTCGCCCAGGAGGAGATCTTCGGCCCCGTGCTCACGGCCGTGACCTTCGCCACCGAAGCAGAGGCGCTGGCGCTCGCGAACGACGTGCCCTACGGCCTGGCTGCCTATCTATGGACACGCGACGTCGAGCGGGCGCACCGCTTCTCACGCGACCTCGAAGCCGGCATGATCTGGGTGAACTCTGAAAACAACCGGCACTTGCCGGCGCCGTTCGGCGGCATGAAGGCCAGCGGTATCGGTCGGGACGGCGGCGACTATAGTTTCGAGTTCTACATGGAAACCAAGAACGTGTGCGTCGCCCTCGGCAGCCACACCATCCCGCGACTCGGTGCACCATGAGTCTCTACCAGTTGCAGAAGAGCCTCTTTACCCTCAATCGTGAGCCCGTCGCCCAGGCCCAGTTCAAGACGGATCGCGAGGCATTCCTGAAGCAGTACGACCTGACCGATGAAGAGGCGCAGGCATTGCGTGACGGCGACATCGGCCTGTTGTACGTGCTCGGCGTCAACGGCCAGATCCTCATGCACTTCGCCGCTTTCCTCGGCATTGCGTGGTTCGACTATCTCGAGCTCATGCGCCAGGGTGTGTCCCGCCATGGCCCGGTGCGCGCGGGCGTGTACGCCATGACAGGCGGGGGCGCGAGCTTCACCCCCGAAGGAGACCGCACATGAGCTTGGTATTCGCCGGCATCTGTAGTCACGGTCCAGGGATGACCGGCCGCGCCCATCTGGTACAGAACACGGAACGCCGGGACGAGTTCTTTGCCAAGATGAGCACGTTGCGCGACGAACTTCAGGCGAGCGGTGCCGAGGCCCTGGTCGTGGTCGCCGCCGAACATTTCGCCAACTTCTTCATGAACAACATGCCGGCATTCTGCATCGGCATCGCCGACCATTATGAGGGGCCAATCGAGGATCCCGCCTGGCTGCGGATCCCACGCCGCCAGATTCCAGGCAACAGCGACCTCAGCGGCCGCCTCGTACGCGAAGTCATGCAGAGCGTCGACACCGCCTACGCCGAAGAATGGAAGTTCGACCATGGGATCATGGTACCGCTGAACTTCCTGACGCCTGAGTACGACATGCCCGTCGTTCCAGCCAACATCAACTGCCAAGGGCCACCACTGACCCCGCTCAGTCGCGCCTGGGCGTTTGGAGAAGCGCTACGCCGAGCCTGTGATGCCGTCCCCGAACGCATCGCCCTCATCGGCACGGGAGGCATCTCGCACTGGCCTGCAACCCCCGACTCCGGAAAGATCAACGAGGCCTGGGATCGCGAATTCCTGCGCCGCTTGACCCAGCAGGACAAGGCCGGCCTTTTGACCTATTCCGATGAAGAAACCTATCGGGAAGGCGGCCAAGGCGCCTTCGAAATTCGCACCCACATCGCGACTGCCGCCGCAGCCCGAGGCCAGGCGGCCTGGCTATACTACACGGCAGAGTTGCCGCTCTTTGCCGTTGGATGCACTGTCGCGAGATTTGAGGTGGAGTGAGAGTATTTGCTGCTCGGAGTTCTGACCTGGTATTGGAGATAGCAGCTCAGGGCTGAGAACCATCCCAGTTGTACGGCTGCGGCTATCGAGAGAAGTGGCGATGCGGCGCGACGTCGTAGGTGTCGGACATCGCGGTTGCAAGCTCGAATTTTTCTGTCAGAAAAAAGGAAGGTTGCTACTTCTGGCCAATTCCCTACACCCCTGGAATGCCTATTGTCTGAGTCCTACTATTGCAATAGCCGAACTTTCAGACTGTGCGAAAAAGGCTGACAGTATTGGCGAAAAGATTGAGCTCGAGCCTCGAAGTATCAGCGAAGGGAAAGTATCAAGTTGAAACGCTCCTGCAGCCGAGAGCACGCAAGTCCATCCGGCGTCATGCCGTCTGACAATTCGGACTGTGTGCTGTCGCAAGTTCGCATGGAATTCGACTTCT
>JBFWYG010000120.1:0-5677 GCA_050186725.1 Gammaproteobacteria bacterium | reverse complement strand
CTTTTGTTTCTCTGTCGAATGGAATTTTCTATGGCGCTTTGGAACCGATTCAACCGATTGGCCTGAGAATCGCAACTGTTGCAGCTATAGAGCATGTGAACGCCTTTATGGCTCACATCGTCTTGAGCAAAGACATCTTTCGAAATGCTCAGAAAGACGTTCGCCGCCTGTTCTATTGGCACTTCTCTGAAGAAATTGAGCACAAATGCGTTGCTCACGATTTTCTCGTTCGAGATCACCCTTCTTATCTTTTGAGAGTGTTTGGCGGACTCATCGGATTCTCCGCCTTCTTTCTTGCTTCGTTCGCAGGCATGTGTTTCTTGCTTGCCCAGCGGAAGCGCCTATTCGCATGGAAGACCCTTGCAGAGTTGAAGGCGTTTTGGATCGACGCCGGCGTGCTCAAAGAGACTCTCCATCATCTGGCCGAATACTTCGCCCCGAATTTTCATCCTCGCAACCTAAGTGACTTTTCCTTAGTCGAACAAGTACGAGGCAAGTTGCTGAAGGAATGTTGATACCATTCGCAGTCGTTCCTCCCGCTAGTGCCGTTTCGACACGCCGTGATCTGTCAATCGGGGACCCGTGCGCCGAATGAGACTAGCCTCCCTAAAATCCCCCAACCGCGATGGGCGACTTCTGGTCGTCTCGCGGGATCTCGCCCGCGCGGTCGAGGTCGTGCATATTGCGCCAACGCTTCAGTCTGCGCTCGATCAGTGGTCCGACATTGCGCCGCTGCTGGAGAACGTCGCGGCACAACTTGAAGATGAGAAGCTTCCAGGCGCTCGGCAGTTCGACCCACGAGAAGTGGCCAGCCCTTTGCCACGCGCCTTCCAGTTTCTCGACGGCTCAGTGTATCTGCACCACATGATGAAGGCTCGACAGGCACGGGGCGTGGAGATGCCGCCAAACTTCGATACCGAACCGCTCATGTATCAGGGCGTGTCGGACAGCTTCTTCGGCCCCCATGAAGATGTGCCGTTCTCGAGCGAGGACCTCGAGATCGATTTCGAGGCGGAGATCGCCATAGTGACCGACGACGTGCCCATGGGGGTCAGCCCGGTGGACGCAGCGCGGCACATAAAGCTGATCATGCTCATGAACGATTGGACTGCGCGGGCGCTCACTCGTAGCGAGCTTCCCAAGGGGTTTGGCTTCGTGCAATCGAAACCGCCCTGCTCATTCTCGCCCGTCGCGGTGACACCGGACGAATTCGGCGCCGCCTGGGATGGCGCCAAGTTGAGCCTTCCGCTCCTGTCGTTCGTCAATGGCCGAGTTGTCGGCACGCCGAACGCGGGTGCCGACATGTTCTTTACCTATCCCGAGTTGATCGCGCACGCCGCGCGCACGCGACGCCTGGCGGCCGGTACGGTGATCGGCGCGGGCGCCGTGTCGAATCGGGATCCGGCCACGGGGCATGGCTGCATCGCGGAAGCGCGAGTCGACGAGCAGGCCGCGCATGGCGCGCCGCGCACGCCCTGGCTCCGCTTCGGCGACCGGGTGCGCATCGACATGCAAGACCCAACGGGTCTTTCGGTCTGTGGCGCACTTGAGCAATCGGTGGTCAAGGCGTCCTAGCAACTCAGACCTTGTAGCCTCCGTCCACCGACAGTACCTGGCCGGTGATGCCGTGCCCGTCGTCGGATGCCAGCAACACCGCCATGGGTCCGAGTTCGTCCGGCTCCACGATGCGATTCTGCAGGCACTCGGCCGAGGCGCGGGCCTTGGCGGTGGTCGCGTCGACGCCCCAGGCGGCGCCGAGCATGTCCCAGTCGAGCAGAGAGGTGTTCGTCCAGCCGGGGCAGAGGCAATTCACGGTGACGCCGTGCTGCGCTACTTCGGTCGCCATGCCGCGGGTGAGGCCTACGATCCCGTGCTTGGCCGCGGTATAGGCCAGCAGCCCTCCGCCGCGCTTCGCATAGCCCGAGCCGATGTGAATGATGCGGCCCCAGCGTTGCTTGATCATGTGTGGCAGGGCTTCCCGCGACATGCGCTGCGCGGAGACGAGGTTCAACATGATGTTGGCGACAAATGCCTCGTCTTCGTGGGTGGCGGCGGCTAGACCGTCGGCGGTTTTCGGCAGCGCCACACCGCCGGCATTGTTGAAGAGGATATGGATGCCACCGAGTTTCTCGACCACGGTGGCGACGGCGCGCTGGCTGTCTTCGTGGCTCATCGCGTCGGCCACCACGGCGAGCCCACGCACTCCGAGTCCTTCGATCTCCTTCACCACCGAGTCCAATTCGCGCGCTGTGCGCGAGGTAATGGCGACGTCCGCGCCCGCGCGTGCGTAGGCCAGCGCAATGGACCGACCGATGCCGCGACCTCCGCCGGTCACCAGGGCGACACGCTTGTTCAACTTGCTCATGAAACGACTGCTCCAGTAGTTATGCTTGGCGTGGTGGCGTCCATGCGCTCCGCGCCCGACGCCTTGCCAGACGTGCATTCTCTCGTCGCGCCGCACGCTTGAACAGGCGACGCGAGCGGTCACGCTTGACCGCCATCAATACCCATTCGGCCCTAGCCGCCGACGATTCATCTTGGCTACCATGGCTCGCCGCTCCGACGCTTGGCGTCGACTGGAAAGTGGCTCGGCAGGGGAGAAAGAATGAACAAGGGTATCGACATCGCCGTCATCGGCAGTGGCTTCGGCGGCTCGGTGTGCGCCGCGCGCCTCGCGGAAGCAGGTTTTCCGGTCACGCTGCTGGAACGTGGTCCGTGGCGCGACACGGTGCCGGTGCGCTCGATGGGCATTGCCACGCGCTCGCCTTTTCCGCGCGGCTGGCAGTTGCCGACCCGCCTCCTGCGGGCTGTGGGCGCAAACTGGTTCCCCGGCAGCCGCCTGCGCTTGAACAAACACGGTCTGTTCGAATTGTTCTTCGCCAAAGGCGCGACGATCGCCTGCTCCTCCAACGTCGGCGGGGGCAGCCACGTGTACTCGGCAGTCAACGTTCGACCACTCGCTCAGCAGTTCTGGGAGGGGCACAACGCCGCGATATCGGACCATGTGATGTCCGGACATTACGACGCCGTGCTGGAGCGCATGGGCTCCGTCACGCCTATGGCCGACCACCGCATTCCCAATACCTCGACCGCGCGCTACAAGGACAATCCAGTGCTGGAGGCCGCCGCGCCCCCGCCGGATCCGCGGCTCGGCTACCTGCTGCCGGAAGACCCCGACAACCCGACCAAGGTCACGGACGAGAACGGCATTGAACGCTTTGAGGTCGATTACCGCGGCAATGACGACGGCTTCCTGGGCAGCCCCAAGGGCGGCAAGACCACGCTGGACACGGTCTACCTGGCCCCGGCGCTCAAGCGCGGGCTTGAGGTTCGCGACATGGCGGAGGTGACGGCCATCGTGCGTCTAGGTTCAGCGCCGGATTCGCGCTATCGAATCGAATACATCGATCATCATGGCGGCGGCAAGTCGTCGATCACCGCGAGCCACGTGATCCTCGCGGCGGGCACCATGAACACCCTGCGCATCCTGCTGCACAGCCGCGACGTGATTGGCGGTCTCACGGGCATGCCCCAGCTCGGCAAGCGCTTCGGTACAAATGGCGACTACTTCGGCATCTGGGATTACAACGACCCCAAGGTGGACCATTCCGTCGGCCTGCCGACGACTGGCGGCGTCCGTCCGCGGGGCGACGATACCGCGCCGATGATAGGCGGTGGCGGCCTGCCTTCGGTCGACAGCTATCCGCTGCCGAAGGCGCTGCGTGAGCGGCTCAAGCGCGCGGCCTTCATCGCCGGTCTGGGCGAGGACGAATTGTGTGGGGAGGTGCGCCTGCGCGGCGGCAAGCTGCACATCGAGTACGACCCGGCACGCAGTTCGATCTTCGAACGCATCCGCACCACGTTCGAGAAAATGGCGGCAGCCACGGGCCGCAAGATCTACGCCCCCAAGACGCCCGTGACGGTTCACCCCCTCGGCGGCGCGTGCCTGGGCAACAGCATCGAGGATGGTGTGGTCGGCGCGGACGGTCAGGTCTTCGACAATCCCGGCCTGTATGTCGCTGACGCCGCCGCCTTGCCGCGTTCGCCCGGCGGACCGCCCTCCATGACCATCGCTGCGTGGTCCGACCATCTCGCGTCGGAGTTCATCGCCACACATCGCCACCGGGCGACCCGTTCCTGAAAGGAGCCCGGCGGCGCGTCAGCTGCTGGCGCGCCGCCGGAGCGGTCTACCGGCGCGCAGCCGCCTTGCGCGGCGCAGTCTTGGCTTTGCCGGCCTTGGGCTTGGCCAAGGCGTCGAACAGGCGGGACTTCGGATACTCCGCCCCCACAACGTGTTGCAGCGTGCCCAGGCGCACCATCTGGTAGGTGCGGATGCGGAAGGCGGGGTCGCAGGACATGCGCACATAGAGATCGCGCGGCGTGACGCCGTAGTCCTCCTCCAACCATTCCATCAGGTTGCGGGTCGCGTCGTAGACGGCCTGCTCCATCGGCAGGTTGATGCCCACGGCGACGATGCTGTCGCCCTTGTCGATGCGCAGGCACGGCAAACGCTTGTTCTTCACCACCGAGCAGGACAGCTGCACCGTGGCGCGCGTTTCGTCGGCGATACCGGTGAATTCGGTGTCGCCCTGGCCGCCGTGCACGTCGCCGATGTACAGCAGACCGCCGTCGTTGTAGGCATTGAGGAAGATGGTGTGGCCGGGCGCGATGTCCCGACAGTCGATGTTGCCGCCGAAGGCGCCCTGGCCCAGCACCGAGGTCACCACCTCGCGTTCGGGCGCTGTCGCCAGCGTGCCGATGAAGGGCTCGAGCGGCCAACTCAAGGTCTCGGAGTACTTGGCCGTGCCGTCCCGCGTGAAGCCGCTCGGGCCGGGAATGTGCTCGATGACGTGTACGTAGCCTTCAGCACACTCCTTGTAGCGTAGAGAGTCACCCAGGGGCCCGACCCTGGGCAGCGCGCCCGAGAAGCCGTAGCGCCAGGGATCGATCCAGTCGATCTTGACCGCCAGCACGTCGCCGGCCTTGCAACCTTCAACGAAGATCGGCCCGACCACCGGGTTGAACAAACCAGGCGTCGGGCGCGCCAGGCGAGCAAAGTGCTCGCTCGCGAAGCCCATGACGGTGGGATGATCGCTATCGTCAGCCACCATGCCTGAAAGCGCGTCATCGGTCTCGACCTGGAAGACTTCTCCTTGCTTGACGCGCAGACAGGGCTTGTCCCGATTGTCGAACGCGTACTTCTGGACCTTGCGGCGCTTGATCTTCTGCATGGTGCTCCCCCAGCGTTGAATGGATGTGGCGTGGGAGCAGTATATCGTCGGCGACCGAAGGGGCGATGGTGTGGCTAGCGGCGGTGTCCGGACGAGCACGTAGGTCGGACGTCAGTCCGACTTCGGCCACCGTTCGGCGCCGCCTTCTTCACCGCTCTGGGATTCGGGATTGATGACGAATCGCTTGTTGCGATTCGTCACCCCTGCGGGGCGCCGCGGCTTGCCGCGGCGTCCAAACTCGCTGCGCGAGTTTGTCGAACCGGAGGGTTCGTCCACGCATTTCTCTCCGCCATATGCCCCATAGCAAAACGGACCCAACAGGGTCCGTTTTGCTATGGGGCATATGGCGGAGAGAGAGGGATTCGAACCCTCGATGGGCTTTTGACCCATACTCCCTTAGCAGGGGAGTGCCTTCAGCCACTCGGCCATCTCTCCGTGGCGCAAAG
>JBFWYG010000119.1:0-10421 GCA_050186725.1 Gammaproteobacteria bacterium | reverse complement strand
TGCTGCTCGAGTGTGGCCTCGGACTCTACGCGCTCGCGCTGCTGCACCTGGTGGCGCACTCGTTGTACAAGGCGCACGCCTTTCTCACCGCCGGCGAGGCCCTGCAGCGTACCCAGGGCGCGCTGCTCGCGCCCGATGCCGGCGCACCGCGCGTGGCAGTGCAATTCGCCGGCGCGCTGGCCGGCGTGATGTTGGTCGGCGCCGTGGCGCTCGCCTGGCGCGCGCTGCTGCCCGGGCTCGCGCTCGAACCCCTGGCGCTCCTGATCGGTGGCCTCGCGCTCGGCCCGCTGTGGTGGAGCGGCGCGCGCTGGACGACGCTGCTCGCGAGCGCGGTGCTGCTCGCTCATCTGTATGTCGGGCTGCATGCCAGTGCGTTCGCGCTGTGGCAAGGGATGCCCCCCGCCGGACCGCTGCAATGGGGCCTCGCGGCATTCACCGCACTGCTGCTGGTGGCGGTGCAGGCGCTGCAGGCGCAGCTGCTTGCCAATCCGCGCGGGTCGCTGGCGCGGCGCCTGTTCCCGGCGTTCTTCGCCGGCTGGCATCTCGACGAACACTTCACGCGGCTGACGCTGCGGCTGTGGCCGCTGGCGCCGACCGCGCGCGGCTGAATCCACGCATGGCGCTGTCGCCAAGGAGACCTATCGATGAACGCTTCCCTGCAAGTGCTGCCGCAGCTCGACGCAGAGCTGGCGCAGGCGATCGACTCGGCCTGCGCGCGCATCGCGCCACAATGGCCACTCGACAGCCTGATCGCGGTCAACCCCTTCTGGGGCCAGGTGGACACGCCGATCGCGACGCTGGCCGCACGGCTCGGCGCGCACACCGGCGCGCGGCTGCTCGCGCCCGTCAGCGTGTACCGCGACGCCTGGCGCGAGGGTCGCATCAGCGCTGACGATCTGGCCGTTGCCTGCGCGGCGCAGGGCGTTGCGTTCTCGGCGCAGGCGCTGCTCGACGCGCTGGACGTCGCCGAGGGCGCGCCGGCGCCGAGCCTGCCTTTGCTCTGCGATTGCCTGGATGCGCGTGCGGAGGGCCGTCGCGGGCTGTGCTGGCGAGCCTTCATCACCCAGGCGCTCAGCCAGTTCTGTGCTTCCTACTTCGATGCCGGCCAGGCCGAGTGGCACACCGGCAGGCGCGCCGGCCTGTTCGCCGCGTGGCGGCGCCACGCGCGCGAGGACCACAGCGCGCGCCTGCTGATGGCCCGGCAGGGACTGGCCGAGAAGCTGCGTGGGCTGCCCGTCACCCCGCGGGACGCGCTGAAGCACATGCTGGTCACGCTCAAGCCCGTCGGGGTCGACACCGCGGACTTCCTGCACGCCCATCTCGCGGCCCTGAACGGCTGGGCGGCGTGGTGCGCCTGGCTGCGCTGGCAGGCGCGGCTCGAGGGGCGCGACGACCATGCCATCGAAGACCTGCTGGTGATGCGCCTCGCGTGGGAATGGCTGCTGGACGATGGCGAGCGCGGCGACGGTTCACCCTGGGCGGCGCTGCAGGCGGCGTGGCAGGCGGCGGACGAGACCTGCGCCGCCTGGGCGCGTGCGCAGCAGCCGCTGTGGTTGTGGCAGCGCGCGCTGGAGCATGCCTACCAGCGGCCCTTGATCGCCGCCCTGGCGCGGCCCGCGTCGCGGGCCGAAGCGCGCCCGGCGCCCTGGGCGCAGGCGGTGTTCTGCATCGACGTGCGCTCCGAGCCGCTGCGTCGCGCGCTGGAGTCGCTGGACAGCGGCATTGCGACCCACGGCTTCGCCGGTTTCTTCGGCCTGCCCGTCGCGCTGAAACCGCTCGGGACACTCGCGCGGCGCGCGCAGCTGCCGGGCCTGCTCGCGCCACGCTTCGAGTTGCACGAGCACGGGCAGGATGCCGCGCACACCAAGAGCCTCGCGCGGCGTCGGCAGCGGCGCCTGGCCGCGGCGCGTGATGCCGCGCGCGTCATGGGCCTGCCCGGCAGCAGCTTCGCCGGTGTCGAGACCTTCGGCCTCGGTTACCTGTTCAAGCTCCTGGGCCGCGCCCTGCCGCGCTTCGCGTCGAGCGCCGACCGCGAGCATCCCGGGCTCACGCCGCGCGAGGCGGCAACGCTCGTGCCGCATCTGCATTGCGATCTCGCCGCGCGCGTCGAACTCGCCGCGGGCGCGCTGACCGGCATGGGGCTGACCGGCAAGCTCGCGCCGCTGGTCCTGCTCATCGCCCACGCGAGCCAGAGCGCGAACAATCCGCAGGCGGCGGCGCTGGACTGCGGCGCCTGCTGCGGCCAGAGCGGCGCGGTCAACGCGCGCGCGCTGGCCGCGGCGCTGAACGAGCCGGCGGTGCGCGAAGCGCTGGTCGCGCGCGGCTTCGCGCTCGGCGCCACGCACTTCGTCGCTGCCTTGCACAACACCACCACCGACGAAGTGCAGTTGTTCGACGACGCGCCCTGCGATGCGGCCACCGCCGCCGCCCTGCAGCGTTTCGCCGCGCGCGCCGTCGCTGCCGGCGACACGGTGCGGCGCGGCCGCGCGCCGTTGCTCGGTGTGGATGCGCGGCGTGATGACCTGCTGGCGGAACTGCGCGGCCGCGCGCGCGACTGGTCGGAGACGCGGCCGGAATGGGGCCTCGCCGGCAACGCCGCGCTGATCTTCGCGCCGCGCGAGCGCACGCGTGGCCTGGATCTCGGCGGGCGCAGCTTCCTGCACGACTATGACACCAGCCAGGACGCCAGCGGCGCGGTGCTCGAACTCCTGCTCACCGCGCCGATGCTGGTCGCGAACTGGATCAACCTGCAGTACTACGCCTCGACGGTCGATCCGGTGCGCTACGGCAGCGGCAACAAGGTGCTGCACAACGTGGTGGGCGGGCGCGTCGGCGTGTTCGAGGGCAACGCGGGCGATCTGCGCATCGGCCTCGCCTGGCAGTCGGTGCACGACGGCGAGAAGTTCGTGCACGAACCGCTGCGCCTGGCGGTGTTCGTCGAAGCCGAGACCGCGGCCATCGACCAGGTGATCGCGCGACACGCGGTCGTGCGCCACCTGGTCGTGAACGAGTGGCTGTACCTGCATGCCATCGAGCCGGGCGGCACGCGCATCCAGCGGCGCGGCGTGGACGGCTGGTCGACGCACGCGTCGGCATGAGCGCGACCGCCAACGTGTACGCGGGCGAGCGCGTCGCGCTGCTCACGCGGCACGGGAAGCGCGCGCAGGTAGCGCCGGCGCTGGAACAGGGGCTCGGCTGCAGGATCGAGCTGGTGGACAGTTTCGATACCGACGCGCTCGGCACCTTTACCCGCGAAGTGGCGCGTGCCGGCACGCAGCGTGACGCGGCGCGGCGCAAGGCCGAGATCGGCATGGAACTCGTGGGCGCGCGCTGCGGTGTGGCCAGCGAAGGCGCATTTGGCGCCGATCCCTTCGGTGGCCTGCTCGGCTGGAACGTCGAACTGGTGCTGTGGGTCGACGCCGTGCGCGGATTGGAAGTGGCCGGCTGGGCGCAGGCGCCGGCGCGCCTGGTGCAGGCGACGGTGCGAAGCGAGGCCGCGCTCGAGGCGCTGGCGCGCGACGCGGGCTTTCCCGATCACGGCCTGGTGCTGCGTCCCGAGCACGAGGCGCACCCGCGCATCGTCAAGGACTGCCTTACCTGGCCAGCGCTGCGCGCGGCTTTCGCTGCGCTGCGCGCGGAAGCCCGCGACGGCGCGGTGTTCGTCGAGAGCGATCTGCGCGCCCACCGCAACCCCGGCCGCCGCGAGGTGATCGCGCTCGCGGCGGCCGATCTCGCGCGTCGGCTCGCGGTGGGATGTCCGCGCTGCGCGGCGCCTGGCTACGGCGTGGTCGATGCCCTGCGTGGTCTGCCCTGCGGCTGGTGCGGCGCGCCGACCTCGCAGCTGCGCGGCGAGCGCTTCGGCTGCGCGCTGTGCGGCCATGGCGAAGATCGCTTGTGGCCCGAGGCGACGCAGGCCGATCCCGGCAACTGCGCGCGCTGCAACCCCTGAGGTGGTAATGGCGAGCGCGCGGCGCGCTCGTGACAATGGCGCCACGCCACCGCCGGATCGCCGCCATGACCGACACACTCGACGTCACGCCGCTCATCGACCCCGAGATCGCCGCGGCCCTGGCCGCGCTCGGCGTGCGCTTCGACACGCTGTCCGATGCGACCCTGCCGCGCATCCGCGAACGGCGCGCGCAGACGCCCCTGCCGGCGGTCTCGGATCTCGTGCAGCGCCGCGATCACCCCGTACCCGCGCGACCGCCGGTCAGCGTGCGGGTGCATCGCCCGGTGGCGGCGCAGGGGCTCCGTCCCTGCATCTACTGGATGCACGGCGGCGGCCTGGTGCTCGGCACCAACCTCGCCGACGACGCGCGCTTCGATGCCTGGTGCCCGGCGCTCGACTGCATGGCGGCGTCGGTGGAATACCGCCTGGCGCCGGAGTCGAAATATCCCGAGCCGCTGGAGGATTGCTACGCCGGGCTCGCCTGGCTGCATGCCAACGCCGAGGCGCTCGGCATCGATGCGCGGCGCATCGGCATCGGTGGCGCGAGCGCGGGTGCGGGACTGGCGGCGGGTCTCGCCCTGCTGGCGCGCGACCGTGGTGAACTGCCGGTGGCCTTCCAGGCGCTCATCTACCCGATGATCGACGATCGTCAGATCACTGTCTCGAGCGGCTGGAACGATCCGGTGTGGCCGCCGCAGGCGAATCGCTACGGCTGGGACAGCTATCTCGGCGAACTGCGCGGCGACGCCGTGCCCTGTTATGCCGCGGCGGCGCGCGCCACCGATCTGCGTGGCCTGCCACCGACCTTCATCTCGGTCGGCGCGCTGGACGGCTTCGCGGACGAGGACATCGACTACGCCACGCGCCTGCGCCACGCGGGCGTGCCGGTGGAACTGCACGTGTACGCGGGCGCGCCCCACGGCTTCGATTCACTGACACCAGGCACCGCCATCGCGCGGCGCGCGAATCGCGAGATCATGGCCTGGCTCGCCGGCGCCCTGGCAGGCTAGCAGCCGCGGGTGATGACGAACTCATCCTCGCCGACCGACTCGACGTGGAACTCGATGAAGCTCATCAAGTCCTTGCGCGTGCGACCCCTGGCCATGTGACTGACCAGCGTGCCGAGCAGCGCGTTGCACATCGCTTCCTCGCTCATGCCGCGGTCTTCCGCCGCGCGCGTCAGCGCCTGCGCGACACAGTCGCGCGCCACCTGATATTCACCTGCCACCGCGCCTCACTCCTGCTTGTCGAACTGCTATCGAGCGCGCAGCATGCCGCCGGCGCGCGGCGGCGCGCTTGACCCAGGTCACGCCGCGCCGCCGGGTTACAGCACCGGCCAGGGCTGGTGCATGCTCCACAGGACCCCGGCCAGCCCGGCGAGGGGGATCAGGAGGCTGACCACGCCCGGCCAGGTGCGCCACACGTAGGCGCGGCGCGGGTCGGCGGGATCGAAGCGCATCCATACCTCGCGGCCCAGCCGATAGTGGGTCAGCCCGAAGGTCACGTGATCGATCATGCGGTAGTACTGGTTGTCGACCACGTATTCGAACTCGGTCTGGAAGACTATCTGGTCGGCGTCGAGGTGCTCAAGATGGGCGATGGCCACGGCCCGGGTCCAGCTCAGGCCATGGAACTTGGTCAGCATGCGCAGCGCGCGCAGCAGCATGCCGGTCAGGGAGGCGATGCAGATCAGGTACAGCGGCAGCTGGATCGGGAACATGTTCAGCACTCCTTTGCCGAGTCAGGTTCAGGCCGAGAGACGGGTGTCGTCCACCCGCAGTTCGCGGCCGACGAATTCCTCCTGCTCGAAGCGGGCGACCAGCGCGGGGTCGGCGCTGTCGGCCAGCACGCGCGCGCCGTCGGCGGTATCGAGCAGGGCCAGGGCGCGCGGTGACTGCCCACGCCCATGGAGCACAGTGTAGCCCGCCACTCGCGCGCCGCCGACATGGCTGTCGCGCACCGGCCGGGTCGCGACCTCGGCGGCCACCGCGGCGCTGAGATCCGCGTGCAGGAAAGGCGCGGTCGGCGCCTGGCGGGACCACAGGCCGAAGCCCTGCTTGGTCAGCACGCCGGACACGCTGCCGACCAGGGCCGTGCCGCTCACTGTGGCGCGCAGCAGTTCGGCTGCGCGCGCCGTGGCCTGCAGCACGTAGTTGTTGTACGGGCCGCCCGCGAAGGGCATGCCGCCGGTGACGGTCAGGTCGCGGGTCAAGGGCAGGCCTAGCGCCTCGGCATAGGTTTCCACCGCGACGGGAAAGCAGCTGTACAGTTCGACCAGGTCCAGCGCGTCGGCGGTGAGGCCGGCGGCGTCGAGCGCGGCCGCGCCGCACAGCGCCGCACCGGGGCAGTGTGACAGCGCAGCGCGCGCCGACACCGGCACCATGTGATTGGATTCCGTGCTCGCAAGGGCGTACACGCGGCGCGCGGGTGCGATGCCGAGTTCATCGGCGCGCGCGGCCGAACACAGCACCAGCGCCGCCGCCTGGTCGACGTTCCAGGACGTGACGTGGGCGCGGGTGTAGGGAAAGGCCTGCATGGGATTGCGCGGCCCGGCGTCCTGGATCGCCGCCGGTGTCAGCGTCGTGCGCTGCCAGGCGTGGGGATTGCCGGCCGCAATCTCGCTCATGCGCGCGTAGAGCCGCGCCAGCCGCTCGCGATGCTCCGCCACCGACCAGCCGTGACGCGCGCGGAACGCGCTTTCCATCATCGCGTACAGCCCGACCGGCATGACCAGCCCAGCGCGCTTCTCCACCGGGTGACGCAGCTCTTCCTTGGGCGCGAGCAGTTCGCGGGGTTCGTCCGGCTGGTCGCGATCCCGCGGCTCCTCGCCCGCGAGCTGCGCGCGCAGCAGCCGATAGCCGGCATCGGCGCCGGTGACGATGGCGGTGTGGATCTCCCCGCGCGCGATGCGCGCGCAGGCCTCGCCTAGCAAGGTCTGCTGCAGGACGCCCACGGTGGCGAGCACCGTGCTGGCGCCCGCGGCGCCGACCGCACGTGCGACTTCGCCGGCCGGGTTCTGGTAGCGCCAGCGCCCCCGCGGCACGGCGACGTAGCCGGCGCCCGCCAGCAGCGCGGCGCTGCCGGCGTCACGGCCCGCCGCGCGCACCGCTTCCAGCATCAGGTCCATCGGCTCGAGCGCGCGGCGCCAGTCCTCCTCGCGCCGCGTGGCGAGGCCTATGCCGACCAGGACGGGCGTGCGGGCGGCGAATGGCGTCATGGTGTTGCGGCCTGTGTCATGAAATGCGCACCGCGCGCGCAGTGTGGACTGCGCCTCTCCACGGTGCCTGCCGAATCATACGGTAGACTCCATCCCCGTCGCGCCCGGCAGGCGCGTCGCGGGCGCCACGTTCAGGACACGTCATGGCCAGCTACCAGAGCTACACCCTGCCCACCGGCACCGCCGGGCTGATCACGCGGGCATTGTTCAATTTCGACGCCCCGCAGATTGGCGGCGCGAACTACCTCATCACCGGCGCGGTGACGGTTCGCCTGTCGGACAACTTCATCCCGGCGGACCTGCTCGGCACCGGCATCTACGACGAACTCGCGACCAGCGGCACGGCGGAAACCGGCTGGAGCGAGGCGCAGCGCTCCGGCATCGCGGAGACGCTCGACATCCTCACCCAGTTCATCGACATCGATCTCAACTGGGGTGACGACCTCGACAGCCTCGGCGGCGACACCGCGCCCGATCCGGCCGAGGTGGGCGCCGCCGGCGCGAGCGATATCACCATCGCGCTCATCAGCCGCACGGACGTCGACTGGGTCGGCTTCTCCGGCGGTGGTGACGACGAGACCTTCGGCTACACGGGGTCGGCCGGTGATGTGTTCGTCAACAGCGCGTTCCTCTCCAACGCGACTTTCCAGCTAGGCTCCGACAGCCGCACCACGCTCATGCACGAGCTGCTGCACTCCTTCGGCCTGTCGCATCCGCACAGCGACTACGTCGGCAACAGGCCGGTGGTCACGGCCGACTACGCGGCGACGCGCCTCGCGGGTTTCGCGCGGCTCGGCTTTCCGACCGCCACCGGGGCGGACATGTACAAGGAGTACTTTTCCATCATGTCCTACGACGATCAGAGCGTGTTCACCGAGTCGCACACGCCGATGATCCTGGACGTGATCGCGCTGCAGAATGCCTACGGCGAGGGCCGCGGGACAAGCGGCACCGGCAACGACACCATCGAGTCCGGTAATGCCGGCTACCGCGTGTACTTCGACAAGGGTGGCATCGACACCCTCGATCTGGCCGCCTGGAGCACCGGCGTGTCACTCAATCTCGGCGTGCGTATCACCGGCGCGACGCACCTGGTCGGCGTGGCGATGACCCTGGACGACGCGGAGAACCTCGCGACGCGCGATCCAGCGCACCTGCGCTGGCTGTACGGCGAGTTCGAGCACGCCAGCGGCACGGCGGTGAAGGACGAGATGGTGGGCAACCTGTTCGCCAACCGTCTCGACGGACTGGCGGGCAACGATCGCCTGGTCGGGCTCGGCGGCAACGATGTGCTTGCGGGCGGCGCGGGCAGCGATGTGCTGGCCGGCGGCGTCGGTAATGATCGCCTGCTCGGCGGCGCCGGCGGCGACACCGGGGACTATGGCGCCGCCACCGCCGGCGTGGTGGTAAGGCTCTCGGTCACCGTCTCGCAGAACACCGCTGGCGCGGGTCGCGACACGCTCGCGAGCATCGAGAACCTGTTCGGCTCCAGGCATGCCGATCAGCTCTTCGGCAATGGTCTCGCCAACGTGCTCAAGGGCCAGGCGGCGGCCGATCGTCTGTACGGCCTGGCCGGTAATGACAAGCTGTACGGCGGTGGCGGTAACGATCTCATCTACGGCGGCAAGGGCGCCGACGTGTTCGTGTTCGACAAGCTGTCCAAGGGCGGCATCGATCGCATCGCCGATTTCCTCCACACCGCAGATACGCTGCAGCTCGACAACGCGCTGTTCACGCGCCTGCGTGACGGCGCGCTGGCGGCCGCCAACTACCGCGAGAGCACCACCGGCACGGCCGCCGACGCCAATGACTTCGTGCTCTACAACACGCGCACCGGCGCCCTGTCCTACGATGCCGATGGCAGCGGCGCGGGCCGCGCGGTGCAGTTCGCCACGCTGTGGGATTCGGGTAGCACGCATCCGAGCGCCAACGAGCTCTCGCCGCTGGACTTCCTGGTGGTGTGAGCCGGCCGGCGGCTTTCGGGCCGCGCGGTTCCGGGGTATGGTCGCGACGCGCCAATCACCGGGGAGCCGCCATGTCCGCCACACCGTTCACCGTCCACGTTCCCGACAGCGATCTCGCCGACCTGCGCGCGCGCCTCGCGCGTCGCCGGCTGGCGCCGGACTTCGGCAACGCCGACTGGCGCTACGGCGCAAGCGGCGATTACCTCGAGGGCCTGCTGCGCTACTGGGAGCAGGACTACGACTGGCGTCGCGCGGAAGCCGCGATCAACGCGCTGCCCAATTTCAAGACCAGCATCGAGGGCGTGCCGATCCACTTCCTGCACGTCAAGGGCAAGGGGCCCAGCCCCATGCCGCTGATCCTGAGTCACGGCTGGCCCTGGACCTTCTGGGACTGGCACAAGGTCATCGGTCCCTTGAGCGATCCGGCCGCCCACGGCGGCGACGCGGCGGATGCCTTCGACGTGGTCGTGCCCTCGCTGCCGGGCTACGGCTTCTCGAGTCCGCTCACCACCACCGGCATCAACTTCTGGCGCACCGCTGATCTCTGGGTGACGCTGATGCGCGACGTGCTCGGCTACGAACGCTTCGCCGCCGGCGGCGGCGATTGGGGCGCGATCCTGACCGCGCAGCTCGGCCACAAGTACGCCGAGCACCTGCTCGGCTGCTACCTGCACCTGATGGTGCCGTTGGACGTGTTCAACGCGCCGTTCCCGGGGGCGGAAGTGTTCCGGCCCGAAGAGCAGGCCATGCAGCGGCGCAACGAGAACTTCTTCGCGCGCGAGTCCGGCTACTCTGCGCTGCAGGCGACCAAGCCTCAGAGTCTCGCCCACGCGCTGAACGATTCGCCGGCGGGGCTCGCCGCCTGGATCACCGAGAAGCGTCGCACCTGGAGCGACTGCGGCGGCGACGTCGAACGGCGCTTCAGCAAGGACGATCTGTGCACCACGCTCACCCTCTACTGGGCGACCCAGACTTTCGGCACCTCGGCGCGCTACTACTACGAGTGCGTGAACAATCCCTGGCGCCCGTCTCACGACCGCAGCCCGGTGGTGGAAGCCCCGACCGGCGTGGGCGTGTTCCCCAACGAAGTCGTGCTGCTGCCTAGGCGCTGGGCAGAGCAGTACTACAACCTCCAACACTGGACGGAGATGCAGTCCGGCGGCCACTTCGCGCCGATGGAGGAGCCCACCGCGCTGGTGGAGGACATTCGCAAGTTCTTTCGCGGGCTGCGCTGAGCCGCGAGGCATCGCCCGGTTGCGATCCAACACGCCTGCATGAGCAGGTGTCCTCG
>JBFWYG010000118.1:0-10462 GCA_050186725.1 Gammaproteobacteria bacterium | reverse complement strand
ATGAGCGGTTCCGCCACAGCCACGCGGTGTCCTTGCCCGCGCCCTGCGCGGCCAGCGCGCACACGGCGGAGCAGGTCATGGCGCCGT
The DNA here is from genome assembly GCA_050186725.1 of Gammaproteobacteria bacterium. Taxonomy (GTDB): domain Bacteria; phylum Pseudomonadota; class Gammaproteobacteria; genus JADJYF01. The sequence goes on along the minus strand of JBFWYG010000118.1, from coordinate 10,375 downwards.
CGAAGCCCTGCTTGAGGGCATCCTTGGTCGGCGCGACGCCATCAGCGGGGGGCTGGGTCGGTTCCGCGGCGAACACGCCACCCGCGCAGAGCGCGAGCAGGAGCGCGAGGACACGATGCATGGCGGACTCCATGGCGAATGAGGGGGCGTTCTCGGGTCGCGGCGATTATTGCATGCGCTCACCATAGCCGGCAGCATGCCCGGCCACCCTTGCAGGAGACTCATGCACCATGACCCAGTCATCCATCGCCGCGCGCTTCGTCGGCACCTGGAAGCTGCAGGAGAGCTACTCGGAGCGCGCCTCCGGCCGCGCGCCCTTTCCCCTTGGCACCCAGGTCCTGGGCCGCATCAACTACGACGCCTCCGGCAACATGGCGGCGCAACTCATGGGCAACGATCGCCAACCCTTCAGCTCACGCGATCCGCGCGAAGTAAGCGACCGCGAATACCGCGAGGCCTTCCAGACCTACACGGCCTATTTCGGCACCTACGAGATCAATGAAGCCGACGGCACCGTGGTGCACCACGTGCTGGGCGCCACGGTGCCCAACTGGCCGGGCAACGATCAGTTGCGCTACTTCGAGCTGAAGGACGACCTGCTCATCCTGCGCACGCCGCCGATGCGCGGCAATGACGGCGAGAAGTCGGTGCACACGCTGGTGTGGCAGAAGGTGATTTGAGGCGGCAGCGTCCGGTTCACCTGACGCCGTGTAGGGCCGGTTGAAACCGGCCCTACACGGAAGCGCCCTGTGGGGCCGGTTTCAACCGGCCAGGCACGGCGCTTCGGAATGTCGGGCTGAAGCCCGATCTGCAGGGCGCGGGCTAACTCCACCGCGCGCGCCTTGGCCGCTTCGCGGGCCGGGCCATCCACCTCCGGACCGAAGAAGGTCTTCTCCACTTCGATGGTGGTGACGTCGGTCACGCCGATGAAGCGCAGCCAGAGTTCCAGGTAGCGCCCCTGCATGTCCCAGGTCGCGGCGGGGGTGGCGGCGTCGGGGCCGTAGTCGATACCGCGCGCATAGATGAGCACCGCCTTGCGGCCGGGGAGCGCGCCTTGCAGTCCCCTCTCGTCGAAGGTGAACAACAGGTCCTTCTGGGTCACGCAGTCGATCAGATGCTTAAGGCGGTAGGGGATGGAGAAATTCCACATCGGCACCGCGAACAGGAGGTGCTCGGCGCGCTGAAAGCGGGCCGCCAGGGCGCGAATGGCCGCCCAGGCGCGGCTCTGCACGGCGGTCAGCGGCGTTCCGGCGAGGCCGGCGTACTTGGCGTCCAGCGCCGCCCCGTCGAACTCCGGCAGCGGCATCGACCACACATCCAGGGTGTCGACCGCGCCATCGGCATGAGTCTCGCGCCAGGTGCCGAGAAAGGCCTGCGCCACCTCGATGGAGGCGCTGCGCTGCTTGCGCGGCGAGGCTTCGACATAGAGCAGGTTGGTCATGGGGGTCCTCCGCGAGCGTGGCCCACACTCTATGACAGGCCTGACCCGCTTGGCCATGCGCCTGCTGCAGTGCGGAATTAATTTTATCGTTGTTAAAATTTCAACCCCGTGCCAGACTCGGCCCCCATGACCGAGCCGACCACCCCATTGCGCGCCGCCAACATGCGCAAACGCCGCGAGCGCATCCTCGCCGAAGCGCGCGGCCTCATCACCCGCGGCGGGTTCGAATCGCTCAACCTGCGCGAGCTCGCCCGCCTCGCCGAAGTGACCGTGCCGACCATCTACAACCTGCTCGGCAACAAGGAAGAGGTGCTGGTCGCGCTGTTCGAAGGCGTGCTCGGCGAGATCGATGCCCGCATGCAGAGCGCCGAGGCCGAGGACGCGCTGGCCCAGGCGACCGTGGTGGTGACCGCCTCTACCGGTCTGTTCGCCGAGGACGAGGACTACTACCGCTCGGCCTTCCTCGCGGTCGAATACCTGAACCAGAGCGGTGAGCATCACGACAAGGTCACGCAGATCTATGCCTGGGGTGAACGCATGGCCTCGGCCGGCTTCGTCGCCTGCCGCGACGCCGGACTGCTCACCGGCCGCATCGCGCCGGAGCGGCTGGGCGAGGCGGTACTGCGCGGCTATCGCACCAGTTGCCGCGCCTGGGCCTTCGGCCTCATCGACCTCGCGCGCTTTCGCCGCGATGCCCTGGTCGACATCTATATCGCGCTCGCGGCTGACGCGAGCACCGCTTTCCACGCCGAGTTGGTGAAACACATCGCGGCGCACGCCGCCACCGACACGGGACCCGCAACCAACGCCCCCGCCGCTAGTAAGGAGCACGCCCGATGAAGCACGCACAGCAAGTGGAGATCATGAAGGAGCTCTTGGACCACATCGACAACAACCGTACCGTCGATGCCGGCAAGATCGTGATGAACCCGACCTCCAGTTACACCGATCCGGAGCTCGCGGAGCGCGAATGGAAGCTGTTCTTCCAGCAGCATCCCCAGGTGCTGGGCCTGTCGGGCGAGCTGCCGAAGCCGGGCAGCTATTTCACCAGCAAGGACTTAGGCATTCCGATACTCGCGACCCGCGACCAGGACGGCAAGTTCCACGCCTTCGTCAACGCCTGCCGCCATCGCGGCGCCGAGCTGACCGAGGACGCGCGCGGCGAGAAGCATCGCTTCTCCTGCCCCTTCCACGCCTGGACCTTCGCCTCCGACGGCCGCCTGCTGGGCATTCGCCAGAACGAGCAGTTCGGCAAGGTGGACAAGAACTGCACCGGCCTCATCGAGCTGCCGTCGGTGGAGAAGTACGGCCTGCTGGTGGTCCATCCCCAGCTCGACGGGGTCATCGACCTGGACGCGCTGCTCGGGCCGGAGCTCGCCGAGGAACTCGCCGCGTGGCAGCTCGACCGCTGCGTGTATGAAGGCGAATCGGTGCTCGACATGCCGCTCAACTGGAAAATCGCCAACGACACCTTTGGCGAGGTCTACCACTTCGCCTCGCTGCACACCAAGACCCTTGCGCAGGTATTGCACGGCGATGCCGCGGTCTACAAGGAATACGGCCGGCACCACCGGCTGTGCCTGGCCAGCAAGTACATCGACGTCATGCGCCAGGCGCCGGAAGCGGAGTGGAGCCTGCCCTACGCCGGCGCCATCGCCTACTACCTGTTCCCCAATACCCAGCTGGTGTTCCTGACCAGCATGGCGGTGCTGGTGCGCATCTACCCCAACCGCAAGGTGGTGGGACAGTCACTGTCGCGCGTTTCCCACTACAAGGTGCCGCAGGTACAGGCCTACGTACCGAGCGGCGCGCAGGTCAACACGGTCACCAACGACAATCTCTACGACGCCGCGAACACCAGCGCGCACATGGACTTGGACGTGACCGCGGTGACGGAACTGTTCGTCAGCACGGTGGAAATGGAAGACTACTACATGGGCACCAAGACCCAGTCCGCGGCGGCGAGCGGCAAGCTCGAGCACTTCCTGTTCGGTCGCAATGAGCCAGCGCTGCATCATTTTCACAACAACTATCGCGACGCCATGGGGCTTCCCCCTCTTCCTGAGTACCGTGTCGCGTAAATTCCTGCCCATCTAAGGGCGCTTGCGGATATCCGCGCGCCTTGCAGGGTCCTACACTAGGTGTGGAGCGTTGCGAGGCGCGTCGGAATTGACTGGATATTGCTCCGGGCTGGACTTTGAGTGGCTGCGACGCTGCAGCCTAGCAACACTCGTTCGCGGCACCGCACCGACTTGGTGCCCATCGCCTCATCTCGATCTTCACCATTCTTTGCGATCGCCAGTGAATTGCCGCGGCAGTCGGAAATCTGACTGCAGTGCGGCAACTTCTTGCCACTCGCTTCTCGACCACTTGCTCCAAAGCCAGACAACACCACGATTGGAGGTGCTTGGCATGCCCTTTGCTGGAACCTTGTCGACGACCACGCTAACCGCCAGGAGAGCGCGGTGACTTCCGGCCCCCAGAGTGCCCGTGACACGGGCAAGGAGAACGGGCACATGAGTATTTTCGACCACTACCTCCATCGCTACGCTGCGACTGTCCAGGAGGAACTCACCCTCATCGAGTACCTCGAAATGTGTCGGCGCGATCCGTCGATCTACGCGACGCCCGCCGAACGCATGTTGCGCGCCATCGGCGAGCCCGAACTCATCGATACGAGGCAGGACCCACGCCTGTCGCGCATCTTCTCCAACAAGGTATTGCGCATTTACCCGGCGTTCCGCGAGTTCTACGGCATGGAAGAGACGGTGGAACGCATCGTCGCCTTCTTCCGTCACGCGGCGCAGGGTCTGGAAGAAAAGAAGCAGATTCTCTATCTCCTCGGCCCGGTGGGCGGCGGCAAGTCCTCGCTGGCGGAGAAGTTGAAGAGCCTGATGGAGGCGTTTCCGATCTACGCGCTGAAGGGTTCGCCGATCAACGAATCGCCCCTGGGCCTGTTCCATCCCGACAAGGATGGTGAGCTGCTGGAGAAGGAGTACGGCATCCCGCGTCGTCGCCTCACGGGCCTCATGTCGCCGTGGGCCATCAAGCGTCTCGCCGAATTCGACGGCGACATCTCGCGCTTCACGGTGGTGCGCATCACGCCTTCGGTGTTGAAGCAGATTGCGATCGCCAAGACCGAGCCGGGTGATGAGAACAACCAGGACATCTCCTCCCTGGTCGGCAAGGTCGACATCCGCAAGCTCGAACGTTTCGCGCAGAACGACGCGGACGCCTATTCCTACTCAGGCGGCCTGTGCCTCGCGAACCAGGGCCTGCTCGAGTTCGTGGAAATGTTCAAGGCGCCGATCAAGGTGCTGCACCCGCTCCTGACCGCGACCCAGGAAGGCAACTTCAAGGGCACGGAAGGGCTGGCGGCGATCCCCTTCGACGGCCTCATCCTCGCGCACTCGAACGAATCCGAGTGGCAGGCCTTCCGCAACAATCGCAACAACGAGGCCTTCCTCGACCGCATCTACATCGTCAAGGTGCCCTACTGCCTGCGAGTGTCGGAGGAGGTCAAGATCTACCAGAAGCTGCTCGCCAACAGCACGCTCGCCGAGGCGCCCTGCGCGCCCGGCACGCTCGAGATGATGGCGAGCTTCGCGGTGCTCTCCCGCCTGGTCGAGCCGGAGAACTCGTCGCTCGAATCGAAGCTTCGCGTCTATGACGGCGAGAACCTGAAGGACACCGATCCCAAGGCCAAGACCTACCAGGAATACCGCGATTTCGCCGGCGTCAACGAAGGCATGAACGGGCTGTCCACCCGCTTCGCCTACAAGGTGCTGTCGAAGGTGTTCAACTTCGATCATGGCGAGGTAGCGGCCAACCCCGTGCACCTGCTCTACGTGCTCGAACAGCAGATCGTGCAGGAGCAGTTCCCGCGCGAGATCGAAGAGAAGTACATCGCCTTCATCAAGGGTTACCTGGCGCGCCGCTACGCGGAGTACATCGGCAAGGAGATTCAGACCGCCTACCTCGAGTCCTACTCGGAGTATGGCCAGAACATCTTCGACCGCTACGTGACCTACGCCGACTACTGGATCCAGGACGAGCAGTACCGCGATCCGGACACCGGCGAGATGGTCGATCGCGCGGGGCTGAACGCCGAACTCGAGCGCATCGAGAAGCCGGCGGGCATCAGCAACCCGAAGGATTTCCGCAACGAGATCGTCAACTTCACGCTGCGCGCCCGCGCCGCCAATGGTGGCCAGAGCCCGCACTGGACCAGCTACCAGAAGCTGCGTGAGGTCATCGAGCAGAAGATGTTCTCGAACACGGAAGAGTTGTTGCCGGTGATTTCCTTCAACGCCAAGTCCTCCAACGAGGACCAGCAGAAGCACCGCGACTTCGTAGACCGCATGATCGCCAAGGGCTATACCGAGAAGCAGGTGCGACTCCTGTCGGAATGGTACTTGAGAGTTCGCAAGTCTTCCTGAGGGAAGCCCCAGCGAGGGGACGGCCATGGCCAGCACGCAGCTCATAGATCGGCGCAAGAACGGGCGCCACAAGAGCGCAGAGAACCGGCAGCGCTTCATCAAGCGCTACAAGGAGCAGATCAAGCGAGCCATCGCCGACAGCATCGCCGAGCGCTCCATCACTGACACCGTCAGCGGTGGCGAGGTGCGTATCCCGCGGCGCGACATCGCCGAACCCGAATTCCACTTCGGGTCCGGCGGCTGGCGCCACGGCGTCCATCCCGGCAACCGGGAGTTCGTCGCGGGAGACACCATCAAGCGCCCGGAGGGGGGCGGCGAAGGCAGCGGCTCGGAGGCCAGCGACCAGGGTGAAGGCGAGGACGACTTCACCTTCACCCTGACGCGCGACGAGTTCATGGAGCTGTTCTTCGAGGATCTCGCGCTTCCCAACCTGCACAAGACGCGCATCCAGTCGATGATGGAAGAGGAGCCGGTGCGCGCCGGCTACACCCACGACGGCGTGCCGACCAATCTCGACATCGTGCGCTCGCTGACCGGCGCGCTCGCGCGCCGCACGGCGCTGCGCGGTCCGCTGCGCTTCGAGAAGGCAGAGCTCGAGGAACGCCTCGCCGCGAGTCGCGACGAAGACGAACGCGCCCAGCTCAGTGCCGAGATCGAGGTGCTCGAGCGGCGCATCGGCGCGGTACCCTTCATCGACGAGTTCGATCTGCGCTATCGCAACCGCGTCACGCGGCCGAAACCCTGCACCCAGGCGGTGATGTTCTGCCTGATGGACGTGTCGGGCTCCATGGACGAGCAGCGCAAGGACATCGCCAAGCGCTTCTTCATGCTGCTCTACCACTTCCTGCACTGCACCTACGAGCACATCCAGGTGGTGTTCATCCGGCATCACACCACGGCCCAGGAAGTCGACGAGCAGGAGTTCTTCCAGTCGCGCGACACCGGCGGCACGCTGGTCTCGAGCGCGCTGGATCTCATGGACCGCATCATCGCCAGCCGCTATCCGCGCGAGGACTGGAACATCTACGCCGCGCAGGCCTCGGACGGCGACAACTGGCCGATGGACAGCGCGCGCTGCCGCGAGCTGCTGACGGCCAAGGTGCTTCCCGCGGTGCAGTACTACGCTTACGTGCAGATTGTCGCCGCCCAGGAACAGCAGCTGTGGGCGGAGTACGAATCGCTGCGCGCCGCGCATCCGCACTTCGTCATGCAGAAGATCGCCGAACGCAGCGAGATCTACCCCGTGTTCCGCCAGCTCATGAGGAAGACGACGTCATGACGCGCACGCCGATCAGCACGGAATCCGACTGGGACTTCGAGACCCTCGAACGCTTCGAGAAGGAACTCGGGCGGCTGGCCGCCGAGTACCGCCTGGACACCTATCCCAACCAGCTCGAGATCATCAGCTCCGAGCAGATGATGGATGCCTACGCCTTCACCGGCCTGCCGGTGAACTACACCCACTGGTCCTTCGGCAAGCATTTCATCGCCACCGAGCAGAACTATCGCCAGGGCCAGATGGGCCTGGCCTACGAGATGGTGATCAATTCCAACCCTTGCATCTCCTACCTGATGGAGGAGAACACGCTCACCATGCAGGCGCTGGTCATCGCCCACGCGGCCTTCGGCCACAACTCGTTCTTCAAGGGCAACTACCTGTTCCGCACCTGGACCAACGCCGAGGACATCGTCGACTACATGGTGTTCGCGCGCGACTACGTCACCGAGTGCGAGCGCCGACACGGCGAGCGCGCGGTGGAACAGGTGCTGGATGCCTGCCACGCACTCATGAATTACGGAGTCGATTCCTGTCGCCGCCCGGTGCATCGCTCGGCGGCCTCGGAGCGCGAACGCCAGCAGGCGCGCGAAGCCGAGTTCCAGGCGCGCTTCAACGACCTGTGGCGCACCCTGCCCAAGGAAGAGCAGAAGGACGGCCGCCAGGCGCCGCCGCGCTTTCCGCCGGAGCCGCAGGAGAACCTGCTCTACTTCATCGAGAAGCAGGCGCCGCACCTCGACGCCTGGCAGCGCGAACTGGTGCGCATCGTGCGCAAGGTCGCGCAGTATTTCTTTCCCCAGCGCCAGACCAAGGTCATGAACGAAGGCTGGGCCACTTTCTGGCACTACACGCTGCTGAATCGACTGTTCGACGAAGGCCTCGTGACGACCGGCTTCATGCTCGAGTTTCTCGAGTCCCATACCAGCGTGACCTTCCAGCCCGGGTTCGAGGATCGCCGCTACCGCGGCATCAATCCCTACGCGCTCGGCTTCGCGATGATGCGCGACATCCAGCGCATCTGCGAGGCGCCGGACGAGGAGGACCGCCGCTGGTTCCCGGACATCGCGGGTAGCGACTGGGTCGGCACGCTCGACTTCGCGATGCGCAACTTCAAGGACGAGAGCTTCATCGCCCAGTACCTCTCGCCCAAGCTCATTCGCCAGTTCCGCCTGTTCGCGATCCTGGACGACGACAGCCGCGACGAGATCGAGGTCACCGCCATTCACGACGACGCCGGCTATGCCGAGGTGCGCCGTCGCCTGGCCCAGCAGTACGCGATGACGCACTACACACCGGACATCCAGGTGTGGCGCGCCGACCTGCGCGGCGATCGCAGCCTGACGCTGCGCCACACCCGCCACCACCGTCGCCCGCTGGGCGGGACGACCGACGAAGTGCTGCGTCACGCGGCGCTGCTGTGGGGCCGCGATGTGAAGCTCGAGGAAGTGAGCGAGGACGGCGAGGTGTTGAAGACACGCACCGTGAAGGCCGCGCTGGACGACGCGGCCTGAGGAATCGGAATCGAATGGCGGGTAAAAACCCGCCCTACACCCGGCTCCGTTGTAGGGCCGATTTCAATCGGCCATGCACGGCTACACGGCCAGCGTGAAGCGGTGCTGGCCGTCGACCTTGGCGACCGTGATCGGTCGCCCGATCACATGTTCGTCGAACAGCGCGGCCAGCGTCTCCCCGTCACCCTTGGTGACGCGCGCCATGACCCGCGCGCCGCTCTCCGCCATTCTCGCGACGACGAAGCCGTCGGCGGGCTGACCCTTGGCGACGATGGCGGCGAAGGTCTCGATGCGCGCGCGTCCCGAGGCTTCTTCATCCACCACGATGCCGGTGTCGGCCTTGGCCTCGGCCTGCGCGGCACTCGACGAAATCGGCGCCCAGGTGGCGGGCGCCGCGCGGCTGTAGACCGCCGCCGAATGCTTGGACAGGTAGCCGCCGTTGGCGACCACGAGACCATGGGCGTCCGCGTCGGCACGCAGCTTGTCGACCACCGTCGCGATGCCGTGCATCGAATAGTTGTTGCCCGGCCCGCCGAAGAACGGCAGGCCGCCGGTCAGGGTCAGGGGACGTGAACCGTCGATGGGCAGGCCGAGCGGCTCGGCGATGGACGACACCGCGATCGGGAAGCAGCTGTAGAAATCGAGATACTTCACTGCCTCGATACCGACACCCGCGGCGGACAGCGCGCCACGCACGGCGAGATTCTGCGCGTGGGAGGCGGCAAGGTTGGTGCGCTTCAGCACCGTCTGGTCGTCGACGTCCGCGTAGCCGGTGAGATAGACCCAGCGCGACGGCGGAATGCCGAGTTCGCGCGCCTTGGTCACCGAGGTCATCAGCACCGCGGCGCCCTGGTTGACCGCGTCCTGCGCGACCATCCACTTGGTGTAGGGCTCGCACAGCAGGTAGTTCTGCGGCGAAACCGTGGCGAGAAAGGTCTCGTTGTGGGCGGTCGGGAACTGCGCGTAATCGTGATGCGCGGCGACCGCGCTGAAGTGGGCGAACATGTGCGCGATGTCGTGCCGGCAGGCGTCGGTGCTCATGCCGCGCGCGTGGCGGCGCACCTGCTCGAACATCGCGTAGACGTGTATTGGCCACTGGATGCCGTGGGCATTCTCATAGGGCGTGACGAAGGGCACGCCCGGCCAGCGATCCTCGAACTCGCCCTCCGCCTCTTCGTTCCAGTCGAGCTCGTAACCGCGCCGCGAGGCTTCGCGAATGGTGGCGATAGCCTCGGCGCCGGTCAGCAGCGCCATGCCGACTTCGCCGGCGTGGATGCGCTCGGCCATGCGGTTCACCAGGCGCTGCGGCGACTGGCCGCCGACCTCGGCGTAGATCGCCTGGCGCGGCCTGGCCGCGAGCCGCCGCGCGATGGACCAGGGCACGTTGTTGGTCGAGCCGAAGGGATTGGGCCACATGGCCTTGTCGGCCACCGAGTGCTCGAACATGCGAATGACGACCAGCATGTCGACCTCGGCCGCGAGCGGCGTCGCCGCGTTGGCGTCGTCCAGCGCGCGCTTCGCGGCGAGGGCGGCGATGTCCACCGGCGACTTCAACAGTTCCGGGCGGCTCATGTCCCGTCCGACGTACTGGCCGGCGCCGACCAGGATAGGGGTCAAGTCCTGCATGTGCTCCTCGCTTGCGCGTGCCTGTCACACCGATGGGATCGGGTCCGCACCATAACACAGCAGGTCGCGGCGGCCGCCGTGT
>JBFWYG010000117.1:0-10736 GCA_050186725.1 Gammaproteobacteria bacterium | reverse complement strand
CGCTACAGTGCCGCCGACAGCGGGGTGAACCCGCCACGGGAACCAAGATGAACCACGACACGCCCGACAAACCCACCCGCGCCCAGCGTGGCGCCGACAAGGTGGCGCGCATCCCGGTCAAGGTCGAGCCGACCGTCGGCGCGTTGCCGCGCAAGCCGCCGTGGCTGCGCGCCAAGGCGCCGACCGATCCAAAGGTGCAGGCCCTGAAGGCGCTCTTGCGCGACGAGAAGCTGCACACGGTGTGCGAGGAGGCGTCCTGTCCCAATCTCGGCGAATGCTTCGCGCACGGCACCGCGACCTTCATGATCATGGGCGCGCTGTGCACGCGGCGCTGCCCGTTCTGCGACGTCGCCCATGGCCGGCCGCTGCCGCTCGACCTGGAGGAGCCCGCGCACCTCGCCAACGCCGTGGCACGCATGGCGCTCAAGTACGTGGTCATCACCTCGGTCGATCGCGACGACCTCAGGGACGGCGGCGCCGGGCATTTCGTCGCCTGCATCGAGGCAGTGCGCGCGCGCACGCCATCCACCCGCATCGAGATCCTGGTGCCGGATTTCCGCGGCCGCATGGACGTCGCGCTGGAACTGATGCAGACCGCGCCGCCGGACGTCTTCAATCACAACCTGGAGACCGTGCCGCGGCTCTACCTCAAGGTGCGCCCGGGATCCGACTACGCCTGGTCGCTGGAACTCATTCGGCGCTTCAAGGCGGCGCAGCCCACGGTGCCGACCAAATCGGGGCTGATGCTCGGCTTAGGCGAGACCCTGGACGAGGTGCGCGCGGTGATGCGCGACCTGCGTGCCCATGACTGCGACATGCTGACCCTGGGCCAGTACCTGCAGCCGAGCCGCGCCCACCTGCCGGTGGAGCGTTTCGTGACGCCCGACGAGTTTGCGGCGCTCGCCGAGTACGGCAAGTCCCTCGGCTTCAAGAACGTCGCCAGCGCCCCCCTGGTGCGTTCCTCCTACCACGCCGATCTGCAGGCCGCCGCCCAGTCGTCCACCTGAGCGGCAGGCCGCGATGGACTTAACCTCGCTGTACCTGCTGGTCAAGAACATGGCCCTGCCGCCCGGGCTTCTGGTCGCCCTGGGCGTGCTGGGCCTCTTGCTGTTGCAGCGCCGGCCCCGCACCGGCGCGGCCCTGCTCGGGGTGACGGTGGCGCTGCTGTGGGTGATGTCGGCGCCGCTCACCGCCGAGGTAGCGGCCCGGGCGTTCGAGAGTCCCAAGCCGGTCGAGGCCGCGGCCTTGGCGACCAGCGGCGTGGAGGCCATCCTCGTGCTGGGCGGCGGCGCGCGCGCCGCGGCGCCCGAGTACGGCGGCGCCGACTATCCCATGCCACTGACGCTCGAACGGCTGCGTTACGCCGCTTATCTGCAGCGCGTCAGCGGCCTGCCGCTGGTGACCAGCGGCGGCCGGCCCTCGGGTCTCGCCGACAGCGAGGCGGAGGTCATGCGCCGGGTGCTCGAAGACGAATTCCACGCCAACGTGATCGCCACCGAGGAGGGCAGCAACAACACGGCGCAGAACGCGACCGGGAGCCGCGCGCGCCTGCCCTACCGCCGCATCGCCATCGTCACCCACGCGCTGCACATGCCGCGCGCGGTGCACGAGTTCGAGCGCGCCGGCTTCAGCGTGGTGCCGGCGCCCATGGGTTTCGTCGCGCACCACGACCGCCCGATACGCGGCTTCGGCCTGTTCGACGTCATGCCGACGCTGCAGGGCCTGGTGGAGAACCACTACGTGGTCTACGAGGCGCTCGGCACGCTGTGGTACCGCTGGCGCTACGACTGAGGCGTGTCGGCATCCAGGTCCGCGGGGAGCACTTCTCTGCTCAGCACGCTGCTTTCGACCCGGCCGCGCGCGAGGCGCGTGGTGAGCACATCGCCCGGCGCGAGCATGCCGGCGTCCCGCACCAGGCGGCCCTCGGCGTCCGTCACCAGCGCATAGCCGCGTTCCAGCGTCGCGCCGGGACCCAACGCGCGCAGCACCCGCTCACAGCGGGTCAGCCGCGCCTCGCGCAGGTCGAGCTGGCGGCGCATGGCCGTCAGCAGCCGATGGCGCGCGTGCTGCACCTGGCGATCGTGCGCGGCCAGCCGGCTGCGCGGCGACAGCGCGCCGATGCGCGCGGCGAGCGCGCGCAGCTGGCTGCGCTTCAGGTTCATCTGCGTGGTGAGCGCGGTCGGCAGCCGCGCGAGCAGTTCGTCCAGGCGCTGGAAATGCTGCTCCAGGCGGCGGCGCGGAGATACCAGTCGGCGCTCGAGCAGGGCGAGTTCGCGGGTCTCACGCCTGAGCCGCTGGACCACGGCCTGGGTGAGCCGCTGGCGGGCCTGGGCGATGCGCGCGGCGACGTCCTGCAGATCGGGTGACACCAGCTCCGCGGCCGCCGAGGGCGTCGCGGCGCGCAGATCGGCGACCAGGTCGGCGATGGTGAAGTCGATCTCGTGGCCCACCGCGCTCACCACCGGAATGGCCGACGCATGGATGGCGCGCGCCACCACTTCCTCGTTGAACGACCAGAGATCCTCCAGCGAGCCGCCGCCACGGCCGACGATGAGGACATCGCACTCCGCGCGGCGGTTGGCGGTGGCGATGGCGGCGGCAATCTCGGCCGCGGCGCCCTCGCCCTGCACGCTGGTGGGGTAGAGGATGACCGGCACCGACGGACAGCGTCGGCCGAGCACGGTGATGATGTCGCGCACCGCCGCGCCGCTCGCCGAGGTCACCACGCCCACCGCGCGCGGCCAGCGCGGCAGCGGGCGCTTGCGCGCCGGGTCGAACAGGCCTTCTTCGAACAGGCGCTTCTTCAGCTGCTCGAAGCGCAGCCGCAGGAGACCCTCGCCGGCCGGTTCCAGCAGTTCGACGATGAGCTGGTAGTCGCCGCGCGGGGTGTAGAGGCTGACCCGGCCGAAGGCCAGCACCTGCATGCCGTCGCGCACGTCGAAGGTCTGCGCGCGGTTGCGCGTGCGGAACATCGCGCAGCGCACCTGGGCGGCCGCGTCCTTGAGCGAGAAGTACACGTGCCCCGAGGCGGGGCGCGCGAGATTGGAGATCTCACCCTCCACCCACACGTTGCCAAGCCCGGTCTCGAGCAGGGCGCGGGCGGTGTCGTTCAGGCGCGTGACGCTGTAGACCGCGCGCTCGCCGGCCGCGCCCGGACCGCCCGCCGAGGCGGGTGCGCGCACGCTGCGTCGTTTACCGTTAATGGCCCAGCCCCTATAATTTCCGCCTGCATTCTACGGGACTCCTCCCCCATGCGCGTGACCGGCGACGGCCTCACTTTCGACGACGTCCTCCTCCTGCCCGACTACTCCGACGTCCTGCCCCGCGAGGTCGAACTGAAGACCCGCCTGACCCGCGACATCGAACTCCAGGTCCCGCTGCTCGCGGCCGCGATGGACACCGTCACCGAGGCGCGTCTCGCCATCGCGCTGGCCCAGGAAGGCGGCATCGGCATCATCCACAAGAACATGACGCCCCAGGACCAGGCCGCCCAGGTGCGGCGGGTGAAGAAGTTCGAGAGCGGCGTGATTCGCGACCCCATTACGGTCAGCCCTGACACCAGCATCGGCGAAGTGCTCGCGCTCACCCGTGCGCAGGGCATCTCCGGCGTGCCGGTGGTCGACGGCGGGCGACTCGCCGGCATCGTCACCAGCCGCGATCTGCGCTTCGAGAAGCGCTTCGACATTCCCGTCACCAACATCATGACGCCGCGCGAGCGGCTGGTGACGGTGCGTGAGAACGCCGCCAAGGACGAGGTCATCGCGCTGCTCCATCAGCACCGCATCGAGAAGGTGCTGGTGGTGAACGACGAGTTCGAACTGCGCGGCATGATCACGGTGAAGGACATCCAGAAGGCCGAGCAATACCCCAACGCCTGCAAGGATTCCCAGGAACGCCTGCGAGTCGGCGCGGCGGTCGGCGTCGGCGCCGGCACCCACGAGCGCGTCGCCGCGCTGGTCGAGGCCGGCGTGGACGTGCTGGTGGTCGACACCGCCCACGGGCACTCGCGCGGCGTGCTCGACATGGTGCGCTGGATCAAGCAGCACTACCCGGCGGCCCAGGTCATCGGCGGCAACATCGCGACTGGTGATGCGGCCGACGCGCTGGTCGCGGCCGGCGCGGACGCGGTCAAGGTCGGCATCGGGCCGGGCTCGATCTGCACCACGCGCATCGTGACCGGCATCGGCGTGCCGCAGATAACCGCCGTGGCGAGCGTCGCCGAGCGTCTCGCCAAGTCCGGCGTGCCGCTCATCTCGGACGGCGGCATCCGTTATTCCGGCGACATCGCCAAGGTCATCGCGACCGGCGCGCACGCGGTCATGATCGGCTCGCTGTTCGCCGGCGCCGAAGAAGCGCCGGGCGAAGTCGAGCTCTTCCAGGGCCGCTCCTACAAGTCCTACCGCGGCATGGGCTCGTTAGGCGCCATGACCCAGAAGCACGGCTCGGCCGATCGCTACTTCCAGGAAGCGGGCGAGATCGAGAAGCTCGTGCCGGAAGGCATCGAAGGCCGCGTGCCCTACAAGGGACCTCTGTCGGCCATCGTGCACCAGATGCTCGGCGGGCTGCGCGCGGCGATGGGCTACACCGGTTGCCGCAACATCGCGGAACTGCGCACCAAGCCGAAATTCCTCAAGGTGACGCCGGCCGGCATGCGCGAGAGCCACGCCCACGACGTGCAGATCACCAAGGAAGCGCCGAACTACCGGCTCGATTGATCTTTTCGGCCGCGCGCACCGCGTGGCCCATGGGTGAGACCCGCAGCATGTCCAGCACGTCCGGCGCGCGCGCCGATCTCCACGCCGATCGCATCCTGATCCTCGACTTCGGCGCGCAGTACACCCAGCTGATCGCGCGCCGCGTGCGCGAGGCGAACGTGTACTGCGAGATTCGCCCCTTCGATCAGACCGAGCAGCAGATTCGCGACTTCAAGCCGCGCGGCGTGATCCTCTCCGGCGGCCCGGAGTCGGTCTACGAGAACGAGACCTTTCGCGCGCCGCCCTGCGTGTTCGAACTCGGCGTGCCGGTGCTCGGCATCTGCTACGGCATGCAGACCATGGCGGTGCAGATGGGCGGCAGGGTCGAGCGTGCGCCGGAGCGCGAGTTTGGCTACGCCCAGGTGCGCGCGCGCGGCCATTCGCAGCTCTTCCGCGACATCCAGGACCATGTGAACGACCAGGGCCACGGCCTGCTCGACGTGTGGATGAGCCACGGCGATCACGTCACCGAACTGCCGCCCGGCTTCAAGCTCATCGGCTCCAGCGAGAACGCGCCCATCGCCGCCATGGCCGACGAAGCGCGGCGCTTCTACGCCGTGCAGTTCCACCCGGAGGTCACCCACACCCGCCAGGGCCAGGCCATCCTCGCGCGCTTCGTCCACGACATCTGCGGCTGCGGCAGCCTGTGGACGCCGGCCAATATCATCGAGGACAGCATCGCCCGCGCGCGGGCCATGGTCGGTGATGATCGCGTGCTGCTGGGGCTCTCCGGCGGCGTCGATTCCTCGGTGGTCGCGGCACTGCTCCATCGCGCCATCGGCGAACGGCTGACCTGCGTGTTCGTCGATAACGGACTGTTGCGCCTGAACGAAGCCGAACAGGTGATGGCGACCTTCGCCGCGAACATGGGCGTCGACGTGCGCTGCGTGGACGCGAGCGAGCAGTTCCTCGGCGCGCTCGCCGGCGTCGAGGATCCGGAAGACAAGCGCAAGATCATCGGGCGCACCTTCATCGAGGTGTTCGACGCCGAGGCGGCGAAGCTCGACGGCGTCGCCTGGCTCGCGCAGGGCACCATCTATCCCGACGTCATCGAGTCGGCCGGCGCCGCCTCCGGCAAGGCCCACGTCATCAAGTCGCACCACAACGTCGGCGGTCTGCCCGAGACCATGAAGCTCAAGCTCATCGAGCCGCTGCGCGAACTGTTCAAGGACGAAGTGCGCGAAGTGGGCGTGGCGCTCGGCCTGCCGCGCGCGATGGTCTACCGCCATCCGTTTCCCGGCCCGGGCCTCGGCGTGCGCATCCTGGGCGCCATCCGCCGCGAGTACGCCGAGACGCTCCGTCGCGCCGACGCCATCTTCATCGAAGAACTCTACCGCCACGACCTCTACGACAAGGTCAGCCAGGCCTTCGCCGTGTTCCTGCCGGTGAAATCGGTCGGCGTGCAGGGCGACGCGCGCCGCTACGAGCACGTGGTAGCGCTCCGCGCGGTCGAGACCATCGACTTCATGACCGCCCACTGGGCGCACCTGCCCTACGACTTCCTCGACCTCTGCTCGCGGCGCATCATCAACGAGATCAAGGGCGTGTCGCGGGTCGTGTACGACATCTCGGGGAAGCCGCCGGCGACTATCGAGTGGGAGTGAGGGCGTCCGCCCTGAACGCCGCCGACGAACCACCCCTCGATCGCTCACGCGATCACCTGCTCGAGGCCCACGCGCTCGAACGCGCGCTGGCGCTGGCCGATGACGCTGCGTTGCGCGCACGCCTGCAAGCCCTCGCCAACCACCGTGAGACCTTGATGCGTGAGCGCGCCGCGTTCGACGCGGAGGCGATCCGTCTGCGTCATGCGCGCGGCGAGATCTATTCCGCGGCGCGCATCGCGGCGCTGAACGCGATGGTGCCGAGCGCGGAAGATCTCGCTGAGCAGGCGCGGACGCTGTACGAGCGCGCCGAGCACGCGGTCGACGTCTTGAAGACCCACGCGTGCGTGCATTACGTCTACGTGCTGATGGGCGCGCGCTTGAACCTGGTGCATTTCCCCGCCGACGTCATCGACGCCGGCCGTGCCATGCAGCGCGCGGAAGAAGCCTTCGCCAAAGCCTGGCTGGCCTGCATCGATGACCCTGGGTTCCTCGACGAACTGCGTCGCGATCAGCGCGCGGCGCTGAATTCACTCCGCACCGCCACGCGTCCCATGTACCTGGCGACGCAACCGCGCGGCGAAAGCCTCGACGACGAGGATGCCGCGGTGCTGGGCCGCGCCTGGAACAAGCTGGATGATCTCGCCGCGACGCTCGGCGTCGAGCCCTTGTCCGCGTTCGTCGCCGTGCCCGGCGAGGACGCGGCGGCGGCCGTGCCGGCCGCGCGCGTGGCCGCGACCGTCGATGCCCTGCACGCGGCGCTGCGTGAGCCCAAGCACAAGCTGCCGGCAAAGAAGGCGACGCTCGCGAGCCTCGAGCGCGTCTCCGTCGCGCTCGAGGCCCTGGTGGCGCGCGACGGCGGCGCGTGGTTCGAGGTCGATCTCTGAGGGCGCGCCGCCCGCCTCAGGCGTGTCGGCGGCGCCGCGCCAGCGGCGCCAGGCCGCCGATACCTGCGGCGAGCAACCCGAGCGCGCCCGGCAGCGGCACCGCGCCCACGTTGATGTGCGCGGTGACCTGGTAGTTGAAGCCGCCGAAGGCCGAGGTGCTGCCGCCGTAGACCAGCGTGTGCAGGCCGGGCGCGAGATCCGTGACCATCACGTAATAGCCGTAGACCAGCGAGGGCGCGATGTCTTCGCCGACGATATCGATGCCGAAGCTGCCGTAGAGCGCGCTGAGCGCGTCACCGGCCTGCGCCGTGCCGCCGGAAAAGAAGTCCGACTGTTCCCAGCGCGAGAACAGGTCCGTCACCGGCACGCCGTCGATCGTCGCCACCTGGCTCGTGACGGTGCCCTGGAGCGCAGCGGCATTGGCCAGCATCGTAGGCTTGGGGTCCGCCGGGTAACCCGGGCAGGACTGCGACACGTCGCCGACGCAGTTCTCCCAGAAGTTCACGGTCGGGAAGAACAGCGCGACCCCGCCGGGCACGTCGAATGTGCGTTCGATATTGCCGGCGAAATTGGAGCCGGCGAGAAAGAACACCGGGCCGTCGTTCTCCTGGTTGGCCAGCGCGCCGGTGGTGTCGCCCAGCGGGTCGGTGGCGGCGGGCGAATTCCACGCCCAGGTCCACCAGGCGGCGTTCCAGTCGGCGAGGGTCTTGCCTTCGTGGCTCGAGCCGGGGCTGAGCACCTGGTAGGCCGACGCCGCGCTGCTGGCGAGCAGCAGTACGAGGCCGATGAGAGGCGTGGGGATCCTGTGAAGCGATTGCGATTTCATCCTTGTACTCCCTGTCCGTTGGTCATCGAGCGACTGCCCGATACCCAGAGCATAGGCATTGCGAGTCGATGCCGCGAGGTCGCATGCACATTCTCGCGGGGGGGCTGGGCCGAGGCTCCCCGCGGGCGTCCGCTCGGGGTGATTGCCGGACCCACGTCGGTTGTGCCGTACTTGCCTTGAATCCCCGGGCGGCTGTCAGCGGGACATCACGGAGGCGCCAGAACCATGCACCATCGATTGCTCGTGATCCTGACGACCGTCGCCGTGCTGGGCCTCGCCGGCTGCGCGCACACGCCCGAGGAACTGCGCGCCGATCCGAACACGCACGGTGAGGTGCACGTGGACGTGCCTTTCCCGGAGGCCACCTTCCACTACGCGAACCATGTCGTGAAATGCGTGCTGGGCACCTTCCGCAACCCGCCCTACATTCCCAAGGTGCGGGACGCGAAGCCCGGCGAGTCAGTCGGCGTCGACATCTATCGCGACGGCTACGGCACACCGCTCGAGCTTTCGGTCGATCTCACGCGCAACACCGCGGGCGGTACCGATATCCGCTACTTCGCGAGCGCCGGTGGCGCGGGCTGGGCGAAGCCCGAGACCGTCGCCGACTGGGCGCGCGGCGCGAACCGCCCGTGCGCGCGGAGCGAGGTCACGAACGAGGGCGCGGCCCCGCGCGCCGCGAGCGCGCGCCCGCTGGTGCCGGTCAACCTGCATTTCGGGCCGGTCGACGTGCAGACCGCGGGGCTGGTCGAACGCATCGCGCACCGGCTGCGCGCCAGCGGCACCTTCGCGCAGGTCGACATCGGTGGGCGACGCTGGGCGCACACGCTGGTGATCCAGTTCGATCACGGCCGTCCCGCCCAAGCCCCGACCGCGGCGAGCGTGGCCAAGGACGTCCTGACCGGGGTCACCGTGGGCCTGACCGCGGGCCTGCTCCCGACCCAGGTGGAACAGCACTACGAGTTGAAGGCCGCGGTGGTGATGGACGGCCTGGTCGGGCGGACCTTCAGCTTCGAGGCCGACGACAAGCTCACCGTCGGCGTGCTGGCGGACGATCCGGCGGTCACCCACAGCGCGATCGCGGACCGTCTGCTCGACCAACTGCTCGCGAGCCTGGTCGAATCCGACGTGATGCCGCAGGCCGACGACCCGTCCGACCACGGCGGCGGGTCGTGAGGTGCGCCGCGCGCCGCGCTGGCAGCTCTCGAGCAGGAACACCCACGGCAGCGCTCCAACACGCTGGCGTGGCCGCGGGCCATTCGAATTGCCCCTGACCTGCCGAGCCCCTGGACGACGCGCGACGTGACCCGCGGCCCGGACGGGGCACATGCGGGTGGACCGATGTCATGCTCCGTCTATTCGAGGGTCCGCACCACCACTCGCGTTGCGTCAAGGTGTGGTGTCGATCTCGCCATTCGGTTCGAATATGCCCATCCGCTGACCGCGGTGTGCAGGAGTACGTGACGTGCGCGATGTGCATCTGGCCCTGGCCGAGCTCGAAAGCGACGGCTACACGCTGATCCCCGATTTCCTCTCGCCCGCGCGCCTGGCAGCCGTGCGCGCGGCGCTGGCGAGGGAACTCGGTCACTACCAGGGACGGAACGACTTCGAAGGCGAACGGACCGAGCGGGTGTATGCCTGCTGCGCGCGTGATGCCGCCCTCGCCGAGGTCGCGCAGGATCCGCGCATGCTGGCGATCTGCGACGCCGTGCTGCAGCCGGGCTACCTGCTGACCGGCTCGCAGGCGATCAACATCCATCCCGGCGAGACGCCCCAGCCCTTTCACGCCGACGACAGCTTCTACCCCTTGCCGCGGCCGCGGAAGATGGTGTCGATAGGCGTCATCATCGCCATCGATGCCTTCACCGCGGACAACGGCGCGACCGAGGTCATTGCGGGCAGCCACCGCTGGTCGGACGACGAAGTCCGCGGCATCTACTACCTGGGGGGCAACGAACCCGGCGATACGCGCGAGGCGCGGCTCGCCGCCGCGGCCGCGCCCGCCCTGCTGCCTGCGGGCGGCGCGATCATCTTCGCCGGCACGCTCATCCATCGCGGCGGCGCGAATCGTTCGCTCGCGCCGCGGCTCGCGATCACCAACCAGTACTGCGAGCCCTGGGCGCGCACCCAGGAGAACTTCTACTTGAGCGTGCCGCCGGAGGTAGTGCGCGAACTGCCGCCCAGGGTCCAGGCGCTGCTTGGTTACGAGATCTACCCGCCCTTCATGGGGCACGTGATGGGGCGTCACCCACAGAAAACGCTGGCGGCCGACTATGTTCAGCCGCTGGCCCGACGTCGCCCGTAAGCGCGGCACGGGCCCTTGCATCTACCAGAGGGGAGTGAAGTCATGACTGCAAAGCAATCGAACGGCATCGGCGTGGGCGTCTTCCAAGTGATCGCCGACCTGTTCACCGGCGACCCGGCCGTGGTGGCGAAACGCGCCGAAGAACTCGGCTTCGATTCCTACTGGCTGCCGGAACATGCGGCGATTCCACAGGGCTCGGAGGACGTCTACCCGGGCAAGGTCGACGGCGGCTCGGTGCCCGATTACCTGTTCAAGATGCCCGACCCTTTCATCGGGCTGACCCGCGCCGCGGCGGTCACCTCGACCATTCACCTCGGCACCGCGGTGGCGCTGGTGCCGGAGCGGCATCCGATCCTTACGGCG
>JBFWYG010000116.1:0-11056 GCA_050186725.1 Gammaproteobacteria bacterium | reverse complement strand
TGTTCGATCTGTTCGCACAGCGCGACCAGGGCGCCCGCGCCGGCAGTGCGCGCGGTGGTCTTGAGGCGATGGGCGATCTCGCGCGCGCCGGCCAGCGCGCCGCTGTCCAGCGCGACGCGGAGCGCGCCCGCATCCTCCGCGAGCGCCGCCTCGAGTTGCAGGACGAAGGCCGCGAGCACCTCGGGTTCGTCGCCGACGTAGCGCGCCAGCTGGGTGAGATCGAGGGCATCCTCGGCGGCGTCCACCGGGTTCGCGCCGTGCGCCGGGGCGGGGACCACGAAGCGCGCCAGCGCGGCGCGCAGCGTCTCCAGGGTGAGCGGCTTGGTCACGTAGTCGTCCATGCCGTGCAGGAGTGCGCTACGTTCGGCCTCCTTCAGCGCATTGGCGCTCACCCCGACGATGAAAGTGCGTCGCGCGCGTCCGGCCTCGGCGCCACGAATGCGGCGCGCGAGTTCGAGTCCGTCCAGCCCCGGCATGTGGACGTCGGTCAGCAACACGTCGTAGTCGTCGCGCTGCCAGCAGTCCCAGGCCGCCACGCCGTCGCCGACGATGGTCGCCGCGCAGCCGAGCCTCGCGAGCTGGCGACGGAACACGTCCTGGCTGAGCACGTTGTCCTCGGCCACCAGCACGCGCAATGCCGTGAGCGGCGCCGTCACCGGCGCGCCGGGGGTGGGCGTCTCCTCGGTCACCGGGCCGTCGGGCGCGGCCGGCAGGTCGAGCCAGAACATGCTGCCCGCGCCGACGCGGCTCTCCACGCCAAGCGCGCCGCCCATCGCCTCGGCGAGGTTGCGCGCGATGGTGAGGCCGATGCCGCTGCCCTCGATGGCGCTCAGCTCGCGCCCCAGGCGATTGAACTGCTCGAACAGCTGGTCCAGCGCCTCGGGCGCGATGCCGGCGCCGTCGTCCTCCACGCCGATGCGCAACATGCCGGGCGGGCCTTGCTCCAGGCGCAGCGCGACGCAGCCGCCGGCGCGGTTGTACTTGATGCCGTTGGACACCAGGTTCAGCAGTACCTGGGTGGCGCGCGTGCTGTCGGCGCGCACACGCCGCGCGCCGCGCAGGCGCTCGTCGGCCAGGAGCGCGACGCCGTGCTCGTTCGCCACCGGCAGCGCGAGACGCAGCACGCGCTCGATGATGCGCGCCACCGGCACGGTCTCGATCGACAGCGCGAGGCGCCCGGCCTCCATCGCCGACATGTCGATGATGTCGCCAATCAGGGTCAGCAGGTGCTGTGCGGCGCGGTGCACTTCGCCGGCCTGGCGGCGCGCCTGGTCCGGCAGCGCCGTGTCGCTGGCGACCAGTTCCGACAGCCCCATGATGCCGTGCAGCGGCGTGCGCAATTCGTGGCTGACGTGGGCGATGAAGCGCGACTTGGCCTCGTTGGCCTGCTCGGCCACTTCGCGCGCGCGCACCAGGCGCTCGCGCATGGCGTAGTCTTCGGACACGTCTTCCACCGTGCCGATCAGGCGCGGTCGCTCGGAGTCGAGTTCCATCGGCGAAGTGGTGACGCGCAGCCAGGCCGGTGCGCCGTCGCCGCGCCGGTGATGCCACAGGTGTCTGCCGTCACGGCCGTGCCGCAGGTCGGCGCGCAGCAGCGCGCGGGTCTCGTCCGCATGGCGCGACAGGTCCACCACGCTGGTTCGCGGCGCGCCGTCCGCCGGCAGTTCGAACAGCGCGCGACAGGCGGGGTTGGCGTACACCAGCGGAAAGTCCTCGCCGCTTGGATCGGCGACGAACAGGCCGATGGGCGCGGCTTCCATGACGCGCGCCTGCACGCGCATGCGCCGTTCGTCCTCCTTGCGCGCGGTGATGTCGGCGAAGGTGCCGGACAGCAGGCGCGCGGCGCCCTGTTCGTCGCGTTCGATGACCGCGCCGCGCGCATGCAGCCAGCGCCATTCTCCGCCGCGCGCGCGGATGCGGTACTCGCAGGACAGTACCTCGCTGCGACCGAGCGCGAGTTCGGTGGTGGCATCGACCACGGCCTGCTGCTGGCCGGGATCGATGAGCGCGATCCAGTCGCGCTGGCGCCAGACCTCGGGCGCATCGCCGCAGTCCAGTCGCCCGTGCCAGCTCGGCGAGAAGCTGAAGATGTCCGCCTGGAGATCGTAGAACCACGCGCCGTCGCCGATCAGCTCGATGGCGCCCTGGTAGCGCCGCATCAGAGCAAGGCGCTCGACCTCGACGCGCTTGAGCGCCGTGATGTCGTGCAGGTGGCCGAACCACAGCAGGCTGCCATCGGCGGCGCGTTCGACGTCGGCCGCGGCCGCCACGTGGCGCGTGCCGCGCGCGGGATGCAGCACGCGAAATTCGTGACGCCAGGGCGCGGTGGTGGCGAAGGCGGCGGCGATGGACGACTCCAGCACCGCGCGGTCTTCGGGATGGATGCGCGCCGCGAACAGGCGCGGATCGGCCAGCAGCTCGGCCGCCGCATGGCCGTAGAGGTCGGCGGCGCCGGCGCTCAGGTACAAGAGGCGCGAGCGACCGTCCGCCGCGCGCCGGTAGACGTACAGCGCGCCCGGCACGTAGCGATCGAAGGCGGCCAGCAGGCGCGCCGGATCGAGCTCGTCGAACAGGCCGCCGTGCGGCTCGTTCACGCCTCGCCTCGCAGATGACGCTCGGCCCAGGCGATGAGTTCGTGGCCGCGCATGGGGCGCGCGAAGTAGTAGCCCTGCACGCAGTCGCAGCCGAGACGCCGGACCACTTCGAGCTCGGCGCTGGTCTCCACGCCTTCGGCGATGGTCGTCATGTCGAGCTTGTGTGCGAGTTCGACGCTCGCCTCCAGGATCGACAGCGCGCGTGGATCGTTCACCGCGCCGGCGACGAAGGCGCGGTCGATCTTGAGTTCGCTGAACGGCAGCTTGTGCAGCTGCTGGAGGGACGAGTAGCCGGTGCCGAAGTCATCGATGGACAGCGTGATGCCCTTCAGCCGCAGGCGCACCAGGATGTTCATCATGGCGAGGAAGTCGTCCGCCACCGTGCGTTCGGTGATCTCCAGCACCAGGCGTTGGGGCGCGACGCCCTGCAGGGTCGCGTGCTGCTCGAGGGTGTCCGGGAAACGCAGGTCGGCGAAGCTCGCGGCCGACACGTTCAGTGCGAGATCGATGTTCAGACCGCCGGCGCTCCAGGCGCCGCAGTCGGCGAGCGCGGACTCCATCAGAGCGAGCGTCAGCGCATGGATATGACCGCTGCGTTCGGCGAGCGGAATGAAGGCGGCTGGACCGAGCAGGCTGCCGTCCGCCAGCTGCCAGCGGGCGAGCGTCTCGACGCCGGCGATGCTGTTGTCGGCGAGCGTGATCTTCGGCTGGTAGACCGGCACCAGCGCGCCGTTGGCCAGACCTTCCAGTAGCTCCGCCTCGTGCAGCTGGCGCGGCATCGGTGGCGCGGCCGGCGCGGAGCGCTGCGCGTGGCGCACGAGCAGACGCCCGAGATCCCGCGGCGTCACCGGCTTGCGCGTCGCGCCCAGCACCTCGAGATGATTCGAGCGCGCGAAGTCCTCGGCGGCGCGCAGCAGGGTGGCGTCGACCCCGGAGAGCAGCACGATGGCGGGACGGTGCACACTGTCGCGCAGCGCGCGCAGGAACTCGATACCGTCCATTTCCGGCATGCGCAGATCGAGCACCACGACGTCGATGGCCGCGCAGGAGTCGAGCAGCTGCAGTGCGCTGGTGCCGCCGTTGGCAGCCAGCGCGCCCTGCACGCCGAGGCGCGCGAGCACGCGCAGCAGCAGCGCGCGGAAATACGGCTCGTCGTCCACCACCAGCACGCGCAGCGTGGCGGGCAGGCTCGGCAATTCGGCGTCGGGCTCCACGCCGCCGGTGGTGGGCGCGGCGAAATCGGTCGGCCGCTCGCTGTACTCGGTGCTCGGCCCGAGCGAGTGCAAGCGCGGCGTCGCGGCACCGGCGTGTGGATCGGTGTGGGTGCCGCTGCTGGGTTCGCAGCGCAGTTCGGCGGGAAACAGCGCGAGCCAGTCATCGACGCTCGCTGGCCGCGCATCGACCTCGAACGCGAGGCCATGGTCGATGGCGGCGAGCAGCGCGGGCGAGGCCACGTCGCGGGCCAGCTCACTCGCCGCCGCCAGCGGATCGGGCGCGCCGTTGCCGAGCGCCGCCGCGCGGGTCAGCGCGTCGGGTGGCAGACGGGCGGTCACCAGTACGTACAGCACGGCGGCGAGGCTGTAGATGTCGCACCACGCGCCCTGGGGCGCGCCACCCGCATCCTGCGCGTACTGCTCGAAGGGCGCGAAGCCGCGCGTGACCAGCGCCGTGAGGCCGCGGTCGGCGCGGCCGGGCAGGTGGCGCGCGGAGCCGAAGTCGACCAGCACCGGCGTGCCGTCGGCGCGCAGGATGATGTTCTCGAGCTTGATGTCGCGATGGATGAAACCCGCCGCGTGAATGCTGTTCAGGCCGTGCAGCAGCGGGCCCGCGAGCGCGAGGATCTCCGCTTCGGAGAAGCGTTGGCGCAGCTTGAAGGCCTGTTCCAGCGTCTGCCCGTGTTCGAGGTCCATGACCATATAGGCCGTGCGGTAATGCTCGAAGGCGGTGCGCACCTGGACGATGTTCGGATGACGAAAGCGCGCCAGCGTGCGCGCCTCGTCGAGGAAGCGACGCAGGCCCCACTCGTAGTGTCCCGGGTCGCGCCCTTCCTGCACCACCACGTCGAGCAAGGTGTCGCGCAGGCAGTCGCCCCGTGGAAAGTATTCCTTGATCGCCACGCGATGGTGGAGGTTGGTGTCCTCGGCGGCGTAGGTGATGCCGAAGCCGCCCTCGCCGAGGATGCCGGTGATGCGATACCACAGCAGGCGGTGCTTGAGCGGCAGCGCCGCGGAGGCAAGGTAAGCGCGCATGGGTCATGGGTCCTGGTTCAGCCGGGTGCGGACCGCCGAGCCAGGGGCAGTCGGGACAGCGCGGCGAGGATCTGCCGGTCGCGCTGGCCGAGCGTGAGAGCGTCGCCAGGAACAATTAGCAGAGCCGCGGCAGGAGTGCCACTCGCGGTTTGCAAAAATGCGTCACCTGGCGCGTTCGCGCCGCAGGCGCGTGCACTTCACTCGATTAGATGCAATGCGTGTGCATATTTGAAAGCAGTCCCGGTAAGCCCGCGACGCACGCGCTCAGTCGTCGCTCGCGACCTGGCGCGTGAGCCAGGCCGCCGCCTGGTCCGGCTGCTCGAAC
This sequence comes from Gammaproteobacteria bacterium, assembly GCA_050186725.1. GTDB lineage: Bacteria > Pseudomonadota > Gammaproteobacteria > JADJYF01. The sequence goes on along the minus strand of JBFWYG010000116.1, from coordinate 5,888 downwards.
AGCTCGCCGTGGGCAATCTGCGAGGCGTGCCCGAGGAACTGCCGCGCGATGCCGTGCAGGTAGGGCTTGTCGACCACGATGGCGGACTTCCAGCCGCCGAGATCGGGACGATTGAGCAGGCAGCCTTCGATCAGCCGCAGCCACTCCTCGCCGCTGAAATGCACGTCGCAGTCGCGCAGATCAACCAACGTGCGCTTGACCGCGAGCACGGCGGGATCCGCCAGGTACTCTCGCCAGTGCGCGAGCAGGACGTCGCGGGTGATGACGCCGGACCAGGTTTCGTGAATCACGCCGCCGGCGGTGTCGACGCGATAGCCGATGTGGCCGGCGCGGGCGGGAGAGACTGGGGGCGGGTCGGACATGGAGCGTGGCGGCGCGCTGAAGGCTGTGCTTCAAGTGTAGACGTCACGACGCGCCTCGCCACTGGCGCGCCGTGACCGTGGCGTGACGGCTCAGGCCGACACGAAGCCCTCCCAGCCCGCCATGTAGTCGACGAAGGCCGGCCCGAGGTGCTGCGCGCGCAGGTAGTCGCGGGTCACCGGCAGGGACACCGGCTGGAAGCCGGCGTTGGCGGCCTGCTGCGGGAAGTCGTAGTGCAGGATGGCCGCGCGGCCGAGCAGCACGAAATCGACGTTCGACTTCAGCACGTGGTCGACGTCGGCCGGCGTTCTGATCTTGCCCGCCATGCCGAGGCGGGTCTTGCCGCGCTTGAGATCGCTGAAGCAGCTCATGAGCGTGCGACCCTTGTAGGCCGCGTCTTCCGGCTCCTTGTAGACGTCCCACACCGACATGTCGAGGTAATCGATCTGGCCTTCGTCGAACAGGCGCTGGGCGACCGCGACCGCGTCGCCGACGTTCATGCCGAAGCGCTCGGGCGAGAGCCGCACGCCGAGCTGGAAGTCGGCGCGGCAGCGCTGGCGGATGCCCTTGATGGCTTCGAACAGCGGCCGGCTGCGATTCTCGAGCGAACCACCGTAGCCGTCCTCGCGCTTGTTGGTTTCGCTGCTGAGGAACTGGCACAGCAGGTAGCCGTGGGCGCCATGCAGTTCCACACCATCGAAGCCGGCGCGCTCGGCGCGCTCTGCGCCCTTTACGTAAGCCGCGATAGCCTGCTCGATCTCGGACACCGTCATGGGACGCGCGCCGAACTCCTCGTTGGCCGACGGGCACCAGGGCTGATGACCGGTGACCTTGGCCGGCGCGCGCATGCCGCCGTGGTAGAGCTGCACCGAGGACAGGCTGCCGGCCTCGCGGAGCGCGTCGGCCAGGCGGGTGAGCCCCGGCAGGTGACCGTCGCTGAAGATGCCGAGCTGGCCGGGGAAGCCCTGGCCGGAGGTCATGACGTGCGCCGCGCAGGTCATGGTCAGGCCGAAGCCGCCGATGGCGCGCATGCGCAGCCAGTTGTATTCGTCACCGGAAATGCTGCCATCGGCATGGCTCTGCAGGTTGGTGAGGGGCGCAAGCATGTAGCGATTCTTCATCGCCGGGCCGCGGGCAAAGCTCATCGGTTCGAACATGATCGACATGGGAAGACGGTTCCGTGTTGTTCGGGTGGCAAGTGGGGTCGCCCGCAGGCGCGCGCGCAGTGTAATCAGCGGCGCGGCATTTCACTACCCATCGCGCTGGAATCCCTCGAAAGGGTAGGGCGCGCGCGCGGCTTGCCCGTCCGCCGACGGCCGGCATAGGCTGGCCTTCCACATCGGGGAGGACTGGGCATGCGCGTGGAACCGTTTCGCATCGAGGTGCCGGACAGCACGCTCGAGGATCTGAAAACGCGCCTTGCGCGCACCCGCTGGGCACGGGACGACGGCAACGCCGACTGGCGTTACGGCGCCAACGGCGAGTACCTGCACGCGCTTCTCGACTACTGGCGCTCAGGCTACGACTGGCGCCGCCACGAAGCCGAGATGAACGGCTTCGCGCACTTCCGCACGCACATCGACGACATCCCCATCCACTTCATCCACGAGAAGGGGCGGGGCCCGAAGCCCATGCCGCTGATCCTGACCCACGGCTGGCCGTGGACGTTCTGGGACCTGCGCAAGGTGATCCGGCCGCTGGCCGATCCGGCGAGTTTCGGCGGCGATCCGGCCGACGCCTTCGACGTGGTCGTGCCCTCGCTGCCCGGCTTCGGTTTCTCCACGCCGCTCACCACCACCGGCGTCAACTTCGTCACCACGGCCGACCTGTGGGTGAAGCTCATGCGGGAAGGTCTCGGCTACGACAAGTTCGCGGCCCAGGGCGGTGACTGGGGCGCGCTGGTGACGAGCCAGCTCGGCCACAAGTACGCCGAACATCTGCACGGCCTGCACCTGAATCTCTCGGTGCCGCTCGACTTCATCAGCCGCGGCGGCTGGTTCGGCGCGGAGGACTATGCCGCCGACGAACAGCAGAACTACGCACGCACCATGGAGGCGGCGCCGACCATCACCAGTCACGTGGTGGTGCACACCCACGATCCGCAGACGCTGGCCTACGGCATGCATGATTCCCCGGCCGCGCTCGCGGCGTGGATAGTGGAGCGGCGGCGCGCGTGGAGCGACTGCGGCGGCGACGTCGAGCGGCGTTTCAGCAAGGACGATCTCCTGACCACGCTCATGATCTACTGGGCGACCGAGTCCTTCGTCACCTCGGTGCGCTACTACTACGAGGCGAAGCATCGGCCGTGGGCCGCGAGCCACGCGCGCACACCGGTGGTGGAGGCGCCGACCGCCATCGCCATCTTCCCGCGCGACGTGCTCATTCCGCCGCGCGCCTGGGCGGAGCGCTACTACGATTTGCGCCACTGGCGGGTGATGGAGGCCGGCGGACACTTCGCGCACGCCGAGGAACCCGACAAGCTGGTGGAAGACGTGCGCGCGTTCTTCCGCACGCTGCGCTGAGCGGCGCTCGCGGCGACGGTCAGCGCCTGGCCGCCGCTCGCGCCGCGCGCCCACCGACCAGGTAGGCGTCGGCGTCGTCCCGCGTCGTGTCGCGGCGATAGTCGGACAGGTGCCGCGGATACTGCGTGACCATGCGGCCCGAGCCCGGGTGGCGGTAGTAGTTGTTGCAGGGCGCCGACCAGACTTGGATGGCGTCGCAGTCGCGCTGGATAGCGGCGTTGTAGCGCGCCATCACCTCGGGCCGCACCTCGAGCCACGCCAGGTCTTCGCGCGCCATGCGCGCGAGCTGACGTAGCAGGTAGGCGACCTGGCACTCGATCACGAACAAGATGGAGCCCTTGTTGGTGTTCGGACCGTAGAGCTGGAAGAGATTGGGGAAGCCCGCGGTGGTGATGCCGAGATAGGCCTGCGCGCCGTCCCGCCAGGCGTCGGCGAGACGCAGCCCGTCGCGGCCCGTGACCTCGATGGACGAGAGATAGCGCGAGACGTGGAAGCCGGTGGCCAGCACCAGGGTGTCGAGGCGGTGCTCGGCGCCGTCGGCGGTGATGACGCCGGCCGGCGTCACCTCGCGCAGCGCCTCGGTCACCAGCGACACGTTCGGCCGGTTGAAGGCGGGATAGAAGTCGCTCGACAACAACACCCGTTTACAGCCGAAGGCGTAGTCGGGCGTGAGTTTCGCGCGGGTCACGGGGTCCTCGACCAGCGCGAGATTGGCATGCGCGGCGGCGACCGTGTCGCGATTGCGCTCCGGGTCTTCGAACAAGGCGAAGCCGGCGAACTCCGGGTAGAGCCGCGCGCGGTTCTGCTCGACGGCGTCGGGCGCATGGCGAAAGTAGTCGAGTTTCTCCTGGGCGTAGGGCTTGTCGTTCTTCGGCAGCACCCAGTTCGGCGTGCGCTGGAACATGGTGAGCGTGCCCGCGACCTTGGCCAACTCCGGCACGCACTGCACGGCGCTGGCGGCGCTGCCGATCACGCCGACACGCCTACCGGCGAGCGGCACCGCGTGATCCCAGCGCGCGGTGTGGAAGCAGGCGCCGGCGAAGCGCGCGAGGCCGGGCAGGTCGGGCCAGGCCGGTTCGTTGAACATGCCCTGCGCGGCGACCAGTACATCGCAGCTGTAGCCGCCGTCGGCGGTGTCCACCTCCCAGCGCGCGCGAGCGCCGTTCCACCGCGCGCCGAGGACCGCGGCATTGCAGCGGATGTGCGGCAGCACGCCGCCACGATCCGCGCAGGCCACGAGGTAGTCGAGAATTTCCCGCGCGCCGGCGTAGGGGCCGCTCCAGTCGCGCTTGACCGCGAAGCTGAAGGAGTACAGATGCGAGGGCACGTCGCAGGCGGCACCCGGGTAGCGGTTGTACCACCAGGTGCCGCCGGGCGCCGGCGCCTTCTCGAGGATCAGGAAGTCCTCGATGCCGGCCTCGCGCAGCTTGATGCCCGCGCAGATCCCGCCGGCGCCCGCGCCGATGAGGATCAGGCGATGATGGGCGCGCGCGCCACGCAGGACTCCCGGTTCAGCACTCGTCATCGCGACCTTCCCCTCGCGTGCGGCGTGGACTAGCTTGGCAAGGCCGCGCGCCGCCGCGCAAGGGGCGGCCTTACATCCTCAGGCCGGCTGCAGGCGTGTCCGCGCGCGATGCTGCGCGAACGCCAGCACGCCGAGCGCGCCCGCCCCCAGCACCGCGATCGCCACCCAGTTCATCACTTCCCAGCCGGCCCCCGACACCAGCGCGCCGGACGTGAGCGAGGAGACCCCCATGGTGCTGAACACCAGGAAGTCGTTCGCGCCCTGGGCGGTGGCCTTCTCCTCCACGCTGTGCGCCTCGCCGAGCAGCACCGTACCGCCGGTGTACATGAAGTTCCAGCCGAGCCCGACCAGCACCATGGACAGCACGAAGTGTCCGACCGTGATGCCGGCCAGCGCCACGACCGAGCCCGCCACCATCACCGCGATGCCGGCGCCGATGACGGTCAGCACATCGAAACGTTCGATCAGGCGGCCGGTGAAGAAAGCCGGCGCGTACATGCCGAGCACGTGCAGCTGAATGACCAGCACCGCCGCGCCATAGGGATGCGCGCAGAAGGTCATGGCGAGGGGCGTGGCAGTCATGAGCAGATTCATGAGGCCATAGCCGAGCGCGCCCGACAGCGCCGCGACCAGGAAGGCCGGCTGACGCGCGATGAGACCGAGGCGTCGGCCGTCGCGCACGTGCGCGCCCACCTGCGGCGGTGGCACGTCGACCTGCGACTGCAATCCCAGCGCGACCAGCGCCGTGAGCGCGAGCAGCGCGAAGGAGCCGAGGAACTCGCTTGGCAGCAGGTGCTGGCCGGCACGGGTCATCCACGGCCCGAGAAAGCCGCCGACCACGCCGCCCGCCAGCACCAGCGAAGTCGCGCTGGCGCGATGCTCAGGCGCGGCGACCTCGGTGGCGGCGAAGCGGTACTGCAGGCCGATGGCGTTGTAGATGCCGATCACCGCGGTGGCCGTGCAGTACAGCGCGAAGCTGTGCAGGTACATCGCGAGCGCCGCGAGCCCGCAGCCGAAGACATTGATGACCGCGCCGGCCATGAAGCCGCGCCGCCGCCCGACCCGCGCCATCCAGCGCGACAGCGGCATGGTGGTGAGCGCCGAGCCCAGCACGTAGGTGGTCACGCCGAGCGTCGCCAGCGCGCGACTCGGCGCCAGGGCGTAGCCGACCAGCCCGTTCATGGTGATGAGGCCGGCCGAATTCGTGAGCAGGAGCGCCTGGCAGCAGGCGAGCAGCAAGAGATTCCGGGAGGTGGTGGTCATCTGGCCGGCGAGTATATCGATATTGCCGCGAGTTCGGCCGGCTGCCCAGAAGGGTGGTATTCGGTTAACCTTCCGGCCGCCAGCGCGACGGCGATCTTTCGGTCGCCGACCTCAACTCTCTGCATTGCCCGGATGGCGGAACTGGTAGACGCAGCGGACTTAAAATCCGCCGGCCGCGAGGCCGTGCCGGTTCGATTCCGGCTCCGGGCACCATCGAT
>JBFWYG010000115.1:0-11214 GCA_050186725.1 Gammaproteobacteria bacterium | reverse complement strand
TCGCTCGCGCGGCGACGCAGGGCGGAAGCGCGGCTGGAACGGCGGGCAGGGGGCATGCGGACCTCGTGTCGGCGGTGGCAGTGCCTATGGTGTTCGCAAAAGGCGGGCCACTCAACGTGGTTCCTGCGGGGACAGACCCCGTACGGGGTCTGTCCCATCTTGGGGAGCACCTGTAGGGCCGGTATCAACCGGCCATGCAACAACCCGAATCCGGGCAGTGCATGGCCGGTTGAAACCGGCCCTACAGCAGGCCCACGCATTCCGCGCCGAAAGCGTGCAGCCGGCCCCCTCCTGGCGCAGCCCTCAGACCGAGCGCAGGGCCTCGACGATGTCCAGCCGCGCCGCGCGCACCGCCGGCAGGAAGCCGCCGGCCAGGCCCATGAAGAGCGCGAACAAGAGCGATTCAACCGCCACCCGCGCGTTCATGCTGAAGGCGAAGGACAGCTCGGCGAAGGTCTGCCAGTTCATGGTCGAGACCGTGTAGAACTGCAACAGCGAGGCGAGCCCCAGGCCCGCCAGGCCGCCGACCAGGCTCAACAGCAGCGCCTCCACCAGGAAGGCGACGAGTATGTTCACGCGGCGAAAGCCGAGCGCGCGTAGCGTGCCTATCTCGGCGGTGCGATTGGCGACCGCGGCGTACATGGTGATCATCGCGCCGATGATCGCGCCGATGGAGAAGATGGTGCTCAGGATCGAACCCAGCACCGACAGGAAGCTCGACATGAGCTCCGACTGCTTGGCGTAGAACGCGGTCTCGCGATGGACCTCGACGGTCAGGCGCTGATCGTCCTCCAGTTCGGCGCGCAGCCGGGCGAAGTCCGTGCCGGGCGCCAGGCGGAAGATTACCGAGGAGAACGCCGTGCGGCGAAAAGCCTGCATCATCTGGTCGGTGTCGCCCCACAGCTCCGAGGCGAATCCGCTGCCGCCCGCGTCGAACACGCCCACCACGGTCCAGGTCTTGCCGGCGATGGTGATGGATTCACCGAGGCCTGCGCCCTTGAAGCCCTCCGCGATGCGCGAGCCGGCCACGACTTCGGAGGTGCCGGGGCGGAACATGCGGCCGGCGACGATGCGCACCTGGTCGCGCAGCGCGATGCCGGTGGAGGTCAGGCCGCGGATGGTGACGTTGGACGGGTTCTCGCTGCCGCGCTTCGGCAGCACCACCAGCACCACGGTCTCCTTGGAGGCGAGCGGCGAGCCGTCCCGTGCGGTGGCGATCTCGGGCCGGGCGGAGACGAGCGAGGCCTGTTCGCGATCGACCGTGCTCTGGATCTCGGTCTCCGCCGAGCGTCGGATCACGACCACGTTGTCGTCCACGCCGGTCTCGACCAGGGTCTTCTCCAGCCCCGCCGCCAGCATCAGCACCGCGGCGAACACGAACACCACCAGCGCCATGCCGCCCGCGGTCAGCGCGGTGGTCAGCTTGCGCACCCACAGGTTGCGAAAGATGTAGGCGAGCGGCACGCCGGTCATGGCTTCAGCCGACCGCGCGGAAGCCGTCCGCGACCTTCAACGTGGCGGCGCGCCAGGCCGGCGCGCAGGCCGCCACCACGCCTATCAGCGCGGCCATCGAGGCCGCCACCAGCGGCGTGCGGTCGGAGACGATGAAGATCGGGAAAATCGACGCGAAGCGATGCCCGACCCAGGCGGCCAGCGGGTACAGGAGCCAGATGCCGATCGCGCCGCCGGCAAACGAGATGAGCAGAGACTCGCCGGCGATCAGCGCCACCACGTGGTGATCCTCGAAGCCGATGGCCTTCAGCGTCGCGTACTCGCCCCGTCGTTCACGCGCGGTCATGGCCATGGTGTTGGCCATCACCGCCATGATGATCACGATGATCAGGAACGACACCACCTGGATGACCAGCAGGATGGCCTCGGTCATGGCCACGAAGGACAGCTGGAAGGCCTTCTCGGTCTCGCTCAGCGTCTCGGCGCGCGAGTTGGCGAACATGCCGTCGATCTGCTTGGACAGCGCCGGCGCGTCGGACGGGTCTTCCAGCGCGACCAGGAAGATGCCGACCTGGTTGGCCTTGTCGGGCAGTATGCGCTTGACCGTCTCGTTCAGGTTGTCCCAGTGAAAGAAGAACTGGCTCTCGTCGGTGCGCGCGTCCGCGCCGTGGTAGATGCCGCGCAGCACGAAGCTCCAGTTGCCCGCGAACACCGTGCCGATGAGCGGGATCTGATCACCGACCTGCCAGCCGTACTTCTCCGCGGTCTTGCGCCCGACGATGGCGCCGCGACGGTCGAGCTGGAAGGCCTTCATCTGCTCCGGCGGCACCACGAACTCGGGGTACATGGGGAAGTAGCTCTGCGGCTCGACCGCGAACTGCGGAAAGAAATTCTTGCGGTCGATGTAGATGCCGCCGAACCAGTCGGCGTAGCTCACCGACTTCACGCCCTCCAGCTGCTCGATGCGGGTGCGGTAGTAGAGCGGCAGCGGGAACATCAGCGAGTTCTTGTTGCGCACCACCAGGCGCGAGGCCGAGGACGCCTCGGCGCCGGCGTACCAGGCGTCGACGGTGGTGCGCAGCAAGCCGAAGGCGGTGATCGCGACGATGATGCCGAGCGCGGTCAGGGCCGTGCGCAGCGGGTGCCGAAAGCAGTTGCGCAGCACCAGGCGAGCGAGGAACCAGGCCATCGCGACTCAGCCCGCGGCGCGCGCGCGCGGCCGCTCGATGCGGTCGGTGAGCACGCCCTTGTCGAGATGGCGGACGACGTGCGCGCGCTCGGCGGCTATCTGGTCGTGGGTCACCATGATGATGGTCTTGGCCAGGCGCTCGTTCAGCGATTCCATGAGATCGAGAATTTCGCGCGCCGACTGGCGATCGAGATCGCCCGTCGGCTCGTCGGCGACGATGATGGTCGGGTCAGACACCAGCGCGCGCGCGATGGCGACGCGCTGCTGCTGGCCGCCGGACAGCTGCGAGGGATAGTGATCGGCGCGATCGGCGAGCCCGACGAGTTCCAGCACCAGTTGCACGTGTTCGTGCCGGCGGCGACGGTCGAGCCGGGTCAGCAGCAACGGCAGCTCGACGTTCTCGAAGGCCGACAGCACCGGCATCAGGTTGTAGAACTGGAAGATGAAGCCGACGTGCTCGGCGCGCCAGCGCGCCAGTTCGCCTTCGCTCAAGCCGGTGATGTCCACGCCGTCGATGGCGAGACGGCCATGGTCCGGTGTGTCGATGCCGGCGATGAGATTCAGCAGCGTCGACTTGCCCGAGCCCGAAGGCCCCATCAGCGCGACGAATTCGCCGCGCGCCATGCTGAGATTGATGTCCTGCAGCACCGGCACCACCTGGTCGCCGCGCCGGTAGGACTTGGCCAGGCCGACGATGTCGACGATGGGCAGCTCGGCGACGGTCATGGCGCGACTGCGCGACGCCGCCCGCTCAGCCGCCGGCGGCGAGGCGCACGCGCGCGCCGTCGACCAGGCCCTGCGGCGGATTGTTCACCACTTTCTCACCGGGCTCGAGCGCATCGCCCGTCTCGCGCAGCCCGGCCAGCGAGCCGTCCGCGGCCAGCGCCACGGCCTCGACGTGATCGCCCGCGACGCGAAACACCAGCGCGCGACCGTCGCGCTCGACGACCGCGCTGGCCGGCACCACGGTGCGCGGCGCCTGCTGGGCCGGGTCGAGCGGCGCGGAGAGAAAGGCCACGCGCGCGCTCATGTCGGGCAGCACGCGCGCATCGCGATCGACGAAGCGCACCTTCGCCATCACCGTCGCCTTGGTGCGATCGACCGTCGGCACCACCATGCCGACCTCGCCGCGCAGCCGCACGTCGGGCAGCGCGTCGAGCTGGATCTCGCAGGGCTGGCCGGCCTGCACCGACACCAGGTTGGCCTCGGCCACGTCTGCCTCCACCTCGAGCGTGTCGAGGTCGGCCATGGTGACCACCGCGCCCTTGGACTCGGTGGTCGCGGCGAAGGGCGCCAGCACGTCGCCGATGTCGGCCTCCTTGGACAGCACCACGCCGTCGAAGGGCGCGCGGATCAGCGTGTACTCGACCGCGACACGCGCCTCGTCCACCGCCGCCACGGCGGCGCTGCGCCGCGCCTCGGCGGCGGCGATGCCGGCCTCGGTGGCGACCACGCTGGCCTCCGCGCTGGCCTTGCCGGCGAGCGCGCGATCGCGCCGGCCGAGAGCGGCGTCGTGCACCTCGTCGGCGATGAATTTCTTGTCGCGCATCTTGGTCGCGCGCGTCAGCGCGCGCTCGGCCTCGCGCAGTTCCGCCTCGCTCTCGGCGACCCGCGCACGGGCTTCGACGCGGCGCGCACGCGCCTCGCCGATGGCAGCATCGGCTGCGATCACCTCGGCCTCGGTGCGATGCAGCGCGGCGGCGACGTCGGCGCTCTCGAGCCGCGCCACGACCTGGTGCTTCTTCACCACGCTGCCCTCCACCACTTCCAGCGCCTCCAGCCTGCCGGTGGCCTTGGAGGCGATGTCGGCCTTGGTCTGCGGCACCACGTAGCCGGTGGCATTGAACAAGGTCACGGCGAGCGAGGGATAGGCGGTCGACACGTTGACCGTTTCCACTTCGGGGACACCGGACAGGCCGCCGCGCTGGTACCACGCGAGCGCCGCGACGACGAGCGCGGCGAGCGCCAGCCAGCGCCACTTGCCGCGACCACGACGGGCCGGCGCGGCGCTGCGTTTCGCATCGCGTTCGATGGAGAGTTTGGAGAGGTCGTTCATGCCGGCGAAGGCCGTTGCGGGCGAGTGCTTTCGAATCAGGCGTTAGTATGGGGACTGGGCTCGCGGCGTGCCAGTCCGGGCTTGCGCGGATATACGTCGCTCAGCGCCGTGGTGGCCAGGCTTCGCCCGGCATCAATTGCGCGCAGCAGTCCGGCGCGAGCTCACGCAGCCGAGCCGCGAGCGCGGCCTCGCGTTCCGCGCTCGGCGGATGCGTCGAGATCAGCGCCGGCGGCGTGGACCGACCGCTCTGCGCCAAGGTCGCGAAGAAGCTCACCATGCCGCGCGGATCGATGCCGCGCGCGACCAGGAGGTCGAAGCCACCCTGGTCCGCTTCGCGCTCCGCGTCGCGCGAGAACTTGAGACCGAGCAAGCGGCCCGCGGCGTCGCCTGCCGCACTGCCACCGAGATCGCCGGCCAGCAGCGACCACAGCACCTGCATGCCCGCCGCGCGCACCAGCGCCTCCAGGCCATGGCGCAGACGCACATGCTGGATCTCGTGCGCCAGCACGCCGGCCAGTTCCTCGGGCGTGCGGGTCGCGGCGATCAGGCCTCGGTTGACCACCAACGTGCCGCCCGGCAGGGCGAAGGCGTTGATCGCATCGTCCTCCGCGACGAATACCCGCGGCGCGGCGCCCTCACCGGCAAGACGCCGCGCCAGGGTCCGCACCGTCTCGTACTGCGGGCCGCCGGTGGACAGCCGCGTGCCGGCGCGCACCTGCGCCAGCGTGAGCGCGCCGAGTTGCGCCTCGACCGACGCCGGAATGCGCGCGGCCACCGCGCCGACGATGCGGTCCTGAGCGAGAACGAACAACACGACGAGGAGCAGCGGCAGGCCGATGACCACCGCCAGCGCGACGACGGGCCACGCGGCGCCACGTCGCGCCCTGCGGTCGCCACGCGCGAGTTCGTCGCGCGCGGCCTCGAGCGGCGGTGGCAGACCGGCGACGAGACGACGGGCCGCCTCGCCGTCCAGCACCTGGCAGGCCCAGGCGCCCGCGCCGTCCTGCCAGGCGAGTTCCACGCCGTGCGCGTCGAAGCCGACGCGCCTGAGCTTGAGCGTCGCGAGCGGCACGTCCATCGGCCGCTCGCTGCCGACCAGCGCGAGACTGAGACCGGGCGTCCATGCCAGCGTGACCTCGCGGCCCGCGGGCGGCTGCCCGGGGCCGAACAGGCGCGCGCCGCAGCGTTCGCTCAACTGTTGTCGCCGTCCAGCACGTTGCCGAGCATGCCGAGGATGGAACCCTCTTCACGCCCACCGCCGCCGGGTCGTGGCGCGTAAGCCAGCACGCGGCCGGCGAGGCGCGAGATGGGCAAGGACTGCAGCCACACCTTGCCCGGCCCGACCAGGGTGGCGAAGAACAGGCCTTCGCCGCCGAAGATCGCGGACTTCAGCTTGCCGACGTATTGAATGTCGAAGTTCACGCTGGGCTGGAAGCCGACCACGCAACCAGTGTCCACGCGCAGCGTCTCGCCGGGACTGAGCGTCTTCTCCACCAGCGTGCCGCCGGCATGCACGAAGGCCAGGCCGTCGCCTTCAAGCTTCTGCATGATGAAGCCCTCGCCGCCGAACAGCGCGGTGCCAAGCTTGCGCTGAAAGGCGATGCCGAGACTCACGCCACGCGCCGCGCACAGGAAGGAATCCTTCTGACAGATGAAGGTGCCGCCGAGCTCGCGCAGATCGATGGGGATGATGTGGCCGGGATAGGGCGCGGCGAAAGCGACCTTGCGCTTGCCGCTAGCCTCGTTGTGGTAGATGGTGGTGAACAGCGACTCGCCGGTGACGAGTCGCTTGCCCGCGCCGAGCAGCTTGCCCATCAGCCCGCTGGTCGCGCCGGCACGCGAGCCGTCGCCGAACACGGTGTCCATCTCGATGCCGTCCTGCATCATCATCATCGCGCCCGCTTCACCCACCGCCGCTTCGCCGGGGTCGAGCTCGATTTCCACGAACTGCATGTCCTTGCCGATGATGGTGTAGTCGATGACGTCCATCGCCATGGATTGAGTCTCCGGAGTTGAAATTGCAACTATGGTGCTATTGCCGTGGACCGCGCACAACCGTCGCGGTTCGGTGAAGCCCATGGATGCCTGCTTGCGCAGGCATGACGGGACTGTGAGCGCAGAGGTCTGCGACCAGGCCTGTTGCTACTCCGTCACCCCTGCGAAAGCAGGGGTCCATCGGCGGTCGGCGAAGCCCATGGATGCCTGCTTGCGCAGGCATGACGGATTCGATGACGTGGAGAATTCAAAACCACCAGCGCCACTGCCCACCATGCTTCCGTCACCCCTGCGAAAGCAGGGGTCGATCGGTAATGAACGAAGGCCTGTATCGCTCGATCAGTCGAGAATGCTCGTGTACCGATCCGAGAACACGTCGCGACCGATGATGTAGCGCATGATCTCCGAGCTGCCGGCGTAGATGCGGCTCATGCGCGCGTCGGTGAAGATGCGCGAGATCTCGTATTCCTGCATATAGCCTGCGCCGCCGTGGAGCTGCAGACCGAGATCCGCCATGCGCCACTCGATTTCGCTGCCGACCATCTTGGCCTTGGCGGCCATGTTGGCGGTGAGCCTGCCGGCGTTGTGCTCGGCCACCAGGTGATCGACGAACACCTGCAGCATGTCCAGTTCGGCATCGAGTTCGGCCATGCGGAACTGGGTGTTCTGCTGGTCCGACAGCGGTTTGCCGAATACCTGGCGTTCCATCACGAACTTGCGCGTGAGGTCGAAGGCGTAGCGACCATTCGCGAGATAGCCGCAGGCGGCGATGAGACGCTCCTCGGCCAGGCCTTCCATCAGGTAGTGAAACCCCTTGCCGGGCTCGCCGAGCACGTTCGCCTTCGGCACCTTCACATCCTGGAAGAAGAGCTCGGCGGTGTCCTGCGCGTGCAGGCCAATCTTGTCGAGGTTGCGGCCGCGCTCGAAGCCCGGCATGCCGCGCTCGACCACCAGCAGCACCATCGCGTGCCTGCTCTCCGCGCCGTGCAGCTTGGCCGCGACGATCACGAGGTCGGCGTTGATGCCGTTCGAGATGTAGGTCTTCTGGCCGTTCAACAGGAAATGGTCGCCCATGTCCTTCGCCGTGGTGCGGATGCTGGAGAGATCGCTGCCTGCGCCTGGCTCGGTCATGCCGACCGCCAGGATGTGTTCGCCCGACACGCACTTCGGCAGGAAGCGCTCGCGCTGTTCCTCGGTGCCGAAGCGTTGGAAATAGGGGCCCACCAAGCGGCTGTGCAGGGTGTTGTACCACTCGCCACAGCCGGCGCGCTGGGTCTCTTCGATGATGATCTGCTCGTAGCGGAAATCAGGGTCGCCCAGACCGCCGTACTTTTCGTCGGGCCAGACCATGAGAATCCCGAGCTCGCCGGCGCGGCGGAACAGTGCGCGGTCGACGATGCCCGCCTCACGCCAGCGCTTCATGTTCGGCGCCACCTCGGCGGCCAGGAAGCGGCGATAGCTCTCGCGAAAGATGCGCTGTTCTTCGGTGAAATCTCTCATGGCGTCCTCTCGAATCTCTGCGGCCGGGTGGCTCCCGTGGAGCGGGAGCATACTGGGTTCGCGCCGCCCCCGCAGCGTGGGCCAGGCACCGGCTGGCCTACACGCCGCGCGCGCGGGCCGGCGGCGCCAACGTCGCCAGCAGCACGCAGGCCAGCGCGGCGCTCGCGGCGGCGAGCATGAAGATGGCGGGGAAGCTGGTCGCCATGGCGATCACGCCCAGCAGGTAGCTGCCGCCGGCGAAACCCAGGTTGAACGCGGTGTTGTAGGCGCCCATGGTCTTGCCGCGCTCGTGCTCGGCGCTGAACTCGATCGCGACCGCGTTCAGGCTCGGAAAGAAAATGCCGTGGGCGATGCCGATCAAGGCGCCAGTGAAGGTGAGGCCGAAGGTGTCGAGCCACACCAGGGACAGCGGCGCGAGGCAGTAGAGGACCAGCACCAGCTTGGCCACGCGCAGTCGCCCGAAGCGATCGGCCACCCGGCCGAGGGCGATGCGTACCACCATCGCGCATGACGAGAACGCGACCAGGTAGGCCGAGACCTCCTTGTAGCCGCTCGCCAGCGCCCACGGCTGGTAGAAGGTGAACATCGCCGAGAAGGTCCAGCCGATCAGCGCGGTGACCAGCAGGATGCGGCGCAGGCCCGGGCGCGCCACCAAGGTCCACATGGTGGCCGCGTCGGCTTGCGGCGCCGGGCGCGCGGGTTCGTGCAGCCAGCGCGCCATCACCGCCGCCACCGCCGCCGCCGCAACGCTGGTGCCGAACACCGCGTGCCAGCCAAAGACCTGCGCACCCCACTCGGCGAGCGCCGGCGCGAGCGCGTTGGTGGAGATCATCACCGCGCCGAACAGGCCGATGGCCTCGCCGATGCGACGCGGTGGCGCGAGATCGGTGGCCAGCGTGGACAGCCCCAGGTAGTACAGCGGCCAGGCCAGGCCTTGAATCGTGCGCAGCACCCACAGCAGCGGCCCCACGCGGTCGATCAACAGGAAGCCCGCGCTACCGGCGGCGAACAACAGCGCGCCGAAGATTACGAAAGGCCGCCGGCCATGTCGGTCGATCAGCACGCCGCCGATGGGCATGCAGATGACCGACGCCACCAGCGTGATGGCGCTCACGCCGCCGATGGTGGCCGGGTCCGCGCCCAGTTCCACCGCCAGGTACTTGGGCAGCAGGAAATAAGTGGAGAAAGACAGGCCGACGATGGCCGACGTCACCAGCAGCAGCAGGAACTGCGGCGTCAGCAGGGGGTCGGTTGCTCTGTTCAAACGGACTCTCGCCTCCGGGCGGCTCGGACTGCCGGCCGCTCCGGTGCACGAGAACACGTCGCACGGGCCTGCCCGGGCATTATACGTGGGTGGGCAGACCCTGCGCGGCGTGACGCCGCTACCACTACCGATGTGTGCTCAGCGCTGCGCGACCAGGCGCGGCAGAGCGCGGTCGATGGCCGTGAGCGGTTCGCTCCCAGGCGGCGCGGATGTCACCACCGAGCGATCATGTCGCGACACCGCAATTTCCGTCCGCGGGCGAGTCGTGCCTCGCCGCGCCTCCTGTCCCCGAACGCACCCGCACGGCTGTGCTCACTGCCGTCGACGACGCCCCGAATCGGAATTGGGCGGCGACCACATGAGGGCAGCCGCCAACGAGCGCACGCCTAGAGGCTCACGCGCAGCGTCACGCCATAGGTCCGCGGGTCGCCGGGTTGGCCGGTGATCATGCCGAGGTTGCCGCCGGGCTGGTTCAGGAAGTCGAAGTACTCGGCGTCGAACGCATTGCGCACCCAGGCCCAGGCCTCCCAGCCGCTGTCGGCGCGGTAGCCGGCGCGCAGGTTGGTCAACGCGTACTCGTCGACGACGAAGTAGCGTGACGGCGTGGGATTGGAGTTCCAGTTCGAGCGGAAGCTGCCGTCGAGTCCGGCGAAGAACTCGCCCGTGGTGCCCAGCAGGCTGCCATGCCGATGGTACTCACCGCCCCAGGACAGCGACCAGTCCGACACGCCGGGCAGCGTCTGGCCCGAGATGTCGACGCTCGAGATGTCGCCTCCGCCGAGTTCCGGCGGCGGCGGCGCGCTCTCGAACTTGCTGTACTCGGCGTCGGTGTAGGCGACGTTGGCGTAGACCTGCCACGACGGCGCCGGTCGCAGGTTGACATCGAGCTCGACGCCCTGGCTGCGCACTTCCTCTGCATTGGCGAGGAAGCCGCGCAGCGTGCCGATGGCGCCGTTGACCACGGTGGCCTGGTAGTCGTCGATCTCGGTGCGGAACAGGGCGAGGTTGACCGTGGCGCGATCGTCGAACCAGCTGCTCTTGAGACCGACTTCCACGTGGTGGACGGTCTCCGGCGCGACCGCCGCGACGTCCGTGTTCGGCGTGCCGTCGGGACGGTTGGGAATGCCCGACAGGTTGATGCCGCCCGACTTGAAGGTGCGCGCGTAGGTCACGTAGCCGAGCGCCGCGCTCGTCAGGTCGTAGCTCAAGGTGGCGTCGTAGGCCGCGTCCCAGTCGCTGAACTTCGCCACGTAGGACTGCGACTGCAGCACGCCGCGCTGGAGAGCCACCAGGGCCGGGTCGGTGGTGGCCAACCCGCCGCTGGCAATGGCCGCGTAGTCCGCGGACTTGTCATCGTAGTTGACGCGCAGGCCGGGCTCGAGCCGCAGCCGCTCGTTGATGTGCCACGTGAGGCGCGTGAAGAACGCGGCGCTGTAGTTGTCGTAATCGATGTCCGTGTCCTGGCGCAGACCGTCGAGAAGTCGTGGGTCGCCGCCGCGCGCAGGGCCCAGCAGCCACAGGCTCGCCGCGCTGCCCTGCTCCTGCACGCCGCTCGACTCGATGTTCTGGTAGAAGGCGAACATGCCGGCCACGTAGTCGATGGTGTTGCTGCCGCGCGAGGCCACGCGGAGCTCCTGGGACCACTGCACCTGCTCGGACGGATTGGCGGAGATGGTCGTGATGGGCAGCCCGGTGAAGTCGCGATCGTTGGACGGCTCCCAGTCCCAGAAGCGCCAGGCCGTCACCGACGTGACGTCG
>JBFWYG010000114.1:0-11243 GCA_050186725.1 Gammaproteobacteria bacterium | reverse complement strand
GACGGCGCGGTGGAGTGCGTGGTCGAGCACCGCCGCGGCATCGGTGGGCTCGCCTGGCACGTCGCCGGCGGACTCATAGTCAGCGGACGCAACATCGCCTTCAAGCCGCTCCGCGGTGGCGCGACGGTGCCGCTGCTGGAACGCGAGGCCGTGCCCGGCGCCGTCGGCTTCAACGATCTCACCACCGACGTCGCCGGCCGCATCTACGTCGGCTCGCTGGCGGGAAGCCCCTTCGAAACCGCGAGCACGGCCAACACGGGCGACCTGTGGTGCCTGGATCTCGACGGCAGCGCACGCATCGTCGGGCAGGACATCGATCTCACCAACGGCTTGGGCTTCTCTCCCGACGGACGCACGCTCTACCACTCGGACTCGCGCCGCCACGTGGTGTGGCAATACCCGGTGCTGGCCAATGGCGACCTCGGCGAGAAACGCGCATTCGCCACCACCAGTCGCGGCCTGCCCGACGGCCTCGCGGTCGCGGTCGACGGCAGCGTGTGGCTCGCGCTCGCCGACGGCGGTCACGGCGTGGCGGTGTTCGGCGCCGACGGCCGCGAACGTTCCTTCATCGAGATCCCCGAACCGATGTGTACCTCGGTCTGCTTCGGCGGCGTGGATCTCAAGGACCTCTACATCGTGTCCGGCTCCGATGACACCGGCAGCGATCGCGGTGGTGCGGTGCACTGCCTGCGAGTGGAGGTCGCCGGCGTGCCGGTGCCGCCGGCGCGGGTGCGCCTGCCGGCGTGATTCGCCTATCGAGTGTTGTGCGCGACGCGCGCCATCTCCTATAAGGAAGGCTGATTCAACTCATCACAGGGGAGCACGCCATGGATCTCGCCGCACTCGAGAAACGCATCAACCGCCTCGAAGCCATCGAGGCCGTGAAGAATCTGAAAGCCCGCTACTGCGACGTGTGCGACGACATGCACAACCCCGATCGCATCGGCGCACTGTTCGCCGAGGACGGCATCTGGGAGAGCCCCGACTTCGGCAAGGCCACCGGCCCCGCCGAGATCCGCGCGCTGTTCCAGAAGTTCAAGGACATGTTCAGCTTCTCGCAGCACAACATCATGAACCCCATCATTGAGGTCAGCGAGGACGGCAAGCGCGCCACCGCGCAGTGGTACATCATCGGTCCCTGGGACCAGACCGAGGGCGACGGCCGCAAGACCTGGATGGCGCTGCGCTACAACGATGACTACGTGAAGGTGGGTAACGAGTGGAAGTATCAGCACCTGAGGGTGGTGTTGCGGATGATGGAGGATCGTTGAGGGCGGAGCTCGGGCCCCGCCGCGGCGTCGGTCGCAGCCTGCTGTCGACCGGCGCCTGGGACCCGAAGCGTCGCATGGCGCCCAGTCCGTGCCTGCGCGCCCACGCCAGGGTTTCTGCAGGACAGGCAAAGGACGCATAACCGAAGGCCACACACGGACAAGACGACGCGCATTGCCTCGCAGGTGGACTGGACATGACCCGCGGTTCCCGGAACCGCGGCCAGTGACCTGCCTGTTTCCGCGCCTCTTAGCCCTGGTGATGCCCGTTGCGGTCGACGCGGCACCATCAGGTCTGTTCGGAATTCCGCTCCACCTCGTCGCTCGGGTTTCGACCCGGCATTCTGTTTCCGCACGCGCCCTAACCACCAATTGGGAGATGCGGCACCAGGCCCTGTCGGCGCACCCTCGTGGTTCTGAGTTTCGACCAGGAGCATGAGCATGTACCGACTAACGTCACTTAAACCGATAGTCGCGACCATCGCGCTATACGCGTCACAGGCACAGGCGGTGACGTCGGGCGACGTCGTCAGCTTTGCATTCCCCAACGATTTCGGTCCGGACATTGTCGGCGTATTGACCTACATCGGCTTCACCGGCACCGGGCAGGTGAGCTTCGAGGGACAGGGTGCGAACGCGCTCGACAGCGGCTTTCTTGGCTGGGAAGCCAACGCTCACGGCCAACTGGATCTCGGTGACGGCGCAACGGTCAACCTGTCTTCCTTCACTCTCGATGCCTTTGGCGAGCCGGTACAGGACGCCCTGTTGTTCGCCGGCATCGCGGGACGCGGTGATATCGCGATCACAGGCGGGGCCGTGTTGAACGGCGCGCGTTACGTCGGCGTAGGCATGCGGGGCGTGGGCACACTCGCGGTGGATGGCGAAAACTCCGCGCTCAACCTGCAGGGCTGGATCGCTCACGACGTGGTGTCGGTGTTCGGTAGCACCGTGCCCGGCAATACCCAGGCTGCGCTATCGATAGGCGGCGGCGGCGAGGGCGCGGTCACCGTCAGAAACGGCGGGCGCATCAACCTCACACAGTCGCCCGGCAGGCCGGTGAATGACCTGTTCGGGCTGGCCGTCAGCGTGGGGGACACGGATCCCGTTGGCGGCCAGGGTGGCAAGGCGAGCCTCGCGATCGATGGCCCTGGGTCGCGCATCAGCGTGACCGGCAACAGCGCGCGGCTGTGGGTCGGTGCCGTGGATTCTGAGTTGAATGGCGGCGCGCCGAGTGCGGTGGCCATCACCAACGGTGGCGAAATGGTGCTGAGCGGCTCGCCGATCGGCTTCGACTTCGCCGCGGTCGGCGCCCTGACCGGACAACGGGGCGAGATGCTGATCGAGGGCGCGGATTCGCGGCTCGACGCCGGCGACGTGCTCGCCATCGCCACCAATGCCACGCTCACCGACTTCGATCCCAACAACGATATCGCGGCCGGTACCGGCACCGTGACCGTGCGTGATGGTGGCGTGATCGAAACTGACTTCGGCGTGTATATCGGCGCCGGCGGCACACTGAGCGGTGACGGCAAAGTGATCGCCGACGTACTCAACCTTGGCGGCACGATCTCGCCGGGCAACTCTCCGGGTAGGCTGCTGGTGGACGGCGACGTGTCTCTGAGCGGCGGTGGCAAGCTGGTGCTCGAGATTGCGAGCGCCACGGTGTTCGATCAGCTGGCAGCGAGCGGCACGATGCAACTCGGCGGCGGCGTGATTGAGTTTGTATTCGCTGACGGTGTCGCGCCGGACATCCTCGAGTTGCTGGACATCGGCGACTTCCTGCAGCAGTACGTGCCAAACGAGTCGGGTGATACCTTCATCACCGGCGTTCCGGGCGACAACCTGCTGGGCGTGCAAAGTCTCACCTGGCTAAGCGCGACGCCGGGCGTGACCATCGATTTCGTTCTTGGCCAAGGCTTCACAGTCAGCACCGCGCCCATACCTTTGCCTGGCGGCGCAGCGCTGTTCCCACCGGCCCTGCTGGTGCTGGCCGCCCTGCGTCGGCGTTGTCAGAACGGTACGCTCTCCCGGAGGTCGGCCTTCAGTCCAGCATCAAGTTCCAGATCGCGAAACCAGGCTGTGGGAGCAATGTCGGACTGAAGTCCGACCCCCGGGGCGCTTGGCGGGCAAGACTCGTCAAGCGCTCGCCGGCATCGGCGACCCATCCGGATAATGCGTCGGCCGACTCTTGATCACACTCGGCCGTGTCTGCATCTGGTCGTACCAGCGCTGCACGTGGGGCGCGCTCGCGGGAATGGGCATGTCGAGCGCGAAGCCGAAGTCGACCACAGTCACGGTGGTGATGTCGGCGATGGAGAAGCGCGAGCCTGCGACGAACTCGTGCTTCGCGAGCTGCTCGTTGAACTTCTGGTGGAAGCGCGCGACGCGCTGCTTGCCGCGTTCGATCAGTGCCGGGATCTGCGGCACCGGCTCGCGGTGGCCGGGCAGGCCGCGGTCGACGAAGTTGGGATGCTGGTTACGGAAGATCTCGGCGTGGCCGATCAGGCCTTCGTCGTAGGCGCGGCGTTCCCAGGCGCTGACCTCCGCCTTCTCCACCGGCGTGGTGCCCATCAGCGGCGGCTCGGGGTGCAGCGCCTCGAAGTAATGCCAGATGCCGAGCGCTTCGCCGAGCTGCGTGCCGTCGTCGAGCTCGAGCATAGGTACCATGTAGTGCTGGTACTTCTGCGCGTAGTCACCGTTCAGCACAATGGCCGGCGTGATGCACTCGACCTTCTCCACCTCGATGCCTTTCTCCAGCAGGTAGATGCGTACCCGGCGGCAGTTCGGTGCGAAATCCCATTCGTAGAGCTTCATGGCGGTTCTCCCCAGGAAAGTTGCAACCAGGTCGTTCAGTCGCGCCTCAGTCCACCAGGCGCTCCAGCGCCGCGCGCACCACATCCGGCGCGGAGCGCTGGGTGTAGTCGGCGGCTTGGTCCATCCACACCACGCGCCCGTCGCGCTCGACCAGCAAGGTGGTCGGCACCGGCAGGCCGGGGCGGTTGGGAAACTTGAAGTTGTTGAAATTGCGATTGCGCAGGCCCAGGCGATCGGTCACCGCCAGGGTCGGATCGGCCAGCATGGTCGCCTGGAGTCCGTGCACACCGCGGCCGAGGCGGATCTCCGCCGGCGTATCGGTGGACACGGTCACGATGCGCACGCCGCGCGCGTCGAGCAGCGGTCGCAGTTCTTCCCATCGCCGTAACTCGGCGAGACAGTAGGGTCACCAGTGGCCACGGAATACTTTCAGCAGGAAGCGCTGGCCGGCGAGGCTGGCGCTATCGAACAGCGCGTCGTCGGCGTCCATCGCGGTGAAGGCCGGCAGGGTATCGCCCTCGCGGATCGCGTCCGAGCCAGTCCGTTGCTTGCCGGTGGTGGACAGGTAGAGCATCAGGGTGGAGAGCGCGACGGCCCACCAGGCGGCGGCGCCGCCCGCGCGGCCGAGCGCGATCAGCCCGAGGACGAGTCCCCCCGCCCACGCGGCCTGGAAGGCGCGCGGGCTCCTGGGGATGTCGACGCGCCAGGCGCGCCAGAACCAGCGGCCGAGGGCCGCGAGGGTGAGACACAGGGCCGCGATGCCGAGCATACGTGCTCCGGGCTGTTGTCCGATTGGGCCTGACCAGCCTAGCAGCGCGCTTTCCTTCACCACAAGCGCGACGCGTCGGCATCCGGAGGGGCGCCGGTTCGAGCGCTTCACAGTTGTTAACCCATGCCTGCGCGGTAAGCGTGCCATTGCGGCGTTCAGGCGCGGTATCGCGCATGGTCGCGGTTCACACACTGCTCTACCATTGACCGACTCATGAGCAGTGGCGTCACGCCGGGAGCACGCGCATGGCCAGACGGAATGGCTCGTCCAAGGACGACGACCTCAAGGGCGGGGCACAGTCGGACTTCCTCGTCGGCCTCGGCGGCAACGATGAGATGAACGGCGGGGCAGGCGACGACCGACTGAGCGGCGGCCTCGGCGAGGACAATCTGATCGGCGGCAGCGGCGAAGACCTCCTGGTCGGCGGTGGCGGCGACGATCGCATGAACGGCGGCGCCTCGGCCGACACGCTGAACGGCGGCAAGGGTGACGACGTCGCCCTGGGCGGCAACGGCGACGATGATCTCGAGGGCGGAGACGGGCGGGACTTCCTGGTCGGCGGCGCGGGCGACGATCAGCTTGCGTGGGATCCCGACGACCTGCGGGTCGACGGCGGCGTCGGCTTCGACACCCTGGACGTCACCGCGGGCCGCGCGGTGCTCGGCGCGCAGACCAGGCTGCGCAACATCGAAGCGATCGACCTGCGCGGCGGCGGCGCCAACACGCTCGCGCTGGATGCCGCGGCGGTCATCAACGCCACCGACAGCCGCCGGCTGCTGCGCATCTTCGGCGACACCAATGATTCGGTCGAACTGGACGGCACCTGGAGCCGCGTGCGCTCGCCGGTGGCGGGCTTCACGCGCTACGTATCCGGCAGCGCCAAGGTCGATGTCGCCGATACGCTCGACGTGCTCTACGGCAATCGACTGAACGTCGCCGACCTGAATGGCGTGAACGGCTTTCACGTGGCGGGCGCGCACACCCTCTCGGCGCAGGGAGGTGACGTGAACGGCGATGGCCTGGACGACCTGCTGCTCGGCGCACCGCTCAACCCGCGGGACACGACGGGCGGCGCGGCCTACCTCTTGTACGGCAAGGCCAACAGCACGGCCGCCGAGATCGACGTCGAGCACCTGCGTGCCCGCCAAGGCATGCGCTTCACCGCACCAAAGAGCGAGCAGTACGCCGGCATCCAGGTCGCCATCGTCGGCGACGTGAACCACGACGGGCTGGACGACGTGTCGATATCCTCGACCGGTTTCGACGCCGCGTTCTCGGCGAGTACAGTCAAGAACTACGTGGTGTTCGGCGAGCGCGGTGGCCTGCCCGGCAATTTCTTCCTGCCGGGCGTGAACGGCGACAATGGCTATTTCTTCGACGACTTGTCCTTCCACCCGCTCGTCGACCGGGTGCTCGTCGCGGCCGCGGGCGACTTCAACGGCGACGGTTTCGAGGACTTCACGTTGAGCGTGCCGGGCTTCGGCGACGCAGGCTCCACCTACCTCGTGCGCGGGGCGGCGCAGCCTTACGACAGAAGCGTGTTCCTGCTCGAGGAAGGGTGGCGCATCGACGGCGCGGGCTCGACCATCGTCGCCGGTGATTTCAATGGCGATGGCTTCGACGACCTGGGCACGGGCAGCCTGCCGCGCAGCCACGTGCTGTTCGGCAGCGCGACGGGTTTCGAGACGCCCGCCAACCTGCTCCAGCTGAACGGCAACGACGGCCTCGCGCTGACCGGCCAGAGCTTCACTGGCGCGATGGCGATGCTGGACTTGAACGGCGACGGCTTCGACGACCTCGTGAGCGGGGAGCGCTACGCCGGTCAGCACGTGACGCGCGTGCTGTTCGGCCGCGAGAGCGGTCTCGGCAGCAGCATCGGAACCAGCAACCTGAACGGCAGTTTCGGCTTCACCATCCTGACGCCCCCGGCGGAAAAAGAACGGATCAGCCTGGCGGCGGCCGGCGACGTGAACGGCGATGGCTACGAGGACCTGCTGATCGGCGCGCCCTACGCCAATGGCTCACGCCCGTTCCATGCGGGCGCGGTCTACGTGGTCTTCGGACATGGCGGTGACTACGCACCGTCCCTCAACCTCGCGCAGCTGACGCCGGAACAGGGGTTGCGCATCGACGGCTTCGTACGCCATCAGCGCATCGGTTTCAGTGTCGGCAGCGCGGGCGATCTGAATGGCGATGGCTTCGACGACATCGTGGTGGCCGGTCCTTCCTCCGGCGGGCCGGCGGGCGGCAGCTTCGTCATCTACGGTCGCGATTTCACTCATCAGGTCGACAAGCTCGGCGGCCCGACCGCCGACACGCTGATCGGCACCGCCGCAGACGAGTCACTGGTGGGCGGCCGCGGCCGCGACCTGCTGGACGGCGCCGGCGGCAGCGACGCGCTGCTGGGCGGCGCGAACGACGACGTGCTGGTGTGGGACGCGCTGGACCGGCGCGTGGACGGCGCGGCCGGCTTCGACACGCTGCGCTTCTCCGGCGCGAACGAGACGCTGGATCTCACCCTGCTGCCGTCACGCGTGGTGACCGGCATCAACGCCGTGGACCTGACCGGCAGCGGGGACAACCAGCTTCGCCTGTCGCTGCAAGACTTGCTGCAGCTGACCGACAACGCCGCGCTCAGGGTGCTGGGCGATGCCGGCGACAGTCTGACCATGACGACCAGCGGTTGGACCCAGCTCTCGAACCAGTCGCTCGGTGGCGTCAGCTACCGCGCCTATTTGAACGGCAGCGTGACTTTGCTGGTGGATACCGACGTCAGCGCGACCGTGGCCTGAGCGAGCGCGAGTCGGTACGCGGAGGGTCGGACCGAGGTCCGACCTCCGGCTCGAGCTACTGCCGTGCGGTGGTACCGCCGTCGATTGGCAGGATCGCCCCGTTCACATAGCTCGCCTCGTCGGACGCCATGAAGAGGCAGCCGTAGGCCATCTCCATCGGCGTGCCGGCGCGCTCCATGGGCGTCAGCCAGTTGGCTTCGTGCTGGTCATCGAAGATGTTCATGACGTCGGCGATCATCGGCGTGTCGGTGTAGCCGGGGCAGACCGCGTTGGCGCGCACGCCCTGGTTGCCGTAAGTGTTGGCCATCGCGCGCACCAGGTTGATGACGCCGCCCTTAGCCGCGCAGTAGGTGTGCGCGGTCTTCATGCCGACCATGCCGGAGATGCTCGCGACCATGGTGAGCGAGCCCTTCTTCCGCGCCAGCATGTGCGGCAGCACGGCATGACAGAGGTAATAGGCGGCGTGCATGTTGATGCCGACCACTTCCAGCCACTTGTCCGGCGGCGTGTTGGCGATGTCGTTCATGGAATTGGGGCTCACGTGGCTCCAGCTCCAGCCGACGCTCGCGCTGTGCACCAGGCAATCGACCCGGCCATAGGCCTTGATGGTCTCCTCGACCACGCGGTTCGCGTCCTCGTCCTTGGACAGATCGGCCGACAGCACCATGCCCTGCCCGCCCGCGGCCTTGACCTTCGCAAGCTGCTCTTCCAGCGGCGCGAGC
The DNA here is from genome assembly GCA_050186725.1 of Gammaproteobacteria bacterium. Lineage (GTDB taxonomy): Bacteria > Pseudomonadota > Gammaproteobacteria > JADJYF01. The sequence continues at coordinate 2,878 of JBFWYG010000114.1, read as the reverse complement.
CGCCGGCCGCAGCCGACCACCGTCGCGCCCTCGCGCGCGAAGAGCTCGAAGCAGGCCGCGCCGATGCCGGAGCCCGAACCGGTGATGATGGTGACCTTGTCCTGCATGCGTCCGGCCATGGCTGTCTCCCGTTGCGATGTGTTGCTTGATTACAGTCGTTCGATCAGCGTGGCGTTGGCCATGCCGCCGCTCTCGCACATGGTGACGAGGCCGTGGCGGCCCTGGCGCTCTTCGAGCGCGCGCAGCAGGTTGGCGACCAGGCGACCGCCCGAGGCGCCGACCGGGTGGCCGAGGGCGATGGCGCCGCCGAACACGTTGAGCTTGTCCGGATCCGCCTCCAGATCCTTCTCCCAGGCGAGCGGCACCGAGGCGAAGGCTTCGTTCACCTCGTAGGCATCGAGGTCACCGATGCCGAGCCCCGCGCGCGCGAGCAGCTTGCGCGTGGCCGGGATGATGGCGGTCAGCATCATGAGCGGGTCGTCGCCCAGGGTCGCGAAATGGGTGATGGCGGCGCGGGGTTTCAGGCCCAGGCTGTGCGCCACCTGCTCTTCCATGACGAGCATCGCGCTCGCGCCGTCGGTCACCTGGCTCGCGTTGCCGGCGGTCACGCTCCAGCGAATCTCGGGGTAGCGCGCCGCCATGGCGGCATCTTCGAACGCGGGTTTCAGACTCAGGAGCTTCTCGAGCGTCGAGTCGGCGCGCACGCCTTCATCCTTCGCAATGGTCTTCACGCCGTCCGCGCCGCTCACTTCGAGCGGCACGATGTCTTGCGCGACGCCACGGTCAGACGCCGCCAGCTGATGCGAGCGCAGCGAGAAGGCGTCCTGCGCCTCGCGCGAGATGCCCCAGCGCGCGGCGATGAGCTCGGCCGAGATGCCCTGGCGAATCATGCCGTCGGGGTAGCGCGCGTGAAAGCGCGAACCTTCGTTGTCCTTGCCCATGCGGTTGATGCGCATCGGCACGAGCGACATCATCTCGACGCCGCCCGCGATCACGCAGTCATAGGCGCCGGCGATCACGCCCTGCGCGGCGAAGTCCATGGCCTGCTGCGCGGAGCCACACTTGCGGTCCAAGGTCACGGCCGGAATGGACTCCGGCAGACCGGCGGCCAGCACCGCCTGGCGACCGATGTTGCCGGACTGCTCGGCGACCTGGATCACGCAGCCGGTGATCACGTCCTCGATCAACTTCGGGTCGATGCCCGTGCGCTTGACCAGCGCTTCCAGCACCGCGGCGTAGAGATTGACCGGGTGCAGGCTCGCCAGCGCGCCGGTCTCTCGTCCGCGCCCGAAGGGCGAGCGGACGATGTCGACGATGACCGCGCGACGGAGCTTCATGCCTTCTTGCGCAAGCTGAGCTCGAAGCCCGAGCTCTTGATCTCGACCAGCGGCGAACGCGCGATGGTCATCAAGCGGCGCACCTGGTCCAGCTCCGGCGAGGAGAGATAGGGATAGGTGGTCTTCACGGGACCTGCCTTCTTCATCTTCTCCAGGCCCTCGCCCGGCACCAGCGCGCGCAGGATGAGCTCGTCATCGTCATCCGTGCCGTACTCCTTGCGGAGATCCTCCAGCGTCGGCTGCGGCGGCGGGTTGGACGCCACCTGCTTGCCGCGCGGCGAGGACATGATGATGTCCATGATGTTGGGATCGATGGGGCCGGCGGTCTTGCCGTAGAAGCCCGCCGCGTACTGGATGACTTCGTCGGGGATGGACGCGTAGCGCTTGCCGGTGACGATGTTCAGCACCGCGAGCGTGCCGACCAGCTGGCTGAAGGGCGTCGCCATGCCAGGATAGCCGAGCTCCTTGCGCACCCGCGCGGTCTCGTTCAGCACTTCGTCGAGCTTGTCGCTCATGCCGTGCTGCACGAGTTGGGCCTTCAGGGTCCCGACCATGCCGCCCGGCACCTGGTGCTGGATCGAGAGCACGTCATACTCGGCGTACTGGTTGACCAGGAAGCCGGCGGCCTTGCCGACCTTCTCGAAGTGCTCGGCGACCGGCGCGAACAGCGTCTTGTCGAGCGCATGGGTGTGACCCTGCAGCTCGATGTTGCGCACCATCACTTCGGTGGACGGCACCGAGGGCCCGTTCGCCATCGGACGGCTCGCGGTGTGCAGGATGCTGACGCCGAGCGGAATGGAATCGAGATAGGCCTTGGCGGACTGCCCGAGCAGGTTGTTGGAATGGAACTCGATGGGCTTGCCGCGCGCCTTCGCGACGATGGCCGGCAGGAGCGTCGTCATGCGCTCCTTCTCCAGCACGCCGGCCGTGTCGTACAGCAGGATGGTGTCGATATCGGGCGAGACCGAGAGCTCGTCGACCTGCTTCGCGTAGTACTCGTCGGTGTGCACGGGCGACAAGGTGAACATGACTGCACCGGCGACCTCGGAGCCGTACTCCTTGGCAATCTTCGCCAGGCGCCTGGTCTTGTCGTTGTTGAACAGTACGTCGTAGATCCAGAAGCTGCGGCAGCCGTGCACGTTCAGGCGGCGCATCCACAAGTCCATCAGCGAATCGGGCGTGACGCCGAAGGTCACCGAAGCGTTCGAGCGCATGCCGCCGCGAATGCGCGTGCGCGGCATGGCCTGGGTGAGGAGATCCAGGCCCTCCCAGGGATTCTCGTGGCAGTACTTTATCAGGCACTCGAACATCGACGAGCCGGTCAGATCGATCACGCGGAAGCCGGTGCGATCGATGATGGGCGCGACCGGCAGGGCCATGCCGGCCTGCATGCGCATGCCCCACAGGCTCTGCTGCCCGTCGCGCATGGTCTCGTCCAGGAATTCAATGTGCGCCATGGTGGCTCCTCAAACGCTGTCTTGCTGGAAGGCGGGCAGCACGCTCTGCTCCAGCCACTTGGTATGGAATCGGTTCTGCATGAA
>JBFWYG010000113.1:9014-11251 GCA_050186725.1 Gammaproteobacteria bacterium | reverse complement strand
GATGAGATGACGCTGGTGCATGAGTCTCGTGACCTCTGTCGCGGCCGACGGCGCGTGGCGTCCTGATCGCGATGCCGGTCTCGTGAGCATGGGCGATGGGGCATCGTGCCCACCGCTGCGAGCGCTTTGCGCTCGCCCGCAACCATACCCGCGAATCGCGCCGCTGGCCACGCATGCGACACGCGAAAGGCGTGGTCCGCGCACCCCTTCGCAGCGACCCTCGGCGCTGGCACTATGCACGCCACTTCACCCACGGAATACCGCGATGTTCGTCATGCCGCGCGCCCCCTGGCGGAGCCTGCTCCTGGCCGGCCTCCTGCTTCACGCCGTTGCTGGTTACTCGGCCGATCCGCCGGTCACCGCGGAACGGCTGCAGGCGGGCAACCTCGCCGGGGACGGCAACTGGCTCACCTACGGCGGCAGCTACGCCAACTGGCGCTACACGCCGCTCGCGCAGATCAATCGCGACAACGTCAAGCGCCTGCAGCCGGCGTGGATGCTGCAGATGGGCGTGCAGGGCCAGGTCGCGGGTTCGCCGATCATCGCGGACCGCACCCTCTACTACACCGCCGCGCACAACAATCTCTATGCCATGGACGCCGTCACCGGCGAACTCAAGTGGCATTACGAACACCAGATGCCGAGCGACGTGCGCCTGTGCTGCGGTCCGGCCAATCGTGGCGTGGCCATCGCCGGCGATCGCGTCTACATGGCGACTCTCGACGCGCATCTTGTCGCGCTGGAACGCGCCACCGGCAAGGTGGTGTGGAACATCGAGATGGCCGACCACGCGCTCGGCTTCTCCGCCACCAGCGCGCCGCTGGTGGTGGGCTCGCGCATCATCGTCGGCAACGGCGGCGGCGAATACGCGACGCGTGGCTTCGTCGCGGCCTACGATCTGGCGACCGGCAAGGAAGTGTGGCGCCGCTACACCGTGCCGGCGAAGGGCGAGCCCAACGTCGAGTCCTGGGCCGGCGATTCCTGGCAGGGCGGCGGCGCGCCGGCCTGGATGACCGGCGCCTACGATCCCGCGTCCAAGACGCTCTACTGGTCGACGGGCAATCCCGCGCCGCTCTTCAACGGCGACGCGCGCAAGGGCGACAACCTCTACAGCGATTCGATCCTCGCGCTCGATGTCGAGACGGGCGCCATCCGCTGGCATTTCCAGGCCACGCCCCACGACGTGTGGGACTACGACGCGACCAACGGCATCGTGCTCATCGACACGGAAGTGGAGGGGAAGAAGACCCGCGCCGTGGCCCAGGCCAATCGCAACGGCTATGTCTACCTGCTCGACGCCGCCACCGGCAAGTTCCTGCGCGGCACGCAGTACATCGAGAAGCTGAACTGGTCCAAGGGCCTCACCGCCGAAGGCCGGCCGATGGTCGACCCGGCCTTCATTCCTTCACCCGAAGGTCTTACGAAGTGGGTCTGCCCCGGCCCCATCGGCGGCAACAACGGTTCGACCACCTACACCTATCATCCCGGCAGGAAGCTCTTGTTCGTGCCGGTGATCGAGTCGTGCATGTCGCTCGCGAAGGAAGGCTCGGAGATGGTGCCGGGCAATCCGTCCTTCGGTGGCTCGCTCGGTGATTCCGATGCCACCGCGAAGACCGCCTACGGCCATCTCACCGCCATCGACCCGGTGAGCGGCAAGATCCACTGGCGCTACCGCGACAACTTCCCGATGGTCGGCGGCGCGCTGTCCACCGCGGGGGATCTCGTCTTCACCGGCAACCAGCAGGGCTGGGCGCTCGCGCTCGACGCCGATAGCGGCGAGGTACTGTGGAAGTTCCAGACCGGCTCCGGCGTGCGCAGCCAGCCGGTCAGCTACGAGATCGACGGCCGCCAGTACGTCGCCATCGGCAGCGGCACCGGCGGACTCGCCATGCAGGTGGTCGGCCAGCCGGAGATCGTGACCTATGGCAGCGCGCTGATCGTGTTCGCATTGCCGAAGGATTGACGCGTAAAAAGGGGACATTCCTATTTTTTCGCGAAGCGAAAAATAGGAATGTCCCCTTTTCCCCCGATGCGGGCCCCGGGATCGAATGGCGGGTTGAAACCCGCCCTACAAGGAATCACGGTGTAGGGCCGGTTTCAACCGGCCATGCACGGCGCATCGCAATGTCGGGCTGAAGCCCGACCTACACCACCGCCTTCTCCATCATCGCTTCGCCTTCCTCGAGCAGGAACTCCCTGAAGCTCTCCGCGATCGGCGACAGCCGCTTGGCGGCGAG
>JBFWYG010000113.1:0-8914 GCA_050186725.1 Gammaproteobacteria bacterium | reverse complement strand
CTGAGGTGCCGGGCGATGACGCTGAAGGTGCGGAGCTGGCGCAGGGTCAGCGCGCGGAGCGCCTTGTAGGCATCAGTCATGGCTTATCCCTGCCCCAAGAATTCGTGAGTTCTCCCTATCGTAGCCCAGGAATAACTTAGCCGCCCACGACAGACCCCAACCGCCGGAGAGCACGTTCATGGGCCATCCCGACGAAGCCGCCGCCACCATCACCGACGCCTCGCAGCGCTACCGCTCGGGCGTGCTCAAGTATGCCCAGATGGGCTACTGGGAACCGGACTACGTCCCGGCGGAGACCGATGTCATCGCCCTGTTCCGTATCACGCCGCAGGACGGCGTGGACCCCGTCGAGGCTGCCGCCGCGGTGGCCGGTGAGTCCTCCACCGCGACCTGGACGGTGGTCTGGACCGACCGCCTGACCGCCTGCGAGCGCTACCGCGCCAAGGCCTACCGCGTCGACCCGGTGCCGGGGAGCAGCGAGCAGTGGTTCGCCTACATCGCCTACGACCTCGATCTCTTCGAGCCGGGCTCCATCGCCAACCTGTCGGCCTCGATCATCGGCAACGTGTTCGGCTTCAAGCCGCTGAAGGCTCTGCGCCTGGAAGACATGCGCATCCCGGTCGCCTACGTGAAGACCTTCGACGGGCCGGCCACCGGCATCGTGGTCGAGCGCGAGCGCCTGGACAAGTTCGGTCGCCCGCTGCTCGGCGCGACGGTCAAGCCGAAGCTGGGACTCTCCGGCAAGAACTACGGACGCGTGGTGTACGAGGCCCTGATGGGCGGCCTCGACTTCACCAAGGACGACGAGAACATCAACAGCCAGCCCTTCATGCACTGGCGCGATCGCTTCCTCTACTGCATGGAGGCGGTGAACCGCGCGCAGGCCGCGACCGGCGAGATCAAGGGCACCTATCTCAACGTCACCGCCGGCACCATGGAAGACATGTACGAGCGCGCGGAATTCGCCCGCGAACTCGGCAGCAACATCGTCATGATCGATCTCGTGATCGGCTACACCGCCATCCAGTCGATGGCGAAGTGGGCGCGGCGCAACGACATGATCCTGCACCTGCATCGCGCCGGTCACGGCACCTACACGCGGCAGAAGAGCCACGGCGTGTCGTTCCGCGTGATCGCCAAGTGGATGCGCCTGGCCGGTGTCGATCACATCCACGCCGGCACCGTGGTCGGCAAGCTCGAAGGCGATCCCAACACCGTGCAGGGCTTCTACGACATCCTGCGCGAGGACCACAACCCGGTGGATCTCAAGCGCGGCGTGTTCTTCGAGCAACACTGGGCGTCGATGCGCAAGGTGATGCCGGTCGCCTCGGGCGGCATCCATGCCGGCCAGATGCACCAGCTCCTGCACTACCTGGGCGAGGACTGCGTGCTGCAGTTCGGTGGCGGCACCATCGGTCACCCCATGGGCATCGCCGCCGGCGCGACCGCCAACCGCGTGGCGCTGGAAGCGATAGTGCTGGCGCGCAACGAAGGCCGCGACCTGTGGAACGAGGGGCCGGAGATCCTGAAGGACGCCGCGCGTCATTGCCCGCCGCTCAAGGCGGCGCTCGATACCTGGGGCGAGATCACCTTCAACTACGCCTCGACCGACACCCCCGACTACCTGCCGACGCCGACGCCGGCCTGAGGAGAACCGACATGCGACTGACTCAAGGCACCTTCTCCTTCCTGCCGGACCTGACCGATGCGCAGATCCGCGCGCAGGTCGACTACTGCCTGGACAAGGGCTGGGCGGTGTCGGTGGAGTACACCACCGATCCCCATCCGCGCAACACCTACTGGGAGATGTACGGCCTGCCGCTGTTCGACCTGCGCGACGCGGCCGGCGTGATGGACGTGATCGACGCCTGCCGCAAAACCTACCCCGAGGCCTACGTGAAGGTGAACGCCTTCGACGCGACCCACGGCTGGGAATCGCTGCGCCTGTCCTTCCTGGTCAACCGCCCGGCGCACGAGCCCGGCTTCCACCTGGTGCGCAGCGAGGACAAGGGCCGCAACCTGCGCTACACGACCATGAGCTACGCGGTGACGGGAGCGCGGCCGTGAGCGAGGCGGCGGCGCGGCTGGAAACGGCAACGGGCTCGAGCGAGCTGCTCGACCTGGACGGGCTCTATCGCCAGTCCAATGTCGACACCGCGCTCGCCGCCCTCGAAGGTGAACTCGTCGGCCTGGTGCCGGTGAAGACTCGCGTGCGCGAGATCGCCGCGCTCTTGCTGGTGGAGAAGCTCAGGCGCTCCATCGGTCTCGAGGCCGACGCGCCGCCGCTGCACATGAGCTTCACCGGCAATCCCGGCACCGGCAAGACCACGGTGGCGATGCGCATGGCGGCCATCCTCCACGGGCTCGGCTACGTGCGCAAAGGCCACCTGGTGGCGGTGACGCGGGACGACCTGGTGGGCGAGTACATCGGCCACACCGCGCCCAAGACCCGCGAAGTGATCAAGCGCGCCATGGGTGGCGTGCTGTTCATCGACGAGGCCTACTATCTCTACCGCCCGGAGAATGAGCGCGATTACGGCCAGGAGTCGATCGAGATCCTCCTGCAGGCGATGGAGAACCACCGCGACGACCTGGTGGTGATCTTCGCCGGCTACGCCGACCGCATGCAGACCTTCTTCAGCTCCAACCCGGGCCTCGCCTCGCGCGTCGCCCATCACATCGATTTCCCGGACTACACCGACGACGAACTCTTCGCCATCGCCGGTCGCCTGGCCGCGAGCATGCAGTACGAACTGAGCGAGTCCGCCCGCGAGGCGCTGCGCGAATATATCGGGCTGCGTCGAACCCAGCCCAATTTCGCCAACGCGCGGTCCATGCGCAACGCGCTCGACCGCGCGCGGCTGCGTCAGGCCAATCGCCTGTTCGCGCAGCGCGCGGCGGGCATCACCCGCGAGGCGCTGGTGACGCTCGAAGGCGCGGATCTGCGCGCGAGCCGCGTGTTCCACGCGCGGAGCGGCACGCCATGAGCCTCCGCGCGCTGATCTTCGACGTCGACGGCACGCTCGCCGACACCGAGGAGGCCCACCGCCAGGCCTTCAACGGCGCCTTTGCCCAGGCGGGGCTGTCCTGGTATTGGACCGAGGCACGCTACGGCGAGCTGCTCGCGGTGACCGGCGGCAAGGAACGCCTCGCGGCCTTCATCGCGACCCTCGACCTGGACGCCGCCGAGCGCGAACGCCACCTGGCCGCCATCCCGGCGCTGCATCGCGCCAAGACCGACTACTACGCGGGCCTGGTCGCCACCGGCCGCGTGGCGCTCAGGCCCGGCATCGCGCGCCTGGTCGCCGACGCGCGCGCCGTGGGGCTCACGCTCGCCATCGCCACCACCACCACGCTGGACAACGTGCACGCGCTGCTGCGCGGCACCTTGGGCGCGGGCAGCTTCGGCTGGTTCGCGGCCATCGGCGCCGGCGACGCCGTGCCGCGCAAAAAGCCCGCGCCGGATGTGTACCATTACGTGTTCGACGTGCTCGGTCTCGAAGCGCGCGAGTGCGTGGCCTTCGAGGATTCGGCGGCCGGCCTCGCCGCCGCCCACGGCGCGGGACTCGCCACCGTGGTGACGCCCTGCCAATGGACCGAGCAACAGGATTTCAGCGACGCCGACCTGCTGCTGCCGCACCTGGGCGACGGACTGAACCCCCTGCCCGCCGATGCCGGCCTGCCACGCGCCGCGACACGACTCGAACTCGCCCACCTCGAGGCGTTGCTCGAGCGCCGTGCCGCGCGCGACAGTCGACGGCGGACCCGCGCGCGGCAGGGCGGCACCATGAACCACGGAGCGAGACCATGCTGACCAACCGCACCACGCTGACCGAGTTCCTGATCTCGGAGCGGCGTCGTTTTCCCGAGGCGATAGGCGATCTGAATGCGCTGGTGCTGAACGTCGCGCTGGCCTGCAAGGCCATCGCGCGCAGCGTCGCGTCCGGCAAGCTCGGCGGCGTGATCGGCGAGGTCGGGCGCGAGAACGTGCAGGGCGAGGCGCAGAAGAAGCTCGACGTGGTGGCGAACAACCTGTTCCTCCGCGCGACCGAGTGGGGTGGCCAGCTCGCGGGCCTGGTGTCCGAGGAGATGGACGCGCCGAGCCCCATTCCGCAGGGCTATCCCTGCGGCAAGTACCTGCTGGTGTTCGACCCGCTGGACGGTTCGTCGAACATCGACGTCAACGTCACCGTCGGCAGCATCTTCTCCATCCTGCGCGCGCCCAAGCCCGGCACGCCTGCCGCGGTGGAGGACTTCCTGCAACCGGGCGCGAAGCAGGTCGCGGCGGGTTACGCGCTCTACGGACCGTCGACCATGCTGGTGCTGACGGTCGGCTCGGGGGTGCACGGCTTCACGCTCGATCCCCTGCTCGGTGAGTTCATCCTCACCCATCGCGACATCCGCATTCCGGTGCAGACCCAGGAGTTCGCGATCAATGCCTCCAACAGTCGCTTCTGGGAGCCGGCGGTCAAGCGCTACGTGGACGAGTGCCTGGCCGGCACGACGGGCCCGCGCGGTAAAGACTTCAACATGCGCTGGATCGCGTCCCTGGTCGCCGAGGCCCATCGCATCCTGGTGCGCGGCGGCGTGTTCATGTACCCGCGCGACATGCGCGACCCGACCAAGCCCGGGCGCCTGCGGCTGCTCTACGAGGCGAACCCCGTGGCCTTCATCGTCGAACAGGCCGGCGGCCTCGCGACCACGGGTCACGAGCGCATCCTCGATATCGAGCCCGAGACGCTGCACCAGCGGGTGCCGTTCATGTTCGGCTCGCGCGAAGAGGTGGAGCTGATCGACGACTACCATCGCCACAATTACGGCAACGAACTCGACGCGCCGCTGTTCGGCGTGCGCGGCCTGTTCCGGCGCAAGATGTAACGGATCATCGAGGCGAGCCCGCATGTCCCAAGCCCATCCCATCATCGCCATCACCGGCCCTTCGGGCGCCGGCACGACTTCGGTGATGCGCACCTTCGAGCAGATCTTCCGGCGCGAGCAGGTGAACGCCGCCTTCGTCGAGGGCGACAGCTTCCATCGCTTCGATCGCGCCGAGATGAAGCTGCGCATGGCCGAGGAGAAGCAGGCCGGCAACTATGGCTTCAGCCATTTCGGTCCCGAGGCCAACCTGTTCGAGGAGCTCGAAGGCCTGTTCAAGACCTACGGCGAGACCGGCCGCGGCCGCGTGCGCAAGTACCTTCACGACGCCGCCGAGGCCGAGCCCTTCGGCCAGCCGCCCGGCACGTTCACGCCCTGGGTCGACCTGGCGGAAGACACGGACCTGCTGTTCTACGAGGGCCTGCACGGCGCGATCAAGACCGAGCAGGCGGACGTCGCGGGTCACGTGGATCTCTTGATCGGCGTGGTGCCGGTCATCAACCTCGAGTGGATCCAGAAGCTGCACCGCGACCGCAGTGCGCGCGGCTATTCCACCGAGGCGGTGACCGACACCATCCTGCGTCGCATGCCGGACTACGTGCACTACATCGTGCCGCAGTTCGCGCGCACCCACGTGAACTTCCAGCGCGTGCCGCTGGTGGATACCTCCAATCCCTTCGTCGCGCGCCACATCCCGGCGCCGGACGAGTCGATGCTGGTCATCCGCTTCGCCGACCCGCGCGGCATCGACTTCGCCTACCTGCTGTCGATGCTGAAGGACTCCTTCATGTCGCGCGCCAACACCATCGTCTGCCCCGGCGGCAAGATGGATCTCGCCATGCAGCTCATCTTCACGCCCATGGTGTGGCGCCTGATGGAACGCCGCCGCAAGGGCAACGGCAAGCTCAAATCCGTGACCTCGTCGTTGTAGGGCGGGTTTCAACCCGCCATTCGTTCCAGGGCGTCGAGCGAGGCCCTGAAACCGAGTGGCCGATTGAAATCAGCCCCGTAGGGCGGGTTTCAACCCGCCACGTACGGCGAGTCGTCAGGCGCCGTGCACGGCCGATTGAAATCGGCCCTGTAGGGCGGGTTTCAACCCGCCATGTACGGCGAGTCGTCATGCGCCGTGCATGGCCGATTGAAATCGGCCCTGTAGGGCGGGTTTCAACCCGCCATGTACGGCGAGTCGTCATGCGCCGTGCATGGCCGATTGAAATCGGCCCTACAGGATGGGCTACGACCCGTCATCGAAATAGCAGAACGCCATCCACCGGAGGAACTCCATGGCTCTCATCGCCCTTCGCCAGCTCCTCGACCACGCCGCCGAACATGGCTACGGCGTGCCCGCCTTCAACGTCAACAACCTCGAGCAGATCCTGGCCATCATGCAGGCCGCCGCCGCGAGCGACAGCCCGGTGATCCTGCAGGCCTCGGCCGGCGCGCGTAAGTACGCGGGCGAGGCTTTTCTCGGCCATCTGTTCGCGGCCGCGGTCGAGACCTGGCCGCAGGTGCCGCTCGTCATCCACCAGGACCACGGCGCGAGCCCGGCGGTGTGCATGGCCTCGATCCGCGCCGGCTTCACCAGCGTCATGATGGACGGCTCGTTGAACGAAGACATGAAGACGCCGGCCAGCTACGAGTACAACGTCGAAGTCACCGCCAAGGTGGTGGAGATGGCGCACGCAGTCGGCGTATCGGTTGAAGGTGAACTCGGGTGCCTGGGCTCGCTGGAGTCCGGCCAGGCGGGAGAGGAGGACGGTTCCGGCGCGGCCGGTACGCTGAGCCACGATCAGCTGCTGACCGATCCCGAACAGGCGGTGGACTTCGTGCGGCAGACCGGGGTGGACGCACTCGCGATCGCCATCGGCACCTCCCACGGCGCCTACAAGTTCACCCGCAAGCCGACCGCCGAAGTGCTCGCCATGGACAGGATCCAGGAGATCCACCGTCGCCTGCCCAACACCCACCTGGTGATGCACGGCTCGTCCTCCGTGCCGCAGGACTGGCTCGCCGTCATTCGCGAATACGGTGGCACGATCCCCGAGACCTACGGCGTGCCGGTGGAGGAGATCCAGCGCGGCATCCGCCACGGCGTTCGCAAGGTGAACATCGACACCGACATCCGCCTCGCCATGACCGGCGCCATGCGCCGCGCGATGGCGGAAGACCCGTCGGAGTTCGATCCGCGCAAGTTCCTGAAGGCCGCCACCGCCGCCGCGCGCGACCTGTGCCGCGAGCGCTTCGAGGCCTTCGGCTGCGCCGGCATGGCCGCGCGCATCAAGCCGCTGCCGCTCACCACGCTCGCCGAGCGTTACGCGGAGCGACGCGTTGCCTGAACCCCGTTGCAGAACGAAATGGCCGGTTGAAACCGGCCCTACAGAAAGAACATCGTCGATTGCAACAGGGTAGGCACGGAGCGCTCCTGTAGGGCCGATTTCAATCGGCCATGCAGGGCGTCCGCTGGCTAATCGAGCCGAAAAACCGGCAGTCGCTGACCGCTCGGGTGAGCAACGAATCCGACCGTCACCGGCGCATCGAAGCTGATGCTGTCCGGGTCGCAGTCGACGAGATTGCTGACCATGCGCAAGCCGGCCTGCTCGACCAGTTCGACCTCCACGACCACGTACGGCACACGTTCCACCGCCGCGGGATGCACCGGGTGGGTGACGACCGTCCACGTGTAGACGCGACCGCGTCCCGACAACTGCGTCCACTCGTGTTCCGACGCGCCGCAGTCCAGGCACAGCGGCGCGGGATGCCAGCGCAAGCGCGCGCAGGTAGAGCAGCGTTGCATGACCAGCCGCTCTTCATTCAGCGCTGCGTAGTAGGGCTCGGTGCCGTACTCGGGTTCCGGGTAGGGAAAGGCGAGCGCGCTCACAGTTCGTTCCTCAGGATCATGGCCGAAGTCGGCACGGCGTTGCCGGCCGACACGAAGGCGTGACGCGCGCCCTTCACCTGGCAGCGTGCCACGCCGCGCAGCTGCCGTACAGCCTCGATGACGTTCTGCATGCCGTGCATGTAGCCTTCCGACAGGTTGCCGCCGCTGGTATTCATCGGCAGTTCGCCGTCCGGCCAGCGCAGCCGTCCGCCGCTGACGAAGTCCTTGCCCTCGCCGCGCCGGCAGAAGCCGAAGTCCTCGATGGCCATCAGCACCAATGGCGTGAAATGGTCGTAGATGAACAACACGTCGATGTCGGCGTGGCTGATGCCGGCGTCGCGAAAGACGTGCTTCGCGATCACGGTGGATTCGCTGTGCGCGGAGTCCATGTCCTTCAGCACGCTGCGATTGTTCCAGGCACCCGCGCCCATTCCGCCGGCCGCGATGAACACACGCGGATGCGGCAGGTCCTTGGCAAGGTCGGCCCGTGTCACCACCACCGCGGCCGCGCCGTCGGTCTCGAGACAGCAGTCGAGCAGGCGCAGCGGCGCGGCGATCATGCGCGAGGCCTGGTGATCTTCCATGGTCATGGGCCGGCCATACATCATCGCGTCGGGATTCAGGTTGGCGTGGTGACGGCAGGTCAGCGCGATCTCGCCGAAATGGCGCGACTCGGTGCCATACAGATGCATGTGGCGGCGCGCCGCCATCGCCACCATCTGCGCCGGGCTGAAGAGCCCGAAGGGCGCGAGGTAGCTGGCCGGTCCGCGAGCGGCTTCGTCGGTGGACGCCTGGCCAAAGCGTGGCGTGCCGCGGCCGGAGCGTTCGTTCATCGCGCGAAAGGCGACCACGGCCTTGGCCTGGCCGGTGGCCACGGCCATCGCTGCCAGCATGATGGTGCCGACCGGTCCGCCGCCACCACCGTAGGCCACTTCGCCGAAGAAGCGCAGCTCGGGCATGCCAAGCGAACGGGCGATGTCTATCGGATCATTGTTGTCCATCGTGTACTTGGCGATGCCGTCGACATCGCCGGGCGTGAGCCCGGCGTCAGCGATGGCGCGGCCGATGGCTTCGCAGGCGAGCGCGAGTTCGCTGCGGCCGGAGTCGCGCGAGTACTCGGTGTGGCCGATGCCGACGATGCACGCGCGATCGCGCAGCGTC
>JBFWYG010000112.1:0-11398 GCA_050186725.1 Gammaproteobacteria bacterium | reverse complement strand
GCACGTCGCCCGGCACCTGCGCGATCATGTCGAGCGTGCCGTCGGTCGAGCCTCCGTCGACGAAGATGTGCTCGAAGTTGCGATAGGTCTGGGCCGCCACCGAGGTGAGCGTGTCGCGCAGGAATTCAGCGCTGTTGCGCGTACAGGTGATGATGGAAAAGCGTAGCGGTTCGTCCTGCCGCGCCGCGGGCGAGATTTTCGAGCCTGGGGTCATATTCCCTCTAGTCCTTGCACGACGTGCCGGGCGAGCTTACCTGCTGGGCGCGGCGCTGAGAAATCGGACCTCGTCACACGATCGGGCGGATTGAGGGCCATGCGCTTCCCGACGCCACTGCTGCCGGCCCGTCTGCTGCGCCGCTACCAGCGCTTTCTCGCCGATGTCGAACTGGCCGATGGCCAGGTTCTCACGGCGGCCTGCCCCAACACCGGCGCACTGCTCGGCTGCTGCGCGCCGGGCAGTCCGGTGTGGCTGTCCTCGAGCGACTCGCCCACCCGCAAGTACCGCCACACCTGGGAAATGGTGCAGGTGGGACCGGTCAAGGTCGGAATCAACACCGCCCTGCCCAATCGCCTGGTCGAAGAGGCCGTGACCGGCGGCGTGATCGCCGAACTCGCCGGTTACACCGGCCTGCGCCGCGAAGTGCCGTTCGGCGAGGAACGCAGCCGCGTGGATCTCAAGCTCACCGCCGACGGTCGGCCCGACTGCTACGTGGAGGTCAAGAACGTGACCGCGGCGGTCAGCGCCGGCGTGGCGCTGTTTCCCGACGCGGTCAGCGCGCGCGGGACGAAACACCTGCGCGAACTCATGCGGCTGGTGGCCGGCGGCCGCCGCGCGGTGCTGGTCTACTGCGTGCAGCGCGCCGACGTGCGCGAGGTGCGGCCGGCCGACGCGATCGATCCGCTCTATGGCCGCACGCTGCGCGAGGCGCTGGCGGCGGGCGTGGAGGTGCTGGCCTACGGCGCGCGGGTCACGACGCGGGAAATCGTCCTCGAGCGACCGCTGGCGGTGTGTTGTCCATGAAATCGGGGGGCAATCGGGGCAATCGGGGACAGACCACGTTTAGCGCGCAGCGCAAAACGTGGTCTGTCCCCGATTTCTCCCTTAGCATCGCTGTGACGCGGGACACGACGTTCCGCCGCGCGAGGTGCCGTCGATGAACATGCCCCACACCGCCCCGTCGCTGGACGAACGCGGCACGCTGACCGCGGGAGTCGGTCTCGACACCGCGCCCGTCCCACTCGAACCCTACCGCTCGCAGGCCTTCTTCGACGCCGAGGTGGCGCGGGTCTTCCGGCGCGCCTGGCTCATGATCGGCCGGGTCGAGGAACTGCCCGAGGTCGGCAGCTTCTTCCTGCGTTCGCTCGACCCGACCGGCGTGTCGGCGCTTGTGACGCGCAGCCGCGCGGGCCGCATCCAGGCCTTTCACAACAGCTGCGCCCATCGCGGCAGCGCCGTCGTCGAGGCGCGCGCCGGTCGCCAGGATCGTTTCGTCTGCCCGTATCACAAGTGGACCTACGGCGACGACGGCCGCCTGCTGGGCGCGACCGACCAGGCCGACTTCTTCGGCCTCGACAAGGCGCGCTGCGGCCTCGCGCCCATCGCGACCGAGGTGTGGGAGGGCTGGATCTTCGTCAACGTCCAGCCCACGCCCGAGGTCTCGCTGGAGACCTTCCTGGGGCCGATGAAAGACTACCTGGCCGGCATCGCCTACCGGCCGATGGGCTCGCCGGTGACGGTGGTGGCGGACCTGGATGCCAACTGGAAGGTGGTGTCGGACGCCTTCATCGAGAGCTACCACGTGCCCTACATCCACCCGCGCTCGCTGGCCGGACCGTTCGCATCCAGCGTCAATCCCTACGGGCGCTTCCTCTCGGCCACGCTGCTCGGGCCGCACCAGGCGGTGTCCTACTTCGGCAATCCGGACTACAGCATCGAGCCGCGCGCGAGGGTCGAGGCGCTCGCGGCGGCCTGCGGCGCGACCCGCGACGCGAGCTACGCGGAGGGCTTTCAGCGCTTCCTCGCGCATCCGGCCGTCAACCCCTCTGGCTCGCGCTACTGGTCGATGGACACCAACGCGGTGTTCCCCAACTCGCACATCGACAGCGGCATGTTCGGCAGCTGGACCCATCAGTTCTGGCCGCTCGGCCTCGAGCGCACGCGCTACGAGGGACGCTTCTACCTGGGGGAGGCGGCGAACTTTCGCGAGCGTTTCGAGATCGAGGCAATCGCCGCGCGGCTCATCGAAGTGGTCACCGAGGATCTCGCCAACGTCGCGCGCACCCAGCGCGGCATCCGCAGCGGCGGTCAGAGCCACATGCAGTTGAAGGACAGCGAGGTCTCCATCCGCCACGCGCTCGCCCAGGTGCGGCGCTGGGTGGAGGCGGCAAGCGTCGCCGAGGCGCTGGCATGAGCGCGGCCGCCCTGCCCGCCGGCTTCGAGGCGCTCGCGCCGTTCGTCGCGCACTGGGCGCGGGACACCACCGACGCGCGCCTGGCCGCGCGCTGCGAGGCGTCCATGGCGGACATCCAGGCCTTCTACGACACCATGCTGCCGCTGGCAGAGCCTGCCATCGCGCTCATCGACACCGCGCCGATGCACGAGCTGCCCCCGTCGCTCGCGACGCTCGCGAAGCTCGTGCTGGCGCTCGCCCAGGCCGCGGTGGCCGTGGAAATGCACGGCCAGCCCTGCTCACCCGGTACACCGTGGCCGAACAGCGTGCGCGTGCTGGGCGGTCCCGCGCCGTTTGCCTGAATCCGCAGAACCAGGAGCCCGGTCATGCCCTACAAAGCCCAGGTCCAGCGCCATGAGCGCTGCCCACGCCAGAAGCTCTTCGACGCGCTCATGGATTTCGGCGCCATCGCACGGCTCGATCCCGAGCACATCGCGACCTGTCGCGTGGAGGGCGAGGGCGTGGGCGCCATTCGGCGCTTCACCCTGGTCGGCAATCCTGAAGAGCTGGCCGAGCGCCTGGAGTGCGCCTTCGACGGGCGCGTGTTCTCCTACTCGGTGATCACGCCCAATTCGCTCGGCCTCGAGTACTACCATGCGGTGGTGATGCTGGAGGACGCCGCCGACGGCGGCTGCGACGTCACCTGGGGCAGCAACTGGTTCTCGCGCAACGTGCCGGATGCCGAGATGGTGCCGCTGTTGAACGCGATGTATGTGAACCTGATCGACGCGATGGCGGCGGGGTGAAATTCCAGCTGGGACAGACCCCGTCCGGGGTCTGTCCCTTCGCATCACTCGGCGCTCTGGAACGGAATGGCGGGTTGAAACCCGCCCTACAGGCGGCGAATTCAATCGGCCATGCACGGCGCTGGTCGATATGCCGTGCCTGGCGGGTTGAAACCCGCCCTACAGGGGCCGCTTTCAATCGGTCGGGCACGACTACAAGGGAGACGCCTGTAGGGCCGATTTCAATCGGCCGACACCACCCGAATCTCCGTCTTCACTGAGTTCGCGATGTAGCACTCGTCGTGCGCCGCGTGGTGCAGCCTGTCGAGTTCCTCGGCATCCGGCGCGCCCTTGTCACCACCCCAGGCGATGCGCGGCCGCAGCAGCACCTCGTTCACCCAGTACTGGCCGCGCTCGTTCTTGACCATGTGGCCGACCGCGTCGTCGTCGTAGGACGTGACCAGGTAACCGGCGCGGGAGGCGAGGAACAGGAAGGTCATCATGTGACAGCTGGCCGCCGCCGCGACGAAGGCTTCCTCGGGATCGACCGCCGCCGGATCCGAGCCCGGCGCCGGCACCACGTGGGGCGAGGGTGAGGCGGGCATCGAGAATCCGCCATCGAAATCCCAGCGATGCACGCGGGAGTAGCGGCCCTTGCGGAAGTCGCCGCCGTCGTGGGTCCAGTGGATGCTCGCCTTGTGTTCGATCATCGCTCGCGCCTCGTCATGCAGGGGATCTGGAGCATAGCCGCCGCGCCGGCGGCATTGAACCAAAAACCGCGCACGCGGCATTCATGCGCAGCGGGCACCTCAACGTGCCCGCGTCGACCGCCGCCCTACCCCGCGCGTTCGATTGCCCGCTTGGCCGGCCGGCGTTCGCGCCGGCCGGCGAGGCCTCCAGCTCAGGCGGCGAGGAAGCCCGTCACCTTGTCGCGCAGGCGCTCCATCTGCTCGAGCGGCGGCTCGTGGCCGCAGGCCGGCAGCATGAACACCTCGCTGCCCGGCAGCGCGTGCCCGAACTCCTGGGCGTAGACCGGCGGGATGAGCTTGTCGTTCTCACCCCACACCACGAGGGCGGGCGCGGTCACGCGGTGGATACGCTTCTTGAGCCCCTTGTCCGGGATGGGCCAGATGACCTTGGCCGTGCAGCCGAGCGTCCAGATGAAGTGCACCTGCCACAGCGCCGCGGCTTCCTCGCCGGCGGGCGGGGTCATGCGCCGTACCACGCGCGGATTGGCGGGGTCGTGGAACAGCACTTCCATGATCTCGTCCGGTCCGAGCGCGCACCAGCTCGCGCAGGTGTAGGGCGCATCCTCACGCCACAGGCCGATGGGCGCGATCAGCACCAGCTTGTCGATGGATTGCCGCCGCTGCGCGGCGAGTTCGGCGGCGAGCAGGCCGCCGAAGGAATGGCCGACCAGCCGCACCTTCTTCAGCCCCAGGCCGTCCAGCAGGTCGTCATAGGCCAGCACGACGTCCCACAGGTTGTCGACCAGGTCGATGTCGTTCGGCCGGCCCGGCGCGGTGCCCGGGAAGTGCGGCACGTAGACCTTGTAGTGATCGGCCAGGCTGTCCAGGAAGTCGTCCCAGTAGTAGCCGCCCGCCGAGTGCAGGTAGAGGAGCGGCTTGCCCTTGCCCGCGATGTTGACGGTGATGTCCAGCCGGCCGTTCAGCACCGGCACCACCTTCTGCGTGATCTTTTTCATGCTGCGTGTCGTCCTTCCGCCTCAGGCCGCCGCGCGCGCCGCGGGCTTGCAGGTCTTCGGCCACCAGTGATCTTCCCAGCCCTCGTTGTCCCACACCCCACGCAGATGCGGCATCACGTTCTTGGCGATGCGCTCGATGTTCTGCATGGTCTTCTCGTGAGAGAGCGAGCCGAACTGCGGCAGGATCATGAGATGCCCGACACGCAGCGTCTTGATGATGTGCAGCAGACGCTCGGTGACGGTCTTGGCGCTGCCGCAGACCACGAAGTCGCGGTCGTTGAACTGCGGAAAACGCATCGTCTTCAGCTCTTCGAAGGGCGGGAAGGGCCGCTTGGTGATGAGATGCGTGAGGCTCGAGTGGGTCATGTGTCCCGGCGGCGCGAGCAGCTGCTCGGGCAGGTGCAGACCCTTGTGATAGAAGTACTCGGCGGCGTGGCCGTAGTCGGCCTCGGCCTGTTCGTCGGTCTCCGACACGCCGACCGGCACCAGGAAGCCCATGCGGTAGGGATTGCGATCGCGGCCGAGCTCTTCGGCGCGATTCCAGAAGCCCTTCACCATGTGCTCCGCGCCCTTGGCGCCGAAGTAGGTCAGGAAGCAGTAGCTGTAGTCGTTCTTGATCACGAAGTCCCAGGTGCTCGGACTCGCGTTGCCCGGCACCCAGATCGGCGGATGGGGACGCTGCACTGGCTTCGGCCAGATGTTCACCATCGGCAGCTGGTAGTACTTGCCGTTCCAGGCGAACACCTCGTCCGCGGTCCAGGCCTTCTTGATGAGGTCGTGCGCTTCGTAATAGCGCGCGCGCTGCTCGATGGGCGCCATGCCGTAGCTGTAGGAGTAGTCACCACCCAGGCCCACCGGGAAGCCGGCGATGAGCCGGCCTTCGGCGATGCAGTCCAGCATCGCGTACTCCTCGGCCACGCGGATCGGCGGATTGAGGAACACCGCCGTTTCGCCCATCTGGATGATCGCCGTGTCCGTGCCGCGCGTCGCGCGCGCCAGCACCGAGCCCATCATGTTCGGGTTCACCATGAAGCCGTAGGCGTTCTGGTGATGCTCGTTGGTGCATACGCCGTCGAAGCCGAGCTGGGCGGCGTAGGTCAGCTCGTCCAGCGTGTGGTTGAAGTACTGCGAGACCTTGTGCGGATCGGCGACCGCGTTGAACGGCAGCGAGAACCAGGCCGACTTGTGCTTCTTCTCGAAGTCGTCCGCCAGGTCGCGGTAGGGCATGAGGTGGAAACAGGCGATTTTCATGGGTGCTGGAACCTCCGGTTGGCCGCGTCCCTGGGACTCTCGGCGGCCCGGATTATGGCCCAATTTCGCGCGCCGGTTCCCCCTGCGTTCGGGGAGTCACGGCGCGCGTGGCGCGCCTCAGCCGCGGCGCGCCGCCTCGATCGCGGCGATGTCGATCTTGCCCATGCCCAGCATGGCCTCGAAGCAGCGGCGCGCGACGACCGGATCGGGGTCGGTCACGCCCGCGGTGAGCGCGCGCGGCGTGATCTGCCAGGACAGGCCCCACTTGTCCTTGCACCAGCCGCAGGCGCTCTCCTGTCCGCCGTTGTCCACGATGGCATTCCACAGGCGGTCGGTCTCGGCCTGGTCGTCGGTCGCAATCTGGAAGGAGAAGGCCTCGCTGTGCTTGAACGTGGGTCCGCCGTTCAGACCGAGGCAGGGCACGCCGCAGACCGTGAACTCGACGGTCAGCACGTCGCCCTGACGGCCAGAGGGGAAGTCAGCGGGCGCATGCATGACGCGACCCACGCGGCTGTCGGGAAAGGTGGCGGCGTAGAAGGTCGCGGCCTCCAGCGCCGTACCGTCGAACCACAGGCAGAGCGTGTTCTTGGGAGTCATGTGCAAGCACCTCGCAGCGTTGTTCGCCCGTACACGCGGGTCACGGGCTTCCGGCCACGGGCGCCTCGATGTGTCCAGTCGGCATCTTCCTGCGACGGCCAGAGCCCGGCAAGCGCGCAAGCGCGGCATACGCCCACGGCGTCAGGCCGTGGGCGCTTCCCACCAGCCCCGGGGCCGGTTATCGCCGAAGTACCACGCGGCGAACTGACCATGACGACGCCAGTGCCGAACCGGTCGCCGCCTCGCCGGCTGCCGTTCGCTCAATCAAAGTCCGACACCGCCAGGCGCCGCAGGCGCGCGCGCTTCTTGTGTTGATGCGCCTGCATGCGGCGCAGCACGCCGTCCAGGAACCTGACCGTCGCGACGATGAAGGGTCCCTTGTTCAGCATCACGCATTCGCTGCGTTCGGACATGGCGGCGTCGCTGACCTCGGCGCGTGACGGCAGCCCGGTCCGGGCCATGTCTTCCAGCACCTGGGTGGCCCAGATCACCGGCGTGTGGGCCGCCTCGCACAGCCACAGGATCTCTTCCTGCACTTCGG
Source organism: Gammaproteobacteria bacterium (assembly GCA_050186725.1). Lineage (GTDB taxonomy): Bacteria > Pseudomonadota > Gammaproteobacteria > JADJYF01. The sequence continues at coordinate 4,129 of JBFWYG010000112.1, read as the reverse complement.
CAAGACGTTCGAACCCCACTTCCACCGCGAGGTCGCCGCGCGCCACCATCACCGCGAAGGGCCCGCGCCGCATCGCCGCGAGCAGCAGGCGCGGCAGCGCTTCGAAGGCGCGGCGCGTCTCGATCTTGAGCACGATGGCCGTGCTGATCGCGCTGCGTGCGTCCAGCGCGTCGTGCAGCGCATGCACGTCCTCGGGCGCCTGCACGAAAGACAGGCCGACCAGGTCCACCGCGGCGCCGAAGTCGCGCAGCACGGCCAGGTCGTCGGTGCTCAAGGCCGGCAGGTCGATGCGCGTATCGGGCAGGTTGATGCCCTTGCCGGCGCGCAGCCACGCGCCATCAGGTTTGACGTGGTCGATCTCCACTTCGATGCCGGCGCCGTCGACCGCCACCACCTGGCCGGCGATGTGGCCGTCGTCAAAGGCCACGCGCTGCCCGGGTGCCACGCGTTCGAGCGCCGCCGGCAGGCTGCAGGCGACGGCGCGCGGCTGGTGAGGATCGGGGTGTTCGCGGCGCAGCACCCGCACGCGGTCCCCGTGCCGCACCCGCAGCGGCAGTTCGCGCGCGGGCAGTCGCCCGAGTCGGCCCTTGCATACGCAGGCACCTTCACGACGCAGGCGCAGACCCGCGCCGCTCTCGAGGTAGACGCTGCGCACGAACTCGAGCGCGAGGCCGGCGGGGGTTTCCACCACCGGCACGGCTCGCCAACGGCCACGGGTGTCGTGAAATTCGAGCCTGTCACCGACGCGGGCCCGGGTGCGCAGGGTCTTGGGCAGCGGCAACTCGCCGAGCCCCACCCGCGGCGCGTCCAGCACTTCGCCGCGCGGACCGCGACGCGGCTTCAGCTTCATCACTTCCAGGTGCGTGGCCGGCGGCCCGGTGCGCAGCTTGGGCCCGGCCAGGTCGATGTAGATCTTGAGCCGTCGCCCGTCGCCGGACTCGAGCGCGCGCGCCTGCGCGATCATGGCGCGCCAGGCGGCTTCGTCGTCATGGGCGGAATTGATGCGCACCACGTCCATGCCGGCCGTCGCCAGGTCGCGGACCAGCGTGCCGTCCGTCGCCGCGCTCGTCGGCAGGGTGACCATGATGCTGACTTCACGTTCGGGCCGCGACGGGCCGAACAGGCGGGCGCGGCGCGCGGCGAGGGCGGCGTCGCCGGCGGTGAAGTCGGGCAGCGCCTCTTCGCCGGTCGGGATGGTCTCACCGAGCAGGCCGCGCACGGCGTCACGCACCGCAACCAGCGTGCGCAGCACGCAGGACTCCAGCCGGCCGAGCGAGCTCAGGCCCTCGGCGCGCAGCGCGTCCTGCAGATCACGGATATCCACCTGGCGCAGTGCCAGGTAGTGGAAGAGGTTGAGGGCGCTGGCCTGCATGTCCGGCGCGCAGGCGGCGAGCGCCTGGCGATGTTCGTGCTCGGCGCGCCGCACGCGCGTGACCAGCGCGTCGAGTTCGCTGGCGAGTGCGCGCAACCTGGCGGTCCGGCGGATCTCGGCGGCGCTGCTGGGCAAGTCGGCGTTCATGAGCGTGGCTGCTCGATCCGGGTAAGGAGCGGCGAGCGCAGAACGCCGGCACGCACGGGCATTGTGCCCACCGCGACACCAAGACGAACTGATGCAGGTCACGCGGCCCAGCGGGTAAAGTGTCGCCTCCCGCATGCCGACCTAGGGCCGAGGCGCGACGTCCGCGAGCCACGACCGGCGCGCGCCGTGGGCCGTGGGCCGAGCGACCGTCACGCCACCAGGACACCATGCACAAGTATCGACGCGACATCGACGGGCTGCGGGCCATCGCCGTGGTGCCAGTCGTGCTGTTCCACGCCCACCTGGGCCTGTTCCCCGGCGGTTATGTCGGGGTCGACGTGTTCTTCGTGATCTCGGGCTTCCTGATCACCGGTCTCCTGCTCGCCGACATCGAGGCCGGCCGCTACAGCATCGTCGACTTCTACGAGCGCCGCGTGCGCCGCCTGTTCCCGGCGCTGATCGCCATGCTGGTGGGCGTCACCGCCGCGGCCCTGCCGATCCTCATGCCGGACGCGCTGCGCGAGTTCGGCCAGAGCGTGATGGCCACCACGCTCTTCGCCTCCAACCTGTTCTTCTGGCAGGAGTCGGACTATTTCGCGCCGGCCGCCGACCAGATGCCCTTGCTGCACACCTGGTCGCTGGCGGTGGAAGAGCAGTACTACGTGGTGTTCCCGCTGCTGCTCGCAGGCCTCTTGCGCCTCGGCCGGCGCCTGGCCGTGACGGTGATCGCGCTGTTGGCGGTGCTGTCCTTCGCGCTCGCCTGCTGGCTGGTGAAGACTGCTCCTGAGCAGGCCTTCTACCTCGCCCACGCGCGTGCCTGGGAGTTGTTCGTCGGTGCGCTGCTGGCGGCGGGGGTGTTGCCCGCGCCGCGCGCCGCGTGGCTGCGCGAAGCGCTGGCCGGCGCCGGCCTCGTGGCGATCCTGGCAGCGATGCTGGTGTACGACGGCGCCACGCCGTTTCCCGGCGCCGCCGCGGCGCTACCCTGCCTGGGCGCGGCCGCCATCATCCACGCCGGCGGCGGTGGCCCAAGCCTGGTGGCGCGCCTGCTCGCGACGCGCCTGATGGTCGGCATCGGCCTCATTTCCTATTCGCTCTACCTGTGGCACTGGCCGGTGTTCGTGCTGCAGAAGTTCTACACCGTCACCGTGCCCACAACGGCGCAGGTGCTGGGCGCGATCGTGCTCGTGACGTTGCTCGCGTGGCTCTCGTGGCGCTACGTCGAGCGGCCGTTCCGCGATCGTCGCCGGCTGACGCGCCGGCCGCTGTTCGCCCTCGCCGGGGCGAGCATGGCGGTGGCGATCGCGGCGGGACTCGGCATGCATCTCGGCCAGGGCCTGCCCGCGCGCTTCTCCCCCGAGGTGCTCGCGCTGGTCGCGACCGCGCGCCACGACGAGGCCCTGCGCGCGCGCTGCTTCACTCTGGACGCCGCGGCCTTCGCCGAGGACCGCATGTGCCGGCTCGGGCCCACCGAGATCGCACCCGAGTTCCTCATGTGGGGCGACTCCCATTCGCTGTCCTTGCTGCGCATGGTGATGGACGCCGCCGAGCAGAGCGGCCGCTCAGGGGCCTATCTCGGCGCGTCGGGCTGTCCGCCGCTGTTCGATGTGCGCGTCACGAATCGCAGCCGGACCGTCAGCGATTCGTGTCGCGACACCACGGCCGAGGCGCGAAGACTCACGACCGCGTCTCCGGGGTTGCACCGTGTGCTGCTGGTGGCCCGTTGGGGCCTGGTGAACGATTGTGAGCGCGGTGCGCAGGCCGCCGAGGACTGCATCCTCCTGGCCGACGCCGAGCATGCGGGCGACAGTGTGCGGGACAATCGCGGGGTGGCGGCGGCCGCCCTGCGTCGCACGATCGGCGCCCTGGTCGCGCAGCACAAGGAGGTGGTGCTGCTCGAGCCGGTGCCCGAGCCCGGGCTCGACGTGCCGCGCGCGCTCGCCAGCGCCGCGGTGCTGGAGCGCGACGCCGATCTCGGTCCCACGCTCGCTGACCATCGTGCCCGGCAGCGCGCCACGCTCGACCTGTTCGCCGAGTTGCGTCGCGAGTTTCCCACGCTGCGCACGCTGTCGGTGGCCGACGCGCTGTGTGCCGGCGCACCGCGCTGCCGGCTGGCACAGAACGGCCGGCCGCTCTACTTCGACGACAACCACCTCACCCTGACCGGCGCCCAGCTGTTGCGCGAACGCGTGGCCGAGGCGCTGGGCTGGCACGCGACGACCGGCGCCGTCGGGGTTTCAGTTCTGTCCTCACCTGGCCGCTAAGCCCTCATCATCCATTCCGGCGCAACGCGCAAGGAGTCCTCGATGGCGACCATCAGCAGCCTCGTGGCGGGACGCATGAACCAGGCCTGGCTGCGCGCCGGCATCGATCCGACCGGCGACGGGCGGGTGCGCGAAGGGCGCCACGGCGATTCGCGCTCGGCGCGGGCCGGCGAACGTCGTGAGGGCCAGGTGCCCGCGGCAAAACCGGTGGCCGACAAGCAAGTCGCGACCACCGCCAGCGCCGCCGCCATGACCTGGCAGCGCACCGAAAGCACCTCGCTCTACCTGACCACCCAGGAAGGCGACGTGGTGGAGCTCAACGTCATGGCGCGTGATCGCGCGAGCGCGA
>JBFWYG010000111.1:0-11503 GCA_050186725.1 Gammaproteobacteria bacterium | reverse complement strand
GCGCCCGCCAGCTCCGTGCCCTGCCAGCGCGCCTTCGAGGCCTGGTTGCGGGCCGGCAGCCAGTGGCACTGGTAGAGCCTGAGCAGGCGCGAACGGCGATGCACGATGGCTTCGCCGAAGGCGCTTTCCAGCGCCTGGGAGAGCTCGTCGAATCCCCAGGACGCGATCAGGGAATTCTGCGAATCGAGCTGGAACTCGCGAGCGGCGGTCGGCGTAAAGATGCGCGGAAAGACTTCCGGGGTCGCCGGGTGGTTGGGGCGCACGTGGTCGAACACCCACACCGCGCAGCCGGTGGCCTTGCGCACCGCGGCCATCTGCGCGAGGCAGGCCGCCAGGTGGGCGGCGCTCGGCAGGTGATGCAGGGCGAAGATGGTGCTCACCATGTCGACCTTGGCCGGCAGCAAGGCGGCGAAGTCCGTCATGTCGCCTTCGACGAGATTCACCCGCTCGCCCAGGCCACGGGCGGTCAGCGCGCGCCTGCCGGTCGCCACCATCGGGGCGGAGAGGTCGATGCCGATGACATTGAGGTCCGGCCGACAGCTCGCGAGGTAGCCGAGGTACTGGCCCGAGCCCGAGCCCAGGTCGACGACCGTACCGCCTTCGGGCAGCAGGCCATGCATGGCCAGCGCGTTGAAGTGATAGACCGGGATCAGCGGCCCCTCGCCCTGGCCGTGAAAGGCCTCGACGTTCGCTTCGTCGTCCATCACCGCGGCCGGCTCGGGGCGGCGCTGTAGCTGCGGGGCGCTCAACCATTCCTTGACCAGCATGCCGAGTAACGAACTCATGAGTGGGATCTCCGCAGGGTTGCCGACAAGATTCGACGAGCTTCGCGCCGGAGTCCAGAGGCTTGCGAACCCCGGCCCGTCAAACGCCTGTAATCAGCGCCCTGCGCGACATTCATGACGAGGCGTCAAAGCCTGTACGCGGGCTCGAAGCACGGTATATGCTCGATTGGGGAATAGCTGGAAGGGGATGGCGGTGCTGAAGGTGCACATCAGCGAGAGCGAGCGGTCGCAGGACGGCGCCATGCCGGGCGTGCAGGAACGCGCCCTGCTCGTCGCGCAGCTGCTCGGCACCCTCGCCATCATCGCCTTCCTGCCCGGCAATGCCGCCAAGGCCGCCGCGCTGCTCGTTCTGTGGGCTGTCACCTTCCGTCGCATCGAGTTCAAGGAAGTGGTGCTGGTGATCGGCGTGTGCTGCTTCTTCACTGTCATGAACGCGATGTCGCTCGCCCAGGGCATCTTCAGCTTCACGGAACCGGACGTGCTCGGCATGCCGGTCTACGAACTCTTCATGTGGGGGTTCTACATCCTCCACACCAAGCGCATGCTGGGCGACGCCCCGCCGGCGCCCTCGCGCGTCGCCTGGGGCCTGGCGCTCGCCTACTCGGCGGCGTTCGCAGCGATCAAGGACGCCAACCTCCTGCTCATGGTGACCGGCACCTTGCTCGCCATCGCGGTGTTCCTGTTCCACACCCGGCGCGATCTCGCGTTTCTCGGCTACATGGTGCTGCTCGGCGCACTCATCGAGTACACCGGCGTCGGCAGCGGGCAGTGGACCTACCCGGGCGCGCCGCTCGGCGGCGTGCCGCCCTGGTTCGTGACGCTCTGGGGCGGCGTCGGGCTGTTCTTCCACCGCCTGATCCTGCCGCTCATGGCGTCGCGTCCCAACCCGGTCCTGGCCTGAGTCCGCACCCGATGACCAGTCCGGACGCGGCCCCGTCTCCCTCCCCGGGCCTGCCGGCCGCGCTCGCGGCGTGGGCCGCGCTGCTCGGCGCCGAACATGTGCTGGACGGCGCGGCCGCGAGCGGTCGCTACGGGGCCTGCACGCTGAGATCGGGGCGCACGGTCAGCGCCGCGCTGCGGCCGGGCTCGGTGGACGACGTCGTGCGCGCGCTCGCCATCGCGGGCCAGCATGGCGTGGCGCTCTACCCGGTCAGTACCGGCAACAACTGGGGCTATGGCAGCGCCAACCCGCCGCGCGCGGGCAGCGTGGTACTCGACCTCTCGCGCATGAACCGCATCGTCGAGATGGACGAGGAACTCGGCTTCATTACTGTCGAGCCCGGCGTCACCCAGGGGCAACTCCACCAGTACCTGCGCGAGCGCAAGCTGCCCTTCCTGGTGCCGGCCCACGGCGGTGGACCCGATTGCAGTCTCATCGGCAACGCCGTCGAGCGCGGCTACGGCATCACGCCCTATGCCGATCACTTCGCCGCCGTGATGGCGCTCGAGGCGGTGCTGCCCGATGGCCGCGTGTACCGCTCGGGTCTCGCCGAGGCCGGTGGCACGCTGGCCGACAAGGCCTTCAAGTGGGGTGTCGGCCCCTATCTCGACGGACTCTTCACCCAGTCGGGCTTCGGCGTCGTGACGCGCATGACCATCGCGCTCGCGCAGCGGCCCGAGTCCACCATGGCGTTTTTCTTCAGCCTCGCGGACGACCGCGACCTCGAGGAAGCGGTGCTGCGCGTGCGTGACACCTTGCGCACGGTGAGCGGCGTGGTCGGGTCGGTCAATCTCATGAACCGGCGACGCGTGCTGTCGATGATGGTGCCCTACCCGCGCGAGCAGGTGCCGCCGGGCGGCATCGTGCCGACCGCGCTCGTCGAGCGTCTCGGCCGCCATCACCAGGTGCTGGCCTGGACCGGCGCCGGCGCGCTCTACGGGCCTGGGCGCGTGGTGGCCGGCGCCAAGGCGGCGGTCGCCCATTGCCTGAAGCCGCTGGTCAAACGCCTGGTGTTCGTCTCGGGTGAACGGCTCAGGCCCGCCAAGGCGCTGGTCGAGGCCGTGCCCCTGCTGGCCCGCGGACGGCTCGGCAATATCGTCACCACGCTCGACAAGACGCTGCGCCTGCTGGACGGCGAGCCGAGCGACATCGCATTGCCGCTCGCCTACTGGAAGACGCCGGCGCGCCGGCCCGCCACGGGCGACATGAATCCCGCGCGCGACGGCTGCGGGCTCCTGTGGTACGCGCCGCTGGTGCCGATGAAGGCCGCCATCACGCGCAGCTTCGTCACCATGGCGGAATCGGTCTGCGTGAAGCACGGCATGGAGCCGCTGATCACGCTGACCAGCCTGTCCGATCGCTGCTTCGACAGCACCGTGCCGCTGCTCTTCGATCAGGACGACGCCGGCGAGACCGCGCGCGCCCATGCCTGCCTCGAGGAACTCCTCACCACCGGCCAGCAGCTCGGCTTCTCGCCCTATCGCGTCGGCATCGAGTCCATGGCGCACGTGGTGCGGCCGGACACCACCTTCTGGCAGCTCGCGGGCGAGCTGAAACGCACGGTCGACGCCGGCAACCTGCTGGCCCCGGGCCGCTACTCGCTGGACTAGCTGGACCCGACGCCGGTGTTCACGCGCTGTTCCAACACAGAGTGCCAGACCGCGTTTCGCGTCACCGCGCAGACGCTCCGCCAATCCATGGGCATGGTCCGCTGCGTCAAGTGCCGGACGGTGTTCAACGCGCTGACCACGCTGGAGGAGAAGCGACCGGACGGCGTCGTCATTCCGATCGCCGAGCAGCTGCCCTTCGAGCAGATCGGCGACCGGCTGGTGCTCGACCCGCGCATGCTGTCGAACTCGGGGCGGTTCCGCGTCAAGCCCGGCGGCGGGCTCGATGTCATCGACAATACCGGCGCGGCGGTGGACGCCGACTCGCGTGTCGCGCAGGAGGCCGTGAGCCGCGCCAACGAAGCGCTGGACGACCAGCAGGACGAAGACGACTTCGCCGCGCGTCGCCAGCGCCGCATCGCCACCGTCTCCAGCCAGTTCGAGATCCCGCAGTTCGACAAGTACGAGCCCTCGGCGGAGAAGGAAGCCGCCCACGCCGGCGGCGTCGACCTGCCGATGGCGGTGCGCGACTTCCTGCATGCGCTGCGCAACCTCGTGCGGCACAGGCGTCGCACCGGCATGGGACTCACCGCCATCTCCTTCGGCGTGCTGGCGCTGATGCTGGCCGGCGGCTTCATCGAGTGGAACAACTGGGCGCTGCGCGAATCGACCATCCAGTCGCATCTCGGCCATATCCAGGTGATGCGGCCGGGCTTTCTGAAGGACGGCGAGTCCGATCCCTTCTCCTTCCTGCTGCCCCAGGAGTCCGATGTGCTCGACGCGCTCGCCAGGCTGCCGGAGGTGGAGGCAGTGGCACCGCGCCTCGAATTCTCCGGTCTCGTGAGCTTCGGCGAGACCACGGTGTCTTTTCTCGGCGAGGGCGTGCTGCCCGAAGAAGAGAACAAGGTCTCGCGCTGGGTGCGCATCATCAAGGGCGAGAACCTCTCCAGCGCCAAGCCCAACGGCATCATCGTCGGCAAGGGCCTGGCGGACAATCTCAGGGTCGGGCCGGGCGACAAGGTGGTGCTGCTCGGCTCTTCGGAATCAGGCGGCCTGGGCGCGGTGGAGGGCGAGGTGGTCGGCATCTTCCAGACCACCAACAAGGCCTTTGACGACGCCTCGCTCCGCGTGCCGCTGGACGTCGCACGGAGTCTCTTGCAGGTCGAGGGCGCGCACCGCTGGGTGGTGCTGTTGAAGGACACAGCGCTCACCGACCCGGTGCTGGAGAGCCTGCGCGAACGCTTCAAGGGCCAGACCGATCTCGAGTTCGTGCCGTGGCTCGACATGGCCGACTTCTACAAGAAGGTGGTGGTGCTGTTCTCGGCGCAGATGAACCTCATCCGCTTCATCATCGCGCTGATCATCGTGGTCAGCATCTCCAACACGCTGTTCATGAACGTCATGGAGCGCACGTCCGAGATAGGCACGCTGATGGCGGTGGGCCTGAAGCGCAAGAAGATCATGAGCCTGTTCGTGCAGGAGGGCTTCATCCTCGGCCTCGTGGGCGGCGTCGTCGGCGCCGTAGCGGGCTGGATCCTGGCGGAGGTCATCTCGCGCATCGGCATTCCCATGCCGCCGTCGCCGGGCATGGATTTCAGCTTCGAGGGCGAAATCATGGTGACCGCGCCGCTCGCGCTCGGCGGCGTGCTGCTCGGCCTGGTGGCGACGGTGCTGGCCAGTCTCTATCCCGCGCGCAAGGCCTCGCGCCTGGAGATCGTCGATGCGCTCCGCCATGCGCGCTGAGCTCGCCCGGTACAGGCGCCAGGCGCCATGTTGAGGCTCGCCTTCCTGAACCTGTTCCGCCACAAGGTGCGGACGCTCATCACCCTGGTGTCCATTGCCTTCGGCGTGGCGGCGCTGATCCTGGCCGGCGGCTTCGTGGAGGACATCTTCATCCAGCTGCGCGACGCCACCATCCATTCGCGCACCGGCTACCTGCAGCTCTACCGCGCCGGTTATTTCGAGTTCGGTCGGCGCGAACCCTACGACTACCTCATCGACTCGGCGCCGGCGCTGGTGCCGAAGCTCATGAAGCAGCGCGACACGGTTGACGTGCTGCAGCGGCTGAATTTCACCGGGCTGTTGAACAACTCCAAGGTCGACCGCTCGATCATCGCGGAGGGCGTCGAACCCGACAAGGAAGCCAGGCTGGGCAGTTTCATCAGCATCATCGCCGGCGAGCAGCTGAAGGACTCCGACGAGAACGGCATGCTGATCGGCGAGGGCGTGGCGAAGTCGCTGCAACTCGCGCCGGGCGATTACGCCAACCTGGTGGCGACCACCACCGACGGCAGCATGAACACGCTGGAGGTACGCATCGTCGGCGTGTTCCGCTCCTTCTCCAAGGACTTCGACGCGCGCGCGGTGCGCGTGCCCTTGACCACCGCCCAGGAACTGTTGAACACCCAGGCGGTGCACAGCCTGGTGTTCTCGCTGAAGGACGTCGGCGCCGTCGACGGCGTGGTGGCCTGGCTGAAGCGCGGCCTCCCCGCGAAGAAATACGAGATCAAGACCTGGCTCGAGCTGGACGACTTCTACCAGAAGACGGTCGCGCTCTACGACCGCCAGTTCGGCGTGCTGCAGGTGATCATCCTGGGGATCGTGCTGCTCAGCGTCGCGAACAGCGTGAGCATGACCGCCAACGAGCGAGTGGGGGAATTTGGCACGCTGCGCGCCGTCGGCCACACCTCGGGCTATGTCTACCGGCTGCTGCTGGTGGAGAACACCATCCTCGGCGTGCTGGGAGCCAGCATCGGTCTGGGGCTCGGCGTGGGACTCGCGCTCCTGATCTCGAAGATTGGCATTCCGATGCCGCCGCCGCCCAACGCGAACGCCGGCTACACCGCGCTCATCCGCGTGCTGCCCATGACCTGCGTGGTGGCCTTCCTGATCGGCTTCGCCGCGACCGTGATGTCGGCCGTGCTGGTCTGTCGTGGGCCGACGCGGCGCCCCATCGCCGAGGCGCTGCGTCAGAACATCTGAAGCGCGCGGCTTTCAGCTGCCCAGCTTGCGCAGGAAGTCCTTCGCGAAGAACTTGTCCGGGATGTCGCGCAGCGTCAGCGAGGTGTATTCCAGCACCGATTCCTCGCCCTTCTTCAATGCGTCCTTCAGCACCAGCCTCGCCGGGCGCATCGCGCCGCCCATGTTCTTGTAGTCGCTGTAGATGCCGGTCTTCATCAGGCGGCCGGAGAGGGTGTAGAACTCGACCTTGTAGGGCCGAGAGTTCTGCGCATTCACCCAGTACAGCACGCGGTGATAGGTCACACCCTTGCGCGCGGCGATGAGTTCGAGCACGTGGCAGTCCTGGCCGTCGACGTTCTCCGAGCGCAGGAGCTTGGCGTTGTAGTCGCCGGCGAAGTTGGCGCGCGCGAGATCGCCGTTCGCCACCTGGCCGGTCAGGCGTTGCGACAGCGGCAGGCGCACGGGCTGCGAGACCGAGGGCAGGAAGAGCCACAGGTCGGGGCCCTTCAGCAGCATCACCTGGCCCTTCTCGGTGGCCGGCGCCATGGTGCGCACGATGCTGTTGTCGTGGCCCTTCTGCAGCACCTGGTATTCGTGCAGCGAGGGCGCGCCCTTGCTCTTGGTCGAGGTCACCTTGACCGCGATCTGAAAGGCGCTGGTGGGAAAGCGGATGGCGTCGGCCTTCTCGACGATGGCTTGCGCGTTGGTCTCCGCTGCGTGGCTCGCGCCGGGCAGGGCGAGCATGAGCAGCGCGGTCAGGAAATTGCGTCTCAGCATGGTGGCCTTCGGTTCTGGTCTGGTCGTTGGATGGCGCGCGGCGCGGGCGCTTCTGGTTAAATTCGTGTGGGTTCTATGCTAGCATCGAAGTCGCTCGGCTTTTCAAAGGCTTAGAGTAGATATTCAAAGTTCGTCCAGGCCTAGGGGCGGCCTGGGACGGCCCCGTCCTGCGTGGACGCATCCTGGATCGCCGACCTATGAGCGTAGTACGCGTCGAGCACGTCTCCAAAGAGTACCAACTGGGCAAGCAGACGGTGCTCGCGCTGGACGACATTTCCATGGTGGTTGCTCCCGGCCGCTTTCTCGCCATCGCCGGGCCCTCCGGCAGCGGCAAGACCACGCTGCTCAACATGATCGGGTGTATCGACACGCCTACCCGCGGCTCGATCTTCATCGGCGATGAGATGGTGAGCGGCAAGACGCCCGACGAACTCGCCGAACTGCGCTCTTCCACTCTCGGCTTCGTGTTCCAGACCTTTAATCTGCTGCCGGTGCTGTCGGCCTGGGAAAACGTCGAATACCCCATGCTGCAGCGAAGCGACATCAGCCGCGCCAACCGGCGCGCGCGGGTCGATCACTACCTGAACGTGGTCGGTCTGACCGCCAAGGCCAAGCATCGGCCGAACGAGCTTTCGGGTGGTCAGCGCCAGCGCGTCGCCATCGCCCGCGCGCTGGCCGGCGGGCCGAGTATCGTGCTGGCCGACGAGCCCACGGCCAATCTCGACTCCAAGACCGGCGAGAGCATTCTGGTGCTCATGAAGCAGATCAACGAGACCGAGAAGACCACCTTCATCTTCTCCACCCACGACTTCCGCGTGATGGAACTCGCCGACCGCGTGGTCAGCGTGGCCGACGGCCGCCTGGTGGTGTGAGCCCGCCTCCCGGGGCGCGCGCCTAGCGGAGGATGGCCACCAGCACGCTACAGGGTGCGTGTTCGATGAGCGCCGGCGAAGTGGAGCCGCGCCACCAGCGCTCAGCCCAGCTGTCCAGGTGCTTGTGGCCGACGACGATGAGGTCGGCCTCGATCTCGCGCGCGTAGCGCGTGATCTCCTCCACCGTGTCGCCGACCAGCAGCACGCCCTTGGCGGTGACGCCGGACGCCGCCATCTTCGCCACGCCCTCGTCCAGGATCGCCTGGTAGGCCTCGCGCTCGCGCTCGGTCTCGGGCGCGACGAACACGCCGCCTTCCATGCTGCCGACCAGCAGCGATGAGGCATTCGGCATCACCGCCACCAACGCCAGGTCGGCGTGGCTCCACTGGGCGATGTCGACGCTGTCGAGCAGGGCCTTCTGCCCGGGTTCGGATCCGTCGTAGGCGAGGAGTATGTGCTTGTACATGGCGACCTCTCTCTTGGGCTCTGGGCCGACGCCGTGGCGGGCGTTCTGGAGTCCATTGAATGGCAAAACCGCGCGCGGCGGAAGAGGCGACAGCCTCTGGCGTCGCGGGCGCGAGTGGCGTGAAATGGCGGCCTTGCCAGCGTGGAGCCCGCGCGCATGAAGCTCTATTCCCACCCCGAGTCCGGCAACAGCTACAAGGTACGACTGCTGTGCGCGCTGCTCGACGTCGGCTACGAGTGCGAGGACGTCGACCTGCTGCACGATGCCCAGCATCAGCCCGCCTTCCTCGCGGTCAATCCGCGCGGCGAGGTGCCGTGCCTGGTCGACGGCGGTACCGTGTTGCGCGACTCCGCCGCCATCCTGCTCTACATCGCCGGCAAGCATGGGCCGCGGCCGTGGTGGTCGGACGACATCAGCGAGCAGGCCGACATCCAGCAGTGGCTCGCCTTTGCCTCGAGCTGGGTGCAGTACGGCGTGTTCACCGCGCGCGCCCTGGTGGCCTTCGGCATGCCGGCCAACGGACTGCCGCTCGAGTTCAAGGGCGAGAGCCTGGAGGGCGCGCGAATTCGCGGGCGGCGTTCGCTCGAGATCCTCGCGCAACAGCTTGGCGCCCACGAGTGGCTCGCCTGCGGACGCCCGACCATCGCCGACATCGCGGTGTTTCCCTACATCGCGCTTGCGCCCATGGGCGGTATCGATCTCGCACCTTACCCGTCCGTGCTTGCCTGGATGGCGCGCGTGCGCGCGCTGCCGGGCTTCATTCCGATAGCGGGACTGGACGACCCGCGCTACCGCGGTTGAAGAGGCGCAAAGCATGGATCCAGTCGTCATCAAGGCTTGTCTGAACGGCGCGCGCGGGCGCGACAAGAACGCGCAGGTGCCGTGGACGCCGAGCGAAGTCGCCGCCGAAGCCGAGCGCTGCGCGGCGGCCGGCGCCGCCATCGTGCACATCCACGCGCGCAGCGAGACAGGCGCCGTCAGCTACGACCCGGCGTGGTACGCCGAGGCCGATGCGCTCATTCGCGCCCGCACCGATCTGATCGTCAATCACACCACCGCTCGCCTGCCGGACGCCAACATCGGCGAGGTGGTGCGTTACCTCGAAGGCACGCCGCTGCCGGTCGACATGGTGTCGCTGAACCTGGGCGCCATTCTCATCAACGGCGCGCGCGAGGGGGGCACGCGCAGCACGCTCGCCATCCCGAATTCCTACGAAGACATTCGTCAGACCATAGCTGCCTGCGTCGCGCGTGGCATCGTGCCGGAGCCGGCGCTGTTCGATGCCGGGTTCCTGAGCCACCTGGTCATGCTGGTGGAGGATGGCCTGCTGCCCAAGCCCCGCTGGCTGTTGCTGGAGTTCGGCGGACGCTGGGGCGACGGGCTGCTGGTGATGCCCGGCACGACGCGCAGCTTCAGCTACATGCGTGACTGCCTGCGCGACCTGTATCCCGAGGTTGCGGTTGCCGCGCATGGCTACGAGGAGAGCGTGTTCCACATTGGCGCGCTGGCCATCGCGGGAGGCGACCATCTGCGTGTTGGCTTCGAGGACCGCGTGACCCTGCCGAACGGGCGCCCAGCGCGCAGCAACGCCGAGTTCGTCGAGTGGGCGGTGACGGTCGCGAACGCGCACGGCCGTCGGCCGGCGACACCGGCCGAAGCGCGCGCGCTGATCGGGCTGCCGCACACGCCATCCCCGCGCTGAGCCGCGAGGCGCCTGCGATCGTCTACCATCCACACTGAATCTCGACTTTGAGGAGCGCCCATGAAAGTCGCAGCTATCGGCCAGGTCTTCGTCAAGGCCACCCGTTTTCTCACGCCTACGGCGGTGGAGGTCGATGCCGACGGCATCCGTCACGACCGTGCCTTCGCGCTGGTCGAGGCGGACGATCATTTCGTCAATTCCGATCAGCATCGCACCTTCCTGCCCTTGAGCTTCGACTACGACGCGGCAACTGAGCGCCTGCGTCTCACCTTGCCGGACGGTCGCGTGGTGGAGGGCGGCGCGGCGCCCGGCGACCGCCGCTTCAGCATCGACCACGTGGGATTGCGCGACATCGAGGTCGCCGAGCTCAGTGGCCCGTGGCGCGACGTGCTCAGCGAGTTCGCCGGCCGCCCCATCGGGCTCGTGCGCTGCCTGTCGCGCGGCCGCGCGATCGACGTGTTTCCCGTGACGTTGGTATGCACCGGCTCGCTCGCCCGCCTCGCGCGCGAGGTCGGCGCGCCGGTCGACGCCGCGCGCTTCCGTGCCGGTTTCGTCATCGAGCACGAAGGCGAGCACGACGAAGACCGTTGGGAAGGCCGTGAACTGCGCATCGGCGCCGCGCGTCTGCGGGTACGGACCGCCGTGCCGCGTTGCGCCATCACCGGTTTCAATCCCGCCTCCGGCGCGCGCGACCAGGACGTGATGAAGAGCCTCATCCGCTACCGCGACAAGGTTGGCCTGCCGGACGGCATGCTGCCCGGCTACGCCACGCCGGGCTTCGCCACTTACGCCGAAGTCGTCGAACCGGGCAAAGTGACGGTGGGCGATCCGGTGACTCTCCTGTAGGTCGGACTTCAGTCCGACATTCGATCGCCGAAATCAGGGACATCACCGCCGTCATGCCGTTTTCCCCGCCAATCGTCCCCCCCGACGCCATCGACGCCCACTGGCTCACCGAGGCCCTGCGCGCCGCCGGCCACGACGTCGAGGTGCGCGGCGTGACCAGCACCCAGATCGGCACCGGCCAGATCGGCGACACCTTCCGGCTCGCGCTCGACTACGCGGATGAACCGCCGGCCGGTGCGCCGCGCAGCGTGATCGGCAAGTTTCCATCCGCCAACGCCGAGAGTCGCCAGGCCGCGCGCCTGTTCCGTATCTACCAGGCCGAGGCGCTCTTCTATCGCGAACTCGCGGCCACGGCCGGCATGCGCGTGCCCCATCCCTATCTCGCGCTGTTCGACGACGACACCCACGACTTCGTGCTGCTGCTCGAAGACTTAGGCCATCTGCGCGGCGGCAACCAGATGACCGGTTGCACGCTCGCCGAGGCGCGGGTGGTGGTGCGTGAGGCGGCGCGGCTGCACGCCTCGCACTGGGAAGATCCGCGACTCTA
>JBFWYG010000110.1:0-11673 GCA_050186725.1 Gammaproteobacteria bacterium | reverse complement strand
TTCTTGGCGAGCTGCTGGGTGATCGTGCTCGCGCCACGCAGGCGCGCGCCCTGCTGATGCTCGCGGTAGGCGGCGCGCATCGCGGCGACGTCGAAGCCGCGGTGGCGCGGAAACTTCTGGTCCTCCGCGGCGATCACCGCGACCGCGAGCCACGCCGGCTGCGCGGCGAGCGGCACGAAGCGCTGGCGGAGCTCGAAGTCGCGTGCGCCTGCCAGCCGCGCCTCCAACCACGCGGTGGCCATGAACGCGGTCATCGGCGGCGACCACCAGCGCAGCGCACCGACCAGCACCACCGAGCCGAGCACGAACGCGAGCGGCAGCCACAGCAGCCAAAGCCACCGCGAGCGCGGCGCGCGCCGACGCGGCGAGGGTGTTCGCGCGTAGCGCCGCCGGTGCACCCCATGGGGATCGGGATGGATCGGACCGTCCAGCGTCTCGCTCATCGGCACGGTGACGCGGCAGCCTCGGGCATAATTCGCGGCCTTCGATCCAGGTTCACACGCACCCCAGCGCCGTTCATCGGCAGGAGAGTCCCAGCATGTACAAGAAGTCCGATCCCGTCACCCACCTCTGTCACAGCGATGTCGATCACATCTGGATACGCGGCCGCGATCTGTGCGCGGACCTGATCGGCAAGCTGAGTTTCACCGACATGATCGTGTTCCACTTCCTCGGTCGCGAACCGACCTCGCTGCAGCGCGCGGCGGTGGACGCGGTGCTGGTGTGCATCATGGAGCACGGCATGACGCCCTCGGCAGTGGCGAGCCGCATCACCTGGCTCGGCGCGCCGGAATCGCTGCAGGGCGCGGTGGCCGCCGGCCTGCTCGGCGCCGGCACGCGCTTCGTCGGCACCGCCGACGAGTCCGCCGCGCTGCTCGCGCGCATCGTGGCGAAGCCGGTGGCGGAACGCGCCGCCGAGGCCGCGGCCATCGCCCGCGAGCACGTCGCGGCGAAGAAATTCCTGCCGGGCTACGGCCATCCCATCCACGTCAACGGCGACCCGCGGGTGGCGCGCCTGGCCGAGGTGGCCCGTGACGCCGGCGCCCGGGGCGAGTACCTCGAGGCCATGTACCTCTTGGGTGACGCGATCAAGGCGGCCTCGGGCAAGAACATCGTCATCAACGTCAACGCCGCCATCGCTGCGCTGCTGCTGGAGGCCGACCTCCCCCCCGCCATCGCCCGCGGCTTCAATCTGATCGCGCGCTGCGCCGGGCTGGTCGGGCACATCCTCGAGGAGATGCACGAGCCGGCCGGCTTCCACATCTGGAAGCTCGCCGAGGAAGGCGTGCCCTACGCCGACTAACCCCGCGGACGAGGGGGACGGCGCCACACCTTGCAATTGCCCGGCGCGCGCCCGCTTAATACGGGCGCGGCCCGCAGCGGTCGTGACACCAGGGGAGCACAGCATGGATCTACGTCCGATCTCGGCCGATTCACACATCACCGAACCACCGAACTGCTACATCGACTACATCGAGTCCAAGTACCGGGACGTCGCGCCGCACATCGTCTACAAGGAGGGCGTCGGCGACACCTACGTCATCGAGGGCATGGACAATCCGATCCCCATGGGCCTGGTGGCGGCGGCCGGCAAGGCGCCGGAGGAATTGAAGCTCTCCGGCGCGCGCTGGGACAGCCTGCATCGCAGCGGCTGGGACGCCAAGTACCGCATCGCCGACCAGGAGCGCGACCAGATTGCGGCCGAGATCATCTATCCCAGCGTCGGCATGATGCTGTGCAATCACCCGGACTTCGCCTACAAGCGCGCGTGCATGAAGGCCTACAACCGCTGGCTGCTGGACTATGCCTCCGAGGATCGCCAGCGGCTCATCCCGCTCGCGCAGATCGCCATGAGTTCGGTGGACGAGGCCGTCGCCGACCTGCACGAGATCAAGCGCCAGGGCTTCGCCGGCGTGATGATGAGCGGCACCCCGGCCCACGAGGACTACGATTCGCTCGACTACGATCGCTTCTGGCAGACCGCCATCGATCTCGAACTGCCGCTGTCCTTCCACATCCTGACCGGCAAGAGCGACGCCTTCGGCTCCACCCCGCGCGGGCCGCGCATCAACATGTTCATGTCGATCATCCGCGGCTGCCAGGACATCATGGGCATGCTGGTGTTCTCCGGCGTGTTCGAGCGCAACCCGGGCTTGAAGATCGTGTGCGTGGAAGCGGACGCCGGCTGGGCGCCACACTTCATGTACCGCATGGACCATGCCTACGACCGGCACCGCTACTGGATGAAGTGCGCGGAGCTCAAAAGGATGCCGAGCGAATACTTCCGCGAGCACATCTACATGACCTTCCAGGACGACTACGTGGCGTTCCGCACCGCCGACCTGGTCAACACCAAGCGGCTCATGTGGGCCAATGACTTCCCGCACTCCGATTCCACCTGGCCTCACTCCCAGCAGGTGCTGGCAGAGCAGGCCAGCGGTCTGACTGCCGAACAGCGCGCGGACATCCTGCGCAACAACGTGGTCGAGCTGTATCGCCTCGCCGCCTGACGCAGCGCGCGGCGGCGCGGCCTCCCGCGCCGCCGCCCCGCCATGACCGACCGCCTGGAACTCCTGTCCGAAGATCTGATCGAGCAGCACATGCCGCTCGCGCTCGAGGTATTGGCCGCGAGTTCGCGGCTCGGCCTGCCGCTCGGCTGGCACTACGTGCTCGATCTCGTCTGGCTGCTGCGCGAGCTCGACCTGCCGCCCGGGGCGACGGTGCTGGACGCCGGTGCGGGCTGGGGCATCGCGCAGTTCCTGTGCGCCGACCGCGGCTATCGCGTGGTGAGCGTCGACATGTCGGCACGCGTGCCGCGCGCCGAGTTCGCCCACCTCTACAGCTTCGACACGCTGGGCAGCGGCGCCGCCATCGAGCACGCCTACCTCGACCATCAGCGCCTGTCCCTGGCCGATGCCTGGCGCGTGGCGCTGAACACGCCGCTCGGCGCGCTGCCCGGCAAGATCGGCCGGCGCCTCGGCCTTGCGTCGCCGCCCAAACCGCCGCCGGTGACGGCGAACGCGCCGCGCGTGACGCTCTACCGGGCGAACCTCGAGCGCCTGGACGCCCTGGCCGATGCCAGTGTCGACGCCGTCATCTCGGTATCCGCCCTGGAACACAATCCCCCGGCGGCGCTGCCGGCCGTGCTCGGTGAGCTGGAGCGGGTGTTGCGACCGGACGGGCGGATGCTGATCACGACTTCGGCCTGCGCCAGCGGCCAGGTCTACCACGCGCCCAGTCACAGCTATCTGCAGGACGAGGCCGGGCTCACGTCGAGTTATGCGCTCGAATCACCGCGGAGCAATTTCGCCGAGTTCGCCGCCATCGAGCGCGCGTTCAGGCAGCCGCGCTACCTCGACCGCTGGCTGGCCTGGACCTACGACCACCGGCCGGTATCCGGCATGCCGGGCCGGGTGTGGAACCCGGCCTACCTGCCCGTCGCGATCGCGCGCCGGCGACGCACGCGCTAGGCCGGCAGTCTCAGCCGCGGCCCACCACCGAGGCGGTGGCGATGAGTTCGTCCAGCAGCGCCATCGAGGCGCGGCCGGAGCAGGTGAAGGGATCGAGCTTGGCCTTCACCGAGTACTTCAGCAGCAGCGACGGATTGATGCGTGACACGTTCACCTGGCCCATGGTCCAGCCACCGAAGCGGCGCTCCGGGATCTCCTCGTAGGAGAGGATGCGCACGTTGTCGTGACGGCGATCGCGCACGATGGCGTTGAACAGCTCGCACACCTCGTCGCGTCCGCCCTCCAGCACCTGCAGGAAGAGTTCGTCGTTGTAGCACAGGATGCCGGTGATGCCGCGCGCCTGGTTGCTCTCCTGGGAGCGCGCCAGGATGGCGTCGACGATGGTGGTTGTGAGCGGCGCGATGGGACGGCTGGCGTAGAGCAGGCGGACGAGCATGGAATGACTCACTTGTGCAGTTTGAGGAGCGAGAGGAATTCGCGGCGCAGGGTCGCGTCCTTGAGGAACGAACCGCGCATCACGCTGTTGACCATGCGCGTCTCGTTGTCGCGCACGCCACGCCACTGCATGCACAGGTGATCGGCGTCCATCACCACCGCCAGGCCATCGGGGCTGACCTTGTCCATCAGCAGGTCCGCCACCTGGGTGATGGCCTCCTCCTGGATCTGCGGCCGCGACATCACCCATTCGGCGAGGCGCGAGTACTTGGACAGCCCGATGAGATTTGAGTGTTCGTTGGGCATGAGGCCAATCCACAGCCGCCCGAGTATCGGGCACATGTGATGGCTGCAGGCGCTGCGCACGGTGATCGGCCCCACGATCATAAGTTCGTTCAGGCGCTCGATGTTGGGAAACTCGGTCACCGGCGGCGCCGCGACGTAGCGGCCGCGGAACACTTCGTTCAAGTACATCTTGGCCACCCGGCGCGCGGTGTCCTGGGTGTTGTGATCGCCCTCGGTGTCGATCACCAGGCTTTCCAGCACGCCGCGCATGCGCTCGGCGACCTCGTCCAGCAGTGCATCGAGCTCGCCCGGCTCGATGAAGGCGGCGATGTTGTCATTGGCGTGGAAGCGATGTTCGGCGGCGGTGAGACGCGCGCGGATGCGCGCCGAAACCGGCGTGGCGGCGTCCAGCGCCGACGGCTTGGTGATGTCGTTCATGTGCGGCCCTGGAATTCTCGTTGTCGCGCTTGCGCGAAATGCCAGTCTAGCAGGCGTGGAAATGCTGACGCCCGACGGAGTACGCCCGCCGGGTGGTGACCGGATCAGGCGTCGGCGCGACGCTTCAGCACCGGCGCCGAGGCCAAGGTATCGTCGGTGACGTCGAAATCGATCTCGGTGCTGACCAGCCTCGGCCCCGTCGTGTCGGGCAACACGGTCGGCACCTGGTCACGCAGCGCGCGCATGTCGAACACGTGATTGCCGTACAGGCCGGTACCGATGCGGTCGCGCGCGATATCGGCGATGAGCGTCGCGTCGATGCGACGCTTGCCGTCCGCGTAGCCGTAGACCAGCGCCAGCTCGCAGAGCGTGTTGATCACGCGCGGAATGCCGGCGCTGTTCCAGTGGATAAGCCTGAGCGCGTTCTTGTGAAACAGGTTGGGACTGCCGCCCACCACCTGGATGCGATGCCGTACGTAGTCGGCCGTCTCCTTCTCGTCCAGGGGTCCGAGTCGCGCGAACACGCCGATGCGCTGCGCGAGCTGGCGCAACTCGTGGCGCTTCAGGAGATCATGCAGCTCGGGCTGCCCGACCAGCAGGAGTTGCATCACGAGATGCTCGTCGGCGTTGACGTTGGTCAGCAGCCGGACTTCTTCCAGCGTCTCGGCGTCGAGGTTCTGCGCTTCATCGACGATCAGCAGCGTGCGCCGCCCCTGCGCGTACTGCTGCAGGAGGAAGTCGACGAAGTCGTTGTACAGCTCGGCCTTGTCCTTGCCGCGACAGGGCAGTCCATAGGCCGCGCACACCCACTGCATCAGGTTGCCGAAGGAGCGGTGGGTGTTGGAGATGAGTCCGACCGTCACGCCGTCGCCGAGCTTGTTGATCAGCTCGCGGATGAGGGTGGTCTTGCCCGAGCCGACCTCGCCGCTCATGGCCGACAGGGTGAGCTGGTTGTTCACCGCGTACTCGAGCAAGGACAGCGCCACCTGGTGCTGACGGCTGTGGAACAGGTAGGCGGGGTCGGGCAGCAGGCTGAAAGGCTTGGCCTTCAACCCGTAGAAGGACTCGTACATCGGGCGTATCTATTTGTTGGCTGGGCCTGGTTGGGAGCCTACGCCCATTTCGCGACCCGATCACTACCCGCGGCCGCAAAGCGCGGGCCGGCCGACGCTTTCACCGTCGTGGCCCCGTTCGGGGCGCGTCTCAGAAGCCGGCGGCCGGCGCGCTGCCGTCGTCCCGGCCGGAGGCCGGCGCTTCACCCGCCGGCAACACGTCGCGCAGCATGTCGCGCACGCCGAGATCCCGCTCGAGCTCACCGTCGTCGGCCGGCAGCATTTCGTCGATCTGCTCGAGATGGCCGCTCACCACCCCACCCAGCTCGGCGAGTTCGCGGTGCAGGGACTCGGCGCGCTTCAGCTTGTCCTCGATCTGCTGACGGGCCTGGTTGATCTCGGCCTTCTGGCGGGTCAGGCGGTTGGCGAGATCGAGCAGTTGCTCGTAACGCTTGCGGATATCGGCCTCGCGCGCCGCGTTGGCCTGTTCGTAGCGGGCGCGCATGGCCCGGGCCTTGGCCTTCAACTGCTCCTCGGCCTGCAGCTTGAGCTTGTCGGCATAGGCCTTCAGCTTGAATTGGGCGCGGGTGCGCTCCTCGGCGCGCAGCGTGTCGACCACCCGGCGCAAGTCGGCTTCGAAGGCGCGGGTCAGGCTCGCGAGCGGATCGCCCGGCGTCGCGGGGGGCGGGCTGTCGGGTTCATCGCGGGCGACCGGCTGAGGGCCGCGGGTGGATTCCAGGTCGGGCAAGTCGAGTTCCACGCCGGACACGGTACGTTCGCCCAGGCCGCCGTCCGGCGAGACGGCAGGAGGCGCCGAGGCGACCCCGGCCAGGCCCTGATGTTCGCTGCGCAGCGCGCCGACCAGGGCGGCGAGCTGCTGTCCGGAAAAAGTCTCGGTGAAACTCGCGGCGGGCGCTGGTGTCACGCTGCCCGGCGCTGGTGTGCCTGGCAGGCTCGCCGGGTCGATGCGGAACACGCGACTCGGATGGGTGGCGACGATGCTCGCGAGCTTGTAACCGGGTTCGTCCAGCGCCTGGCGCGCCGGGCCATCGCCGGCATGCAGGTCGCGCATCGAACCGTCCGCCATCTCCAGGCGCACCATGCCTTCCAGCAGGTAGTGCACATGCTCATCGCGCTCACCGAGCACGCAGATGGACTCGCCGCTCTCGACGTCGCGCACCTCGCCGGCCGCCACCACCGCGCGCCGGGCGTCTTCACCCAGCCCCTCGAAACTCGAGAACAGGCGCAGGCGCCGTGCGACGGCGTGCTGGGTCTCCGTGTCCTGCATGCGGCGGTCCCTCTCAGCGCGCGCTGCGTTCAGCGCTTCCTTGAGTCGTTCCATCCCCTCACACCCGTGGCGACGTGCGGAACTCGCGGCGCGTGAGCCGCGAGCCTCGATCGATTACAGCACGACGCCGGCAATTGTCACGTAATGAATCGTTACATACCGGCACCGGCGCACAATCACACCGCTCAGCGCGGCGCCATGCGGATCGCGCCGTCCAGGCGCACCGACTCACCGTTGAAGTAGCCATTCTCGATCATGGCGAGCGCGAGGTGGGCGAACTCCGGCGGCACGCCGAGGCGCTTCGGGAACGGCACGGAGGCCGACAGCGCGGCCTTGACGTTGTCCGGCGCGCCCTGCAGCAGCGGGGTGTTGAAGATGCCGGGCATGATGGTGTTGACGCGGATGCCGTCGCCGGACAGATCGCGGGCGATGGGCAGGGTCATGCCGACCACGCCGGCCTTGGACGCGGAGTAGGACGCCTGGCCGATCTGGCCGTCCTGGGCGGCGACGGACGAGGTGTTGATGATCACGCCGCGCTCGCCGTATTCGTCCAGCGGCTCGAGGGCCAGCATGCCGGCGGCCGACTTGGCGATGCAGCGGAAGGTGCCGATGAGGTTGATCTGGATGATCTTCTCGAAGGCGTCGATGGGGAAGGACTTGATCGCGCCGGTCTGCTTGTCGCGGCTCGCGGTCTTGATCGCGTTGCCGGTGCCTGCGCAGTTGACCAGGATGCGCTCCTGGCCGAGGGCGGCGCGGGACTTGGCGAAGCCGGCGTCGACGTCGGCGTCCGAGCACACGTTCACCTTGGCGAACACGCCGCCGAGCTCCGTGGCGATGGCCTCGCCGCGCGCCTCGTTCAGGTCGAAGATCGCGACCTTGACGCCCTTGGCCGCGAGCGTGCGGGCGGTGGCCTCGCCGAGGCCCGAAGCGCCGCCGGTCACGACCGCGACGATGGATGAATCGAGTTTCATGTGCTTCCCCCTGGGTGGTTGGTTTCGCTGACGGCCACGGTGGGCGCCGTCCAAACGCCTATTATGCGTCGCCGCGCCAGGCGCTTCACCCGGCGGCGGCGCGCGCGACGCCGCGGCGCAGGCGGCGCGCGGTCGCGGCGGCGACGATGGCCAGCACGCCACAGCCGGCAGCGATGGCGAACGGCAGGGTGTAGGCGCCGGTCAGGTCGTGCAGGTAGCCGCTCAGCCAGGGACCGAAGGCGCTGCCGGCCGAACTGCCGAACAGGCCGACGCCGAGAATCGCGCCGAAATGGCGCCCCTGGAAACGATCGGCGACCATCGCCGGCACGATGGCGGCGGTGACCGCGTAGCCGATGCCGAGCAGCACCGCGAAACCATAGGCGCCCCAGGTAGTGGGCGCCGTGCCCACCGCGAGCAGCGCCAGCACCGCGCAGATCAGGATGGCGACGCCGCCGATGTAGACGAACTCGCGCTCCACCCGGTCGGACAGCCAGCCGCCGCCGGTCTTGCCGAAGATGCTCGCCACGCCGACCACGCCCACCACCGACGCCGCGAGCATGGCGGAGAGTCCATGGTCGACCAGGAAGGCCACCTGGTGAACGTGCAGGGTCTGCGAGCACAGGCTGCCGCAGAAGAAAGTGCCGACCATCAGCCAGAAGGGCAAGGTGCGCGTCGCCTCGCCGAGCGTCACGGCCGGTGCGCCGTCCGCCTTCGCCTCGCGCGCCGCCGGCCGCGTCGCGGGCGGCGTCTCGCGCAGCAGGAAGAGCGCCGCGGGCAGCACCAGCGCTGTGGAGATCACGCCCAGCACGCGAAACGCATCGCGCCAGCCGTAGGTCTCGATCAGATGCTCGCTCAAGGGCACCACCACCAGGATGCCGACGCCCACGCCGGAGCTGACGATGCCGATGGCGAGCCCGAGGTTCTTCTTGAAGCGCCGCTGGACCTGCACCACGGCCGGGATCCAGCCGCACAAGGCGACAGCGACCGCGGTCAACCCGCCGAAGCACAGGTACAGATGCCAGGGCTCGCTGATGTAGCTGTCGAGATACAGCGCGCCGCCGAGCAGCACGCTGCCGACCGCAACGATGAGCGGCGGCCGCACCCGGTCGCACAGCATGCCGAGCAGCGGGTTGGCGCTGCCCTGCACGATGGCGAAGAGCGAGAATGCGCCGCCGAGACTCGAGCGGCTCCAGCCGAAGTCCTTCAGGAGCGCGACCAGGAACACGCTGTACGCGTACCAGATGCCGTAGGCCAGCGCGAGCGTGACCGCGATCAGCGCGAGGCTCAGCGCCTGGCGGGCCGGCGTGGCGCGAGCGTCCGTGGGCGCGGCTGCGCCGGAGTCCGTCATGGCATGGGCTACTCGAAGCGACAAGGCAGGCCGCGGCGCGCAGGCGCGCCGCGGCGAAGGCTCAGACGCGGCCGATCACCTCGTCGCCGATGCGCTTCACGTAGTCCAGCACTTCCTGGCGTGAGGCGCCGAGTTCGAACAGCACCTTGGGCGACTTGGTCGGGAACAAGAGGATCAGGCGCTCGACGCCGAGGTCGGCGTAGCGCTTGGCGAGGTCGAGGTTCATGTTGCCGAAGGGCGTGACGCTGATCTCGAGCTTGCCGAGATTGGCCGGCCGCGTGTACTTGGCGCCCGCGGCGGCGAGACCCGCGAGGCAGCCCTTGGTCGCGTCGAGATCGAGCCCGAAGCCGTACCAGCCCTGGCCGTGGGTCACAGAGCGGCGGAAAGCCGCGGGTGTGTGGCCGCCGAACACCGCCGGCGGACCGCCGGGGCGCACGGGGCGCGGATAGGCCTGCACCTTGCTGAAGTTGACGAACTGCCCGCTGTAGGACGGGTGCTCCTCGTTCCAGATGGCGCGCATCGCTTCCAGGTACTCGATGGTGCGCGGCCCCTTGTCCTCGAAGGGAATGCCGAGCGCATCGAACTCGGGCTTGAGATAGCCGATGCCCACGCCGAACAGCAGGCGTCCGCCGCAGATCACGTCCAGGCTCGCCATCTCCTTGGCCAGCACCAGCGGATTGCGCTGCGGCAGGATGATGATGCCGGTGCCCATCTGCACCTTCTTGGTGTGCGCGGCGAGATGCGCGAACACGATGTTCGGGTCGAGCATGGGTTCGCGAGGCGGCAGCGGTGAGGGCGGCTCCTGCGGCTCGGGCAGCACCACGTGCTCGCCCGCCCAGATCGATTCGAAGCCCGCCGCTTCCGCGGTGCGCGCGGCCTCGACGGCCGCTTCCGGGTCGGCCAGCGGCCCCATGTTGACGCCAAACATGCCGAACTTCATGGAAGCCTCCGCGGATGATTGGATGAGGGACGCGAGTGTAACGCGCGGTCGCGCTCAGCGCCTCAGGCGCGCCATGACCTCGGCCAGGCGTTCGAGGCTGGCCTCGCTCCACGGGTAGGGAATGACCGAGACGTGCTCAGCGCCATGTTCGGCGTACTCGGCGAAGCGATCGGCAATCTGGTCGAGCGAGCCCGCGAACGGCACGGCGGTGGGAATGAGCCCGTAGGGCCCGTCGCTGAAGTTGACCGACACCGTCGCGCCGCGCCGGAGCGTCGCAGGGTCGCGCCCGTGCTTCTCGCAGGCCCGCTCGATGGGCGCCCAGGCGCCAAGGAAGGTCGACAGCGCGCAGTCGCCGAAGGCGATCATGCAGTTCCACATGTCGGCATGCTGGGCGGTCAGTCGCGACATGCGCGGCAGGCCGCGCAGGGTGCCGATCATGACCGGCGGCATCGGCCCGCTCGAACGCGGCAGCAGCTCTGCGTCTTCGACCGCGTGGAACTCGCCGTGGTACGAGAAGCGCTCACCGCGCAGCAGCGGCAGCAGGATGTGGAGCGCATCCTCGAAGCGGCCGACATGACGTTCGAAGTCGAAGCCGTAGGCGCGATGCTCGGAGGTGAAGTCGCCCGCGCCGAGGCCGAGGATCAGCCGACCCGGCGCGAGGTCGTTGACGTTGTCGACCGTGCGCGCGAGCAGCGCGGGATTCCTGAAGGTGGTGTTGGTGACCAGCGTGCCGAGCGTGATGCGCGAGGTCATCAGCGCGAGCGCGGTCATCATGCTCCAGCACTCCCACTGCCCACCCTTCACCCCGGCCCACTCGGCCGGCAGTTCGATGCCCACCGCGCGAAAATCCGCGTAGGCCTCCCAGTACAGGTGATCGGTCAGCCACAGGCTGTCCAGGCCGACCGCTTCCGCGCGCTGGGCGAAGGCGATGGCCTCACGCATGGTCGGCGTGCGGCCGTCCAGAGAGCCAGTCCAGATGGGCATCAGAACACCGAGCTTCATGTCCGCTGGCCGCATGGGCTGTCCCTCCCCGGAATTCCCGCATGGTACTGCGCGCCGCCGCCGTGTCCCTCCCCTTATCGGAGGTAGGCCGGGTCCCGGCCAGCCGCTACCATCGCCGCCTCATCGCAGGGGAGACATCGTGATGGACTGGTACCGCAAGCGCACGCTGGGCGACGTGATGGACGAGGCGGCGGCCCGCTGGGGCGCGCGCGAGGCGCTGGTGTTCGGCGAGCGGCGCTGGACCTACGCCAACCTGAACGAGGAGGTCAACCGCGCCGCGAAAGCGCTGATCGCGCTCGGCGTGCAGAACGGCGAACACGTCGCGCTGTGGATGACCAACCGTCCGGAGTGGGTGTTCCTGATGTTCGGCGTGGCGCGGGTCGGCGGCTGCCTGGTGCCGCTCAACACGCGCTACCGCACCGACGACGTGGCCTACGCGGTGCG
>JBFWYG010000109.1:6663-11974 GCA_050186725.1 Gammaproteobacteria bacterium | reverse complement strand
TGACGCCGCCGCTCAGCGCGAACGCCGACGCCTTCGAGGCCGAGTTCGCGAGCCTCGCCCAGGACGAGCGCCTGCAGGCCGAGCAGGTCCAGGCGCTGGCGCGCGACCTGGCGAGCGTGACGCGTGAGCTGGAGACCCTGGCGGCAAGCGGCGAGGTGGTCACGCAGGTCGAAGTCGGCGCGGCGCGGGCCGCGCGCGACCAGCTGTGGGACGAGGTCGCGATCGAGCTCGCCGCGCCGCGGGTCGCGCCCGACGGACTCGCGGTCGCCTTCGAGACCACGCTGCGCGAGGCCGACCGGCGCGCCGACCTGCTGCGGGCCGATACGGCGCGCGCGACCCGCGTGGCCGATGCCCGGCAGCGCATCGCGGCGCTGGAGGCGGCGCGGACCGAGACCGCGCGGCGCGCGGCAACCCTTGCGACGCAGCGTGCCGAGCTCGAAACCCGCTGGCGCACGCTGGTGGCGCCGCTTGGACGCGCCGAACTCAACCCGGCAGGGCTGCGCGACTGGCTCGCGCGCCGCGAACGCGTCGCCGCGCGCCAGGCCGAAGTCACGCGCCTGCGCGCGCAGCAGGACGAAGACGAGGCCGAGTGGCGGCAGGTCAGCGCGGCCCTGGCCGACCTGCTCGCGCTGTGCGGGCAGCCGGGGGAGGCCCGCGCGACCGAGGGGCTCGCCCAGGCGCGCGCCGCGGTCGGAGCCGCGCGTCGCACGGCTAGCGAGCGCGAGGCCTTGACCCGCCAGCGCGCCGCGGGCGAGGCCGATCTCGCGCGCCTGGCGGCCGAACAGGCGCTGTGCGCGGCAGAGCGCGCCGACTGGCGCGCGCGCTGGGCGGAGGCGATGCGTGTGCTGCGCCTGCGCGAGGAGGCCGAGGCGGCCGAGGCGCAGGTCCGGCTCGACCAGTTCGCCACCCTGGCGGACCTGCTCGCCCAGCGCGCGCGGCTCGCCGAGGAGGCGGCCACTCACGCCGACACGCTCGCGGGTTTCGCCGCCCAGGTCGCCACGCTCCGCGAGGCCCTGGCCGCCGCGCCTGCAGGAGAACCGGCGCGCGTCGCCGAGCAGCTCTACGCCGCGCTCGGCGCGGCGCGCACATCGGAAGCGCGCCGCGCCGAGCTGCTCGCGACGCTCGAGTCCGAGCGGGCCCGGCTCCTCGAGGCGGCGCGCGAAGCGGAGACGGCGCGCGCACGGCTGGCCGCACTGTGCCGTGAGGCTGGCGTGGACAGTGTCGCCGAGCTTGCCGCGACGGAGGCGAGCGCCGCGCGCAAGCGCGCGGCAGGCCTGCGTCTCACCGACCTCGAGCGCGACCTCGTGTCGCGCAACGGGCGGTCACTTCAGGCGGTGGTCGACGAGGCCGAGGGCGAGCGGCCGGAGGCGCTGGATGCCCGGCTTGCCGAGCTGGCCGCGGCCCAGGACGGGCTGGAAGCGGCGGTGGTGGTCGCCCAGGAGCGGGCGTTCGAAGCCCGTCGCGCGCTCGACGCCATCGACGGCGGCGCCGTTGCGGCGGAGGCGCAGCAGGCGCTCGGCGCGCTGGCGGCGCGGATCGCGGGCGAGGCCCGCGGCTACGCGCGGCTGCGCCTTGCGCATGCCTTGCTGGAGCGAGTGATAAAGCGCTACCGCGAGCGGCACCAGGGGCCGCTGCTGGCGCGCGCGGCGGCGCTCTTCAGCCGCATCACCGTGGGCAGCTTCGCCGGGCTCGTGGTCGACTGGGACGACGACGGTCAGCGGCTGATGGGCGAGCGACCGGGCGGCGAGCGCGTGCCTGTCAGCGGTCTCAGCCATGGCACCCGCGACCAGCTCTACCTGGCGCTGCGCATCGCCGCCGTCGAGCAGCACCTGGCGAGCCGCGGGCCCCTGCCGGTGATCGTCGATGACCTGTTGGCGCAGTTCGACGACGACCGCGCGCTCGCCACTCTCGAAGTGCTGGCGGAACTCGCCACTCGGACCCAGGTGCTGTGCTTCAGCCATCACCGCCACCTGCTCACCCTGGTCGAAGGATCGCCACTGGCGGCGCGCGTCGGCGTGCAGACCCTGTAGGCAGGACGCCGCGCCTCAGCCGAGCAGTGGGCGGCAGTCGCTGCCGCAACCGGACGTGCTCGGTGTCGCGGGCTCGCCCGAGCGGTGCAGCACCGCACGGCTGGGCGTGAGTTCCACGCTGTCCCCCTCGACGCTACCGGCGCCGTCCACGAACAGGCCGTAGGACGACGCGTCGGGCGCGGGCCACATCACGCTGATCAGCGGTCGCGCGGCGACGTTCGCCAGGCTGCGCCCGCCAGCCTTGACGCGGAGTGCGCCGTCCCGCCAGGTGATCGTGGTCGCGACCGCGTGGGGGCGGCCGTCCTCGCCGCAGGTGAGGAGATAGGGGACGGTGCCGAGCCGTTCGGCTTCGGCGCGTATCGAAGTGAAGTTGTCGATGTTCTGCATGGCGTTCTCCTGCGGGCCCGGGTGGGCGGCGGGTGATGGAGGCTGGCAAGTTCGCGGGTCAGGTGCCGCGGATGGGGTCGGTGCCCGGCTCTGGAGCGTCGTCCGCACGTGAGGACTGGACCGCGCCGGCCAGGTTCGGTGCGCCGCCCGGGCTCGCAGGCGCGCGGTATTGGAGCGCGCCGTCGCCTACGTGCTTGTAGCCCATGTGCCAGTCGGCGAAGTCGCGCCGCGTGATGGGACCGCGTTCCAGCACGGTCACATCGTGGTGACGTGTATCGGTCTGGATGCGCGCGAAGATCGCCTCGACCGCCGCTTCCTCGCCTTCCAGCAATTGCATGAACTGGCCGTCGGCGTACATCAGCATGCCGGTGACGTCGCGCAGGGCATTGTGCTGGTTGGCGGCCGCGAGGATGTCCTCGAGGTCGGCGGCGCCCAGGTCGGCGCGCGCGGTGCTGACATAGACCAGTTGGAACAGCGCCATGGCGGGTGCGGAGAGGCTCGTCGAAGGCCACGCGCGATCATGCATCGCCGCGGTTGAACTCGTCGAGGTAGCAAGGCGGCGACGCGCAGGTTTCGGCGGAGCCGGCCTGCCGACGACCCGCCGGCAGCAGCACCGCGCCTGCGGGCAGGACTTCCAGCCCGTGGGCCCCGACCCGCCAGACGCCCGCCTCGGTTATCACGAAATCGAGCGGCACGTCGTAGGGCTGCGGCCGGATGCTTTCGACCCGCGCCGCCTCGAAGGCCACGCCTATCTTGAGCGGCGCAGGGGTGAGGGCGGCCAGCGTCCGGTCGAAGAAGCCGCCGCCATAGCCCAGCCGGTAACCTTCGGCATCGAAGCCCACCGGCGGCAGCAGCACCACCTGCGGCGTGACCAGTGGCGTGCCGTCCGGCTCGGGCAGCGAGAAGGCGCCGCGCCTGACCGGCGCGCCCGGCCACCACAGGCGGAACTCCATGGGTTGGCCACGCGCCACCACCACCGGCAGCGCGGTGCGCGCGCCGGCCGCGCGCCACTCGTCGACCAGCGGTCGAAGATCCGGCTCGGCGCGGAACGGCGCGAAGAAGGCGAGGGTGAGCGTCTCCGGCGCCGGGAGCCCGGCCCGAAGGTGGGTGACGATGGCCGCGGTGGCCGCTTCGCGGCTTGCCGCGGGCAGCGCCTGGCGGCGGGCGAGCAAGGTCTCGCGCAGGCCGCGTCGCCAGCTGTCGATGTCGTCCTGCATGGCGGGTCGGCCTTGCTCGAGTGATGAAGATTTATATCATGCCGTGATATAAAACGGCCATGCTCGATGCACACGCCGCCGCCTCGCTGACCAAGGATGCTTTCGAGCGCCTCGCCGAGTTCCGTTATCGGCTGCGTCGCTTCCTGCGCTTCAGCGAGGAGCTCACCCGCGCGCACGGCGTGACGGCGCTGCAGTACCAGCTGCTGCTGCAGCTGCGCGGCTATCCCGGGCGCGAGTGGGCCAGCATCGCCGAGCTGGCCGAAAGGCTGCAGGCGCAGCACCACGGCGTGGTGGCGCTGGTGTCGCGCTGCGAGGCCATGGGCCTGGTACGCCGTGCCGCGAGCGCGAGCGACAAGCGCCAGGTCGAAGTGCATCTGACCACCGCCGGCCTGGGCATGGTCGAGGCCCTGGCGGCGCTGCACCTGGCGGAGCTGGGCAGCCTCGGCGCCGAGTTCCTGGTGGACCTATCCGACGGGGCCGGACTCCCGCGCAACACGGGCGGCCGTTGAGCGCCGCCGGGAGGAGCGAGATGCAGGCCGATGCCCTGGCCCAGGTGTTCGAGCAGGCGCCCGACGCCATGATCCTGGCCGACCTCGATGGCAACATCACCCTGTGGAACCGCGCCGCGGCGGCCATGTTCGGCCACAATGCCGACGCCGCGCTCGGCCACAGCCTGGACATGATCATTCCTGAGCGCTTTCGCGCCGCCCACTGGGCTGGTTTCCGCCGCGCCATCGAGACCGGCGTGGAGAAATACCACGGCCAGGTCATGACCACGCGCGCCATCCATGCCGACGGCGGCAAGCTCTACGTCGATTTGAGCTTCGGCATGATTCGGGACGCAGCGGGCGCCGTGTGCGGTGTGCTCGCCATCGCGCGGGCCAACGCCGCGCGGAATGCCGCCGCCTCCTGACCTGCGGCTAGGGTAGACTGGCCGAGAGCGCGTACCGCGCCACACGCAGCCCAGCATGGAGCCCGTTCCAGACCCACGCGAAGAAAGCGATCGCGACCGCCATTTCATGGGCCTCGCGCTCGCGCTCGCCCGCCGCGCCGAAGCCGCGGGCGAAGTGCCGGTGGGCGCGGTGCTGGTGAGGGGCGACGAGGTGCTGGGCGAAGGCTGGAACCAGCCGGTCGCGAGCAGCGATCCGACCGCGCACGCGGAGGTCGTCGCGCTGCGCGCGGCGTCGGCGCGGCTGGCGAACTATCGCCTGCCCGGCACCACGCTCTACGTCACGCTGGAACCCTGCCCGATGTGCGCGGGCGCGATCGTCCACGCGCGCGTCGCGCGCGTGGTCTACGGCGCGCGCGACCCGCGTGCGGGCGCCGCCGGCAGCGTGCTGAACGTGCTCGAACACCCTGTCCTCAACCACCGCGCGATAGTCCAGGGCGGTGTCGAAGCGGAGACCTCTGCGATGCTCCTGACCGAATTCTTCCGCGCGCGGCGCGGCGCCGCGCGGCGTCCATGAACGGCGCGCCTTCGCAGGACGCCCTCGAGGCCCTCGGACGCGAGCTCGGCGCGGCGCTGCTCGAGCGCGGCTGGCGCATGGCGACCGCCGAATCTTGCACCGGCGGTTGGATAGCCCAGGCCATGACCGCCACACCAGGCAGCTCGGACTGGTTCGAATGCGGGCTGGTGACCTATTCCAACGCGGCCAAGGTGAGCCTGCTGGGCGTGGA
>JBFWYG010000109.1:3666-6563 GCA_050186725.1 Gammaproteobacteria bacterium | reverse complement strand
GGTGTCGTCCTTCGCGCTGGTGTCGTCCGAGGCGACGCGTGACGGCAGCCGCTACGAAGTGCTCGCGCGCTGGCCTCTCGCGTAGGGCTCGCCGCGTTGAGTGGCCCGCCTTCTGTGCAATAATCCAGGCCGCTGAATCACCTACGAGAACTCCCATGAAGAGGACAAACAATATGGACGACAACAAGCTGAAAGCGCTAGGAGCGGCGCTGTCCCAGATCGAGAAGCAATTCGGTACCGGTTCGATCATGCGCATGGGCGACGGCGGGCATGTGCCCGAGGTCGAAGTCGTGTCCACCGGTTCACTCACTCTCGACATCGCGCTCGGCGTCGGCGGTCTGCCGCGCGGTCGCGTGGTCGAGATCTTCGGCCCTGAATCCTCCGGCAAGACCACGCTCGCTCTGCACGTGGTGGCGCAGGTGCAGAAGAAGGGCGGCACCGCCGCATTCATCGACGCCGAGCACGCGCTCGATCCGCAGTACGCGGAACGTCTCGGCGTCAACGTCGGCGAACTGCTGGTGTCGCAGCCCGACACCGGCGAGCAGGCGCTGGAGATCACCGACATGCTGGTGCGCTCGGGCGCGGTCGACTGCATCATCGTCGACTCGGTCGCGGCCCTGGTGCCGAAGGCCGAAATCGAGGGCGAGATGGGCGACAGTCACGTCGGCCTGCAGGCGCGACTCATGTCGCAGGCGCTGCGCAAGCTGACCGGCAACGTCAAGCGCTCGAACACGCTGATCATCTTCATCAACCAGATTCGTATGAAGATCGGCGTCATGTTCGGCAACCCCGAGACCACCACCGGCGGCAATGCGCTCAAGTTCTACGCCTCGGTCCGACTCGACATCCGGCGCATCGGTTCGCTGAAGCGCGGCGAGGAGATCATTGGCAACGAGACACGGGTCAAGGTGGTGAAGAACAAGGTCGCGCCGCCCTTCCGGCAGGCGACTTTCGACATCCTCTACAACGAGGGCGTGTCGCGCGAAAGCGAACTCATCGAACTCGGCGTCGAGCATGGCTTCGTCGACAAGACCGGCGCGTGGTACAGCTACAAGGGCGATCGCATGGGGCAGGGTAAGGACAACGTCAGGCTGTTCCTGAAGGACAACCCGGCGGTGGCGTCCGAGATCGAGGCCAGCATTCGCGCCGCCGCCATCAGCGCCGGCGCGGGCAAGGCCGTGGTCGAGGATGACCTCGACGAACTGGAGGAAGCCTGAGCGACCAGCCGCGCCGGTCGGCGCGCGACCTCGCGGTCGACGCGCTCGCCCGGCGCGATCACAGCCGGCGTGAACTCGAGCGCAAGCTCGGGGCACGCGGGCTCGAGCAGGCCGAGATCGCGGCCACTCTGGATGACCTCGCGAGCGAGGGACTGCAGAAGGACGGGCGCTTCGCCGATGTCTATGTCCGCAGCCGCGCGGAACGCGGCTACGGACCTCGTCGCATTCTGCAGGAACTGCGCGCCCGCGGCGTGAGCGCAGCGCTCGCCGCCGAGGCGCTGGTCACGGCCGATGTCGATTGGGAGGCGCTCGCGCGGGCGGCGCGCCGCAAGAAGTTCCGCGCGCCGCCGGCCGACGCAGCGGCACGGGCCAAGCAGTCCCGCTTTCTCGAATACCGCGGCTTCGACGCCGCCCAGATCCGGCACGCACTGACACAAGCAGCGAACGATGAAGACCTCTGATATCCGCAGCGCTTTCCTCGACTACTTTGCCGAGCATGGCCACCAGGTGGTGGACTCGAGTCCCCTGGTACCGGGCAACGATCCGTCGCTCCTGTTCACCAACGCCGGCATGGTGCAGTTCAAGGACGTGTTCCTGGGCCTCGAGGAACGCGATTACCGGCGCGCGGCCAGCAGCCAGCGCTGCGTGCGCGCGGGCGGCAAGCACAACGACCTGGACAACGTCGGCTACACCGCACGCCATCACACCTTCTTCGAGATGCTGGGCAATTTCAGCTTCGGTGAATACTTCAAGCGC
This sequence comes from Gammaproteobacteria bacterium, assembly GCA_050186725.1. GTDB lineage: Bacteria > Pseudomonadota > Gammaproteobacteria > JADJYF01. The sequence goes on along the minus strand of JBFWYG010000109.1, from coordinate 4,590 downwards.
GAAGCCATCGAGTTCGCCTGGCAGCTGCTGACCGGGCGCTTTGGCATCCCGGCCGACAAGCTGTGGGTGACGGTGTTCGAGAGCGACGACGAGGCGGCCTCGATCTGGCTCGATCACATCGGCGTCTCGCCTGAGCGCCTGTCCCGCTGCGGCGAGAAGGACAATTTCTGGATGATGGGTGACACCGGCCCCTGTGGTCCGTGTTCCGAGATCTTTTTCGACCATGGCCCGTCCATCGCCGGCGGCCCCCCGGGCAGCCCGGATGCCGACGGCGACCGCTACATCGAGATCTGGAACCTGGTGTTCATGCAGTTCGAGCGGATGGCGAGCGGCGAGCAGAAACGCATCCCGAAGCCCTCTGTCGATACCGGCATGGGCCTCGAGCGCATCGCGGCGGTGTTGCAGGGCGAGCACGACAATTACGACATCGACCTGTTCAAGGCGCTGATCAAGGCCGTGCGTGAGCACGTCCCGGGCGAAGTGCGCGAACCGGCCTCGCTGCGGGTGATCGCCGACCACATCCGCGCCTCGTCCTTCCTGGTGATGGATGGCGTGCTGCCGTCCAACGAGGGCCGCGGCTACGTGCTCAGGCGCATCATGCGTCGCGCGCTGCGTCACGGGCACAAGCTCGGCATCAGCGACACCTTCTTCCACAAGCTGGTGCCGGCGCTCGGCGCGCAGATGGGCGCGGCCTACCCAGGCCTGCGCGAGCGCGAGTCGCAGATCATGGCGGCCCTCAAGCTGGAAGAGGAGCGCTTCGCCGAAACGCTCGACCAGGGTATGCGCATCCTGGAAGCGACCATCGCCGACATGAGCGGCAAGATCATCCCCGGGCCGACCGTGTTCCAGCTCTACGATACCTACGGGTTTCCGCTGGATCTCACCGCTGACATCGCGCGCGAGCGCGGCCTCGCCATCGACCAG
>JBFWYG010000109.1:0-3566 GCA_050186725.1 Gammaproteobacteria bacterium | reverse complement strand
GACCATCGCCGACATGAGCGGCAAGATCATCCCCGGGCCGACCGTGTTCCAGCTCTACGATACCTACGGGTTTCCGCTGGATCTCACCGCTGACATCGCGCGCGAGCGCGGCCTCGCCATCGACCAGACCGGCTTCGATGCGGCGATGCAGGCGCAGCGCGAGCGCGCGCGGGCCGCGAGCCATTTCGCCAACGTCGATACCTCCCACGCCATCGACGGTGAGGACCTGGCGCGCATCGGTCGTGAACAGCTCTTCACTGGCTATGCCGCCACCCAGGACGAAGGGCAGGTGGCGGGCCTGTTCGTGGAAGGTCGTCCGGTGACCGCGCTCGCCGCCGGCATGGCCGGCGTGGTGGTGCTCGATCGCACGCCCTTCTACGCCGAGTCCGGCGGCCAGGTTGGAGATCGCGGGCGGCTCCTGAACGGCAACGGTGTGTTCGAGGTCAGCGACACGCGCAAGCAGGGCGGTCTGTTCCTGCATATGGGGCGCATGCAGATGGGGACCTTCGCGCTCGGCGATCGCCTGAACGCCGAGGTTGAGGGGCCACGCCGCCAGGCCACGCGACTCAACCATTCGGCCACGCACCTGATGCACGCCGCGCTGCGCTCGGTGCTCGGCGCCCACGTCGAGCAGAAGGGCTCGCTGGTCGACCCCGACCGTCTGCGCTTCGATTTCTCCCATCCGCAGCCGCTGACCGCCGAGGAACTCGCGCAGGTCGAGCGCATCGTCAACGCCGAGATTCGCCGCAACGTCGAGGTGCGGGCCGACGTCATGCCCTACAAGCAGGCCATCGAGAGCGGCGCCATGGCCCTGTTCGGCGAGAAGTACGGCGACGAGGTGCGCGTGCTGCGCATGGGCGAATTCTCGGTCGAACTTTGCGGCGGCACGCATGTGTCACGCACCGGGGATATCGGCGCTTTCAAGATCGTGAGTGAATCCGGCGTAGCCTCCGGCGTGCGACGCATCGAGGCCGTCACCGGCGCAGGTGCGCTCGAGGCCGCGCAGGAGGCCGAAGCGCGACTGGCGCGGGTCGCGCAGCTGGTGCGCGCCAACGCGGGCGAACTCGAGGCCAAACTCAAGCAGGTCGTCGATCGCAATCGCGCCCTGGAAAAGGAATTGCAGGAACTGAAGACCAAGCTGGCAGGCTCCGCGGGGCGAGATATCGCGGCCGGCGCTCTCGAGATCGGCGGTGCGAAGCTCGTCGTGGAAATCGTGCCCGGCGCCGATGCCAATGCCCTGCGGGCGACCTGTGACAGTCTAAAAGATCGTTTCGAGCACGCCGTAATCGTGCTGGCCACGGTCGAGGATGATAAAGTACGACTGATCGCCGGGGTGACCAAATCCATGACCTCGGCGGTACATGCGGGCGACCTTATCAACCACGTCGCCCGCCAGGTGGGCGGTAAGGGCGGCGGACGCCCGGAGATGGCCCAGGCCGGCGGCACCGACGTCGCCAGGCTCGAGGATGCGATGCGTTCCGTGGCGCCCTGGGTCGCCGAGCGCGTCGCTGCCAACCCCAAGTAATTCCACGGGCGCCGGTCGCGGCCAGGGGCCGGGCGATCGTCGCCGGCGCCCACGAGGCATGGAAAGAGCATGAGTACGATCGTTCAGAAATTCGGCGGCACTTCGGTGGGCGACGTCCAGCGCATCGAAAACGTCGCCGCCCGTGTGGCGCGCACCCAGCGCGCCGGTCACCAGGTGGTGGTGGTCGTATCCGCCATGTCGGGCGAGACCGACAGGCTGCTCGGCTTGGCCCGCGCCATCGATCCCCGCGTGGGTGGTCGCGAACTCGACGTCCTGTTGTCCACGGGCGAGCAGGTCACCATCGCACTCCTGTGCATGGCGCTTGCCAAGCTTGGCGTGCCGGCGGTGTCCTACACCGGCGGGCAGGTGCGCATCCTGACCGACAGCGCCTTCAACAAGGCGCGCATCGAAGCCATCGACGAACACCGGGTGCGTGCCGATCTCGACGCCGGCCGCGTCACCGTGGTCGCCGGATTCCAGGGCGTGGACGAGCAGGGCAACATCACCACGCTCGGCCGGGGCGGCTCGGACACCACGGCCGTGGCGCTGGCCGCCGCGCTGAAGGCCGATGAATGTCAGATCTATACCGACGTGGACGGCGTCTACACCACCGACCCGCGCATCGTGCCCGAGGCGCGCCGCCTCGACCGCATCACCTACGAGGAAATGCTGGAGATGGCGAGTCTCGGCGCCAAGGTGCTGCAGATCCGCTCGGTCGAGTTCGCGAGCAAGTACCAGGTCAATCTGCGCGTCCTGTCTTCGTTCGAAGAGGGCACCGGCACGCTGATCACCACCGAGGACAACATCATGGAACAAGCACTCATTTCGGGCGTCACGCTGAACCGCGACGAGGCTCAGATCACCGTGGCCGGCGTGCCCGATCGTCCGGGGATCGCGAGCGGCATACTCGGGCCGGTGGCCGCGGCGAACATCGAAGTGGACATGATCGTGCAGAACACGGCGGCTGACGGCACCACCGATTTCACGTTCACGGTGCATCGCAATGACTACGACCGTGCGCTCGAGATTCTCGACCGTGTGGCCCCAGAGATGGGGGCCAAGGGCGTACGTGGTGACCGCAAGATTGTAAAAATTTCCATCGTCGGTGTCGGCATGCGCTCGCATGCCGGGATCGCCAGTCGCATGTTCAAGACGCTGGCGGACGAAGGCATCAACATTCGCATGATATCCACGTCCGAAATCAAGATTTCCGTCGTAGTGGATGAAAAGTACTCCGAGCTCGGTGTGCGCGTGCTGCACGCGGAGTTCGGCCTCGAACGCGCCAGCACGCCTGCTTAAGACGCAAATTAAATGCGGATTTAGGGCGTGATCGCATTCGGGATTTTTTCCTTTTCAGTCGATAGAATCGAAACGTCAGGGAAAGGCAGAGGTCTCACCCGGTATGCCGGATGAGACCGGTTCTTTAAACACATCGTCGGCGCCGCCGGAGTGGCGTACGGCACATGGAGGATAAGTATGCTGATACTTACCAGAAGGGTTGGTGAATCCCTGATGATCGGCGACAACGTCAACGTGACGGTGCTCGGCATCAAGGGCAATCAGGTCCGCATTGGCGTCAATGCGCCCAAGGAAGTCGCGGTGCACCGCGAAGAGATCTACCAGCGCATCCAGCAGGAAGGCAGCGAAGACCTCGCCAACCAGGCGAAGTAACGCGTGCGGAGTTGATCATCCGGTACCAGGCATCCGTATCGAGGCTCTGATCGGACAGGTCCCAAGCCCGACCTGACCGTCTCTCCCAGTCCCGTCCCGCCATCCCCGGCGCGTTGGTTCCCGAAATTCCAGACCCACAGGCCCCCGTTGTATGCCCGAGCATGGCCGCGCCCGGTCGTTTCGCATCCCCGGGCCCCGCCTTTCCTTTACCCTGCCGCTCCGCCCGAGTATTCTTTGCGCCACGGAGAGATGGCCGAGTGGCTGAAGGCACTCCCCTGCTAAGGGAGTATGGGTCAAAAGCCCATCGAGGGTTCGAATCCCTCTCTCTCCGCCATATGCCCCATAGCAAAACGGACCCAACAGGGTCCGT
>JBFWYG010000108.1:0-12041 GCA_050186725.1 Gammaproteobacteria bacterium | reverse complement strand
CGAGATTGCCCATCCCGATTTTCGCAACGAACTGCGCGCGGCCTGCCGGCAGCGCTTCGCGCCCTGACCGCGATGGAGGTCGCGGCGGGGATGGAAGTCTCTGGCCTTCCCCTCCGTCATTCCCGCGCAAGCGGGAATCCATGCGCGTCGATGATCGTCGATGGACCCTCACGCGTGCGAGTGTGACGGTGAAGGTGGGCTGCCCCGTCTTCCGCGCTCAACCATCCATGTTCGCGTAGTACACCTTGACCCGCGACGCGTCTGGCGCGAGCGGCAAGGTCGGCGCGCGGTAGATCTCGACCGCCACCGCGGCCTCGCCGGCGGCGAGGACCAGGCGGTAGAGCGTGTCCTCGGCGGCCGGCAGTGCGCCAAGCGCAAAGCCGTCCAGGTGCTGCAGGGCCGTCTCGAGCAGGGGCAGCATGGCCTGGTAGAAGGCCTCGATCTCGGCCATGGAACTCGTCATGCGCTTTTCCAGCCGCGCGGCATTGGTCGCGTGCGCCCAGTCGGCGACGAAGGGCTCGAGTGCAGCGAAGGCCGGCGGCAGGGCGGGCGTCTCAGACATGGGCCGACTCCCCGCGCACCGCGCGATCCACCTGGTGGTAGTGATGGCGGATGGCTATTTCGCCGCGCTGCAGGTGCATGCTCTGCTTGGCGCCCGACTTCAATGCGCGCTGGCTGTACTCGGTGTTCAGGATGTCCTCGACGATGGTGTCGCGGAACAGCGCGAAGCGCAGCTCGCGCGCGAAACGCTCGCTGATGCTGCGTGGTCGGGGGTAGTAGGTGATGCTTTCGAAGCGCGTGCGCTCGAGATCGAGCGGCCAGACCTTGTGCAGGGTGCAGCTGCCCATGGCGGCGAGCCACATGGTGTTCGGAAACAGCACCACGCCTTCCAGCGCCCAGTTGGCGGCGCCGGTGGGGTTCAGCAGGCGGGTGCGACCGTCGAGCGCCTGGTAGGCGTTGTCGCGCGCGCTGCCGCCGGTCGAGAGCAGGTCGGCCGCGTGGCGCTGCGAGATGACCTCCATCGGCCCGGCGCGACGCTCGAGATTGGCGCCGATGGTCAGGCAGCCGTGCCGGCCGAAGGCCCGGTAGTAGAGCGGATCGCCGTTGGGGTTGTCGGGCGGGTTGAAGGTGTTGCCGAGCGAGCGGCCGTGCAGCACGTTCAGGTGGTAGGCCTCGAGAAAGGCGTGCAGAAATACCTTCCAATTGCAGTGGACGACCGCCACTTCGACCGTTGCGCTGGCCTCCATGTCGGCCAGCGGATAGTCGCGCTCGAACGCGGTGATCTCGCCCAGGAACTCGCGCAGCGATTGCCGCGGCTCACGCGCGAAATTGACGAACACGAGATCGTTCCAAATCTCGCAGGCGATCGGCGTGAGGCCGTTGGCGGCGCGGTCGAGCTCGGGGAAATTCTCCAGTCCAGGCACGCCGCGCAGCTGACCCTCCGTGTCGTAGCTCCAGGCGTGGTAGGGGCAGCTGAAGAGCCGGCAGGATCCCTGCCTGCGCCACTCGACCTTGGCCGCGCGGTGCGAGCAGACGTTGTGGAAGGCGCGCACCTCGCCGTCCTTGCCGCGCACGACGATCACCGAGGCGTCACGAATCTCGACGTCCCGTACCACGAAGTCGCCGGCCTTCGGTACCTCGCAGCCGCGCGCGATGTTCAGCCAGGCGCGCCCGAAGACTTCCTCGCGCTCGCGGGCGAAATAGTCGGGACACAGGAAGGGCGTGAGGGACAGCGGGCCATCGCCGAGGTCCGGCGTGCCCGCGCCAATCTGCGCGGTCGTGAAAGCCATGACGTGATCTCCCCGTGAAGGCGGCGACGGCGAGCGCGCGCCGATCATTCGTGCCCGCATGCTAGCGCGCGACACGCGGCGCCGGACACGGTCGATCCGGTGGGTCGTCGCCGCGCATGATGGTCGGACCGGGCAAGGGACCGCGCAAGGCTGGGGCGCGCACGCCGCCGCTGGCGACCGGCGAAGACGAGATCTGGAATCTCCCCGGAGCGGCACACCATGACAGGCGGGGTGCGTTATGCTCCAGGCGTCCCGGCCCGTGTCCACGCCGCCGGCCGGCTTCCTCATCCACTGGAGCACACTCACATGCCCGTTTGCGTAACGCTCGACTTTGCCATCGATCCGGCCCGGACTGCCGAGTTCCTCGCGCTCATCAAGAGCGTCGCCGCCGACACGCGCGCCTACGACGGTTGCCGCCTGTTCGACATCTGGACCGACCAGGACAAGCCGGGCCACGTGTTCTTCTACGAGATCTGGGAGTCCCGCGCCCAGCAGGAGAAGTACTTCGGCTGGCGCGCCGAGACCGGCCTGGTGGAGAAGATCGGGCCGTTCATGACCGCGCCGCCGGTGATCTGCTACTTCGACAAGTTCGACGGTTGAAGCCGCGCGCCGCGCCCGCCGCGGGCGCGGCGCCCTCGCGCGCGCGGCCAGGCGTCATTGGCCGCGCCGCGCTTGCGGTCACTTGAGGCCCTGTCTAGGCTTGCCGGGTCCGCACATCCACACCTTCCGGAGGCCTTCCCATGGACCCGATAGCCAAACTGAAGGAGGCCGCCCGCATCGGCTGGGCGAGCTTCACGCCGTTCGAGATGCTGACCGCCTCGGTGGCGCCGGAACTGGTGCGCTTCGCCGGCGTGCGTGCCGGCCAGCACGTGCTGGACGTGGGCTGCGGCACCGGCGTGGTGGCGCTCACCGCGGCGCGCACCGGCGCCACCGTGACCGGCGCGGATCTCACCCCGGCGCTGCTGGAAGTGGCGCGGGCCAACGCGTCGGTGGCCGGCGTGAGCGCGGAGTTCGTCGAAGCCGATGTCGAGGCGCTGCCCTTCGCCGACCAGAGCTTCGACGTGGTGTTGAGCCAGTTCGGCCACATGTTCGGCCCGCGTCCGGACGTGACGCTCGGGCAGATGCTGCGCGTGTTGAAGCCGGGCGGCGTGATCGCGTTCTCCACCTGGCCGCCGGAGCTCTACACCGGGCGCATGTTCGCCCTGACCGGCCGCTACGCGCCGCCGCTGCCGGAGGGCGCGCGCTCGCCGGTGGAGTGGGGCGACCCCGCCATCGTGCGCGAGCGCTTCGGCGACAAGGTGAACGATCTGCGCTTCGATCGCGCGACGCTGCGGTTCCCCGCGCTGAGTCCCGCCCACGCGCGCGCCTTCATGGAGCGCAACGCCGCGCCGGTCTTGAAAATCGTCGAGACCCTCGCCGCCGAGCCCGAGCGCCTGGCGGCTTTTCGCGCCGAGTTCGACGCGCTCGCCGCGCATTACTTCCACGACAACTTCGTGCGCCAGGACTTCCTGATGTCGCGCGCGGTGAAGCGCTGAGCCAGGAGGCCTCGCATGCTGACGTTCTACGAGCACCCCCTCTCGCCCTACGCGCAGAAGGTCAAGATCGCGCTGCGCGAGAAGGGCCTGCCCTTCGAGGCGCACACGCCCGCGGGTCTGGGCAGCGGCGCCGACTACGATCCTGCCTTTCTCGCCGCCTCGCCGCGTGGCGAGGTGCCGGCGCTGATCGACGGCGATACCCGCGTGTTCGATTCCACCATCATCCTCGAGTACCTGGAGGACAAGTGGCCGGGCTCGCCGCTCCTGCCACGTGATCCCGCCGCGCGCGCCCGCGCGCGCATGATCGAAGACGTGATGGACACCCATTACGAGGCCATCAACTGGGGGCTGATCGAGATTCGTTTCATGGGGCGCATCGAAGGCGCCATGGCCGCCACGCTCACCGCCCGCGCCGCCCTGCAGACCGCCGCCTGGCGCCGCTGGCTGAACGCCGAACTCGGTGACGCGCCCTGGTTCGGCGGCAACCAGTTCGGGTTGGCCGATCTGGCCGTGGTGCCCTATCTGAACTGCTCCGCCGAGTTCGGCATGCAGCCTGAACCGGGCACCGCGCTCGCCGACTGGTTCGCGCGCGTCAACGCGCGGCCGGCGGTGGCCGAGACCGCGCGCGAGGCGCTCGAGATCATGCCGGCGCTAACCGGTATCGCGCCGCTGCTCGCCGCCGGCGCCTTCAAGCGCGAGTACCGCGATCACCGGCTCGAGTGGATCATCCGCTCGGGCGGCATGCAGGTGGTGCTGGACGGCATCGCGAAGGACAATATCCGCTTCTTTTCCGAATTCGAAAACGTTTGATTGCGCGCGGGTAACGCCCGCCGAGCGCAAAGGGAGCCTCATGGCCATTGCCGACGACCATCTCATTCTTGCCCTGTTCTGCGACTTCGAGAACGTCGCGCTCGGCGTACGCGACGCGAAGTACGCCAAGTTCGATATCGCGCGCGTGCTGGAGCGACTGCTGGTGAAGGGCAGCATCGTGGTGAAGAAGGCCTACTGCGACTGGGATCGCTACAAGGAGTTCAAGGCGCAGATGCACGAGGCGGCCTTCGAACTGATCGAGATCCCCCACGCGCGCCAGTCCGGCAAGAACTCGGCCGACATCCGCATGGTGGTCGACGCGCTGGACCTCTGCTACACCAAGTCCCACGTCGACACCTTCGTCATCATCAGCGGTGACTCGGACTTCTCGCCCCTGGTGTCCAAGCTGCGCGAGAACGCCAAGACCGTGATCGGCGTCGGGGTGAAGAACTCGACCTCCGATCTGCTCATGCGCAACTGCGACGAGTTCATCTTCTACGACGACCTGGTGCGTGAAGAGGAAGCCGCCAACAAGCGCAAGCGCCGCCGTCCGGCGAAGAAGACCGCGGCCGCCAGCGAGCCGGCCACCGCCGAGGCGCCGGCGCCCAAGGAGGAGGATCGCCTGCAGAAGGGCATCGATCTGATCGTCGAGACCGCCGAGGCGATGTACGGCGAACGCGGCCACGAGGGCACGCTGTGGGGCTCGATGATCAAGCAGGCGTTGAAGCGTCGCCGTCCCGAGTTCAACGAGAGCTATTACGGCGTGCGTTCGTTCAACAAGCTGCTGGAGGAAGCGCAGGCTCGCGGCCAGCTGGCGCTGGAGCAGGACGAGCGCTCGGGCGGTTACATCGTGCGTCGCATCGGCCACGAAGAATAGCCTGCCGACGGGCGCAGGGCGGCGCATGATCTCCAGGCGGGCGCTGTTGCGGCTCGGACTCGGCGCGGCGCTCGTGCCGCGCGGGCTGCACGCCGCAGCGCCTCGCTGGCAGACCGATCCCTTCCATCTCGGCGTCGCGTCCGGCTATCCGCGCCCCGACGGCGCGGTGTTGTGGACGCGTCTCGCGCCGCCGCCGGACACGGACCTCGACGCGCTCGACACTGGCGACGTGACGCTGCGCTTCGAAGTGGCCGAGGACGAGGGCTTCACGCGCATCGTGCGACAGGGCGAAGCGACGGCCGAGGCCGCCTTCGCGCATAGCGTGCATCTCGAGGTCGACGGCCTGGCGCCGCGGCGCTGGTATCACTACCGCTTTCACAGCGCCGACGCGACCAGCGCGATCGGCCGCTTCCGCACCGCGCCGGCCGCGGACGCCGTCGTCGCCGAGGGCCTGCGCTTCGCGGTTGCCGCCTGCCAGCACTGGGAGACCGGCTACTACGCCGCCTATCGGCACATGCTCGCCGACGAACTCGACCTGGTGCTGCATCTCGGCGACTACATCTACGAGAACGCCACGCCGGGGCCCGCGGTGCGTCGCCATCGAGGCGCGGAGCCCGTCACGCTCGCCGACTACCGCCGCCGCTACGCACAGTATCGCGGCGATCCGGATCTCAAGGCCGCGCACGCGGCCTGCGCCTGGGCGGCGGTGTGGGACGACCACGAAGTGCAGAACGACTACGTTGGAGATCGCGCGCTCGATCTGGCCGACCCCGTGCGCTTTCGCGCGCGCCGCCTCGCCGCCTATCGTGCCTGGTACGAACATCTGCCGGTGCCGGCCAGCATGCGACCGGTTGGTGAGGCCATGCGCATCCACACCGCGCTCGACTTCGGCCGCCTCGCGCGCTTCGTGCTGCTGGACGGACGGCAGTATCGGGATCCGCAGCCCTGCCCGCCGGCGGGCCGCGGCGGCTCGGCGACCATCCGCGACTGCGCCTCGCGGACCGATCCCGCGCGCAGTTTTCTCGGCGCCGCGCAGGAGGCCTGGTTCGACGCCGAATGGCGCCGCGGTGACGCGCGCTGGAACCTGCTCGGCCAGCAATCGCCGATGGCCCAGGCCGACAGCGCCGACGGCCCGGCCGAGGCCTTCTATTCCGACGCCTGGGACGGCTATCCGGCCGCCCGCCGCCGCCTGCTGGAGAGCGTGGTGGCCAGCGGGCGCCCCAATCCGGTGGTGCTGAGCGGCGACATCCATTCCTACTGGGTGGCGGATCTGAAGACCGACTACGCGCGCCCCGAGGCGCCGACGGTCGCGACCGAGTTCGTCACCACCGCCATCAGTTCCAAGCCGATCCCCGAGGCCCTGGCCGCCGCGTTGCTGGCCAACAACCCGCACCTGCGTTTCGGCCGCGCCGGACCGCGCGGCTACCTGCGAGTCGAGTGCCGTCCCGAGCGTCTGGCGGTGGACCTGCGCGCGCTGGACGACGTCACCCGCGCCGACAGCGGGTGCCGGACGCTGGCATCGTTCGTCGTCGCGGACGGGCGAGTCGGGGCGGAACGCGGCTGACGGCGGGTGCGCCGCGCGCCGCGCCTGCGGCACAATGGCGACCGAATCAAACCGAGCACAGGCGAAGGGGAGTGACGTGTATCCAGTCCGATTTGGCGTTTTCCTGCCCACCGGGGACGTGAACGAAGCGATTGCCGCGGCGCTGCGCGCGGAGCGTGACGGTCTTTATTCGGTGTCGACCAACGACCATTTCTGGTCGCCGCTCGGCAGCCCGGAATCGCCGCAGAATGAATGCTTCACCATCCTGACCGCCATCGCGGCCATGACGTCCAGGATTCGCCTCGCGCCGGCGGTGATCGCGGCTTCCTTCCGCACCCCGCCGCTGCTGGCCAAGATGGTCGCGACCTTGGACCACGTCTCGCGCGGCCGCTTCATCTGCGGTCTCGGCGCGGGCTGGCAGGACAAGGAATACATTGCCGCGGGCTATGCCTTCCCCAAGCTCAAGGATCGGCTCGCCCAGCTCGACGAGACCATCCAGGTCATGAAGGCGATGTGGACTGAAGACAAGCCGAACTTCCAGGGTGAGCATTTCCACATCCACGACCTCCACGCCAATCCGCGCCCACTCTCCAAGCCCTACCCGCAGATCATGCTGGGCGGTTCGGGCACCGGGCTGCTGCGCATCGCCGCGCGCGAGGCCTCGGTCATCAATCTCATTCCGCCGACCGGCAACGGCAAGGACTTCGTCAACGATCCGGCCGCGACGCTCAAGTTCGACATGGCCGATCTGAAGCGCCGCATCGATATGCTGCACGGCTTCATGCGCGAGGCCGGCCGCGAACCCTCCTCCATGGAACTTGGCGGGCTGGTCATGCTCGGCATCTCCAAGGACAAGAACGATGCCACCCTGCGTGGCCTCGCGTCCCATCTCGGCTTCCCCGACTACGCGAGCGCGCAGAAGGCGCCCGTGTGCCTGCTCGGCACGCCCGAGGAAGTGAAGCGCGAGATTGCCGAGCGCGTCGCCAACACCGGCGTCACCTACTACATCGTCTTCCCGGCCACGCCCGACACCCAGCAGCTGCTGGTGGACGAGGTGATGCCGGCCTTCTGCTGAGCCAGGGAGACGGTGCCATGGGACGCACATCGATGAAGCCGCGCGCCACCGCGCTGCTGCTCGCGCTCGTCGTCGGCTGTGGGCTGTCGCTCGCGGCCGAGGCGCGCAGTTCCAAGACCCCGGACGCCTACCAGGCGCTCCTCAAGGAGAGCATGGAGAAGAAGTTCGGACTGACCTTCTACCTGAATGGCGCGACCGTGCCCGGCGTCGTCACCAACATCGGCGACGACGGCTACGTGGAAGTGCGGAACCAGGAGCACGGACGCATCATCATCCGCATGGACCGCGTGGACGCGATTGCGCACTGAGCCACGCCGCGCTCACTGCGCGTCGTGAAAGATGATCCCCATCGTCATGCGTGAGCCGCGGAGCACGCGGCTCACGCCATGGCGCATGGTCACGCGGTAGTCGCCGCGCGTGCCCGCCACCGGTCGCTGGTTCACCGCGAACACCACCGCATCGCCCTGCGTGAGTCGCACCACCTCCACCCGCGACTGCTGACGCGGCCGCTGCTCGGTGAGTACGAACTCGCCGCCCTCGAAGTCCGTTCCCGGCGCCGACAGCAGCACCGCCACCTGCAGCGGGAAGAAGTGCTCGCCGTAGAGATCCTGGTGCAGATGGTTGTAGTCGCCCTCGGCGTAGCGCAGCAGGAGCGGAGTCGGGCGGGTCTGGCCGGCGGTGTGACAGCGCGCGAGGAATTCGTCGTGACTCTCGGGAAAGCGCGGCTCGAGGCCCATGCGCGCGTACCAGGCGTTGGCGAGGGGCGCGAGCGGCGCGTAGAGCGCGCCGCGCAGCATGGCGACTTCGTCCGGCAAGGGATAGCGAAAGTACTGGTACTCGCCACGCCCGTAGCCGTGGCGCGCCATCACCACCCGCGAGCGGAAGCGCGTCGGCTCGTCGTAGGCGGCGCGCAGCCGCGCGCAGGTGGCGGCGCTCAGGAGGCGCGGCAGCACCGCCGCGCCGCGTGCGTCCAGGTCGGCCGCGACCGCCGTCCAGTCAACCGCGTCCACCGTGCGCGCCGCGCGAGTGGCGAGGGCCGCGCTCATGCGTGGGCTTCGCGTTCCAGCAGCGCGCGCTTGCGTTCCACGCCCCAGCGGTAGCCGGACAGCGCGCCGTCGTGGCGCACCACGCGGTGACATGGAATGGCGATGGCCACCGGGTTGGAGGCGCAGGCGCGCGCCACCGCGCGCATCGACTTCGGCGCGCCGATGGCGGCGGCGATGTCGGCATAGCTCGCGGTCTGGCCGGCGGGGATCTGGGTCAGGGCTCGCCACACCCGCGCCTGGAAGGTCGTGCCGCGCAGGTCGAGCGGCAGGTCGAGCCCGTCCCCGGGGCGCTCCACCAGGCCCACCACGCGCGCCACCCAGCGCTCGAATTCGACATCACCCCCGACCAGTTCGGCGGCGTGGAAGCGGCGTTCGAAGTCCGCCAGCAGCGCGTCTGGATCGTCCCCGAGTTCCAGCGTGCAGATACCGCGCGCGGTGGCCGCCACCAGGATGGCGCCGAGCGAGCACTGGCCGAGCGCGAAGCGAATCGTCTCGCCGCGGCCGCCGGCGCGAAAGCGCGCGGGCTGCATGCCGAGCGTGCTGGGCGCGCTGTCGTAGAAGCGGCCGTTGGAATTGAAGCCGGCGTCGTACAGCGCGGCGGTGACGCTGTCGGCGCGCGGCAGCTCGGCGCGCACGCGCTTGGCGCGCTGCGCCGCGGCGTAGGCCCGCGGGGTGACGCCGGCGACACGCTTGAACAGGCGATGGAAGTGCCAGGGGCTCATGCCCACCTCGGCGGCCAGGGCGGCGAGATCGGGACTGTCCTCGGCCGAATCCAGCCGTCGACAGGCGCGCGCCACCAGCTCGGCATGGCGCTCGGCGCGCGGCGGCTGGTCTGGTTCGCAGCGCTTGCAGGGCCGAAAGCCGGCGGCCTCGGCGGCCTTGGGGCTGGCATGGAAGGCGACGTTCTCGCGTCGCGCGAGGCGCGCCGCGCAGGACGGCCGGCAGTACACCCCGGTGCTCTTCACCGAGTACCAGAACAGGCCGTCGGCCCGCGCGTCGCGGGCCACCACCGCCTGCCAGCGCAGGCTGTCGTCGCCAAAGTCCGAGGATTGGGATTCCAGGTCACGGGTACGCGCGTGCATGTTCGGCTCTCCACTTGCCGGCTGGCCGCCGGGTGAGACGCAGCATGGACGCGGCGTCGGGCGCCCGCACTCCGCGGCTTGCGCGCGAATCCGGGGCCTCTCGACCATGCGGGTGACGCGCGGCCGGCAGGCCGGCGGGCTGGGGCTAGAATAGCGGCCCCATGCTCGACCGCAATCACAGCCGCACCGCCGAGGCCACGGCCGCGATCCGCGCCTGTCACCTGCGCTACGACCGTCCCCTGGTGTTCGAGGATCCCTGGGCCGAGCATTTCACGAGCCCCCTGTGGCGCACCGTGGCCGGGTCGCCGCTGCTCCATCGCGCCATCGTGCGCGGCCTGCTGCGGGCCTTGCGGCCGGTGCACGGCTGGATCCTGGTGCGCGATCGGCTGACGGTCGACGAGCTGCGCCGCTTCGTCGAGGCGGGCGGCCGCCAGTACGTGCTGCTCGGCGCGGGCTTCGATTCCATCGCGCTCCGCCGCCCCGCGTGGCTGGACGGCGTGCGCATCTTCGAGATCGATCATCCCGCCACCCAGGCGGTCAAGCTGGCGCGCATGGCGGCCGGCGGCGCGCGCCTGCCGCTGCCGGACTTCGAGGCGGTACCGGTCGATTTCGAGCGCGAGCGCCTGGCCGAACGCCTGGCGACGTCGAGCTTCGATTCCGCTGCGCCGGCGTTCTTCGCCTGGCAGGGCGTGATCTACTACCTGAGCGCCGCGGCCATCGAGGCCACGTTGCAGGATGTCGCGCGCGTGGCCGCGCCCGGCAGCGAGCTGCTGTTCGATTTCATCTTGCCCGGCTTCGCCCTCGACCGAGGCGAAGGTCAGGCCCTCTCACTCGCGCGCCTGGTGACGGCGCGCATGGGCGAGCGCTACATCAGCTACCACACACAAGAACAGCTGGTGGCGCTGCTGGACCGCGCCGGCTTCGAGCTGGTGGAGATCAGTCGCGACGCCGATCTGGCCGCGCGCTACTGCGCGGGGCGTGGGGATGATTTGACGGTGATGCACGGCTTCGGGATCGCGCGGGCAAGACGGCGTTAGACCGCCGTGCAGGGCCGGTTGAAACCGGCCCCAATTCGGGGACAGACCACGGTTTCGCAGAAACCGTGGTCTGTCCCCGAATTGCCCGATTCCCTACTTCGCTTCGTGCACGTGCACGTACCCCGCCTTCAACGCCAAGAGGCACAGCTCCACGTCGCTGCGCAGCTTCAACTTGCGGCGCATGTTGCTGCGATGGCTCTGCACGGTCTTGACCGACATGCCGAGCTCCTCCGCAATCTCTTCGGGCGAATGACCGCGGGCCAGCAGCCGCAGCACTTCGCCCTCCTTGCCGGTCAGGCCGCGCAGGCGATGGGCGGGGCCGGCGTCGCGCACGTCGGTCGCGAGGTGGTAGGCCACGTCGGCGCCGATGGCGAGGTCGCCGCGCGCGACGCGGCGCACGTGCTCGACCAGGTCGCGGGTGGTGATGCGCTTGGACAGGAAACCGCGGCCGCCGGCCTCGAGCAGGGCCAGCGGGTAGTGGCTGCTGACGTGGGCGGACAGGCCGACGATGCGCAGCCGAGGGTCCGCCGCCAGCAGGTCGCGGGCGACGGCCACGCCGTCCTCGCGGTCGATCTCCATGTCGAGCAGCACGATGTCGGCGCGCTGCGTGCTGATGAAGTGGCGCGCGGCGGCGCCGGAATTGCCGATGCCGAGCACGGCGATGGCGGCGTCGGTGCTCAGGCGATGGGACAGGAGCTCGGCGAGGAGCTTGTGATCGTCCAGTACGTAGACGCGGTAAGGCGGCGATAGCGGTGCGTAGTCCTGCATGGCATGCATTCTCCTTTGCATGGTGCCGGGTGCTCCGTTCTGCGCGGAGCCGGCGGGCTTTCATGCCCGCTTTGTGCCGCATTATCCTGCCGATCCCGCACTTTGCAATGCCGCTTTAGCGGAAGGCGTTCAGCCCCACGAAGGTGCCACCGTAGCGGTGCGTGAGTTCGCGCATCAGCGCGGCGAAGCGGATGCCGGTCTCCTGGCGACTCGGGCCGTTGGCGAACTGGGTGGGGAAGCCGACCGCGTGCACGCGCACCTTGGGCCGGCCCTGCGCGTCGCGCA
The DNA here is from genome assembly GCA_050186725.1 of Gammaproteobacteria bacterium. Lineage (GTDB taxonomy): Bacteria > Pseudomonadota > Gammaproteobacteria > JADJYF01. The sequence goes on along the minus strand of JBFWYG010000108.1, from coordinate 193 downwards.
GCCCCAGCGCGTCCACCTCGCGCAGCACGCGCGCGACGCTCTTGTCGGTCAGTTCGTCGCCGAGCACGAACAGGCTGATGCGGTGGTCGGCGCGGTAGAGATCCTCCAGCGCGGTATGAATGCCGGCGGTCGGGCTGCTGGCGGAGTAGGGGTGCCAGCCGGGCAGGGCATCCAGGATGCGATTGCGCAGCGC
>JBFWYG010000107.1:0-12370 GCA_050186725.1 Gammaproteobacteria bacterium | reverse complement strand
GCGGAGGTCTCCGATCGCTCGGCCGACCATTGCTTCTATCGCAAGGCCAGGGACTGCAACGGCAGTCAGAACATCCTCGATGCGAAGTGGAAAAGCGGCCGCAAACCCTGGGCGCTGCCCGCCAGCCTCGAGTGGTTGAAGGGCTATACGCGGCCGTGAGCGCGCGGCGCGCCGGCACGCCGCGCCCCTGAAGGGCGCGTGACGTCGGCCCGCAGACTCACCAGCGCAACAGCCGCGGCCCCAGCGCGGTCCCCATCGCGGTCGGCAGCGCGATACCCGCCACGTACCACAGCGCGACGAACGGCGCGGCCATCTCCGGGCAGTGCAGGCAGTACACCAGCGCGGCGCTCGCGCCGGCGAGAAAGCCGACCGCCGCGCCGGCCAGCCGAAGCCGCGTCGGCGCCAGGCCGCGCACGGACCAGGTGAGCGCGGCGCCGAGCGGCGTCGAGAGCAGCGCTATCCACCACGGGCAGGCGCGCCAGGTCGAACCGAACAGCAGCGCATGGCGCGCGTCGGGCTCGGCCGCGAGCCACTGCGCGGCGGCGAGCGCGGCCATGAGGACCAGCGCCAGCGCGATGCCGGCGGGCGCGCCGCCCAGCGACGCGCCGGGACGGGCGAGACGCGCCATCGCCAGCGTGCCCGTGCCGCACAGCGCGGCGGCGAACAGCACCTTGGTCCAGAAGCCGCTCAGGCCGGTCGCGGCGCGCAGGTCGGGATTCACACCCAGCAGGCCCAGCATCAGGCCGAAGGCCGCGAGTCCCCCGGCACCGAGCGCCAGCGCCTGGCGTCTCGCGACCGCGGCCGGCGCCACCGCTATCGGGCCCTGCGCGAGCAGATGAACCAGGTCGTCGGTTTTCATGACTCCTCTCTCATGAGGCGCGCGAGCGCCTTCAACCCGCGATGCACCGCGACCTTGATGGCCGATTCCGACATGCCGGTCGCGGCGGAGGCCTCGCTGACCGAGAGACCGTCCAGCTTGGTCAACTGTATCGGCCGCCGCTGCCCGTCGGGCAGGCGCGCCAGCAGCAGGCCGAGATCGCGGCGTGCCTCGGCGGCCTCGTCATCGACGGCGAGCAGCAGCTCGTACGCGTCGTCCGGGGCCAGCGCCACGTCCTGCCGTCCACCGCGTCGGCGGAGCCAGTCGACCAGCTTGTAGCGCGCGATGGCCTGCGCCCAGGCGGTGAGGGGCTGCGCGGGGTCATAGGTGTGTCGCTGATTGTGCAAGGCCAGCAGGGTCTCCTGGACCAGGTCTTCGACGTCGTCCGGATGGCGCGCGAGGCGCCGCCTGAGGAAGGCGCGCAGATGCGCGCTCATCTCGCGCAGGAACTGCTCGTAGTCCGCGGGCCTGCCCGCCAGACCGGACAGGAGCTGCGCGCGCAGGCGCGCTTCGCGGGCGCTAGCCGGACCTTCAGTGGGTATTCGTTCGTTCAAGGCAAACGGTTACAGGCGGCCGCCCCTGCCTGGGAGCTGTGCGAAATTTTCGCCGATGCTGTAACCGATAGCCACCGGGTCGCGAATTCGCGGGCAGGACGGCAAGCGCAGTGCGTGAGCCGACCCTCGCAACGAACCGGAGCCGCACCATGCAAAGAGCCGCCGCCATTCCGACCGGCGAGACGTCGTCGCCAGTCATCCATCCGCGCTGGCTGCGCATCACCCACTGGCTGAACGTCTGCGCGGTGGTGGTGCTGGTCTTGAGCGGCTGGCGCATCTACAACGCCTCGCCGCTGTTCGACCTGCGCTTTCCCCGCGAGTGGACCCTGGGCGGCTGGTTGGGCGGCGCGCTGCAGTGGCACTTCGCCGCCATGTGGCTCCTGGTCGCGAATGGGCTCGTGTACCTGGGCGCGAATCTCGCCAGCGGCCGTTTCGTCAGCCGCTTCCTGCCGCTCAGCCCGCGCGCGGTGTGGCAGGACCTGCGCGCCGCGCTGCGCGGCCGGCTGACCCACGCCGATCCGCGCCACTACAACGCCGTGCAGCGCGTCGCCTACCTGTTCGTCATAGGTGACCTGCTGCTGATCGTGCTGTCTGGCCTGGTGCTATGGAAGTCGGTGCAGTTTCCGCTGCTGCGCGAACTCCTGGGGGGCTACGAGGCGGCGCGCCGCGTGCACTTCTTCGCCATGGCGGCGCTGGTCGCCTTCGTCCTGCTGCACGTGACGATGGTCGCCATCGTGCCGCGCACCCTCGTCCACATGCTGCGCGGCCGCTGAGGAGAACACTGCATGAGCTCTTCCGACAAGCCGCGGCTCGATCGCGAAATCATCGTCAAGGAAGCCCTGCGCGTGATGCCGTGCGCGTCGCGCCGCCAGTTCCTCCGGCGCGGCCTCTCGCTCGGCGGCCTCGCCTTGCTGACCGGCTGCGACCTGGTCGACGAAAAGACCGTCGAGAGCGCGCTCATGCGCGTCTCGCGTCTGAACGATCGCGCCCAGGCGCTGCTGTTCTCCCCGACGCGTCTCGCGCCGACCTACACGCCGGCCGAGATGACGCGGCCGTTTCCATTCAACGCCTACTACTCGTTGTCGCGCGTGCCGGTGGTTGCCGCCGATGACTTCCGCCTGGAAGTGAGTGGACTGGTGACGGAGCGTCGTCCCTGGACGCTCGCCGACCTCGCCGCCCTGCCGCGGGTCGAGCAGATCACGCGCCACATCTGCGTGGAGGGCTGGAGCGCCATCGGTCGCTGGGGCGGCGTGCGCTTCGCGGATTTCCTGGCGCGCATTGGCGCCGATACCAGCGCGCGCTACGTCGGCTTCAAGTGCGCGGACGACTACTACACCAGCATCGACATGCCGACCGCGCTGCATCCCCAGACCCAGCTCACGCTGGAATACGACGGCGAAGTGCTGCCCGCGCGCTATGGCTTTCCGCTCAAGCTGCGCATGCCGACCAAGCTCGGCTACAAGAATCCGAAGCACATTCGCGCGATCTACATCACCAACACCTACCCCGGGGGCTACTGGGAAGACCAGGGGTACAACTGGTTCGGCGGCAGCTGAGCGTCACTCGGCCGCGCTGAAGTTCCGGCGACATCGCCACCACACCACCTCCACCACGATGGGAGTCATCAGCATGAAAGCAATCACCGCACTCGTTCTCGCCCTCGGTCTCGCTTGCGGGGGCGCCGGCGCCTTCGCCGACGAAATGGGCAAGGGCGACGGCATGGCGAAGGACGAGATGTCCAAGAGCGAAATGGGCAAGGACGAAATGGGCAAGGGCGACGCCATGGCGAAGGACGAGATGGCCAAGCCCGACGCCATGGCCAAGGACGAAATGAAGAAGTAAGCGCAGGTTCGCCGCGCCGCCCACCCTTTCGAGCGCTTGGAGTGGGCGGCGCCGCGGATTAGATTCGGTGGCTACCGCATTGCTGGCAGCCACCCATGATCACGACGCTCGACGACTATCCCATCCACCAGACCCCGCAACCGCTGATCGTGCCCGCGACCAGCGATCGGAATTTCTACGATCGCTTCTGGTTCAACGGCTTCGTCGGCGACGGCTCGCTGTACTTCAGCCTGGCCATGGGCTTCTATCCCAACCGCCACGTGATGGACGCGGGCTTCAGCGTTCTGCTGGACGGTGAACAGCACTGCCTGCACGTCTCAGGCGCGCTGCCGCTCGATCGCACCCAGACCACCCTCGCGCCCGTGCGGGTCGAGACCGTCGTCCCCATGCGCCGCCACCGCGTGGTGGTGAACGACCCGGCGCGGGGCTTCGAGGCCGATCTGCGTTTCGAGGCGGCGACCGGCGCGCACGAGGAGGTACGCCAGATCCTGACCGACGGGGTGCAGACCTCGATGGACGTCACGCGCATGTCGCAGTTCGGCGCGTGGTCCGGATGGATGGTCATCAAGGGGCGACGCATCGAACTCGACCCGCGCGCGACCAACGGCACGCGCGACCGCTCCTGGGGCGTGCGGCCCTGTGGCGAGGGCGAAGGCAAGCCGCACCGCTGGGCCTCGCAATTCTTCTTCGGCTGGTCGCAGACCTTCTGGCCCGAGTTCGTGCAGCACGCGATGTTCTTCGCCGACCGCCACGGTGACCTGGTGATCCGCTCCGGCGCGCGCATTCCGCGCGTGCCGGCGGGCGATACGCCGGTGTTCGCCCGCGATACGGGTGAGACCGAGGCGACGCCCATCGACTACCAGTTCGACTACCTGCCGGGCACGCGCCGCCTGCGTCACGCCGTGCTGCGCGCGCGGCTCGCGAACGGTGAGGTGGCCGAACTCGAGTACGAGCCGCTCGTCAGTTTCCAGATGGCGGGCGTGGGCTACGGCCATCCGCAGTGGGGACACGGCTGCTGGAAGGGCGACTACGCAATCGACGACGAAACGTGGAAAGTGACCGAGCTCGATATCACCAAGCCCTGGCTGTTCCACGTGCAGCAGGTCTGTCGCGTGACCATGAACGGCAAGGCGACCACCAGCGGTATCCTGGAACACGTCGCCCTGGGCCCGAACGCGAAGGTTGGCTTTCAGGATCTGCACGACCTCGCGGGATGATGAGGGGAGCGCGATGCGTGGCTGCGCGGTGCCGAGCGGCATCGACCGATCAGCGTCCGCCCACCATTCAAATCCGTCATGCCTGCGCAAGCAGGCCTCCAGCGGCTTCGCCGAGCGCAGATGGACCTCTGCTTTCGCAGGGGTGACGGAGTCGTGTGTGACGGCGTTGGCTGATGGCCTCTCGCTTTCGCGAAGCGTGGCGGAGTAGTGGGTGATGGTGTTGGCCGATAGCCCCTCACGTGCGCGACGAGCGACGGGGTGGTGCGCGACGGCGCGAGCCTCGCAGCATTCCTCCGCCTCTCAAACCCGTCATGCCTGCGAAAGCAGGCATCCATGGGCCTCTCCGACCGCTGCAGCCCGAACCCCAGGCCCCGCCCCGCGTCTGGGAACCCCCCGTCGTCGCGCGCTACTATGCGGCCCCATCACCCGCCGCGCGCTGCGCGCCGTGCGTCCGCGCTCGCGGTGCGCGGGTGACGTTCGAGTCCACTGCCGAGGAGCCTTGCTGATGTCCTTCGATCCATCGCCCAAAGTCCAGGAACTGATGGCGCGCCTGAACGCCTTCATGGACCGCCACATCTATCCCAACGAAGAGCGACACGTGAAGGAGGCGGAGGAATACGGGCCGTGGAAGGTGCTGCCGCTCATCGATGAACTGAAGCCGCTCGCGCGCGCCGAGGGACTGTGGAACCTGTTTTTGCCGGAGAGCGAGCACGGCGCTGGGCTGACCAACCTGGAATACGCGCCGCTGTGCGAGATCATGGGACGCTCGCTGCTCGCGCCCGAGGTGTTCAACTGCTCGGCGCCGGACACCGGCAACATGGAAGTGCTGGCGCGTTACGGCACGAAGGAGCACCAGGACAAGTGGCTGCGCCCGCTGCTGGACGGTGAGATCCGCTCCTGCTTCGCGATGACCGAGCCGGCCGTCGCGTCGTCCGACGCGACCAACATCCAGTCGGCCATCGTGCGCGACGGTGACGAGTACGTGATCAACGGCCACAAGTGGTACACCACCAACGCCACTGACCCGCGCTGCAAGATCTGCATCTTCATGGGCAAGACCGATCCGGACAACCCCAATCGCCACCTGCAGCAGTCCATGGTGCTGGTGCCGATGGACACCCCCGGCGTAGAGGTGCTGCGTTCCATCCCGGTGTTCGGTTTCTACGGCATGCCCGACCGCGCCTCGGAAGTGCTCTTCAAGGACGTACGCGTGCCGGTCTCCAACATCCTGCTCGGCGAAGGCCGCGGCTTCGAGATCGCGCAGGGGCGCTTAGGCCCCGGCCGCATCCATCACTGCATGCGTGAGATCGGTCGCGCCGAGCGCGCGCTGGAACGCATGTGCCGCCGCACGATGGCGCGCGTCGCCTTCGGCAAGCCGGTTGCGGAGAACGGCGTGACCATGGAACGTATCGCCGAGTCGCGCATCATGATCGAACAGGCGCGCCTGCTGACGCTCAACGCCGCGCACCGCATGGATACCGTCGGCAACAAGGTGGCACGCGCCGAGATCGCGATGATCAAGGTCGCGGTGCCGAACATCACCGGCAAGATCATCGACTGGGCCATCCAGGCCCACGGCGGCGGCGGCACCAGCAACGACTTCGGCCTGGCCGCGGCCTACGCCATGTCGCGCGTGCTGCGCCTCGCCGACGGCCCGGACGAGGTGCACCGCCAGCAGCTCGCGCGCATGGAGCTGAAGAAGTACCGCTGAAAGGCGCGGGGACATTCGCCGGATGTCCCCGTTTTCGCGCTCGGTTAATATCCAGGCAGGATTGACACTCACCAACGAGGGAACCCCCATGGCCAATGCCCAGCTCGCCGCCATCCGCACCATGCTCATCGAGAACCCGATCATCAAGCCGGACGACACGCTCGAACAGATGCGCGCCGGCCTCGACGCCCTGGGCGGCATGACGCCCTCGCTGTCCGACGTCACCGCCGCCAAGGTCGACGCCGGCGGCGTGCCGGGCATGTGGTTCAGCGCCAACGGCGGCGACGCCAGCCGCGTGCTGCTGTATCTACACGGCGGCGGTTACGTGCTCGGCTCGGTGCAGTCGCACCGCGCGCTCATCGAGCGCCTGGCCAAGGCCATCAACGGCCGCGTGCTGGCCATCGACTACCGCATGGCGCCCGAACATCCCTTCCCGGCCGCGGTGGACGACGCCGTGGCGGCCTACCGCTGGTTGCTGGCGCAGGGCGTGTCGGCGGCGCGCATCGCCATCTCGGGCGATTCGGCGGGTGGCGGTCTGACCTTGGCGACCCTGCTCAAGCTGCGCGACGACGGCGTGGCCCTGCCGGCCTGCGCCGCGCCGATCTCGCCGTGGACCGACATGGAAGGCACCGGCGCCTCGATGCAGACCCGCGCGGCCGTGGACCCCATGGTGCAGAAGGAAGGTCTCGGGCAGATGGCCGGCACCTACCTGCAGGGCGCCGATCCCAAGAACCCACTGGCCTCGCCGTTGCACGGCGACTTCAAGGGCCTGCCGCCGCTCCTGATCCAGGTGGGCGATGCCGAGACCTTGCTGGACGACACCACGCGGCTCGAAGCCAAGCTGAAGGCGGCCGGCGTCAAGCACACCATCGAAGTGTGGGACGAGATGATCCACGTCTGGCACCTGTTCGCGCCGATGCTGGACAAGGGCCAGGAAGCGATCGACGGTATCGGCAAGTTCGTGCGCCAGCACATCGCCTGAGTTCCGGCGTAGCAGCGCAGCGCGCGGCGGCCGTCAGCGTCGCCGCGCGCGCCTCACCAGCGTGCCGTGAAGCGGCACAGCGCGTCGCCCCGCGCCCGACAGGCCGTCTCCTCTATCTCGCTCCGCGGATGCACCAGCGCGCGGAACAGCACGCCGAAAGTTGCGCCGTAATAGGCGCAGGCCGGCGTGTCCGCGCGCAGATCGCGACACAGCGGACAGTCCGCCAGCTCGAAGCTCGGCGGCCGACCACGCAGCACACGGAAGTCGCCGCTGCCGGCGAAGGTCCAGGCGTGGCGTGACACCGCAACCAGCAGAAGCCGCGCGGCAAGCGTCGCCGGCAGGTGTCGCAGCAGCGCGGCGAAGGGCCGCGGAATGCGCGCCGCCAGCAGGTACTCGCCGGTCAACTCGCCAGCGCGCGTGAACAGCGCCTCGGCCTCGGCGCGCGGGTAGCGCGCGCGTACCGCACGATGCAGCGCGATCACCGCGTTCTCGTCCACCATGCGTGTCGGTGGCTCATGCAGCAGCGCGGAGAGACCGGCGTCGGCATGGACCGCCGCCACGGCCTCCGCGCCGTGTCGTTCCAGGAGCGCCTCGGCCACGCGGGTCAGCGCGTTGGGGCCGATGCGCGCGACACCGGCCGCGGCGATGCGCGGCGCCGGTCGGGCGTGCTGGAGATGCGCGTGGGCTGTCATGCGGCCGTCCTCCGCGCACGATCGCCGACGGATCGCGCGTGCTTGCCGGCCATGCTGGGTGCGGCGCGCGCGCGGATGCTTGATGGGGATCAAGGCCGGCGCGTGTCGCGCCGCCGCCGCTCAGGGCGCGGCCGAGCGTGCCAGCGCTTCGCGCGCCGCGTCCTGCCGCGCGTAGGCTTCGGCCTCCAGCGCATTGCCTCGATCCTGGCAGCCGCCACAGGCGACCATCGCACGCACGTAGTCGCACTTGAAGCCCCGCGTGCCGAGGCGCTCGAACTGCGCGACGTGCTCGAGTTCGTGGGCGAGGATCTCGGCCAGGCCGTCGACCGAGAGGTCGATGAGCCCGTCATCCAGGTAGAGCGTGCGCGGCGCCGGCACCATGCCGGTGCCGGCCGCCAGCGGGCAGAAGGCGATGCGTGGCAGCTCGAGTTCCGCGTCGCTGGCCAGGCCGCTCGCGAGCAGCCGCGCGCGCGTGGCGGCCAGCTTGGCGGCCGCGGCGGGCGGCGCGCGCCAGGCCGCGCAGCGCGCGATCACCAGGGTGGCGATGAGATCAAAGGCCTGCTCGCAGTCGAAGCGCTGGTCCAGCGTCGGTTCGGCGCGCGGCGCGGGCAGCACCAGCAGGACGGACAGCAGGCAGACGAGGGCACGGCGCATGGTGTGATGATACGCGCCGGCCACCGGCGATTGCCGCCGGGCGCGCGTCGGCTTAGGCTCGACGCGCCCGCCACACACGGACGCGTCCATGACAGCACACCGTCAGCCTCCCCACGTCAGCCTCAGGCTCGGCCATCGCCACGTCGCGGGCAAGGGTTTCGCGCACAGTCGCTGGAACGACATCTACCACCTCTCGATGTCTGCCTCGTGGCCGGCGCTGATCGCCGGCTACCTGCTCGGCTTCATCATCATCAACCTGGGATTCACCGGCCTCTACCTGCTCGATCCCCAGGCGGTGACGGGTGCGCGCGCGCCGAATGCGCTGGAGGTGTTCTTCTTCAGCATCGAGGTGTTCGGCACGGTCAGCTTCGGCGGCTTTCTGCCGGGCAGTGCCTACGGCCATGCGCTCGCCTCGCTCGAGATCCTGTGCGGCATCGTCAGCTACGCCTTCGTCACCGGCATGACCTTCGCGCGCTTCACCCGGCCCAAGGCTGAGCTGGTGTTCGCGCGGAACCCGGTCATCGCGCGCCACGACGGGCGGCTGATGCTGATCACGCGGGTCGCCAACCGTCGCCACAACTACCTGACCGACGTGCAGGCGAAGCTGTGGATCATCGCCAACGAAGTGCGCGATGGGCGGGTCGTCAGCCGACGATTTCACCGCGCGCGCCTGGTGCGGGACGACAATCCCGTGCTGCTCCTGTCCTGGCTGCTGTACCACGTGATCGATGAAGACAGCCCGCTCGCGCACCTGGGCGAGGGCGACTGCGCGGCGCGCGACGTGAGCTTCGCCTACATCGTCAGTGGCCACGACGAGAGCTTCGCGCAGGAGATCCACGCCCATCACATGTATCACCACAGCGAGGTGCGCTGGCATCACGCCTTCGTCGAGACCGTGCAGGAAGTCGCGCCGGGCGAAGTGCAGGTGGATTTCAGCAAGTTCCACGATACCGAGCCGCTGGCGAGCGAAGCCGCCGCCTGAGCGCGCGCGCTCACGTCAGGAACACCATCCCGACCGCCACCGCGAGGCTGCCGACCAGGCCCGGCCACAGTGCGCGCTTCAAGGCATCGGCGCCGGTCACCAGCACGATGCCGGCTTTCACCAGCGTGTTGCTCGCCGCCGCGAGCACGATGGCGCGCGCCGCGCTGGCCGGCGCCAGGCCGTCTTCGCCGCGCGCGAGTTCGGCCATGGAGAGCGTGATGGCATCGACGTCGGCCGCGCCGGCGGCGATGCTCGAGGCGTAGAGCCCCGCCGCGCCGAAGTGCAGGCGCGCGGCGTTGGCGGCCAGCAGGATGACGACGTACAGCGCGCCGAAGCCGAGCGCGGGCGCGAGCTCGAAGGGATTCGCGAAGTGCTGGCTGTCGGGTTCGTCGTCCTGCGCGTGCGCGCGGTACAGCCACGCGCAGTAGGCGAGACTGACCAGCGCCGCCGCCAGCAGCGGCTGCCACAGGAGGCGCACCAGCGGCGCGTTGACCAGGGCGACGGCGATGAGCACGCGCACGAACATCATGGTCCAGGCCAGCAGGATGGCGAAGGCGAAGGGCTTGGCCAGCGCGTCCGCGCCGCGGCTGCGTTCGGCGAAGCTCAAGGTCACCGCGGTGCTGGACGCCAGCCCGCCGAGCAGGCCGGTGAGCCCCACGCCGCGCCGCGGACCGACCACCTGGATCAGCACGTAGCCGGCGAAGCTGATGCCGGAGATGAACACCACCATCAGCCAGACGTTGTAGGGCACCAGCACGTCGAACGGCGGCGGTCCGAAGCCTTCACGCGGCAGCACCGGCAGCACCACCAGGGTGAGCACGGCGAAGGTCAGCGTCGCGCGCAGATCCTCGCCGGTCAGGCGTCGCGCGAGACTGCGGGTCTGGAGTTTCAACGCGAGCAGCACCGCGGTCGTCACCGCCAGGGCGGCGCCCACCTTGACCTCGCCCCAGAAGCACAGCGCACCGCCCAGCAGGGTGATGAAGGCCGCCACCTCCGAGGTCATGCCGAGATGTCCCTGCTCGGCCTGGCGCGCGTAGGCCTGGGCGATCACCAGGCCGACCAGCAGCAGTATCGCCACCAGCACCCAGGCCGAGCCGGCCAGCCCGCTGACCTGGGCCGCGGTGCAGCCGAGCAGCGCGTACAGCGCATAGGTGCGCGTGCCGGCGAAGGCGAACTGCTCCTCGGCTTCGCGGCGCGAAGCGAACTCGCGCTGCAGCCCCACCAGCAGGCCGAGCAGCAGGGCCGAGCCGTAGCGATAGAAGAGTGTGATCTCGGGCGCGTCGTCGAACATCGCGGCAGGCCTGCGTGCTGGGCTCCAGCGCAAGTTAGCAGGCTGGCGTCGCTTCGCGCTGACCGTCGTCACGGCGCCGCGCGACGCGCTGTGAGGTCAGGCGGGCGAGCCGCCCGCGTTCGCAAGCGGGCCCGGGTGGGGCAGCGTGCCGCTCGCGATCAACTGGTCGATGCGCTGGCGCAGCGTCGTCCAGGCGCGCAGGACGGCATCCACGCTCGCGCCCAGTGCCGGCGCCGGGCTGGCGCCGGCCGCATCGTCGAGTCGCGCGGCGAGGCTCGCGAGCCCCAGCGCGCCGACGTTGGCGGCCACGCCCTTCAACTGGTGGGCGAGGCGCCGCACGTCCTCCAGGTTGCCGTGCGCGACCGCGGTCTCGAGCTGCGTGAGGCGCGGCGGCATGTCGCGCAGGAAGCTCGCCAGCACGGCCGCGAGCAGCGCCTCGTCCTGGCCGAGGCGCGTGCGCAGCGCATCGACGTCGAGCACCAGCTCGCGCTCTCCGGTGCTGGCGCCGGGGCGCGTCGGCAGCGCCTCGGGCAGCCACTTGCCGAGCAATGCGCCGAGCGCCGCCACGTCTATCGGCTTGGTGATGAAGTCCGACATGCCGGCCGCCAGGCAGCGTTCGCGATCGGCGGCGCCGGTGTGCGCGGTCATGGCGATGATCGGCAGGTCGCGATCGAGTACGCCGCCCTCACCGGCGCGGATCGCGCGGCTCGCGGCATAACCGTCCATCTCCGGCATCTGGCAGTCCATCAGGACCAGTGCGTAGTCGTGGGTCGCGAGCGCCTCCAGCGCGGCGCGGCCGTTGGCCGCGATGTCGACGCCGTAGCCGAGCCGCGCGAGCACGCCGCGCGCCACTTCCTGGTTGACGACATTGTCCTCGACCACCAGCAGGTGCGCGCCGCGCGCGCGGCGCTCGCGCAGGCTATGGCGGGTGATCAACGGCTGGCTGGCGGTGTGCTCGCGCCGCCTGCCGAGCGCCTGGCACAGGCAGGCGTGCAGGTCGTCGGCGTGGGTGGGCTTGGGCAGGTAGGCGCTGAAGCCCGCGTCGCGCGCGGCCTGGGCGTCTCCGCGTCGCGCGCTCGAGCTGGTCAGCACCAGGGCCGGCTGGCGCGACAGTTCCAGCGCGCGCACCGCGGTACCGAGCATGAGCCCGTCGCCGCCCGGCATCTCGAGATCGATGATGGCGAGCGCGACCGGCTCACCGGCGGCGGCGGCGAAGCGCAGGTAGTCGAGCGCCGCGTCGGCGCAGCCGGCGGTTTCGGCGCGCACGCCCCACACCCGCAGGTAGGCGGCCAGCACTTCGCGCTGGCTCAGGTTGTCGTCCACCACCAGCACATGCGCGCCGCGCAGGTCACCTATCGGCGCCGGCAGATGGCCTGTGGGCACGTCGAAGGCGAGTTCGAACCAGAACGTCGAGCCCTGGCCCGGCACGCTGCTGAAGCCGATGGTGCCACCCATCAGCTCGCACAGCTGTTTGCTGATGGCGAGCCCGAGGCCGCTGCCGCCGAATGTGCGCGTCACCGAGCTGTCGGCCTGGGAGAAACTCTTGAACAGCCGCGCCTGGTGTTCGG
>JBFWYG010000106.1:10834-12757 GCA_050186725.1 Gammaproteobacteria bacterium | reverse complement strand
GGCTGGCGGGCAGCGCCCAGGGTTTGCGGCCGCTTTTCCACTTCGCATCGAGGATGTTCTGACTGCCGTTGCAGTCCCTGGCCTTGCGATAGAAGCAATGGTCGGCCGAGCGATCGGAGACCTCCGCATTCCTGATCATGAGCCAGCCGCTGCCGTTGGCGTTGAGACAGCTGTAGGCCGTGGCGCCGCAAGCCTTGCCGGCGATCGCCACCGACGCGCCGCGCACGCCGGCCGCCGTGCTGCCCCCGAACACGTCGCGCTCGCCGTTGACGATGCGCAGGCGCGTAGACGCGAGCTTGCGCTTGCCGTTGTTCACGCAGGCCTTGAGATCGTACGGACCGTAACGGTTGACCAGGCCCATGCCCCAGGCGGCGGCGACACGCCCGTCATAGTTGCGCGCCAGGAGCGCCAGGATCGCGCCCTGGCTGAAGCCGCCGGTAACCACCCCCCTGCGACAGTCGCCCCGCGCGCAGAGCCGCGCGATGGCGCTCGACGCGCTGTTGCGCCTGAACATGCAGGCCGCCTTCTGCGCGATCAGCGCGCAGTTGCCGAAGGTACTCGTGTCGTAGGCGACGGTCGCGGCGACGAAGCCCTTGGCGGCCATGGCCGCGACCGCGGCGCGCGCCTCGGCGTTGTCGAAGGTCTCGTTGGTGCCGACGGTGTAGATGAACACCGGGTGCTGCAGGCCGTCGTCCAGCGCGGCGCCGACGATGTCGAAGGCGTTGTCGCAGGCCGCGCCGCCGTCAGTGCCGAGGTAGCTGTCGGTGAAGGGCACGACCGCGGCCTGCGCGAGGGACAGGCTCAACGACAACAGCAGCGCCGGCAAGACCCACGTTCGCCGCGTCATGTCGCGCGCTTCTTCGGCTTGGCAACGCGCGCGGGCGCGGACGTGGCCGCGCGCTTCATGGCGCGGCGCAGCCAGCTCAAGGCCTCGCGGCGCAACCACTCGTCCCGCATGTCCTGTCGATAGCGCCAGGCTTCGTGCTTGCCGCCGCGACGCACCAGGCCCTGCGGGTCGGACGCGGGCTCGCGCGGATTCGTCGCCAGCAACATCTTGAGTGCGACCTCATGCCGCTTGGCGATGCGCGTCAACAGCTCGAACGCGTCCTGCTCGCGTCCGAGCACGAGCAGGGCCAGCATGCGGGTCAGAGTCGGTGCGCAGAAGTCGTCCGGGTAAGCATCGGTCAGGGCGATGACCTTGTCCGGCCAGTCACGCGCGAGGTAGGCGCGCGACAGCGGATCGCGCAGGCCGTGAATGTCCTGCGGATCGAGACGCAACAGCCACTCGGCGTGCTCGATGAACTCGTCGCTCGCCACGCCGCGCGTCTCGTCTTGCAAGGCGCGGTGGGCGCGCAGGGTCAACAGGCGCAAAGCCGGGCGATTGGCCTCGACGCGCCACGGCAGTCGGCAGGCGCCGGTGGCGGGCGCGAGCAGGCCCAGAAGCTCGGTGGCGCGACGCAGCAGCGGGTCGATCACACTCCACTCGGCGCCCATGACGTGCAGGGCGTCGACCGCGAGCACGAGGTCGTCCAGCACTTCAAAGCTCTGCCAGGCCAGCGGCATCTCTCGCAGCACCGTCAACCAACTCGTCTTGCTCCCCGCCCAGGTCCAGTCGTCGCCGGGCACCACGGTCCGCCCCGGTTTCGCCGGCGGAAAATTGCGCCGCCAACGGCGCACCAAGGCCTTGAGCTCGGCGTCAGGGGCCAAGGTCGCGAGTCCGTCATCCGCGACCGCGAGCGTGTAGCGCGACGCCGTGGGGGGCAGCCTGGCCAGCATGTCCTCCAGGGTATCCAGCGCCGCGGGGCGGGAGAGATCGAAGTTGCGCAGCGCGCGGCGCGGATCGCGCCGCACGGCGCGCAGCAGTTCGATGAGATTGGCGTGCTCGTCGTCGTCGTCGTGCTGCTTGAGGCGTGCGAGCCAGAA